>NZ_JBIRRV010000004.1:510498-639637 GCF_044333925.1 Streptomyces sp. NPDC020898
GAACTGGTCGACCACTACGGGGTGTCCCGGATGACTGTCCGCAACTCCTTCGCTGTTCTCCAGGGGGAGGGGCTCGTGCACGCCGAGCACGGGAAAGGGGTGTTCGTGCGGCCCCGGCCGCCCGTGCGGCGGCTCGCGTCCGACCGGTTCGCCCGGCGGCACCGCGAGGAGGGGAAGTCCGCGTTCCTCGTCGAGGCCGACGCGGCCGGCAGTCATCCGCAGGTCGACAGTCTTGAGGTCAAGGAGGAGAAGGCCGGCCAGGACATCTCTGCCCGGCTCGGGTCCGTACGGCGTGTGCTGGTTCGGCGGCGGCGGTATCTGTTGGACGGGCGGCCCGTTGAGTTCGCCGCTTCCTATGTGCCGCTCGACATCGCGCGCGGCACGCCGATCGCCGAACCCAACCCCGGACCCGGCGGCATCTACGCCCGCCTTGAGGAACTCGGCCACCGCCTCGACCACTTCGAGGAGGAGATCCGCGCCCGCATGCCCTCGCCCACTGAGGTCAAGATGCTGCGGCTTGCTGCCGGGGTGCCCGTCATCCACCTCGTCCGTACCGCCTACGACACCGAAGGGCGGGCTGTGGAGGTGTGCGACACCGTGATGGCCGCCGACGCGTACGTTCTGTCGTATCAACTGCCCGCCATGTGAACGTGCGTGGCGTGCTGGAGCGGTAACCGCGCTGGGGGCAGCACAGTTGATGTGGGGTTGGGGCTGCTGAGTGTGTCTGCGCCCCTACGATGCAGGCCATGGGGACAGTCGATTCCGCACCGCTCATACGAGCCTGTTGGCTCTCATGGCTTGCGGTCCAAACCGTGGATCAGGCAGAAGTCGTGAAGGTTCTCGGCTTGACGGATATGCGCAAGACGTCCTGGGCCGACGGTGTGGAGCTCATCGACGAGGTGGCGCACAGCGAGGGGGAGCGGTTCTCCACGGTCGTTGTCACGCCGCCCATGCAGGGGTGGACTCTGGTCGTGGGACCGTACTTCAGCCTGCCCTATCTGGAGCAGACGCAGCACGTCACCGACCTGTGCCGAGAGCTGAGCGCGCGCTTCGGCAAAGCCCAACTCTTCTTCCACAGTGAGCAGAACGATGGGGAGGCGTGGCTGATCGCCGAACGCGGACGGATCATCAGGCGCTGGATCAGTGAGTTCCCGGAACTGGCTTTGGGGGCACCGTTCGGAGTCGAGCGGCGGCTTCTTGACGCGTACGGCATCGCGGGCAAGCCCGAGGATCTCGACCCCGACAGCGACCTGGCTGGCGACTGGGGGGCGACCTGGGGGGACTGTTGGGCGACGGTGGTCGCGGAGGAATCCAGCATCGACCCCACCATGGTCGGCGCCGATCCGGGCTGGGACAGCATGACGGTGGCGGCTGCTCCAGCCGTCGAGTAGGCGCACCGCCTGCCGGTGAAGGCGTGGCGGCCGACCCAAGAACGGGCACACCAGAAGCCGACGAGGCCTGGGCGGCATACATCCTCGGCGCGCACCCCACGTGCTTGTACCTGTGCCACCCGCAGGCAATGGGACGCGCCGAGTGCAAGCCCGCACCCTCGGCTGGTCACGGCAGCTCTGGTGCCTGGTCTGTCAGGCCGTGCTCGACCGCCAGTCGGGTGAGCTGGGGGCGGCGGCGGGAGCCTGCCTTCTCGCCGATTCGGTCGAGGTGGGACTGGACGGTGTGCTTGCTGATGGACAGCCGGTCGGCGATCTCGTGGTCCGTCGCGCCGTGGGCGACCAGCCGGAGGATCTCCTGCTCGCGCTTCGTGAAGTGCGGGGACCGGCTGAGGAGGTGGCTGGCCGGCGCCGATACGTAGCCGTCGCCCGCGCCCACCGCTCTGATCGCCGTCAGGAGTTCCTCTCCCCCGACCTCGCGGCTCAGGAAGCCGCTCGCGCCCGCCTGGATCACCTGGACCGCGTCGAGCTGGGGGGAGGACGACACGACGAGGACGGCGTGGCCGCCCCTCCGTAGCCTCGCCACCGTTGCCGCGAGTTTCGGGGCGGACTGCTGGAGGTCCATCAGGACGACTGCCGCGCCGCGCAGGCTGCCGTCCGCGCTCTCGATCGACGGTACGGCGGCGATCAGGTCGAGGTCGGGAGCGGTGCCGATGAGTTGCGAGATGCCGTGCCGGAAGACGGGGCAGTCCCCGATGACCGCGATGCGTACGAGTTCGGCGCAGCCGGTCATCGGCATCTCCCCTCTTGATGGGCACGCCTCTTGACGGGCACGGGCGCTGAGTTCGGCGCGTACGTCAGGCGGCGCCGCTGATGCCCGGGGCGACGAAGCGTCGGTAGAGGGGGTGGAAGGTCGGCTGGGGGTCGCTCTTCACGCCCAGCTCGCCCTTCAGTACGGGTTCGATCCTGGTGGCGATGAACTGGGCGAACTTCTCCTCCGACTCCCAGATGTCGAGGACGTTGAAGCCGTCGTCGGCGAACCAGGCCACGTGCAGTACGCATCCGTCCGGAGAGTCCTCTTCCCAGCGCACCCTCGTGCGTACCGCGTCGTACAGGTCGGGCGTGATCTCGGGCCAGACGAAGGTCATCACGACTGCCATGGAGTGCCTCGCTCTTGGTGTTCGGGGGCGGTGCTTTCGGGCGGTGCTTCTCGCACGACGACGCTAAGCAGCTCCAGTCCGCCGGGCACTTCAGGGCGGGCCATTCGTGCGACCGGGATCCCCACCCATGGCATCCCTACGGCGGCCCAATGGTTGAGACTTCACTCACCCAGGATAAAGTTTGGTAAGGCTTGCCTTATATGCTGCTAATCGTGCCCCGGCCGTGCCGGGGGTTGATCTGCCTCCCCACGACAGGAACCACCATGCGCACTACCTCCCGCGGCATCATCGCGGCGCTCGCCGTCAGCCCGTTGCTGGCCGGCTGCTTCGTGTCGGACGAGGGGAGCTCGGGTGCCGGGGGTGAGGCGGGATCGGCCGGTCGGCTGAGGGTCGCCCTCGCCGTGCCGCCGGTGCAGGCGCTGTCGCCGTACAGCAACGACGCCACCGTGCTCAGCAAGCTCTCCGTGGCCGAGGGACTCACCGCCCTGGACGCGGACGGCGTCGCCGCGCCCGCCCTGGCGAAGTCGTGGACCCAGAAGGACGCCAAGACCTGGGTCTTCGAGCTGCGCGAGGCCGCGTTCCAGGACGGCACCGACGTCACCGCCGCGTCGGTCGTGAACGCCCTCGACCATGCGAACGAGGCCGAGACCAAGCCGCGCGTCCTGAGCGACGTGACGCTGACCGCCAAGGCCGACGACGCCGACACCGTCACGATCACCACCGGGACCACGGACCCGGTCCTCCCGCTGCGGCTCGCCAGCCCCGCCCTCGGCATCCTCTCCGCGAAGGCGTACGCCAAGGACGGCACCGTCAGCCCGGTCGGCACCGGGACCGGCGCCTTCGAGATCACCGAGCTCACCGGGAAGACCCGCGCCACCCTCGACCGCTTCGACGACCACTGGGGCGGCAGGGCCAAGGCGCCCGGCATCGACGTCAGCTGGATAGCCGACGGCACCGCCCGCGCCAACGCCCTGCGCAGCGGCGACGTCGACATCGCTGAGTGGATCCCCACCGCCCAGGCGACGCTCCTCGACGAGAACGTCCGCCACGAGGTGCCCTCGGTGCGTACCGACAGCCTGGTCCTCAACACCGCGAGCGGGCTCTTCGCCGACGCCGCACTGCGGGCGACCGCCCGTGAGGCCGTGGACGGCGGTGTCCTCGTCGACTCGGTCTTCGGCGGCTACGCCGACCCCGCCCAGGGACTGTTCGGGCCGGCCGTCACCTGGGCCGCCGACCAGCGTGTGGAGGTGACCGGTCGGGCGAAGGCCGCGGCTGCCGGAGAGGTGAAGGAGGAGACGAAGGGCAGGACCCTGCGCCTCGCCACCTACACCAACCGTGCCGAACTTCCCGAGGCGGCGACGGTTCTGCAGCAGCAGCTGGAGAAGGCCGGGTTCACGGTGAAGCAGGACGTGCGGGAGTACACGCAGATGGAGGCCGATCTCCTCGCGGGCAAGTACGACGCGCTCGTCTTCTCCCGGGTCACGCTCCTCGACACCGGTGACGCGGTCGCCTACCTCGCCAGCGACTACACCGGCGACGGCGTCTACAACATCGCCGGGCTGAAGGACACCAAGGTCGACCAGGCCATCCGGGCCGCCGCCGAGGAGGGCGACACGGCACTGCGGCAGCAGAAGGTCATGCGGGCCGAGGCCGAGATCCTGCGCACCGACGCCGTCGTCCCGCTGGTCCACGAGCAGGCCGTGCAGGGCATCGCCGCCGACGTCGAGGGTGTGCTGCTCGACCCTCGCGAGCGGTCCCTGATCAACGTCGACACGCGCCTGAAGTAGGTAGAAGGGGGAGGAGTAAGTAGGAGTCGAAGTCGCGGTGAGTGTCACGCAGTCCGGCGCCCACGGTCTTCCGACGCGATGGCGTGCGGCGGCGGGACGTGCCGTCGCGGGCGCCGCGCTGCTCACTGCCGTGGCCTTTCTGCCCTGGCTGTCCGGCACCGACCCCGCGCTGACTGTCCTGCGTGCCCGCTCCGCCGAACAGGACCCGTCCCCGGCGCAGTTGGCCGTCGTACGGGAGCAACTGGGGCTCGATGACGGTCCGTTGGCGCATTTTGCGCGGTGGCTCGACGGGCTGGCGCACGGGGACGGGGGCACGTCCTGGGTGTCGGGGGATCCCGTCCTGCCGCAGGTGACGACCGCCTTCGCGGTGTCCGTGACGCTGATGCTCGGCGCGCTCGTGGTGACCGCCGTGGTGGCTGCGCTGGTGTGTGCCCGCACCCTCTACCTGGGCTCGCGGCTGCGGCTGCGGGGGAAGGCCGGCACCGGGGCGGCCGTGCTCGCCGCGCTGCCCAAGTTCCTGCTCGCCTCGCTGCTCGCGACGGTGTGCGGGGTGTGGCTGGGCTGGTTCCCCTCGCAGGGGTGGGCGGGGCCGCAGTCGATGGTGCTGCCCGCGCTCGCCCTCGGCGTGCCCTCCGGGGCGATGATCGGCGGGCTGATCGACCAGTCGCTGCCCGCCGCCTTCCACGAGCCGTGGGCGAGGACGTGGCGTGCGTACGGGCTCGCGCCCGGCCGGGTCGGGCGCACCGCGCTGCGCCGGGCGCTGTCCGGGGTGCTCCCGCAGCTCCTGCCGACCGTCGTCGCCCTGGTCGGCGGGGCCGTCGCGGTGGAGAAGATCTTCAACATCCCGGGCCTCGGCCGCCTCGCGCTGGACGCCGCCATCGCCCAGGATCTGCCGCCACTGCAGACCGCGACGCTGACCCTGGTCCTGCTCGGCGTCTGCGCCGGCCTGCTCATCCAGGCCGTACGCCGTGTGCTGCTCGGGCCGGCCCTGCGGGACGGCGCGCTGCCCGCCCTGCATCCGCCCGTTCTCCCCCGGCCGCGCTCACTGCCCTGGGTCATCGGCTTCTGCGCCCTCGCCCTGCTCAGCCTGGTCGTGGCCGGCCTGCTGCGCGACCCCCTGCACGTCGACACGGCGGCCCGACTGCTGCCGCCCTCCGCCGCGCACCCGCTGGGCACCGACTCGCTCGGCCGTGACCTGCTGGCCCGGCTGGGCCACGGGGCGCTGCGTACCGCCGGTGTGGCCCTCGCGGTGACGACGATCAGCGCACTGCTCGGGCTGCTGATCGGCATGGCGACCCAGGTGGGCGCGGGTCTGACCGAAGTGGTCTCGACGCTCCCGGCCGTCCTCGCCGGACTGCTCACGACCGCGGTGACCGGCCCGTCGGTCTGGGGCGCCGCCTGCGCGGTCTGCCTCGTGGCCTGGACCCCGTACGCCGCCCAGACGGCCGCCCTGCTCGAACAGGAGCGGGCCAGCGGCCACATGCTCGCGTCGATCTCCTTCGGCGCGGGCCCCTCGTACGTCCTGCGTCACCACCTGCTGCCCGCGGCCCTGCCCGCGCTGGTGCGCAACGCCCTGCTACGGCTGCCCACCACGGTCCTCGTCCTGGCCTCGCTCGGCTTCCTCGGCCTGGGCGAACAGCCGCCCACCCCGGAGTGGGGCCGCCTGCTCTCGGAGAACCAGCCCTACGCGGAACTGGCCCCGTGGACCGTACTCGGCCCGGCCGCCGCACTCGTCCTTCTCGCCGTCCTCGCCGTCTCCGGTACGGCGACAGGAGGACACGGCCGGATCTCACGCCGTACCGGCAGGCCCGTTCACAGTCACGGTGTTCAGCCCACGGCTTCGGACTCTGACTCCGGCGCCCCGGTGTCCTTGCCCTTGCGGGTGCGCAGTCCGCGGTAGATCGGCCAGAGGCTGCTCAGAACCATCAGTGCTCCGGCGATCGGCCAGCCCACGGACCCGCCGTCGCGATAGGTGTCGATGCCTATCGCGAGCGCGAGACCGGCCGGGATCGGGCCCACCCAGTCGAGGACTGTGTTCACTTTCGTGCTGATCGAAGACTCGTTCACGGCCTGATCCTGGCAGGCGTTCGCCCTCTCCACCAGGGATGGGGGCAGGGACGGGGACAGGGACGGGTTCAGGGCAGGATCGGCAGCGTCCCGCAGTTCGAGGTCGCCGGCTTGCCCGACAGGCGGGCCGTCAGCCAGCTCACCGCGCTGCCCTGGTCGGTGAGGAGCGGGGCGAAGTGGTTGAGGAGCGGGCTGATCACGTTCGGCAGGAGCACCGGTTTGTACGTGATGTCCGCGCCCTTGGCGCACCAGTCCGCGGCCAGGCGGCGGGCCTGGGCGTGGGGGACGAGGTTGTCGCTGATCCCTGTCGCTATGCGGATCGGGCCCGACGGTTTCGCCGTGCCGATGCGCTGGCTGTTCAGGAAGGCCTGGAGGGCCGGGGTGGCCGCGACGATGTCGGAGAGGGACTTGCCGTCCGTCGTCCAGGCGGTGCTCTTCTTGTAGCCGTAGCCCAGCAGCGCGTCGCCGACGCACATCGTCGACAGGTCGGCCAGGGCCGCTTTGCCCGCCGTGTTCAGGTGGGCCTCCGCTATCGGCCGCAGCTTCGGGTCCGACTGCAGGAAGCCGTTGAGCGACCAGCCCAGCGCGCCCGCGAGTTCACTCCCGTCGATCGCCTTCGTGACGGAGGCCAGGTCGGCGGGCGGGGCGCCCGCGTAGGTGCCGGACAGGGTGATGTCGGGGGCGTAGGAGGGCTGGAGTTCCGCCGCTGCCGCCGTCGCTCCGCCGCCCTGGCTGTAGCCGAACAGGCCCACCCGGGAGGCCGAGGTGACGGAGGTGCCCGGCAGGGAGCGGGCGGCGCGTACCGCGTCCAGCACCGCGTGGGCTTCGTCGAGGCGGTTGACGTACGTGTGGAGGCGGTCCGTCGCTCCCAGGCCGGCGTAGTCCGTGACGACCACCGCGGCGCCGGTCGCGAGGAGGCGGTAGATCGCCACGTCCTCGTAACCGACGGACACGGTACGGCCGTTGAGCCTCAACGGGGTCTCCAGGCCCAGCGAGGCCGCGCACTGGTCGCCCTGGCCCATCGTGCCGGGGGCCACCGCGACCAGGGGGCGCGGGCCGCCGCCCTTCCAGGTCGTCGTCGGTTCGATGTACGCGCCGGTGACCGCGACGGGTGCGCCGTTCGAGTCCGTGGACTTGTACATCAGGCGGGTCGCCCGGCCGGGCAGTGGGCCGTCGAGGGTGGGGAGGGAGATGGCGAGGGGGAGGGGTTCGGTGCGGACGAGGGCGCCGTTGGCGGCGGGGAGGGTGGTCGGCGGGGTGTAGAACGCCGGGATCTCGACGCCCCGGGACACGACCGTCTCCGTCGTCTCCGTGGGGGAGGCGTCGGCTGCCGTGGCTGTTGCGTACGAGAGCGCCTGGGCGCCCAGACAAGTCGCAGCGGTGACTGCTGCGGCCAGGAGCCGTCTGCGTGCGGGCATGGCGAACCTCCTGTGAAGCGGGGGGGCAGGAAGCGATACGGAACCAGGAGAGGCAGAGAGGCTGCCTCTCCTTACTGAGTTGGTTCAGTGAGTTGGTTCACTGAGTGGTTCGCCAGGACCGTACCTACTGGTCGGTTACTTCGGGTAGCAGTCGGGAGGTTACGGTTCAGTAACTTGACTCACTGTCTAATTGCTACCCGCTCGCCCTCACGCCCGCGGCAGTACACCCGTGCGCGCCAGGCCGCCCAGCCACGCCGCCGATGGCCTCGGGGTGCGTTCGAAGGTGTCGTGGTCGATCGCGATCAGGCCGAACGTGGGCTTGTAGGAGCCCCATTCGTAGTTGTCCAGGGCGCTCCAGTGGAGGTAGCCGCGTACGTCCAAGCCGTCCTCCAGGGCTGCCGTGACCTCCTGGAGCGCGCCCGTCGTATACGCGATGCGGCGGGTGTCGTCGGCTGTCGCGATGCCGTTCTCCGTGACGATCAGGGGGACCGCGCCGACGATGTCCGCCGTGTGGCGCAGGGCATGGCCGAGGGCCTGCGGGTAGAACTCCCAGCCTGTGAGGGTGCGTTCGGCCTCGGGCGGCGCCGGGACGGGGCGGCCGTCCTTGTCGATCCGTGTCCTCGTGTACGACTGGACGCCGATCCAGTCGTCGTCCCGTGCGGCCTCGATGAAGACGTCCTCGCGGGGGTGGCTGTGGGCCGCCGTCGCCGACTCGGCGCCGGGGAGGGGCTGGTAGACCTGGTTGGCGATCGACCAGCCGACCTCGATGTCCGCCGAGAGGGAGTGGATCGCCGCTCTCGCCCTGTGGTGGGCCTGGATCAGGGCGTCCGTCGTCGCCTTGTCCGGGAGGGGCGTTGCCGATGGCTCCTGGTTGTCGTCCGGGTTCGCGCCCAGTCGGCGGATCGCGTCCGCCAGCGCGATCATGTTCGGTTCGTTGATGGTGCACACGTGCCGTACGCCGGTGCCGATGACCGGCGCGGTTGCCCGAACGTAGCGTTCCCAGAGGTCGATCGCGCCTTCCGCCGTCCAGCCGCCCCGGTCGGCGAACCAGCGGGGGAGGGTGAAGTGGTGGAGGGTGACCATCGGGCGCAGACCGCGCTCCAGGGCGCCGTCGACCATGCGGCGGTAGTGGGCAAGCTCGGCGCGGGAGAAGTGGCCGGGGGCCGGTTCGATGCGGGCCCACTCGATGCTGAAGCGGTAGTCCGTGAAGCCGAGTTGGGCCAGCAGGTCCATGTCCTGCGGCCAGCGGTGGTAGCTGTCGGCCGCGTCGAGGCTCGGCTCGGCGATCGTGCCGTCGCCGCTGTGCTCCAGCTGCCACCAGTCGCTGTTGACGTTGTTGCCCTCGATCTGGTGGGCGGCGGTGGAGGCGCCCCACAGGAAGCCCTCCGGGAAGGGGAGCCCGTCGGGCGGGCCGTCAGGGGTGGCGCTCCGGGCGTTCGCTGCGGGCATCAACTCGGCCTTTCCTGTACGAGATTGACGAGACGTCAGTTAGCTTCCGGGCCCGGCCAGATCGCCGAGGCGTCGTCGCGGGTGGGGTCGGGCAGGCGGATCGGGCGTACGGGGACCGGGAGTTGGGGTCCATCCGGCGTCGACGCCGTCCAACCGGTCGGGTGGCCCGAGTAGTACAGGGTCGTGAGGACGTAGACCCCGTCCGCGTACACCTCCACGTACTCGCCGACCGTGAGGATGCGCAGGGTGGTGGCCGGTGCGGGCAGGACCGTCTCGTCGAGGCTCGTGCCGTCGGGGCCCGTGACGCGGAGGTTCTTGCCGTCGCAGGTCACCGTGAGGGCGGGGACCCCGCCGGCCGGGGTGGTGGTGCGCAGGGTGATCTCCACGGGCCCCGTGACGTCGCTGTTCACGTGCACGTCGCCCACCGCGTGGAGGGTGGGGGTGTTGGTCTCGGCGCCCAGGTAGGCGTCCAGGCCCGGCCACCATTCCAGGCGAGGGGGCGAATCCGGCGGTGTGACAAGGGACTTGGGCTGCGCGAGCATTCCCCGGCACCGTTCCCCGGTGTCCGTGAGGCCGATCCTGCGGGGTGTGGTGTGGACGACGACCCGGGTGCCGTCGGGGGCCATGACGACCCGGGGTGCGTACGCACCGGTCGGGGACAGGGGGCCGCGTCGGGTCCAGGGGCCGCGCAGGGCCGGGGCCGTCCAGGACTCGATGAGGCGCGTCTGCCCGATCGAGCCCAGGAGCAACCAGCTGCCGTCGTCGAGGCGTTCGAGGACCGGGCACTCCAACTCGTCGACGTCACCGGGGGAGATGAGCGGCGGGTGGACCGTCCAGTGCTCCAGGTCGGGCGAGGTCGCGAGCGCCACACAGCCGCTGACCTCCACGGGGAGCGAGGCGTCGCTCGCGCAGACCACCATCACCCAGCCGCCGGGGTCGGCCGCGTCGCCCATGCCGCCCGGGGTGCCGGGGCTGCCTGTGCCGGTAATGCTGCCCGTGCTGCCGGAGCCGCCGGGGCCGCCCGCGTCACCCGTGCCGCCGGAGCCGCCCGAACCGGCCGTACTGCCCGCGTCACCCGTGCCGCCGGAACCACCCGTGCCGCCCGAGCCCACCGCGTCCCCCGTGCCGCCGGAGCTGCCCGAGCCACCCACGTCACCCGAGCCACCCACGTCACCCGAGCCACCCACGTCACCCGAGCCACCCGCGTCACCCGAGCCACCCGCGTCACCGGAACCACCCGTGCCGCCCGAGCCCACCGCGTCCCCCGTGCCGCCGGAGCTGCCCGAGCCGCCCGAGTCGCCCCAGCCGCCCCCGCTCCCCGCCCCGCCCTCGTCGTCCCGTACGACGAACGGGTCCCGCCAGCCCATGCGGTCGCCGGTGCGGTACCAGCGGGGGTCCGCCTCGACGACCGGGGTGGTGCCGTGGCGTCGCCAGCCCGTGCCGTCGGTGCGGGCGGAGTAGGCGAGGCCGACCGACTGGAGAGGGGTGCCGTCCGGGGTGAGGCCGGAGACGCCCGTGTAGAACATCGCCATGGCCGTTTCGGCGGCCGCGCCGTTGCAGTCACCGCCGCCGCCGCCGCCGTCACCGCCGTCACCGCCGTCACCGTCACCGTACCGGAACGGGTGCATCGTCCACACCGCCTGCTGGTCGAAGCGGCCGGGGAGGCCGTTGCCGAAGGCGGTGCCCTGGGGCTGCCAGTCGACCAGGTCGGTGGAGGTGGCCCGGCCGTAGGAGGTCTCCATCCGGAGGTGGTCGAACTCCGTGGTCCAGGGGCCCTGGAGATGCAGCACCGTGTACGTGCCGTCCTCGTCGCGCAGGAGGGCGAAGTCGTTCACGCAGTGGCCGGGCGGGGCGTATCGCATGCGCAGGTCCTGTCGGCTCAGCAGCTCGGCGGCTCACGTGTTCCGCCGGCTCCCGGGCACCCAAGCGTGTGCGCCAACCATTGATAACAGTGAGATCTCTTCGGAATCGGCCCAAGTAAATATGAACGCAAACGCTTGCGCAACAGCCTGGGCAGGTTTACGGTCACGGCACCCCACAGCTCACATCGACGTGAAACCGGGCCCGATACCGGACCTGAAATCGGACCTGGAAACCAACGGGAGGACCGCACCGTGACGGCCAGCATCAACGACGTCGCCCGTGCCGCCGGAGTCTCGGCATCCACGGTGTCCCGCGCACTGCGGGGCCGGGCGGGCGTGTCCGAGGAGGTGCGGGACCGGATCGTGGAGGTCGCCGCCCGGCTCGGGTACACGGCGTCCCGGTCGGCGTCCAGTCTGGCGAGCGGGCGCACCTTCACCATCGGTGTCGTGGTCCCGTACGTGGGCCGGTGGTTCTTCGGCACCGTGCTGGACGCCGCCGAGCACGTGTTCAGCGCCGCCGGGTACGACGTACTCCTCTACAACCTCGGCTCACCGGAGACACGCAAGCGTTTCTTCACCAAGCTGCCGGTGCGCAAGCGCGTCGACGCCGTGCTGTCGCTGCTGATCCCCGACGAGGAGGAGACCGCCGCGCTGCTCTCCCTCGGGGTGCCGCTGGCGACGACCGTCGGCGCCGCCCGGCCCGGCTTCAGTGTGGTCGGCATCGACGACCGGGCCGGGACCGAGATGGCCGTACGGCATCTGGTCAACCTCGGTCATCGGCGGATCGGCATGATCGAGGGCGCCAGTGAGCCGCTGCACTGGACCACTCCGATCGAGCGGCGGCAAGGTTATCTGGACGTGCTGGCCGAGGCCGGGATCGTCCACGACCCGGCGCTGGAGGCCGACGGCGAGTACACCGTCGCGGGCGGTGAACGGGCGATGACCCGGTTGCTGGCCGCCGCGCGTCCGCCGACCGCCGTGTTCGCGCAGTCCGACGAGATGGCGATGGGAGCGTTGCGCGCGCTGCGCCGGCACCGGCTGAAGGTGCCGGACGACGTGTCCGTCGTCGGCTTCGACGATCACGAACTCGCCGAGGTCGTCGGGCTCACCACCGTCGCCCAGCCCGTCGCCGGTCAGGGCGCGGAGGCGGCCCGGCTGCTGCTGCGCCAACTCGACGAGCCCGCCGCCGAGTTGCCGGAACAGGTACGGATGCCCATCCGCCTCGTCCTGCGTGAGACGACCGCCCCGCCACGGCCGCGCGGACCCCAATAACCCCCGTTGCCCGGCCTGTTGCGCGGGCCCCGGCACCCCCACGCCACGAAAGTCCAGTTAATCCGCATTTCGAACTCTCAGCCCTCAAGCCGCAGTGAAGAAAAACCCTCAACCCCCGCCACGCAATGACGCACGGAGGCACAGATCATGATCGCGATCAGCAGAAGGCACCGGCGCACGGTCGCCACCGGACTGGCTCTCGCCCTTCCCCTCGCGGCGCTCGCCGCCTGTGGTGGGGGCGGCGGGACCGACGCCTCCGCCGAGGCCGGCAGCGGCACGGGAACGATCAAGGTCTGGGCCCACCAGGGCGCGGCGAGTGAGGCAGCCGCGATCCAGAGCGCGGTGAAGTCGTTCAACTCCTCGCAGAGCAAGATCAAGGTCGAGCTGACGCTGATCCCCGACAACGACTACACCAAGACCATCACCGCCACCGAAGCCTCCAAGCTGCCGGACGTGATGGAGTTCGACGGCCCGACAGCGGCGAACTTCGTCTACAACAAGAAGCTCGCCCCGATCGACACGTACGTCTCCGCCGCGACCATGGCCAACGCCACGGACGCCAACAAGGCCCAGGGCGAGATCGGCGGCAAGCACTACGGCCTGGGCATGTTCGACTCGGGCCTGGGGATCTACGGCAACAAGAAGCTGCTGGACGCGGCCGGAGTGAAGTACCCGACCGGGCTGGCCGACGACTGGACGGCGGCCGAGTTCACCGCCGCCCTCAAGGTGCTCAAGGCGAAGGACTCCGACGGCAAGACCCTCGACGTCCAGGAGGGCAACGGCTTCGCCACCGAGTGGGGTACGTACGGCTTCGCCCCGGTCGTCTGGTCGGCCGGCGGCTCGCTCCTCAAGGACGGGAAGGCGGAGGGCGCCCTCGACACGCCCGCCGTGGTCTCGGCGATGAAGACCTTCCAGTCCTGGAAGACGTACGTCGACCCCAACACCGACGGCAACGCCTTCGCCAAGGGCCGGGTCGCGCTCAGCTGGGTCGGTCACTGGATGTACCCCATCTACAGCAAGGCGCTCGGTGACGACCTCGTCGTGCTCCCGCTGCCCGACTTCGGCAACGGGCCCAAGACCGGGCAGGGTTCGTGGGCCTGGGGCATCGGCGCCGACACGAAGAACGCCAAGGCCGCCGGCGCCTTCCTCGACACCCTCCTCGACGACACCAACATCACGGCGATGACGACGGCCAACGGCGCCGTGCCCGCCACGAAGACGGCTCTCGCCAAGAGCGAGCTGTACAAGCAGGGCGGGCCGCTCCAGCTCTTCGCCGACCAGCTCGCCAAGCCCTGCGGCGACACCGACATCACCAAGTCCTGTGTGGCGGTGACCCGTCCGATCACCGCCGGATACCCGGTCATCACCGCGAAGTTCAGCGAGGCCCTCAGCTCCGTCTACGGCGGCGCCGATCCCAAGAGTGCCCTGGAGAAGGCCGCCCGCGCCATCGACCAGGACTTCTCCGACAACGCCGGCTACCAGATCCCGTAGCACTCGTCGGCCGGGGCGGGCGTACGTACACGCGTCTCGCGACTCGCGGCTCGTATCTCGTACGACCGCCCGCCCCGCCGGGAACAGGACCCACCCGTGACTTCAGCGAAACCCACCCAACCGACACGTACGGCAGGTGCGGGGCGTTCGCGGAGGAACCGCGACTGGCTGCACGGACTGCTCATGTCCACGCCCGCCCTCGTCGGCCTCATCGCCTTCGTCGGTGTGCCGTTCGGCTACGCGGTCGTCCTCTCCTTCTACAACGTGCGCCTCGGCTCCCCGCTGGCCCCCAGTTTCTTCGGCCTGGAGCAGTACCGCCGCCTGCTGACCGACCCCGACCTCTCCGGCCCGTTCCTCCGGGCCCTGCTGAACAACGTCACGTTCGCCGTGGTCGTCGTACCCCTCCAGACGGCGCTGGCGCTCGGCCTCGCGATCCTCCTCAACCGCAAGCTCAAGGCGATCGGGTTCTTCCGGTCACTGTTCTTCATGCCGGTTGTCTTCCCGATGGCGCTGGTCGCGGTCATCTGGCGGCTGATTCTCGCCCGCGGCGACCAGGGCATGCTCAACTCGGCGCTGCACGCGGTGAGTTTCGGCAACTGGGGTGCCTTCGACTGGCTCGGCGACGGCGCCACCGCGATGGCCTCGATCATCGTGCTGTCCGTCTGGCAGGGCGTCGGCTTCCAGATGGTCATCCTGCTGGCCGGCCTCCAGCAGATCCCGGGCGAGCTCTACGAGGCCGCCCGACTGGACCGCGCCACCGCCTGGCAGCAGTTCCGCCACGTCACCCTGCCCGGCATCCGCGGCACCCTCGTCTTCGTCGTGATGCTGACCTCGGTGCTGTCGTTCCGGGTCTTCGACCAGGTGTACGTCCTGATCCGCGGCGGCGGCCTGGACGAGGACGCGACGCGCACGGTGATGTACCAGGCGGTCACGACCGCCTTCGACCAGAACAACATCGGCCAGGCGTCCGCGATCACCGTCGTCTTCTTCCTGATCGTCGTCGCCCTGACCCTTGTCCAGCGCCGCGTGGTCCGGCCCGACAACGAGGACTGAGGACTCCTGACATGAGTGCGAGTACGACTACGAGTACGGGAATGTCCCGTCAACCCCTGCGCCGTTTTCTCGACTACGCCGTACTGAGCGTGCTGTCGTTCCTGTTCGTGCTGCCGGTCATCTACCTCTTCCTCGGCAGCCTCAAGCCGTCCGACGAGGTCCTGGGCGGCCTCTCCGGCTTCCTCCCCACCCATCTTTCCTTCGACAACTACAGTGCCGTGCTCGACGCCCTCAACTCCGACAGCACCGGCTACTTCTGGCGCTTCATGGGCGTCTCGATACTGCTCGCGTTCGTCGTCGTGACGGGCGGCCTGTTCGTCAACTCGATGGCTGCGTACGGGCTTTCACGGCTGAAGTGGCGGGGCCGGGAGGCGCTCTTCACGCTCGTCCTGCTGCTGATGCTGGTCCCGTTCGAGTCGGTCGCCGTCCCCCTGTTCTACATGTTCAACGGGCAGCGCAACACGCTCTTCATCCAGGCGCTCCCCTTCATCGCCAACGCCTTCTCCGTCTACCAGTTCCACACGTTCTTCCGCTCGATCCCGCCGAGTATCGAGGAGGCGGCCAAGCTGGACGGCGCAGGCCCCTGGCGCACCTTCTTCGCGATCATCGTCCCCATGAGCAAGCCGGCGTTCGCGTCCGTCGCGATCCTGACGTTCCTCACCCAGTGGGGCTCGTTCCTCTGGCCGGTGCTGATGGTCTCCGACCCGTCGGTACGGCCGCTGCCGCTGGAGATGAGCGTCTTCCAGGGCCAACAGCCCCCGGACTGGGGGCAGATCCTCGCCTTCGGCGTGCTCCTGGTGCTGCCTGTCCTGGTGGTCTTCGCCTTCTTCCAGCGCTGGTTCGTCCAGGGGGTCGCCAGCTCGGCGGTGAAGGGATGACCTCAGCTACGTACCTTCAGCAGCCGGTGGACTTCGGGGTGAACTCGATGCGGGCGCGCTGGTCGGTGGCGACGGCCTTGTCGTAGGTCACCTTCTCGACCTGGTACCAGACGGCGTCCTTCGCCGCGACGCCGTCCACGTCGTCCAGGCTCACGCACCACCGTTCCTGGCGGACGACCCGCGTGTACGTCTCGGTGCCGCTGCGGACGCTCGTGCAGGTCCTGGTCGTGGAGCTGCCCTTGGCCTTGGCCTTGCTCTTGGTCGTCGACCTGCACTTCTTGACCATGTGGGGGCGGGTCTCCTCGGCGGTCTTGCGAGGGGTGTGGCGGACCGCGCTGCGGAGGCCGTAGACGGTGGGTGTCACCGGCGTCGTCTCCTGGACGTCGGAGCCACCGGCATCGTCGTACCGGCTGCTGTCGCTGCTGCTGGTGGAGCCGTCGTCCCGGTTGCCGCCGCCCCCGCACGCGCCGAGCCCGGCCACGAGGACCATCGTCAAGCCGGCCAGCATCAGACGCCTCTTGCTGAACATGTCTCTTTCCCCGCCCGTTCGCTGTCTCAAAGTCTCAAAGTCTCAAAAAGGCGGTAAGCGTAACCGATCACATCACCATCACCGCGATCGTGATGAGTACGGCGATCACGACCGCGCACGCCCCGATCACGCAGCCCGGGTTGTTCGACAGCTCGGAGAGCCGGGCCGTGGTGGTGAGGGGTTCCGGGGGCGTGGACGAGAGGGGTGGGTGAGCGGTGGGCTGTGGTCTGTCCGTGCGGGTCAGCACGTCGCGCAGGATCTGCTGCCACACCGTCGGCGGCAGGTCGGGGACCTGGCCGTTCGCCGGGGAGATGATGCTCTGCCAGAGCCAGTTGCCCCCGGTGGGATGGGGGTCCCGGCTCATTCTGGCCAGCAGTTCCTGGAGGTCGTGCAGATAGCGTTCCTCACGGGCCATCGGCGCCACGGCCCAGGTGAAGAGGTCGGCCGCCCGGGCCGCCAGGGCCACTCGCGACGCGGACTCGACGCCCTGTCCGTGGGGCGGCAGGTACAGGTTGTTGCCGAGTACGTGTGCGCACAGGGCGTGTTGCATGTCCCGGCGGCGGGTCCGGAGGCGCTGCGGGTCGCCCAGTTCGGTCAGCAGCAACTCCACGGCGTCCGGCGGCAGTTCGCCGGTGCGCAGCTCGCGCAGGAGCACGTCGTCGGACAGGTC
Source organism: Streptomyces sp. NPDC020898 (assembly GCF_044333925.1). Lineage (NCBI taxonomy): Bacteria > Bacillati > Actinomycetota > Actinomycetes > Kitasatosporales > Streptomycetaceae > Streptomyces > Streptomyces sp. NPDC020898. The sequence goes on from NZ_JBIRRV010000004.1 coordinate 527,523, forward strand.
GTGCAACTGCGCGACCAGGAAACGGTGTTGCAGGTGATCCGCGCGCCGGTAGGCACACAGGTCCTGGTGGAGTGCGTACGGGTCGGGGTCAGGGTTGAGGTCGGGCTCGGGCTCGGGCGGTCGGCGCTGAAGCGGGGGAGAGGGATGGGGAGCGGGCTCCAAGTGCGCGTCCGGGTACGGCGGTTCCGGGTACGGCGGTTCCGGGTACGGGGGCGCCGGAGCGGGCCGTTCCTGGTAGGTCGCCTCCTCGTAGGGCCGCTGCGCCGGTGGCGAGCCCGGCTGGGGATACCGGTCCTGGTTCCGTTCCGGCTTCCGAAACGGCCGACGTGGTGCCGGTGGTGGCTCCGGGCGTTCACCGGCCCGGCGGTCCGCGCTCAGGATCTTCTGCAGCAGGTCGCCCCGCCGCGCCCAGTCCAGCGTCGCGCCGCCCCTCAGCTGCTCCACCAGCTGGGGTACGCCGGGGTCCGCGTCCGGGTGGGCGAGGAGATGCTTGACCAGGTGGGCCGCCGCGTGGTGTTCGAGGCGGGGGGTGGCGACCTTGCGGTCCTCCACCCGGGCCAGCGGGCCGGAGCCCCCGGTGTCCTGCTCCCAGCGGGGGACGCACGTCAGGCGAAGGGGGTGGGTGTCGACCGTGTCGTACGTCGCGAACGTCCACTCGTGGCCCGTCCAGGTGCCGAAGAGGAGGAACAGGCCGAGGTAGACCAACGGCGCGCCGTCCTGGTCGGGCCACCCGGCCGGCGTCTCCTCCTCCACCAGCAGGGAGACCCGCTGCGCCGGATCACGCAGCCACTGGGCCGCCACCAGGATCAGCGCGCGCCGCACACTCTCCAGCCGGTCCAGCATCATCGGCAGCCGTTGCCGCGCCAGCGCGTCGAGCTCCGCGCCCGCGAGCACGGACAGCGGTCCGGCCGCCTCCTCCGCTGTCTCCTGGGTGCTCCAGCCGCCGTACGCCAGCCCCAGGCACTGCCGGGTCTTCAGGGTGCCGGGGGCACCGATCAGGACGTGGCTGACCGTGCTGGGACGACCGGCGCGGTCAGTCGTGGGCCAGCGCTGGACGAGCATGACGTCGCCGTCGCGGGACAGGGTCCGTACGACACTCGGGCGGGCGGCGCCGGGGCCCGACACCCACAGCAACGGGCCCAGTTCCCGGCCGAGTTCCTCGGCGCGCTCGGTCGGACAGGAGTGGGCGACGGCCATCATGCCGGTGCCCTGACGGCCCTGGTTGCCCTCCCACCGGAAGACGATCTGATCCACCGAGGTACCCGTACCCGTACCCGTACCCGTATCGGTACCGGTGACGGAACCGGCCCGCTCCTCGTACCCCAGGTCCTGGAATTCGCTCACTTCTCTTCCCCTCCCCGTTCCCGTTCCCGTCCGGGACCGCCCGCTCCGCGCGCCCCGGATACGCCGAACTCCCCGTGTCCTTCCGACTCTTCGGGCCCTTCGCCCGGCGGCACCGCCTCCCACCCGGCCCCCTCGCCGCGCGCGAACGCCTCCGGGCCGCCCGGCACGTCGATCAGGCCGTGCATCGCCAGCAGGGAGAGCAGCGGTTCCAGTACGCGCCGTGGCGCCGCGCCCGCCGGATAGCGGCCCTGGTCCTCCTGGCCGCCGGTGGCCGACGCGACGTGCAGGGTGCACCGGCGGATCGCGTCGAAAGGCCGCAGCCAGGCCTGGCCGGCATGGCGGCGCAGGAGCGCGTGGACGTCCTGGCTCTCCTCGCGCATCAGCGTCGCGTCGAGGGCTGTACTCGGCCCCCGGGCCAGCCAGCGGTCCACCGGGGACTGGAAGCGCAGCAGGTCCGCCTTGCCCAGCACCATCGTGGCCGCCACCTCCAGGTAGGGGCCCGTCTTCGGTAGTCGGTCCAGGACCGTCGCGAAGGCGAGGTCGCCGTCCCGGTTCACCTCCACACCGCCGCGTTCCCTCGCGTGGTCCAACTGCGGGAGCGGGAGCGCCAGTACGGGGTCCACGACGAAGACCAGGGCGTCCACCCCGAGCAGAAAACGCAGGGCCGTGTCCGTCCGTACGAGGTCCTCGCCGCCCAGGTCGAAGAAGGCGACCGGGCGCACCTGCCCGTGGGCGTCGGTGATGAGGAGGGACTCGACGAACCGGGCGAAGCCGTCCAGGCCCAGGGCGGTGGTGTGGTCCAGGACGCGGCCGTTGCGCAGGGGCTGCACCCGTTCCCGTACGAACCGGGCATGCTGTTCGGGGTTGACGGACTGCCAGGTGAGGCCGAAGGGTTCCAGGCCGCCGTCGGTGATCCCGGCGATCATCTGGGTCAGCAGATGACTCTTGCCGGTGGAGGACTGGCCGACCATCGCGACCGTCAGCGGGCGGCCGTACGTCAAGTACGGGACGGGGATGAAGTGTTCGGGGAACGCCGGGTCCGCCGTGCACTTCTGGACGGCGCCGCGCATGACGTCCTGGCGGCGCAGTTTGCTGACGCCCGCGAGGTTCAGGGGCTGGTACTGCATACGGCTGTCGGTGACGTACAGCGCGCCGAGGTCGAGCTGGATGGTCTCCAGGCAGTACGGGCAGAGCACCTCGCTCTCGCCCAGCCCGGTCCCCCGCCCCCGTTCGGGCTGGGCCGGGGGCGCCTGCCGTTTGGCCCGCAGCGCCTGTTCGAACACCGCCCGGTCCTGACGGGTCTCGTCGGGGGGTGAGACGAGCGCGACGCGGCGGGCGGCGCCGGGGGCCAGCAGGTCGAGCAGCTGGGCCGGGGCCGGGCGGCCGGCGGCCCGGGGTGCGAAGGCCTCGCTCAACGTCTCGTTGAGGACCCGGTGTTCGGCGAGATCGGCGGGCGGCCGGTCGGGGTGGCCGTGCTGGCCGGTCACCAGCCGGTAGAGCACCTGGGCCGCGCTCCACACCGCGTCCCGGGAGTCGACGAGGCCCTCGCCCCGGCGCTGTTCGGGCGAGGAGTAGGGGGCGCTGCCCCATGCGCTCCTCGGGCGGCCGACCCGGGTCACGCCCTCCAGTCCCCAGAGCTGGAGCGAGGTGCCGTCCCAGAGCACGGTGGCGGGCGAGATACCGCGCGGCACCAGGCCCTGGCCGTCCAGCAGGCACAGGGCGAGCATCAGATCGCGGGTGAGGACTCGTTGGTCGGTCGCCGACATCACATGGGTGCGCGCGGCGGTGGCGCCGCGCGGCGGGTCGTAGAGGAGGAACGGCTCGTCCGTGTCGAGTTCGTAGCCGATGAGCCGGGGGAAGAGCGACACGTACTCCGTGCCGTCGACCAGCTGATGCAGCCGCAGTGCGGTGCCCGCCTCGGTGTCAAGGAGCGTGCGGGCAGCGGGAGTTGAGGCGTCGGTGGCCGGCAGGCGCACCTGTACGCACCGTTGGCCCTGGCCCCGGTCGTCGAGCAGGGCGTTGCGGATCAGCGGGGGCAGTTGGGGGTCGCGCCGGGACTCGGGGCCGAAGCGGATCCGGGCGATCCGGCGGCGCCCGGAGGGGGTGCTGAAGCCGAGCTTGGCGTCGGCGGGGCCTTCGGGACCCGCCGGACGGTCCGGCCCGGGACGCGTGGTGGGGGTCACCAGCGGTCGCCGTCCCCTCGGTCGTAGGGGACCTCGTACTCGTACCCGTGTCCGTTGGTCTGCGTGTTCGATTGCGTGTTCGCCTGGCCGTTCGTCGGTCCGTTCCCGTTCCGGTGCCCGTAGTCGTTCCCGTCGCCGTCCTGGCGGGGGCGGAAGGTGTCGACCACGCCGGGGCGCAGCGGGGTGAGCCGGAGGAGGCCCGCGTACCGTCCCGACGACGTCCACGCCACCTCCTCCTCGGGGCGGCCCGAACCGCTTGTACGCCAGGCCTTCTCGACCTCGTCGCGTACGGCCAGCGGCGCGAACCTGATCCACACCGCGGCTGCCGGGTCCCGGCTGAGCAGCGCGCCCTGGTCGGGCGAGGACAGCTGGACCACGGCCTGCCGTTCGGCGTCCGCGCCGACCAGTCCGGCGAGCCCGTGCGGATCGGTGCCCAGCAGGTTCGCCGAGGCGGCGCGGGTGCGGCGGGGGGACGCGAAGGGGGGCGGGGCCAGTACCCCGTTGTGCCGGAGGTGGCGGCGGGCCGTCGAGAGGAGTTCCGCGACCCGGCCCTCGATGCGCCGTGCGGCTCCAGTGCCGGTCTGGCCGCGTTCCACGGCGCCCCAGTAGTCGGTCATCGCCTTCAACGCGGCGTCCGCGAGGTCACCGGCCAGGGTGGAGACCAGCTCCGGCCCGCCCTCACCGGTCTCCCGGTCCAGCCAGCGCGGTATCGACTGCTCGGCGGATACGGCCGGACGCGTGGTGTCTGTCGGTTCGGTGTGGGCGGTGCCGTCGGCGGGGTTGTCCCAGGACGGGGCGTCCGGCCAGGCGTACGCGCTCATCCAGTCCTCGTTGCCGTCCTTCTCGTCCGCGCCCGGGGCGGCCTCGTCTCCGGACGAGGGAAAGGCGTCCGGTGTGCTCGACAGCCAGTCGTCCGCCGCGAATCCCCCGGCGTCGGAGGTCGCCCGCTCGGACTCGGGCACCGCCTCGGCCTCCGCCGCCGCTGCGGTCGCGCGCAGCACGCCGGCGACGGAACGGGCCGCGTCGGCGCAGTTCAGGCGTTCCTCGACGGCCCAGTGCTCCTGGACGCCCTCGGCGAGCAGGGCGTCGAGGCCGTGCAGTGTCCTGCGGAGCTTGGCGGTGGTGTGGCCGGGGGCCCAGGTGTCGGCTGCGGTTCGCCACAGGCGGCGGGCGGTTTCTGCCGCAGCGGCGAGGGCTGCGAGCAGGGCGGCGGTGCTCAGCCAGAGCGGGGGGTTTGTTGCGTACGCCGTGATCGCGCCGGCTGCGGCGCCGGCGCCGGCCGCGATTCGGGGGGCGACTGCCCATCGGCCTGGGCGGCCCGCGTCCCGTAGCCGGGTCGCGCCCAGGTGCGCCATGGTGACGAAGAGGAGGGGGACTGTGAGGGCCAGTGCGAGGAGGGGGCCTTGCCAGAGGGCGCCTAGTAGCCCGGCGGCGGTTGCTACGAAGCCGGTGATGAGTGTTGCGCGAGAAGGGTGCGTTTGAAGCTGCGGGTCCGTGGGGGCTTGTCGCGCAGTTCCCCGCGCCCCTGGAGGGGCGCTGGTCGCGGCCGAGTTCATAGCTGCGCCCCGGGACGTCGCGTCGTTGCCGAACTCGGCCAGCCTCGGTAGCAGCGCCGAGCCCGGGACCGGTTCTACCCTTCCCGCCAGGCCCGTGAATCGCTGGGCCACTGACCGCAGGGGGAGGCCCTGGCCGAGGAGTTTTTCGGCGTATTCGCGGAGGCCCTCGCCGATGCGGTCGCGCATGCCCTCGGCTGTGGGTACCCGGAGGCCCAGGTCGGTGAGTTGGGCCGCTGTTTCGGCGGTGGAGCCGGTGCCGGCGCGCAGGGCCCTGCCGACGAGGTCGCGGTAGGTGTCGAGGGTGCGGCGGGCCTCGTCGAGGTCCGCCTCGAAGACGGTGCGGCGGGCGGGGCGCAGGAGGCCGGGGAGGGTGCGCAGGCCGGCCAGGGCCTCGTCGGCGTAGTCGAGGGCGTCGGCGCAGGCGCGGTACGTGTCGTCCGCCGGGCCGCCCGGCTGCCGGTGCTGCTGGTCCCGGCCGCCCCGGCCCGCTACCAACGCCCGTAGCGGGTCCGGGAGATCGGCGCCGGACGCGACGGCTGCCGACGGCGCGAGTTCGGTGTCGTGGCCCGCGAACCGGGTGAGCGCGTCACGCCAGGCCCGGTCGCGCACCTCCGGGGGGAGATCCTGCTCAAGGAGCCGTACGCCGGGTGCGGCGACGGCGTCGGGCAGCGCCTCCAGGTCCGACAGCACCCGCAGATAGACGTCCGGCACCGACAGCACGTCCACCAGTACCGCCAGCGCGTCCGGGTCGTCCGGCGCGGGCTGCTCCAGTGCCGTGCGGGCGGAGCGCAGGTCGCCGGCCCACAGGATGGCCGTGCGGTCGGTGCGCAGGACCGCGGGGCGCAGCAGTCGCCGGTCGGGCCGGTAGGCCTCGTCCTGTCCGGCGTACGAACCGGGGGCGCTGCCCACCAGCAGGACCAGGATCCTGACGTCGCCCACGGCCCGGTAGGCGGTGAGGAGTTCGTACTGCCGCTGGTGGTCGGTGAGCCCGGCCGGGGTGTCCGTCACCAGGAACAGCGGGTCGTCGGGTTCCGGCAGCCCGGCCCGGCCCAGCTGACGGGCGACGCGGGCCCGCAGTGCCGGGGCGGTGTCGAGTTCCGCCGCCCCGGAGCGCAGGTCGAGCTGGATGACGACGGGGCCGAAGCCCATGGGCGTGCTCACTGGGCGTCTCCGTCCCAGGGGGAGCTGTCGCCGTCCCTGTCGTACGGACGGTCGGTGCGGTGGTCGCGGTCGGCGCGGTCGTCGTCGGGCTGGTCCCAGGGGGCCAAGGGACGGTCCGTGCCGTACGGGGAGCCGTTGACGCGACCGTCGGTCCGGCGCCCGTCGCCCCTGCGGACGTCACCGTCACCGTCATCGATGTTCCTCGTGGAGAAACGTGAACTGCCGTCGTACGCACCGGTGTTGTCGTATCCGTTGTCCTCGTACTCGTCCACCGAGGCTTCCGGGGTCCGTGGTGCCGTGCCCCAGTCGTCCTCGTCGTCGACGGGGCGTCGGGGGGTGGCCGGGGCGGGGCGGCGGCGGGGGGCCGGGGTGCCGCCGCGGACGTGTTCGAGGAGGGTGCGCAGGGTCGGCTGGACGGCGCGCTGGTCGCCGAACTCGGTGTCCAGGGCGGCCGGGAGGGTTTCCGCCCAGAACTCCCAGAGGGGGCGTACCCAGCCCTCGACGCGCTCGCCGTCCCGTTCCCGGCGCTCCGCGAGCAGCTCCAGCTGGCGGGGGGCGACCTTCTCGACGAGTTCGACGAACAGGGGGTGCGGCTCGCTGCTGCTTCTCGTCAGGCCCAGCGGCTGGGCGCTCATCAGCTCGCGGCAGTAGTCCTCGACGGTGATCTCGTCGTCGAGGACGGTCCAGCGTTCGTAGGAGCGCAGGAGTTCGGCCCAGCTGGAGACGCCGCCGGGGAATTCGCCCAACCGGAGGCGTACGCCGGGTACTTGGGGGCCCTTCTCGGGGTGCAGGCGCAGCCGGACGCGGTCCGGGGAGGCGGTCTCGCCGTCCACCACGTCGACCTGGCCGTTCCACATGCAGCACAGCAGCCGGTGCAGGATGACGCGGCGGTCCTCCTCGCCGCTGACCATCCAGCTGTCCTTGTAGCCGAGCCGCTGGCGCCACCGCAGGACGTCCTGGGCCTGTTCGTTGTCCTTGGCCCTGGCCCACTGGCGCAGCACCTTGCGGGCCTCGGGGACCTGGGTGAGGCTCATCTCGCTGCGGAAGAGGACGACCGTCACCGAGTCGCTCTCAACTCCCCTGTACTCGACGGAGTTTCGCGCGTCCGAGGGGAGGCGCAGGGCCTTGCCGAGGTACTGCTCGACCTCCTCCACGGCCTCCACGCGCGGGTAGGTGACCAGCACGCGTAGGGGGCCGGTGCCCTCCGGGGTGAAGCCCACCGGCAACAGCCCGGTCAGCTTGCGGCCGAACAGGTCGAGGGCCTCCTTGCTGACCTGGTCGGTGGCGTCCGCGTTGCCGGCCGCGGCGGCCAGCAGGGTGCTCATGGACGGCAACAGGGGGCGTTCTTCGAGTCGTTCGCCACCTTCCGCGAACAACCGCGTGATCCTTCCCTCCAGTTGGGCCTTCACGGTCGACACCGCGCCCTCGGGGCTGCGCCGGCTGATCCCGTGGACCTGCTGCCAGGTGGTCCCGTCGACCAGCTTGAGCAGCAGCGCCGCCGCGTCCTCCGTCTCGCGCAGCCCCTCCCGGCGGATGAGCCGGGTCACCAGGTCCTCGTAGAAGTGGTTGAGGGTGCGCTGCGGCGGGAGGAGGTACGAGATGCCCGTGCGGTCCTCGTACAGTTCCATGCCCTTCTGCGCGGACACCTTGCGCTCCTGGTCGCTGTGCGCGCGGAACGCGTTGACCAGCCGGCCGAGGTCGGCGCCGGCCGTGTCGGCCTGGGAGCGCCAGTGCTGCTGTTGCTCGCGCCAGGCCTCGTGCCACAGGGTGCGGCAGCGCCACTGGTACCAGGCATCCTGCTCCTGGAGGGCGGCCTGGACGTCGTCGTCGCCCCAGCGGGCCGGTGACATACCGGCCAGCCGGCCCTTGATGCGGGGGATCTTCGGCGGCTGCTCCGTCATGCCCGGCGGGCGCTGCGGGGCGCGGGAGCGGGCGTCCAGCATGCCGAGGAAGCCGAGCCGGGCGATCTGGTCCTCGCTGTCCGTGAGGCCGCGGACGACGCGGTCGGCGTGGAAGGGGTCCACGGTCTGGAGGAGCTTGTCGATGGCGGGGCGCGGGGCGAACCGGTCGGCCATCGTGGTGGCGGAGCGTTCGGTGACGGACCTCAGGTCGGACAGCAGGCGCTGCATGTCCGAGATCCGTTCGCCCAGCGCCTGTTCGATCGCCTTGCCGCCGCGCGGCAGCGGATCGGGGTCCAGGACGGGCAACTGCCTGCGTTCCCACAGCTCTTCGAGGTGGGAGTCGGCGAACAGCTGCCGGATCATCGGCACCGTCGCCTCCCGCAGCGCGGTCCGCGGCCGTTCCACGAGATCGGTGACCGCCTCCCGCAGCAGCCGCCCCGCGACCAGGTCGGCGAGCTGGTCCATCGGTACGGTCATCGACGCGACGAGGCTGGTGGAGACGCCCTGGCGGCCGATGCCGGTGGGGGAGAGGGCACTTCGGTGCACACCCCGGTTGATGAAGCTCGCGGCGAAGGTCTGGAAGTCGTCGTCGCTGACCGTCGTACGGCCCCGGGCGCGGCTGTCGCCCAGCTCGGTGCCGATCAGCGACATCACGAGGGAGACGATGGAGCGGCGCAGGTCGTCGGGGCGGATGCCGGCGGTCGGGCTGAACAGGAACGCGGTGGGCAGGATGCCGGTGCGCAGCCGGATCGGGGTGGCGCCCGGGTAGCGGACGCCGAGCCCGGCGCTCTGGTCGAGGTCGCCGATCTCGGCCCCCTCGGTCGGCGCGTTCTGCCCGTCGACCAGCCGGAACAGGTCGACGAGCGAGCGGGCCGCGTTGAGTTCGGCCTCGCGTCCGCCGCCCGTGGCCGAGGAGAACGACGACGGCATGACGACCAGCGGGTAGATCTTCACGCCGTTGAACCGGCGCAGCTGGAACGCGTGGTTGATGAGGTGCAGGTAGTCCAGGAAGATGCCGGCGCCCGTCCCGCCGGCCACCGAGAAGGCGACGAACACATCGCAGCCGTTGACCTTGCCGCCGCCCAGCTCGCTCAGTTCACCGGCCGACCTGGCCAGCGCGTCGATCGCCTGGAGCAGCGGGGTGAGGACGGGCGCGAGGCCGTGCCGGAGCGTGGCGAACAGGGCGGCGCGGCCGACGGTCGGCAGCTGGCCCGCGCCGTTGTGGAGCGGGGTGACGCGCGGTTCGTCGGTGCGCGGCGGCAGCCAGTCGGCGACCTCCCCGCGCAGACTCGCCCGGAGCATCTTGGTGACCTCCGGCGAACTGTCGAAGTTCGGCAGCAGGTCGTGGGTCGCCCGTGAGGTACGGGAGTAAGCGGCCCGCAGCGACGGGTCGACGGTGAACTGCGGCAGCCGCTGGAGGTCGGACTCGCTGTAGTCCGCGTACACGAACTGCAGGCAGTCGGGCAGCTGGTAGGGGGCGTGGCCGCTGAGCCGGCCCTGCAACGAGACACCGTCCGGGCCGCACAGGTCGGCGCGCAGTCTGCGCTCCAGTTCGGCGCCGACCAGGCCGCCGGTGCCGCCCAGGCCGACGAAGAGCATCGGCTGGAAGATCTTCATGGGTTTCCTCCCCGCTCACGGCCGCTGGGCCGCGTGGTCGTGCTCGGTACGTCCATGGGTGTGGCTGTGGGGCTGGGTCTGGGGCTGGGGCCGGGTGTCACAGGTACGTCTGGTCGTAGGCGCTCGGGCTGTCCTGCCCGCCGGTGTCCGGAGCGGGGGTGGCGGCGGGGGACGGCCGGCCGGGACGCGGGCGGCGGCCCGGACGGCCCTTCCGCTGACGGGTGTCCTCGCCCAGCGCCAGGCTCAGCCCCTCGGTCAGCTGGATCTGCCCGCCGACCGGCAGCGGGGTCCGGCCGCTGTCCCGACGGCGCACCACCGCCCCGCCGTTGGGGTTGCGCTGGACGGCGTACGGGCCGTGCGCGCGGCGCTCGATACGCGGGCTGAGGTGGGCCTCGGCGACGCCGAACTCGTACCACTGCTTGTGTCCGTGCCCGGCCATGTGCTCGCCCGGCAGGAACTCGCCGTTCGCGTCGACCAGCCGCAGCACCAGCCCGTGCGGGTCCCGCCGGGTGCGGCGCAGCCGGGTCCAGGCGAGGACGGCCGCGACGGCGAGGGCGATCACGACGGCGGCGGCCAGGAACGCCCACCAGTACTTCTCCCAGAGCCCCGGCTCCGGCGTCACCTGCACCGACAGCGGTTCCTGTACGAGGGTGAGGTCGCCGTCGGTGGTGTCGACGACGGTGACGGTGCCGGCGAGCGGCAGCCCGTCGTCGCCGAGGCGGTCGCCGAAGACGTCGGCGGGGGCGACCTCGACGGTCACCTTGCGGGTGCCTGACTCGCCTGGTTTCAGGGTGAGTTCGGCCGGCGTGACGGTGAGCAGCCCCGCCTTGAGGTCGGTGACGGACAGCTTCAGGGTGTGCGGGGCGTCGCTCGTGTTGTGGACGGCCAGCGTGCCCGTGACCTTGCCGCCGGGATGCGTGTCCCCGGCGGGCAGGTCGAGGGCGGTGGTGACGGGCAGGGTGCCGGGGGCGACCCGGCCGCCCTCGCTGCGGGTGTCGGCGCTCAGGCCGGCGGCCGTCAGGGTGGCGCTCACCTTCAGCGCCCCGGCGGCGCTCTCCGGGATGCCGGCGGTGCCGGTGAACGAGCCGTCGCTCGCCTTCTCGTCCTTGCCCTTGCCGTTGTCGGTGAGGGTGAGCGCGAACGGGCTGAAACCGTCGCCGGTGAGCTCGCTGCGGACGCGCAGTCCCTCGTAGTCGCGCGGGTCCTTGATCTCGTAGCCCTCGCGGGTCTGGAGGCGCATTGTCACCGTGACCTCGTCGCCGGCCTGCGGGGACGGCGGGTCCATGCTGATCGCGCCGCGCAGTTCGCCCTGCCACAGCACGCTCACGGCGACGGGCAGCGAGCGGTGCCCTTCCGGTGCCTCGGCCTTCACCTTCCACACGCCGGGCAGCGGGTCGACGATCTTCAGCGCCTCCACGGTGCCGGTGCCGCCCGCGAGTTCGAACGTCGAGTCACGGTAGGTGCCGGAGGTGGGAACCTGGTGACCGGCCGGGTCGGTGTAGGTGATCTTGACCTCGGGGTCACCCTTGTCGACGACGATGCTGCCCACGGTCGCCAGCGGGGAGATGCCGATCTCCAGGGTGGCGGGCGGCCGTTGGGGAGTGGGGCCCGGCACGTGCCGCATGCAGTGCGCGGCGGCGAAGATCCGCTCCAGGGTCGTGCCGACGTCCTTCGCCCCGGAGACCTTCTCGGCCTTCGGCCTGGCGGAGGGCAGTTCGGTACAGCCCTGCTGGAAGCCGCCGGCGGCGATCCGGTCCAACTGCCTCTGGTCCGGCCGCGATCCGAAGCCGAGCGGCCAGATCTGCACACCCTGCTCGGCGGCGTCCTTGAGCGCCAGGCTCAACTGCCGTTCGCCCTCGGCCGCGCGGTGCGCCGGGTCGCCGTACTTGGGGCTGTCCTCGACCTCCATCTTCCCGTCGGTGAGGAGGAACAGCACCCGGGGCTCCAACGGGTCGGTGCCGGTGGTGAGTTCGTGCACGCCCTGCCGGATCGCGCTCGGGAAGTCGGTGCCCGTGCCCTCGTTCGCCTTGCGCTTGCGCAGCTTGCCGACACAGGCGCCGATCGTCTCCCGGCCCGCCGCGTCCAGCGTGGTGCGCGGACACACCGGGTCCACAGCGCTCTGCCCGGCGTCCTCGGCCGCGGCGAAACCGAAGACCGTGACATGGGAGGCCGAGGACACGTCACCCAGCGCGATCCGCGCGGCGGCGGCCTTCTCCGCCGCCATGTCCGCGTCCGCGAGGCTCGCCGACTCGTCCACGGCGACCACGTAGTTGACCGCCGGGAACGCCGGTTCGGACTCCGCCACCGGTACGGCGTCCGGGCCGGGGTGCGGACCGGTGGGCGCCGACAGGGACACGAGCACCGCGGTGGCACCCAGCACGGAGAGCGCGGCGCGGCGCGCCCGGCCCTTTCTCGACTCTCGTATTCCGTTGACTCGTCCCACGGCCGTCCCCTGGTGTTCCGATGTTCTGGTGAGGTTCCTGGACTGGATTTCCTGAGCTGGATCTCCTGGACTCAGCGCGCCGTCATGCTCCAGGCGAGGGCCAGCGCCGCCGAGGGTGCGAGGGAGCCCACTCCCCAGCGGATGGCCCGGTACTTGGCGGAGAGGATCGCGCTGACGTCGACGGCCTGGATGAGCAGCCAGCCCGCCGGATCGCGCCCCGCCTCGGCGACGCGGGCGGCGAGGCCCGCGAGGTCGCGGCGGGCGCCCACGAGATCGCCGAAGTACGTCACCGCGTCCCGGCTCCGGACCGTGCCGGTGCGCGGCATGAGCGCCCCCACCAGCGCGGTCACCGCGACCGTCCAGAGCACGCCCGCCAGGACCAGCGTCACGTCGGCGGGCCCGCGCCAGCCCGGGGCGCCCTGCCAGCCGATGAGGAACGCGGGCAGCGCGAGCGTCCCCGACAGCAGCACCGCCGCCTTCGAGTCGGCGCGGCCGAGATCCTCCCGCACGGTGCTGAGCAGCCGCTCGGCGACGCGCTCGGCGAGACGCTCACCCGTCCGATCACCCGTCCAATCGCCTGTCCGTTCGCCCGTACGCTCCCCGGAACGGTCGGGCCCGTGCCGACCCCCGTACGGCTCGGGCCCGACCTGACCTGTGGCACCGCCGCCCCCCGTTCCCCCGGGTGTCCCCCCGTCGGCGGTCATCGCCCGTCCTCCTCCGTGTCCGCCCAGTCCCAGCCGTCGTCGCGGGGGCGTCTGCGGGCGGGGGGATCGTCCGACACCCAGTCCGGTGTGAACGGGGTGTCGCGGGACGGCTCCAGCTCGGGAGCGGGCCGGCCGTTCCTGCCGTTGCGGCGGGCGGGCAGTGAGCCGATGGGGCCGTGGACCCCGCCCAGGCGGCCCTGGTTGAGGAGGCTGAGGGCCTGCGTCTCCACGTCGTTGGACTGGATCTGACCGCTCTCGACCATGTCGAACAGCCGGTCGACGCGCTCCTTCTCGTCCTGCCGGCCCTCCTGACGGATCTTCTCCAGGAAGTCCTTGGCCTCCTCCGGGGCGGCCGCCAGCATGAAGCTGAGCTGCGCCAGCTCCCCGCCCTGCAACATGGCCCGGAACCGCTGCTGGTGCACCCGCGTCACCTCGACCGAGGCGTGCGCGTCCCGGATGCCGTCCATGTGCTCGATGGTCCGGTCGTCCGCCCGCAGCCGGACGTACAGCCGTACGTTCAGGCCGAGTTCGCCGCCCACCACGCCCCAGTGCGCGCTCGCGCACTCCCGGGTGATCGCCCGGTCGGCCTGCTCGACCTCGTGCACCCGAAAAGCCGAGGTGACCTCGCGCAGCCGCTCGAGCACCGGCGCGCTGAGCCGCTTGGCGATGTCCGTCACGACCTGCACGGCGACCAGATGCGGATCGACGACCGTCCAGTGGATGTCCACCTCGGCCTTGAAGAACGTGGTGGCGCCGACCGCGGGCAACTCCATCTCCAGCGTCGTCTGATAGGTGCCGAGCGCGATCTCACAGACGGTGTACGGCCGCGCCAGCGCCCGCTTGCCGACGTGCTGGGTACCGGTCACGGTGATCACGCTGTGGCCGCCGCTGCGGTAGAACCGCACCAACGCCTTCTGGGCGCTCACCTGCGGCTGCTCGCCGCCCGGCGGGTACTCCTTCAGGAAGGGCCCCGCGGGCCCGCGATCGGCGTCCGAGGCCCTGCGCCCCTCCCTGTTCCCGTTCCCGTTCCCATTCCCGTTGGCGCCCCTGTTTCCGTTCCTGTTGCCGTTCCTGTTGGCGTACTCCTTCCATTTCCTGTACTCGTTCTCGTCGTCGTCAGCGTTGTCGGTGTGGGCGCCCCTGCCGTACTCAGCCATGCCTCTGCCTCTCCTCCTCGCCGGTCCGGATCCGCGGTGCGCCGGACGGTGCGACAGCGAGCCACCACAGGGAACGCGCCCGAGCGTCGGGGAGCGGATCGTCCGGATCGTTCATCATTCGGCGCAGCAGCCAGTCCAGCCGCCGCCGGTCGGCCTCCTCGGCGGCCAGCGCGGGCAGCAGCGCCGCCAGCCCCGGCTTCGTCCACTCGGTGCCGTCCTTGCGCACAGCGCTGCGCAGCATGTGCTCCAGCGCGTCCAGGGCCACGTCCTTCGACCGGGCCGTGTTGAGCGCGGTCCACATCAAGTCGGCGATGGGCAGGGCGAGTTCGGGCCAGGTGGCGGTCAGCGCGAGGGCCAGCGGCCAGTCGCCGCGCTCGCCGAGCGAGGGCTCCGGCTCGTCGATCAGCAGCTTGTCCACCCGGGTCTCGGCGAGCCAGATGGTGCTGGCGAGCCCGAGGGTCTGGTACTCCTCGCGCTTGTGCTGGGTCCAGTCGGCCATCCGCCGCAGCACCTTCGCGACCTGCGCGGCCTTCGCGCCGTCCGGCAGCGCCAGCAGCCGGGCCACGTTGAACGCGGCGGCCTTCTGCAGCGAGTGCTCCTCGTCCTCCTTGCGGACCCCGATCCGGGCCAGGGCGTCCAGGGCGTCATCGGTCGTGTCCGCGCAGTTTCCGTAGCCCAGGGCCACCGCCGCGGTCGAGCGCAGCATCCACGTCCCGGACCGGCTCCAGTCCTCGACCAGTTTGCGTACGGCCTTGCGGTGCGAGGGGTGACCGGCCGCCTGGTCCAGCATGGTGGCCGCGAAGATCCTGCGGTGGACGGTGCCCTCGGCGAGCGGCAGGACCAGGTCGGTGAACCCGTGGTCGAAGTCCCGTACGCACAGCTCCCCGGCGGCGACCGCGGCCCGTACCCACACCTGGGGGCGCTGATCGTCCGCCAGCAGCCGCAGCCACCGTACGACCGGCGCCCGCACGGGGAAGTGCCGCTCCCACAGCTCGGCCAGCACCGCCGACGGCAGGGCGCCGCCCCGGTACCAGATGAGCCGGGCCGCGACCTCGACACCGGCCACCTCGACCTCGCCGTCGGTGAGTTCGGCGCGGGAGAGAGCCAGGTCGGCCACCGGGTCGTCGGAGAACAGGGGGCGGGCGGGCGTGTGGTCGGGGTCGCACTGGACGGACAGTTCCCAGGTCAGCAGATGCGCGGCGGAGGCCACCGCGCTGTGCGAGGCCCCGCCGAGCACGGCGAGCGCGATCCGGAACGCCACGGGGTGGAACAGGGTGGCGGTCCCCGGCCGCCGCCCGCTCCTCTCGTCCGCCTCCCGCTCCCCCTCACGGGCCGGAGCGGCCAGCGTCCGGTCCACGCCGGCGAACCACTCCTGGGCCTGCCCGGCGGCGAGGCTGCGACAGCCGGCCAGCAGCTCGTCGTACGACAGATCGCCCAGCAGATGGCCGGCCAGCAGGGAGGCGAGGAGTTCGGCCTCGGCGGGGCGCAGGTCCTTCAGCCCGACCGCGTCCACGACCTCCTCGCGGTCCGCCAACTCCTCGGCGCGGGCGAGCAGTTCCTCGACCTCGGCGGTGCCCTCCGGCTGGGCGGCGACATGGTCCTCCAGCCGCTCCCGTAACCGGGTGGTGAGCAGCTCCTCGGTGGGTGCGGGCGGGCACAGCATGCCGTAGCGGCCGGCGAGCAGCGGGCCCGCCGCCGAGCCGACGGTGACGACGAGCACCGCGAAGGCCTCGCACCGGGCCAGGGCGGTGGCCAGCTCGTCCAGGTCCATCTCGTCCGGGGGCAGCGCGCCGGGCCGGGTGAGCGACAGTTCGAGGAGGTATCCGGTGCCGCGGCCGTCTTCGTTCTCCCCGCCCACCAGGGAGTCGGCGAGCTGCCGTACCCCGCCGTCCGGGTCGACCCGGCGCACCCGCGACCCGGCGGCGGGCTCGGTGTCCGTACCCTCCGGCGCGTCCGCGGTGACCTCGGCGAGGAGGGAGAGCGCGGTGCTCGTACGGCCCGTACCGGGGGCGGCGCCGAGCACCAGCAGCCGGCGGGCACGCAGCGCGTTGCGCAGCTGTACGTACCCCTCCGGGACGACGTGCACCCGGCGCAGCCTGCGCAGCTCCTCGTCGGGGACGGGCCCGCTGCGCATTCCGGTGCCGCGCCGGCGGGCGTCCATCCCGAGGAAGATGTCGCCGATGTGGGCGCTGCGGATGACGGAGCGGTCGATGCTGGTGAGGTCCCGGCCGGACTCGAACAGCAGCCGGGTGGCGCGGCGCGTACGGGAGACGGCGGCGAGGTCGGTGGGCCCGTCCTCGCCCTCCTCCTCGGCGAAGGGGGCACGGGTGTAGGTCTTGAACCGCTGGGCGGCGAGCTCCCGTTCCTTCTCCCGTTCCCTCTCCTTCTCCTCCCGCTCCTCGCGCTCCTTCTCTTTTTCCTTTTCCTGCCCCTCTCGCTCACTGTCTTCTTTGTCTTTTTTTTCCTGCTTTTCTTGTTTTTCGTCCTTTTCTTCGCGCTCCGCCTTGTCTTTCTTGTCTTCCTTGCTGTCTTTGCCCTTGGGCTCGGGGGGCCTGTCGTCGGTGTCGGGGGCCTCGGGGGTGTCGTCCGACTGCTGGTCGTCGCTCACTCGCCCCCGCCCTTCCGGCCGATGTGCACGCCCTGTTGGTAGGTGTTGTCGTGGTGCACCGAGAGGTCGCCGTGGGCGATGAAGCTGCTGCCGGAGTCGTCGACCGGGATGTTCACGGGGATGGGTGTACGGGGGGAGTCGGCCGCCGGCGGCTCGGCGGACGCCGGGATCGCGGGCGCCGGCCGGCCGGGCAGGTGGAACCAGGCGGTGACCTCGCCCTCCTTGAGGGTGAGGCGGGCCGAGTTGTAGCGGGCGGGCTCGATGAACTTGCCGCCGCCCCTGACCACGTCCTCGTACAGGGAGTTCGAGGTCACCAGGACGAGGTCGGCGCCCTCGGCGTCGAGCAGCTGCCGGGCGACGGCGGAGTCGGCGAGCCGGCAGGCGAGGTCGACCGCGCGCCCGCTGATCCCCCGCTCGTCGTGCCGGACCGGGCCGACGTGCATCCCGATGCGCAGCCCCAACGGCACCTTCAGCGCACGGTTCTCGTCGCGCAGGTTCTCGTGCAGCTCGACCGTCCACAGCCCGAGCAGCCGCGACACCGCGATCCGGCCGGCCACCGCCAGCAGGACCCCGTCCCCGCGGTCCTCCATGTGTACGGCGTCCCGCGTGACCTTGGCGTGCGCGAACGCCGTCTCCACGACCCGGTATATCCGCTCCCGCATCCGCGGCTTGTCGATGTCGTCGTACTCCCCGGACCGCCGGGCGTCGACGCTGATCACCAACTCGTAGCGCGCTTCGGTGAGATCCATGGCGTCGTGCTCCACCCCGTGCCCCCTCTGGTGCGTTCTCTGGCGCGTTCGATCGTCGTTCGGTCGTCGTTCGGTCGTCCGTCCCCCTCAGAGTCGGGCTCGGGGGGAGTGCCGTCTGTGGCCGTTTACACACGGCGGGCCGGGGATCTACGCCTGGTGCCCCTCCGCGTCGGCGAGAAGGGCGAGCAGTTCGGGGTCGAGGATCTCGATGACACGGTTGCCGGTGCGCACGATCTGCTGGGTACGCAGCAACCGCAGGCTCTTGGCCACGGCTTCCCGGGTGGCCCCTATGCTCGCGGCCAGTTCGTCCTGGGCCAGCTGGACGACGGCACCGGCGGGCGAGGAGCGGGTACCGGAGGGGGCGTACGGGCCACGGGGCCGCCCGCCCGACCCCGACAGCTCGGTGAGCCGGCCGGCCAGACGCTGGAGCACGGTGAGAGAGGCGAGCGCGGACCGCTCCTGGTCGGCGCTGCGGAGCCGGAAGGTCAGCTGGCGTATCACCAGCCCGCTCACCCGGGGATGCTCGGCGAGGAAGCGGCGGAACGCGTCCCCCGATATGACCTGGGTGTCCGTCGGGCCCAGGGCGCGGACGGTGGCGCTGCGCGGGTGGGGGTCCAACGCGGCCATCTCGCCGAGGAGTTCACCGGGGCCGCGCAGCCCGAGTATCAGCCGGGTCGCACCCCGGTCGGTCGCGACGGAGACGGTCACCCAGCCCTTGACGACGATCAGGACATGGCTGGACCTGTCTCCCTCGGTGAGGAGATGGGCGTCGGCCGCGAAGTGTTTCGGGTTGCCGAGCGCCATGACGCCCTCGCGCTCCTGGGCGGTCAGCGCGTGCGCGAACGCCAGCTCATTGCCTAGCAGTCCCATGGCACGCCCCCCGCCGCGTTGCGGCCGCCTGGTTTTGCGATGGCGTTGATGGTGACAGAACGAACCTCTGGTCTGAGCGATTTACGCCACAACGGGTGTACCGACCGGTAATTCGTGTATAGGCACGTAAACCCGCCCGGCCACCCAGAACCCCTGCCCCAGCGCCCCCGCAGGCAGCACACCGAGTGGATCACCCGGGCCCGGTTCGCCCCACAAGACCCTCAGGTCAGCCCCGCCACTCGAACGACCGTCCGTAATGACGCAAGGAACCGGCCGGATGCGGTGGACTTGGCGGAAAATCAGGTTTCCGGTGCGGAAGAGGTGATGGGGGTGTGGTGGCGCGGTGCGGTAAAAGCCGCCTCAGTCCGTCTTCCTCCCCTTCCCGAGGCCCCTTCTCTCCGACCCCTCGGGAAGGGCAGGATCTTGGGCATGAGGGCTCTGGTCTTGGGCGGTACGTGGTTTCTGGGCAAGAGCGTTGTCGAGGAGGCGCTGGGCCGCGGCTGGGACCTGACGTCGTTCAACCGTGGCCGGTCCGGGCAGGACGTGCCAGGAGTGCGCGCGGTTCACGGAGACCGAACTGAGGCCGCTGATCTCAACCGCCTTGCTGCTCAAGGCCCTTGGGACGCCGTGATCGACACATCGAGTTCCGAGCTACCGCCGCGTGGCGTACGCCTGGCCGCACAGGCACTGCGGGATGCGGCATCCCGGTGGGTGCATGTCTCCACCGTGTCGGTGTACGCGGGGTGGCCGCACCACAGGCTGACCGAGGCTTCCGAGGTACTGGAGTGCCCGTCGGACGCGGACGAGTCCTTCGGGTACACCGGCGCGGACGGTTCGCCCACCAAGTACGGGTTCCAGAAGGCCGGCGGGGAGCGGGCTGTCGCCGAGGCGTTCGGCGACCGGGCCGTGTTCCTGCGGCCGGGGGTGATTCTCGGACCGGGTGAATACGTGGGCCGACTGCCGTGGTGGCTGAACCGGGCCGACCGGGGCGGACCGATCCTGGCACCGGCCCCGGCCGACCGGTTCATCCAACCGGTGGACGTGCGCGACGTCGCGGCCTTCGCCGTGGACCAAGCGGCCGCGACGACCACCTCAGGCGCCTACAACGTGGCCCACCCGGAGGGGTCGAGCTTCGGCGAATTCCTGCTCGCCTGCCTCGCCGTCACCGAGTCGGACGGTCGGCCGGTGTGGGCAGAGCCGGAGACGCTCGCCGAGCACGGAGTGAGGCAGTGGACCGAGCTGCCCTTGTGGCGTACCCATGCGGGCGTGTGGTCTGTGAACGCGGACCGAGCAGTGGAAGCAGGTCTACGGTGCCGCCCGCTCACCGAGACGATCGCCGACACCTGGGCATGGCTGCGGGCCGACGGCCGCCCGGTCGACCACCCCCGCTGGGCACAACACGGGCTCGCCCCGGAGAAGGAAGCCACGATCCTCTCCGCCCTGGCATCCATGTCCTGAGCTGCGCTATCCCTCCAACGAGTTCCACCACTCCAAGTCCAGCACTGGCGCGGTACGTCCGTCACGTCCGTACCGTCAGGTCGAAGGGCTTGGTGACGTAGTCGTCGCCCACGGCCAGGGCGGGCAATCGTCCTCGACCACGAGTGCGGAGGGCAGCTCGGGCGGTTCGTTTTTCGAGGCCTGGACCCGGCCTGACCACCGAAACGTTGTCCACGAAGCCCCTCCGGTCACTCTGGGCAACCCCGGACCACGTTGACAACTGCCGCCGCGCCCCTCCATCATCATTCCACTAATCAAGTAGTGGAATGGTGGTGGTGATCGTGGAGTACCGCATCGACAGGCGGAGCGGGGTCCCCGCCTTCCAGCAGATCGTGCAGCAGACCAAGCAGGCCCTGCGGCTGGGCGTACTGGTGCCGGGGGACCGGCTGCCGACCGCCAAGGAGGTCGCCGAGGTCAGCACGGTCAACCCGAACACCACCCTCAAGGCGTACCGCGAGCTGGAGCGCGAGGGCCTGGTCGAACCGCGACCCGGCCAGGGCACGTTCGTACGCCGCACACTGGCCCGCCCCTCGGCAGGCACCGACTCGCCGCTGTACGCGGAGCTGGTGACGTGGATGTCGAAGGCGGCCGGGGCCGGTCTGGAGCAGGAGGACGTGGCCGCACTGGTCGCGTCGGCGATGGAGAAGCAGTACGCCGCCGGGAACGTGACCGTGGCGACGGCGACGGCGACGGCAACGGGGTCCACGGGGGCCACGACAACTGGGAGCACAAGTGAGTGACGGTATGTACGCGGGGGAGCCGGCGCTTGAGGCGTACGGGCTGGGGATGCGCTACCGGCGGGGCTGGGCGCTGCGGGACTGCTCCTTCCGGCTTCCGGCGGGCAGGATCTGCGGGCTGGTCGGTCCCAACGGGGCGGGCAAGACCACGCTGCTGAGCATCGCGGCCCATGTCCTGCAGCCGACGCAGGGCTCGATCAGCCTGTTCGGCGAGGCGCCGGGCTCGGTGGAGCCCGGCCGGCGCACCGCCTTCCTCGCCCAGGAGAAGCCGCTGTTCCGCCGCTTCACCGTGGCGGAGACCCTGCGGCTGGGGCGCGAGCTGAACCCGGGCTGGGACCAGCGCGCCGCCGAGGACATCATCCGCGCGGGCAACGTGCCCTTCGACGCGAAGATCAGCACCCTCTCCGGCGGTCAGCGCACCCGCGTGGCCGTCGCCCTCGCCTTCGGCAAGCGCCCCGACCTGCTGCTCCTCGACGAGCCGATGTCGGACCTCGACCCGGTCGTGCGCCACGAGATCATGGGCACCCTCCTCGCCGAGGCCGCCGAGCGCGGCACCACCGTGCTGATGTCCACCCACGTCCTCGCCGAACTGGAGAACGTGTGCGACTACCTCGTCGTCGTCTCCGGCGGCGGCGTGCGAGTCGCCGGTGACGTGGACGAGCTGATGTCCGTGCACACCCTGGTCACCGGGGCCAGGGAGGGCGAGGGCGGCCTGCCCGCCGCCCTCGCGCACCACACCCTCGTCGAGTCCCGGACCAGCGGCCGGCAGTTCACCGCGCTCATCCGCCCCGAGGGCCCGGTCACCGGCCCCTGGGAGACGGACGCCCCGAACATGGAGGAACTCCTGCTCGCCTATCTCCGCTCACCCGACGCACCACCCCTGATCACCCCCACTGCCCAGGTCCAGGGCCAGGCGTTCGGCACCGGGACGGTGGCGGCATGAGCACTCTCACCAGCACCTCGACCGGTACGACGAGCGACAGCGGGAACGGAACCATGAGTGCGACCCCCACGAAGGCCGGCTGGCGACCCCGCCTCAGCGGTATGACCTGGCTGGTCTGGCGCCAGCACCGGGCCGGGTTCTGGACGATCCTCGCCGCCGCCGCGCTCTCCGTGGCCTGGATGGTCTACCAGCGCGGCCAGATGATGGACTTCCTCGACGGCTACGGCTATCCCGCCAAGAGCTTCGACGAGGTGGGTGAGCACTTCCAGCAGTACGTCAACGCGTTCTCCTACGTCTCCACCGGTCTCGGCGCGATACCCATCCTGCTCGGTGTCTTCCTCGGTGCCCCGCTGCTCGCGGGCGACCTGGAGAACGGCACGGCCAAGCTGGTCGCCGCCCAGTCGGCGAGCCGGGCCCGCTGGCTGGCCACCAAGCTCGGCCTGACCGCGCTGGTGGTCGTGGTGAGCACGGGGGCGCTGTCGGCGGTGTTCGGCTGGTGGTGGAACCCGGTCAAGGACCAGAACACGGTCCTGGACTGGAGCTCCGGCTCCGCCTTCGACCTCACGGGCCCCGTGCCCGTCGCCCTCACCCTCTTCACCGTCGTCGGCGGTGTGGCGATAGGCGTGGTGCTGCGCCGCACGCTGATGGCCATGGTGGTCACCTTCGGATTCGCCGTCGCCGTCCAGGTCGTCTGGGACTACTTCCGGTTGTCACTCGGCGATGTCATCACGATCACGACGAACAAGGGCGTCACCGCCGAGAACGCGTTCCCGGACCTGCCCAAGGCCGCGCTCCAGATCGACGAGTCGTACCTCACCGGCAGCGGTGACCTCCTCGGCTGGAGCACGTGCTCGGGGAGCGAGACGGACGCGGCGCGTGAGCTGTGCCTGAAGAAGGAGGACGTCGTGGGCTGGTCGGTGGACTACCTCCCGATGTCGCAGATGAACGGTATGCAGTGGCTCGGGGCTTCGATTCTCTTCGCCCTGACGGCAGTTGTCGTGGCGTTCCTTTTCTTCTGGGGACGTAAGCGGCTCGTCTGAGTAGTCGCTGGTAGTTGCTTGGCTGCAGGCCGGTGAGGGTTGGTCGCGCAGTTCCCCGCGCCCCTAAAAGCAGGGGCGCCTCCCCACTCCTTGTTTCTTTGTCCCGTCCGACGGGCTGCTTTGCCGTGCCCGGAAGTCCGGAGAGAAAGGTTTCCCTTGAACCACCGCAACAGACGAGCACGCGAGGCTTCGGCGCTCGCCCTTGCCACCGCCGCCGCCCTCACCGGGACCCTGCTCGGGGCGCCGGGGTCGCAGGCCGCGCAGACCGGGAGTCGTACGGCCGGCAGCCTCGGTGAGACGAAGACCGTCACCCTCGTCACCGGTGACCGGGTCACCCTGGACGCCACCGGACAGGTCACCGGCGTACGGCCCGCGAAGGGCCGGGAAGGCATCACCTTCCGAATATCGCGGAACGCCGACCGCACCTACGTCGTCCCGCGCGACGCCGAGCGGCTCCTCGCGAACGGCACCGCGGACCGGCGCCTGTTCGACGTGACGCAGCTGGTCAAGTGGGGGTACGACGACGCGGCCCGCCCCGACCTCCCCCTCATCGTGACGTACACCCAGGGCCACACCCTCGCGCCGAGCGCGCTGTCCGCCGCCGGTGCCCGGGTGAGCCGGGACCTGACCAGTGTGAACGGCGACGCGCTGCGGGCCCGCAAGTCCGAGGGCGCCGAGCTGTGGCAGACGCTCACCGGGAGCGGGGGAACGGCGCTCGCGATGCGGACCGCCGCCGACCGGGTCGAGAGGATCTGGCTGGACGGCAGAGTCGAGGCGGCCCTCGACAGGGGCCCCGCCCAGATCGGCGCCCCCGAGGCCTGGGCGGCCGGGTACGACGGCAAGGGCGTCAAGGTCGCCGTGCTGGACTCCGGGGTCGACGGTACGCACCCGGATCTGAAGGGCCGTATCGACGCGGCGAAGAACTTCTCCGCGGCGGCGGACACCGTCGACCGGGTGGGCCACGGCACGCATGTGGCGTCCACCGTGGCGGGGTCGGGCGCGCACGCCGGGGGGAAGTACAAGGGGGTCGCGCCGGGTGCCCGGCTGCTGAGCGGCAAGGTGCTCGACGACGAGGGCTACGGCGAGGAGTCCGGCATCATCGCCGGCGCGCAGTGGGCGATCGCCCAGGGCGCCAAAGTCATCAACCTCAGCCTGGGCGGCCCCGACAGCCCCGGTGACGATCCCGTCGAACAGGCGGTGGACGACCTGTCCGCCTCCTCCGGCGCGCTCTTCGTGATCGCCGCCGGCAACGACGGCCCCGACGCCGGCACCGTCGGCTCGCCGGGCAGCGCGGCCTCCGCGCTCACCGTGGGCGCGGTGGAGCGCGACGACTCGATGGCCGACTTCTCCAGCCGCGGCCCGACAGCGGACGGTTCCCTCAAGCCCGACCTCACCGCCCCCGGCGTCGACATCGTCGCCGCGAAGGCCGCCCAGGGCACCGAGGGCGACCCGGCCGCCGACGGTTACGTCTCGATGAGCGGTACGTCGATGGCGACCCCGCATGTCGCCGGCGCCGCCGCGATCCTCGCCCAGCGCCACCCCGACTGGACCGGCGAGCGCATCAAGGCCGCGCTCACCGCGTCCGCGAAGCCCACCGCCGGTGTGTCGGCGTTCGCACAGGGCACGGGCCGTACGGACCTCGTCCGCGCCCTCGACCAACAGCTCACCACCACCCCGGCCACCCTCGGCTTCCCCGCCCAGCAGTGGCCGCACACCGACGACCAGCCGGCCACCAAGACCCTCACTTACCGCAACGAGGGCAACGCGCCCCTCACCCTCGACCTGACCACCGAGGCGTACCGCGAGGACGGAAAGCCCGCCGCCGAGGGCATGTTCGAGGTCTCACCGAAGCAGCTCACCGTCCCGGCGGGCGGTACCGCGACCGCGCAGGTCACCGCCGACAGCAGCGCGGGCACGGCCGACGGCGCCTTCGGCGGCTCGGTCACCGCGACGGACGGGGCCGGCACCACCGTACGGACCGGTATCGGCGTGCAGCGCGAGGTCGAGTCGTACAACCTGACCGTCAAGCACCTCGACCTGAAGGGCAAGCCCGCCGGGCGTTCTGAGACCGGGGTGCAGGGCCTGGACAACCAGATCTGGAACGACTACGCGGACGACACGGACGGCGAGTTCACGGTACGGCTGCCCAAGGGGCGTTACAGCCTCGAAGGCCGGATCGACATCGGCGCGACCCCCGAGGCCGGCGACCTGGCCCTGCTCGTCAACCCGAAGTTCTCGCTGACCCGTGACACCACCCTGGTCATGCACGCCCGCAAGGCCAAGCCGATCCGGATCACCGTGCCGGACAGCAGGGCCAAGCACACCGACGCCTCCTTCAGCGTCGGGTTCGACATCGACCGGAGCCAGAGCCTCGCCACGTACCTCATGGGCAGCTTCGCCAAGCTGCGCGTCGGGCAGTTCGGCGCCAGGCTTCCCGCGAGTGAGGCGTTCGCGCAGTACAACGGCACCTGGAGGTACGGCAGTACGCGCTACCGGCCGACGATGAACCGTACCGGCGATCTGGCCGGTTTCACCGCGAACCTGAAGCCCGCGCAGTTCGCCAAGGTCACCATCGCCGCCGGCGAACCCGGCAAGGACAAGACGGGATCGCTCGTCGCAGCGCCCATGATGCCGGGCGGCCACACCTGGTTCGACTTCTACCCGGACGACTTCTCCCTGCCGGCCACCCTCACCGACTACGTCCTGCCGGGCGTGAAGTGGCGGTACGCCGTCTCTCAGGAGGGTGGCCTGGACGCGGACGGTGAGCGGGAGTGGGACGGCGGTCAGTGGACCGCGAACCCCCGTTCCTACAGCGCGGGCAAGCAGTACACCGAGCGGTTCAACACCGGCGTCTTCGGCCCGCATCTCACGGGTCCGCTGACGGGCAACGAGGACCGTCCGGGTGCCGTCCGTGTCGGTGACACCTTCCTGGCGTACCTTCCCCTCTTCTCCGACGGCGCCGGCCATGTCGGCGACTCCCGCTACAGCAAGGCGAAGAGCACCCTGTACGCGGGCGGCACGAAGATCTTCGACGTGAACTCGGACCTGGCCGGCTTCTCGTACGAACTC
Organism: Streptomyces sp. NPDC020898; assembly: GCF_044333925.1. Lineage (NCBI taxonomy): Bacteria > Bacillati > Actinomycetota > Actinomycetes > Kitasatosporales > Streptomycetaceae > Streptomyces > Streptomyces sp. NPDC020898. Next base: position 553,102 of record NZ_JBIRRV010000004.1, read on the forward strand.
CCCGCCGCCAAGCGCGCGTTCCGCCTCACGACGGACGTCTCCCGCCCCACGTCGCTGTCATCCGTCTCAACCCGCGTCACCGCCGAGTGGACCTTCACCTCCGCGCACGTCACCGGCGTCGGGCAGCGGCTGCCGCTGTCGGCGGTTCGCTTCTCGCCCAAGCTGTCCATGGCGAGCACGGCCAAGGCGGGTACGCGCTTCTCCGTCCCGTTCACCGTCGAGGGCGCGGCCACCGCGGGCACCGCCCGCAAGCTGGCCTTCTCCGTCTCGTACGACGACGGCCGGACCTGGCAGCCCGCGAAGGCGGTCGGCGGCAAGCACCTCGACCTGCGCCACCCGGCGAAGGCGGGCGCGGTCTCCCTGCGCGTGACGCTCACGGACAAGGACGGCAACACCCTGAAGCAGACGATCCAGCGGGCCTACCGCACCATCAAGTAGGCAATAAAAAAAGGGGAGTTGGGCCCACCGTTCGCGCGGCGGGCCCAACTCCCCTTTGTCCTACCGCCCTACGGCGTGACCGTCAGGACCGTCGTGCCGATCGTGCCGGTGCTGTCGCCGTACTCGACCACGCCGAGATACTCGCTGCCGGGCGTGAGGTCATGCCAGGAGACGGTGGTTTCGACGGTGTCGCCCGCAGCCACGCTCCGTTCGGCCGGGGTGGCCGTGGCCGCGTTGTCCGGCTGGGTGCCCGGGCCGATCAGCCAGGTGTGGAGCGTGTACGTCTGGGCGGTGACGCCCTCGGGCAGGGCGTACTGGTTGACGTACACCACGTAGGTGCCCGGGCCGAGGTCGGCCGCCTCGTCGTTGCCGTCGTCGGGGTGGGACAGCAGGTTGCGGTCCTTGTCGTACACCCACAGGTCCACGTCACTGCCCGCCACATGGTCGGCGGAGCGGAGTGCGACGCGGGCGAGGGTGGTGCCCTCGGGGACCGTGATCTCCGTCTTGATCGTGGCGGATGTCAACTCGGCGGGCGGCGGGCCGAACCCGGGGTCCGTGCCGGTCAGGGTGCCCGTCTTGGTGGTGCCCGCGTAGAGGCCGTTCACCGTGGTGGTGAAGGTGCCCTTCCAGCCGGCCTTCGGCGCGAGGGCGACGGACCCGGTCGCGCCCTCGCCGGTGGCCGTGGCCGGTACGGCGATCGGTACGGCCCGCAGGGCGACGGCGCTGCGGACCCGGTGGTTGTCCTTGTCGCTGAGGGTGACCGAGCCGTAGACCCAGTCGTCGTAGGCCGCGTCGGTGCGGGTGAACGTCACCTTGTACGTGGCCGATCCGCCCGCCGGGACGACCAGCCGCTTCGGCTCGATCTCGGCCCTGTAGCCGTGCGGGGTCTGGAGCTTGGCGGTGTAGACGCCGGTGGTGGCGGTGACGTTGGTGACCGTGCGGGTCACCGTCTGCCTGCCGGCCAGGTCGCCGACCGAGATGTTCGGGGTGTTGAGGTCGCTCGCGTCGGTCTTCGGGGCGGTGGCGCAGGCGTCGCTGCCGTCACCGGTCACCGGCTGGTCGCCGAGGGCGCACATGTACGACGTCCAGTCGGCGGAGTGCGAGTCGTAGACCAGACCGGGGTCGGCGGCGGTGTTCGGTACGACGTGTCCGGAGCCGTAGTCGAGCGGGGTGGCCGGGCCGTCGACGTTGGAGCGCGCGATCGGCTTGCCCTCGTTGTCCTTGGTGGTCGCGGTGGTCATCAGCGCCGACTTGACCTCCATGGGGGACCAGTCGGGGTGCAACTGCCGCAGCAGCAGGGCGAGTCCGGCGACATGCGGGGAGGCCATGGACGTACCGGACATGATGCCCTGCTCGCCCTTGAACGCACCGGCCGCGTTGGCCGGAGAGGTGCCCGCGACGATGTCCATGCCGGGGGCCGCGATGTCGGGCTTGATCTGGTCGCCGCCGCTGGTGAGGTCCGGGCCGCCGGAGGAGAACCCGGCGATCTGCGGGGCCCGCTGGTGCACGGCCTTCGCGGCGCCGAGCGTCGCGGTGGCGGCGGTGCCCGTGCTGTCGGCGTACGCCTTCACGGCCAGGCCGCCCGGGGACTTGAGATAGGCGGTCGGGACGGTGTGGGCGTCGGCGATCGTGTCGTCGGACGGGTTGACGTAGTACAGCACCATGCCGACGCCGCCCGCGGCCTTGACCTGGGCGCTCTTGTCGACGCGGGCGTTGACGCCGCGCTTGCAGAGCACGATCGCGCCCTTGACCCGGTCCGGGTCGAGGCTGTCCGGGACGCACAGCTCGGCCCGGCCGGGGTCGACGCCGTCGCGGGCGGCCTTCGCCGCGTCGACGAGCGGCGCGGACGGTACGGCGGAGGCGTTGACGCCGACGCCGTCGTACGTGGCGCCGTTGCCGAGGGTGACCGTCGTCCGGTAGGCGAGGTCGTGGCCGGCGGCGGCCACGGTGGTCACCCACGGGACGTTGTTGGAGACGGTGCCGCGCCCGGAGTTGCCCGCCGAGGTCGAGACGAAGACGCCCGCCTTGGCGGCGTTGAACATCGCCGTGTACTCGATGGTGTTGGTGGGGTCGCCGTTGCCGCCGCCGATGGAGTAGTTGATGACGTCGACGCCGTCGGCCACGGCCTTGTCGTAGGCGGCGGCGAGGTCCACCGACCAGCAGCCGTCGTGCCAGCAGGCCTTGTAGGCCGCGACGCGGGCGGCCGGGGCGAGCCCCGACATACGGCCGGATATGCCGGTGTCGGGCACCGCGGCGGCCACGTCGTAGTTACCGGCCGAGGTGGTCGCGGTGTGCGTGCCGTGGGACTCGGCGTCCATCGGCGACGCCCAGTCGGTGCCGTCGGGGTCGGACAGGCCCTTGTTGAAGTACTGGGCGCCGATCACCTTGTTGTTGCAGGTGACTCGGTGCGCCGGGTCGGCCCCCGGGTCGCAATTGCCCTTCCACTTCTTGGCGATGACGTCGGCATCGGCGAGCGGTTCCGGAAGGGCTGCGAGGGAGGGGTTGGCCGTGTCGATCCCGGTGTCGATGACACCGATGATGAGACCCCGGCCCGCGTTCTTCTGCCCGCCGGGCACCTTGGAGTAGAGCCCGCCCGGCTCCTTCAGCCCGAGGAACCTGGCGGTGTCGGCGACGGGAAGCGTGCCGGAGGACGCGGTGGCGCCGGCCGCAGCCGTCGTACGGGTCGTGGCGGCCGTATCGCTGTCCGCGATGGGCGAGGTGGTCGAGGTGGCGGCCAGCTGGCGCATCTCGTTGCGGGCCAGCGAAACGACACCCGGCGTACGGGCCAGGGTATTCGCCTGACGGGCCGTCAACTTCGCGGCGAACCCGTTGAGTACGTACTGGTAGCTGTACAGCGGCCGGACGCCCGGCACCTCGTCCAGCACCTTCTCGCGCTGCGTCTTCAGACGGCCGACGTAGTCCCGTACGGCCCCCGTCCCCGTGTTGAGGCGCTTGCCCGGCGCGGGCGCGGTCTTCGCGTACGTGGCGACGGGATCGTCGGCGAGCTGGACGAGATAGGTGCCGGCGGTGTGCGACTGCTGTGCGCTGTCGGCCGGTTGCCCTGTTGCGGCCGGGTCACCCGGCGCGGCCTGGGCGAGGGGGCCGTAGGCGAGGATCAGGCCGCCGGCGAGTACCGGCGCGAGCAGGGAGGCTGCTCTGCGGCCGACGCGGGGGCGTCGGCCGGGGTGCTGCTGGGGCAAGGTGGTGCCTTTCCCGAATGGAGTGGTCAAGTCCCCGAGATCAAGGTCATCTTGTTGTCCATGAGCCTGTGTGAGAAGGCTGAAGTGCTTGAAAGGTCAGTAACTACACGGTTTCTTCACGGAGTTCACTGACTACTTTCCAGTAGCGATTCTCTTCGGCCGCGACCACCGTCCGGCCCGCTCTTTGGTGAACTAGCCGGTAACTTACTCTTGACAAAGTGGAGTCGCTTTCGAAATCGCAGGTTACACGTTCAAATGGCGAGCGGGTCACGGCAGTTGGGCACCTCTGGATGTCATGAGATGCCCCGGTAACAGCCGGATGGCGCATGGCGAATTTACGCCATCTTTGCCGCCTGGATGCCTTAACTCTCAATAACTTGGCGTCACTTGAGCAAAGCTTGGCTTTCATCTATCCCTTCAACAACCCCCCGCACCCCTTCAGCACCAGGGACTTCGTATGCCCTCCACCACCCCCCATATCCCCCCGATACCCGGCATGAGACGAGCCGTCCGGGTCGCCGTGGCCGCCGGTCTGGTGACCGTGCTCGCCGCCGCCGGACCCGTACCCTTCGCCTTCGCCGCCGACAACTCCACCGGCCCGGTTCTGGACGTCGACGACACGTCCGCCCCCGCCCTCAAGTCCGCGCACGACAAGCTCGGTTCGGTTGACGCCGGTCTCCTCGCCGAGGCCGAGGCCGACGGCGACCGGACCGTCACGATGATGATCGCGACGGCGCCCGGGCAGACCGAGCAGGTCGTCAAACAGCTGGACGCGGTCAAGGGCGGCTCCGTCGGCCGCACCTACGACAAGCTCGGGTACGTCCGGGCCACCGTCCCCACCGGCCGCGCGGGCTCTGCCATCGCCGCCGCCGTGAAGCTCTCCTCCGTGCACGGCATCGACCTGCGCGACGAGATCTCGCTCGACGAGCCGCTGCCCGGCTCCGACACCGCCAAGGGCGCCGCCCTGAAGGCGACCGCGGTGCCCTCGGAGACCGCCGACACCTACCCCGGGCCGGACAAGAACACCCCGGCCGTGAACCCGTACAACCCGTCGTTCGAGACGGGCGCCGTCGACTTCGTGAAGAAGCACCCGACGGCGGACGGGCGGGGCGTCACCATCGGTGTCGTCGACACCGGCGTCGACCTCGGCCACCCCGCGCTGCAGACGACCACCACCGGCGAGCGCAAGATCGCCGACTGGGTGACGGCCACCGACCCGATCATCGACGGCGACGGCACCTGGCGTGCGATGAACACCTCGGTGACCGGCACCGACTTCACCTATGACGGCCAGAGTTGGAAGGCCCCGTCCGGCTCGGACACGTACCGGATCAACCTCTTCCGCGAGTCGGTCACCGCGGGCGGCAAGGTCGAGGACGGTGAGCCCGACGGCGACGCGAACCGTGACGGCGACACCACCGACGCCTGGGGCGTCCTCTACGACGCGACGACCGGCACGGTCACCGTCGATGTGAACGACAACGGCGACTTCGCCGACGACGAGCCGATGAAGCCGTACAAGGACGGCCACCAGATCGGTTGGTTCGGCACGGACAACCCCGCCACCGCCATCTCCGAACGGCAGCCGTTCGTCGTGGAGATCCGCAAGGACGTACCCATGGACCCGTACGGCGGCGACTGGGTCGGCAAGACGTCCGACTTCGTCAACATCGGTGTCGTCAACGAGTCGCACGGCACGCACGTCGCCGGTATCACCGCGGCGAACGGCCTGTTCGGCGGCAAGATGAACGGGGCTGCCCCCGGCGCCAAGATCGTCTCGTCCCGCGCCTGCATCTTCGGGGGCGGCTGCACCAACATCGGGCTCACCGAGGGCATGATCGACGTCGTCGTCAACCGTGGCGTCGACATCGTCAGCATGTCGATCGGTGGGCTCCCCGCCGTCAACGACGGCAACAACGCGCGCTCCGAGCTGTACACCCGCCTGATCGACCAGTACGGCGTCCAGCTGGTGATCGCGGCCGGCAACTCCGGCCCCGGCGCCAACACCATCGAGGACCCGGGCCTCGCGGACAAGGTCATCTCGGTCGGCGCGGGCGTCTCCAAGGAGACCTGGGCCGCCGACTACGGCTCCGTCGTGGAGAAGAAGTACGGCCTGTTCACGTTCTCCTCGCGCGGTCCGCGCGAGGACGGCGGCTTCGCGCCCACGCTCGTCGCCCCCGGCGCCGCGGTCAGCTCCCTCCCGAGCTGGATGCCCGGCGACCAGTTCTACTCGGAGTACACGGGCTGGACACTGCCCCCGGGCTACGGCATGTACAACGGCACGTCGATGGCGACCCCGCAGGCCTCGGGCGCGAGCGCGCTGCTGCTCTCCGCCGCGAAGCAGCAGGGCATCGACCTCACCCCGGCGAAACTGCGCACGGCCCTGACCTCCACGGCCGGCCACATCAAGGACCTCCAGGCGTACGAGGAGGGCGCGGGCCGCATCGACATCATGGCGGCGTGGAAGCAGATAGCCGAGGGCGCGGCGCTGCACTCCGCCGAGCCCGCCCAGTACACGGTGAAGGCCCCGGTCGACACCGCGCTCGACCCGTACCTGAAGACCCCGGGCTTCGGCACCGGCCTCCACGACCGCGAGGGCGGCCTGAAGGCGGGCGAGAAGAAGACGTACGACGTCACCATCACGCGTACGACCGGCCCCGCCACGCCGGTCCCGCACACGCTCCGTCTGAAGAACAACACGTCGGACACCTTCTCGATCGTCGGCCCGACGACGGTCCTCCTCCCGCTGAACCAGCCGGTCACCGTCAAGGTCCTGGCCGCGCCGACGGCGGTGGGCATCAAGAGCGCCCGCCTGGAGGTCGACGACCCGACGACCGTGGGCATCGACCGGCAGATCATGACGACGGTGGTGGTCTCCACTCCCGTTGCCGCCCCGGGCGGCTACACCTTCTCCGCCTCGGACTCCGTGCAGCGCAACAGCGCGAAGTCGTACTTCGTGACGGTCCCCGAGGGCGCCACCTCGATGGAGGTCGCGCTCGACGGACTGAAGGACGGCAGCTGGACGGTCGCCAGTGCGGTCCACCCGTACGGCATCCAGACGAAGGACGACGACCCCAAAACGTCCGACGTGGCCGCGTACCCGAGGCCGAAGGCCGGTGTCTGGGAGATCGTGGTCCAGTCGTACTACGCCACGGAGATGCTCGACAACCCGTACAACCTGCACGTCAAGGTGTACGGCACGACCTTCGACCCGGAGCCCGTGACCGTCCCGGAGGTGAAGGCGGGCACCCAGGCCGCCGTCTCCTGGACGGCGACGAACACGTACGCGGCCCTGGACGGCACGTTCAGCGGCGGCTCGCTCGCCTCGGCGCAGACCGCGCACCCGACCATCGCCGACCAGGAGACGCAGAGCTACACCGTCGTGGTGCCCGAGGGCGCCACGACACTGGACGCCGCCATCAGCGGGATCGACGACTTCACCGTCGACCTCGACCTGATGGTGTACGACGCCGACGGCAACCTGGTGGACCAGTCGGCGGACGGTGACTCGGACGAGTCCGTCTCCATTCCCGACCCGGCCGCCGGTACGTACACGGTCGAGGTGTTCGCGTTCGACGTCCCGGCGGGCTCGGTCGCGTACGACTACCGCGACGCGTTCTCCTCCTCCGCGCTCGGCACGGTCACACCGGCCGACCAGGACCCGGTGAAGCTCGGCTCGGGCGACACGAGGACTGTCTCCGCGACCGTCACGGCCAAGGAGAACGTGGCCGAAGGCCGCGAACTCCTCGGTGAGGTACGCCTGGTCAACGCCCTGGGCACGGCCGCGGGCGTGGCCACGGTGAAGATCACCAAGGTGACGCCGTAGGCGTACGCCCGTCTTCCGCCTTACTGAGCGCCCGGGTCGGCTTTGCCGGCCCGGGCGTTCTGGTGCTCCGGCGTTCTTACCGGATTCATGAGGGGGAAAGGGGCCCCTCCCGGCAGGTATGTCAGCAGGGGGAGTTAATGTCCGACCTGCCAGTTCACACCCCTTGCCCCAGGAGCTCCATGCGCCGCCTGAAGCAGGTCTCGCTCACATCGGCGACGGCGATATCGCTCGTAGCGGGCCTGACCACCGCCACCGTCGGTCTGACCGGCCCCGCCGCCCGGGCCGACAGCACGGCCGCGCTCCCGCTGTCCCAGTACGCGCACATGCTGGTCGACACCGCTCACCAGCACATCTTCTTCAGCCAGGGCCCCGGCTCGACCGCCATCGTGGTCACCGACCTGTCCGGCACCCCGGTCACCACGATCGCGAACGAGCAGGGCGCCACAGGCCTGGCCCTGTCCCCCGACGGCGGCACGCTCTACGCGGCCCTGACGGACGGCGACGCACTGGCGGCCATCGACACGACGACCCTGACGGAGTCCACCCGCATCCCGACGGGCACGGACAGCGCCCCGGTCTCGGTCGCGGTGGCGGGCGGCAAGGTCTGGTACGGCTACACGAACACGAACACGAACACGGATGCGACGGAAGGCGCGGGCGCCATAGGTTCGATGGACCCGGAGGCCTCCGCCCCCGCAGCCACCCCCGAGCCCTCGATGTCGCACTGGTCTGTGGCCCCCCTGCTGGCAACGGGCGGCGGAGTACTCGCCGCCGAGGAACCGCAGCAGAGCCTCAGCCACGTAGCCACCTACGACGTCTCCTCCGGCACACCGACCGCCAAGGCCGACACCTTGGTCCACGGCGGCACGGCAACCGGCCTCCAGGTCACCGCCGACGGCGCGCAGCTGCTCCTCGCCGCCCCCCAGCAGCCCGCCCTCCAGGCGTACCGCACCGAGGACCTGGCCCCCGCCGACCGCCCCGTGTACTACACCGGCGGCGTGAACTCCGCCCCGAACTCCCTCGCCGCCGACACCGACGGGACGATCGCCGTCGGCTCCACCGCGGGCTCGGCCGCCGGCCTGTACCTCTACGCCGGTTCGGGCCTCGCCGAGAACAAGGTCACGTTCCCGACCGGCACCCTGGCCCCGGACGGCCTGGAGTGGGCAGCTGACGGCACGACGCTGTACGCCGTCACGAAGGACCCGGCGGGCGCCTACACCCTGAACGTGCTGAGCGATGCGAAGCTCACCGACACCGAACTGACCCTGAACGCCCCGCAGTACGCGGCCCCGACCCAGCAGTTCACGTTCAAGGGAACGCTCAGCACCAAGGGCTGGCTCCCGGCAGGCGCGAAGCTCCAGGTGACCCGGGACGGAGCGGAACTGCCGGACGCCACGGCCACGGTCGCCAAGGACGGCACGTTCTCCGTCACCGACACCCGCCAGGACGAGGGCGCGTACACGTACGAGGTGACGTACGCCGGAGACGCGACGCACCGCCCCGCGAAGGCCTCGCTGACAGTCCACGTGGCGAAGCTCCTGACCACGATCCCGTTCCCGGACCTCACCTCGGCGAAGCCGGGCTCGGTGGCCTTCACGGGCTCGCTCATGACGTCCCTGAACCTCGGCAGCCTTCCCCAGGGCACCACGGTCCAGGTCTCCAGGACGAACGAAGACACGCAGGCAACGGCACAACTCCCGTCGGTCCAGGTCGACCCGGCCACCACGGAGTTCAAGGTCACGGACGCCCCGGGCACTGCGGGACGGTTCACCTACCACCTCTCCTACGCGGGTGACGCCACGCACGAGCCGACGTCCTCGGACGCGACCGTCGAGGTCTCCCCGTACACCCCGGCCCTGACCCTGAAGGCCCCCGGCACAGCAACACGCGGCGCCGCGCTGACCTTCACCGGCACCCTGACCGACGCGCCGTACGCAACGGGCGAGACGGTGACGGTGACCCGAACGGACGCGGCCCACACCTCAACTCCGGTGCGCTGGACGACAGTTGTGGGTGCGGCCGGCAACCTGACGATCAAGGACACGCCGACCATCGGCGGCGCCAACACCTATACGGTCAGCTACCCGGGCGACACCTCCCACCAGGCGGCGACTGCCTCGGCGATCGTCCAGGTGTCGCGGGTCGCGACGAGTGTCACCGTGGCGACGAACGCGTCCACTTACACCTACGGCGCGACGGCCACGGTGACGGCGCACTTGGGCACGACGTACAACAGCCGCTCAGTGTCGATCTGGGCGCAGCCGTACGGCGCCACGAAGAAGACACTGGTCAAGACGGCGACCGCAGACACCCAGGGCAACGTGAAGGGGACGTACACCCTGACCCGCAACACGACGTTCACGGCGTCGTTCGGGGGCGACTACCGGTACGCCCCCGCCTCGGTGGCCCGGACCGTGTACGACCAGGTGAGAATCACCCAGACCCTGGGCGGCTACTACGGCAACGTCACGTACAGCGGCATTCCTTACCGCGTCTACCACCACACCGTGAAGCCACGAGTGACGGCGACGGTGACCCCCAACAAGGCCGGCCAGTGCCAACGCTTCCAGGCCCAGGAGTTCTACAGCGGGGCCTGGCACACGCTGACTACGTCGCCCTGTTTCTCCCTGGACGCGAACAGCACGGCGGTGACTTCACTGAGCCTCACGAACGCGGTCAATCAGAAGTTCCGGGTGCGGACTCAGTATGTGAGCAGCGCTACGGATAAGAGCAACGTGAGCACTTGGGGTGGGTGGGGGTATTTGACGGTGCGGGTTTGAGGACGACATCTGCTCAGCTGTCCGGAGGCGCACTGCCACCGCGAGATGCTCGCCGCGATGCGCTCCCCTCTCGTCGACAACGGCGGCTCAGGTAAGTAGGGGTCGGAGCCGACGACTTGGCAGTCCGGCGCCGAGGCCTGTTGTCAGTGGGTTCTGCGATCGTGTGCGTCGTGGACGAAGTCGTGGAACGTGTCGATGCGCAGGACCGTGTGCTGGGGCCGGTGAGCCGGAGAGACGCCGTCCGGGAGGGCTGGCTGCACCGGATCGCCGTGGTCGTGTGTCACGACCGGCAGGGTCGGATCCTCGTCCATCGGCGTGCTGAGCAAGTGCCCCGATTCCCGGGGCACTACGAGGTCGGAGTCGGTGGAGCCCTGGGAGTCGGGGAGTCCTACGAGCAGGCGGCCACCCGTGAGTTGGACGAGGAGCTGGGGGTGTCGGCGGCAGTGCGCTTTCGGTTCAAGTTCCTCAACCGAAGCGGTCTGAGCCCTCACTGGCTCGGGGTGTGTGACGCCGTCGTTCCCCGGGCTGTCATGCCGAACCCGACCGAGGTCGCCTGGCACGGCTGGCTGAGCGAGTCCGACCTGCCGCGGATCCTTCGGGAGTGGACTTTCACTCCCGACAGTCCGGAGATCCTGGATCGGTATCTCGCCGGCCGTGCTGATGGGACGCCTGCGCGGTGACTGCGCTGTGCTCTTGAGCTGGGTCAGGGGGACCGGGACTCCATGTGCGCCTGGAAGCGGGGCGACGCCGGGGAGGGCGGGCAAACGCTTCCGCCGTGCCGGGGTGGTAGGGCGTCGGTGTCGGCGGTCGAGATCGTTTACCCGACAACGCGAATATTGGCGTTGTTGCGTCGACGTCCCCGAATTGCCCGCCGTATCGTCGTGTCCGAGAGCCCCAACAGGGGTCAGGCGCAAGGGAGTTTCCAGCATGGCGCGTGAGGAACTGACCCGGCTTACTGGTAACGGCAATGGGGAGTGCGGCGAGGACGACTGTCCCAACATCTACCGGACCGCAAGCGGCTCGCTCATCGTCCAGGGCGACGTGTCCAACGTCTTCCACCCTCCCCACGGGGAGGGGCTGGTGGAGATCCCGGAATCAACTCTCAGGGAGGCAGTTCGTGCTCTTGGCTGGTGAAGCCTGGAAGGCCAAGTTCCGGGACTTCCAAAGTGAGGCATGGCGCCTTGAGGCCCTACCCGTCTACAAGGTCCCGCAGGAAGAGGAAGCGATCCGGGCCTATTTGGCAGGCGAACGCATCGATCCTCATACGCACTCGAGCACCTACACGGAGGACCTGAAGAGGGTGCGCCGTGAAGGGAAGAGTAAGGGGCGCGTGCACATCGTTACCCGGCCTCTTTCTGTGTACCTTCAGTACGAGTTCATGTGTTACCAGCCGCACGTGTGGGCCGGTGATGAAATCCGAATCATGGATGTGACCGGCAGAAGTAACCCGCTGGCCGGTGTCCAGGATTTCTGGATGTTCGACAAGAAGGAAGTCGTCCTCATGCATTATGAGTCGGACGGCACTCAGATCAACCGGGAAGTGTATGAGGGTGACGTGGCGCCCTTCATCGAATACCAGCGCATCGCATTGGCTGAGTCGGTGCCCTTTGAGGAATACGTGAAGGGTCTTGACGTTTGAGCCGGAAGAGCTAGGCCAGTCAAGAGCAGACCTGGCTGAAACTCTCAAGACGCTTCGCAAGCGAGTCGGGATCAATCAGACCCGGCTCGCTCAGCGCTGTAATATGTCCCAGACGAAGATCAGTAATATCGAAGGCGCGAAGATCACGCCGAGCCTTGTTGACGTAGAACTGATTTTGAGAGCCTTGAATGCGCCGTCTGATCTCGTCTCGCGTATAGTCGCGCTTGCTCAAATGGCCAACATTGAATGGCAGGACGTGTGGTCGCAACGTCGGACTGGTCTGGAGAAGAAGCAGAACGAGCTGGCCGGCTTCGAGCGGTCCTCCACGGAATTTCGGTACTTTCTACTGTCCATGGTTACTGGCCTGCTCGCCACACCCGAGTATGTGAGGGCCAGCCTCGCTCGTAACCTTGGGGATAACAGCAAGGCGATCGCGAAGAAGCTGGAACGACAGTCAGTTCTCTACGATACGTCGAAGCGTTTCACCTTCATTCTCACAGAGCAGGCCGTCAGGTGGCCGTTTCTCCCCGCCTCGGCCATGGCTATGCAGGTGGATCGGTTGATTTCGATCAGCCAGTTGCCCAACATTCGCCTCGGCGTCATCCCTTTGGAAGGTCACTTGCCGACGGCCCCTCTGAACACATTCACCGTCTATGACTCACGGATAGCGACGGTGGAGACGCAGACGGGAGCGATGGTGTTCCGGGACCGCCGAGATATTTCTGCCTACCTCGAAGAATTCACTGTGTACGAGAGGTGTGCTTTGTTCGAGGAAGAAGGGCGGGAACGTCTGTCCGAGTGGGCTCGCCAGTTCCGCTCATGATCTTTACCCGACAAGGCAAATAACCCTGGATATTGCCTCGGATGTGCCTGACTATGGATCAGGATCGAAGTCGGGGAGGATCGATGGCGGGTATGCGGAAGCCTCATGGGTATGGACTCACGGAACTGCCACCGGAACCGAAGGCGGCGCCAGGGTGCAGTGTGTGTCTCGGTATCAGCGTGCGCCGGGAGAATTCTAGGTCGGTGGGAGACTGCAGTGCTGTTTCAGACGCGAACGTCGAGCTGCGCCAGCATCATGCGGAGGCGCATTGATGGATATGCAGACGTGGCGCGACAGTCGCAGTCGAGCGGACCATTCCACTCAAGCGCTTCGCGAAGCGCTGGTCGCTCTCGGTCTTCCAGAACGTGTGCAGGAGCAGCTACGACCGCTGGTCACGCATTCAGGGGTGCCGTTTGTTCACGTCGGAATACTCCGAGTCGAGTACGCCGAGCTGATAGCAGACGCGTTCCGCATCTCCGCCGAGGCGAAGATTCAGCGTCGGTGCGTATCGAATTTATCTCGCACTCAGGGACTTCCGCCCGATCCGGGCGGCGGCGGTCAGCCATGGCCGCGATCAGGTGAGCAGGAAGGTGGAGTGATGCTGGACGGATCCGATCTGTATGCGCTCGACATCAACGGGGCCTCGTTCGTGAAGGCGTGCGGTGGCCCCTGTAGCGAGGGATGCGTGACCCTGGCCCGGATCGGCGACGACGCCTGGGCCCTGGGTGACAGCAAGCGGCCGGACGCTGTGCCGTTGCGGTTCACCACCGAGGAGTTGGACGCGGCGGGCATCGACCCGGCGCGGTTCGGTCTGCCGGTCTGACGCCTCCCTCCCCAGGACGGCCGGTCCCGGTTCCCCCTCGACACACACGGGCCGGGACCGGCTGGTTACTCGATCCCCAACTCCGAGAACGGGTACGGCTGGTGCACCATCACGGCTATCTGTGGACAGGCCCGAAAGAGCGCTTCGACCAGGAGGCGCTACGGCGGCCTCCTCATCCCGAGCCGCCTCCGGCCGGTAGCAGGCCGGAACAGATCCAGCGGTACCGCGAAGTGGCCGCGGAGTTCCCGGTGGTGGATCTGCCCCCGCTGGAGACGGCGTACTGGCTGATCAAGCCGGCTTCTCTGGTGCGCGGCACGTGGGACGAGGCGAAGGAGGCGGCGGCGTGGCTCGGGGAGCGGCTGGCGGAGTACGCGCCCCGGTTCGCCTTCGAGGGCGACCGCGACATCACCAGGCTCGCCACGCTGATCAACTCTGCCGCGGCGCGGCTGTGTTCGGGCGCTGACGTGTCGCTGGGCGTCTACCTGGACCGTCCCTCGTACCTGTCGCTGGCCGTGGTGACGTGCTCTCCGAATCGTGCGCGGCCTGAACTGGCGTGCCCTGCGCGGTAGTCGGCGTGAACCTGTGCCGGCCATTTCCGTTACGTGTCACCGTGCGGTGGGTCCCTGCGGCACCGGCTGACCTGAGGGTCTCTGGAGGCGTGTCGCACACTGGCTGGGTGGACAGCACCTCCCTCTGGGACTCCTACGACGCGGTCGCGGATGTCTACGCCCAGGGCCTCACCGCGGATCTGGCCTCCCAGCCGTTGGACCGAGCCATGCCGGCGGCGTTTGCCGAGCAGGTTCCGGAAGAGCGCATTGTTGTATGAGAGCTCGACGTTGGTGACGCTCTCGCGGAGGCGTGCTGCTGGCGGCTTTCCGGCGCCACCCGTACCGCCGGAGGCGTAGGACGGCTGGCCTTGCTTCGCGGGCCAAGGCAGGGCTCTGGATTGTCATGGTGTGCGACGCGGTGAGCATGTTCGCGTGTACCTACTTCGGCACTTCAAGGTGTACGCCGACACTTGCCCGACGACCCATGCTGGAGTCGCGTTCGGACTCCGGTGCGGACTCGACGGCCGGTCTTGCCATCCCGCATCACCGTGTAGCCGCCAGCGATTTACCCACGTGCTGGCGCATGCGCGAGAGATACCCGTCTCAGCGGCGACGTGGGCAATGGGACGTGTCTGGCACCGCTTCACGAGCCGCCTACGGCCCTCGACGCTCAGGGGCGCATTCGCGTGGGTCACCCGTCGTCCTCTCGAAGTCGGACGACGGCAGGCGCGACACCTGTCGTGCGCGCCTGCCGCATTGCGGCCTTTCAGCCCTTCGGTGCGACGCGGATACGGTTCCCGTCAGGATCGGCTGCCAGGAAGGTCAGCCCGAACCCCGCATCATGAGGCTCACGCAGGATCGTGACCCCCTTGGACTTCCACTGCTCAAAGGTTGCGTTGAGCTCGTCGGGTCGTCCACCGTCGATGGCCAGGCACACCTCACTGGTGCGCGGGACGTCCGGTGACAGATGCTCGAACTGGCCGGACCACAGACCGAGGTCAGCGCCCGGCCCGAGGTCGAAGGTGATGTATCCCGGAGTCTCGAACGAGGGGCTCATGCCGAGGAGGTCGCCGTAGAAACGAGCTGCGGCGGGAGCGTCGTTCACGTAGACGATGGACACGACGGATGTGGTCATGGCTGTTCCTTCGCACAGGTGGCAGGTACGCATCGACCAGCCTGACCGGGATATGCGCCGCATCGTGTCGCAATTCCTGAAAAAATTGGTGGGTGACCCCAGACCGCTTCTTCACCCTGATGCTGCTCCTCACATCGAGGGATGCCGTGACCACACAGGAACTCGCCTCAGCGCTCGGGGTGTCGCTTCGAACCATCACCCGAGATCTGAACTGGCTCCGCGACGCCGGTCTGCCGGTGACCGCACACCGGGGCCGCCTCGGAGGCGTGACCATGCTGCCCGGATCCGGACTCGACCTCACGCGACTCACACCGGGCGAGCGTGATCATCTGTCGCTCACCGGGCTGGATGAGAAGCAACGTGCGGAGCTCAACGCATCGGTCGAAAGCCGGCGCGCGCTCTCCAAGATCGCCGCTACACAGCCACGTCGAGTTCATGAGCTCCTGCCGCTCACCGACGTCGTGCACGTGGACAACCGTCCCTGGCGTCAGGCACGAGCTTCCGGTACGACTCCGGCTTCGCTGATCGGCGCAGTGCGGCGAGGTCGCCGGCTACGGATCGAGTACGACAGCCCACGCGAGTCATCCCCACGCGACCTGGTCGTGGATCCGTACGGGCTGTTCGCCAAGGCCGGCATCTGGTACCTCGTCGCCGATTGTGCCCGAGTGCCACGGATGTACCGGCTCGAACGGATCACGACGTGGAAAGAAGTCGACCAGCCACGACGGATCCGCGAGAGCCAGACCCTGGCCACCGTCGCTGCAGCGCTCATTGCTCAGTGGGAACACAACCACGCGATAGAGGTCAGCGTCACCATCGACCAGACCCAGATCGAGCGGGCGCAACGGATCTTTGGCCTACGACTCGTCCGGGACGACCATGAAGAATCCGCCACCGGCCGCAAGGTGACAATCCGCTTCCTGCATCTGGAGGACGTGCGAGAACTACTGCCGTTCGGGAGCGCCATCACTGTGCACGGCCCCACCGAAGCCAGGGCTCACCTTCGCGACCTCGCCACCGGTCTTGCCCACCACTATGCGCCGCCACCAGCGTCCTGACCCGCAACACCTGTCACCGATGGGGGTGGCACACCCCGGCCGGCAGGCGGATCCCCGGTGGCGTCACAGGGCTTGGGTGCGTACCCACGATGAGAGTCCACGAACGAGAGGAACCCCGGCCGACGCGCGGCTGGGGTTCCTCCAGGCGGCGAGTATCGGTCGGCGGGTGGAGTTGCCCACGCCGTAGACAGCTCGTCCACGGCGCGGGCGGACCGCGCCACATCGCGATCACCGTGGATCAGGCGGGTCAGCGCTGCAGGGTGAGCACGGCCGGCCGGTACGGCAGTGCCGCATACGGGGTGTTCGCCGGTGTGTTGGTGGCGTAGCCCTGGTAGAGGAACTGCAGGTTGCAGGGATCGATGGTCATGGTCTGGTCGGGGTTGTTGCGGGCCAGGTCACCGTGGCTGATGCCGTTGGTCCAGGTGGCACCGCTGTTGGCCTTGCCCGCGAAGGGGTTGCTTTCGGTCGCGGCCTGCGGGGTCCACGAACCGTTCAGGCTGGAGGCCGTGAACGAGCGGAAGAAGCGGTCCTCATTGACACCCCGAGCCTCAACGATCATGAGGTACTGGTTCTGGCCCTGGACCTTGTAGACCTCCGGCGCCTCGAACAGGTTTTTCACCGTGTCGCTCATGATCGTCGTGTACGAGGAGCCGAAGTTGCCCGGGAAGTTCCCGATCGGCATGCTCGCCCGGTAGATCCTGCCGTTGTCACCGGCGAAGAACAGGTACATGTTCTGGTCGTCGGCGATCATGGTCGGGTCGATCGGGACGCCACCCTCACCGGCGGGGAAGCTGCCGGTGAACAGCGGCTGCGGGGCGGACCAGCCGTTGGGGTTGGTGGGGTCGCTGGACGTGCGGTAGGTGAAGGTCCAGTTGGTACCCCACCCATTCGAGGTCAGCACCCAGATGTTCTTGGTTGCGAGGTAGAACAGTTTGGGCGCCACCGCGATCTGGCTCATCCCGGTCTGGGTGGCCGTCGCCATGTCCGACCAGTTCGTGAAGGGACTGAACCCCATCGAGCCCCACGACGATCCGTTGGAGGTGGTCCCGTAGACCAGGTGCCGGCCGTTGTACGTCACGGTGGTGAAGTCCTTCAGCGCGAGCCCCCCGTTCGCCGGCTGCGCCAGCGGACCCGTCGAGGTCCACCGGTAGGCCGACGGCAGAGCACACGCGTTGCCCGGCCCGGACAGACCGGTCCACTTCTGGTTGTTGCCGCCGTGGCACGACCAGATCTGCACCGCCGTGCCGTTGGCCGTACCGCCGCCCGAGACGTCCAGGCACAGCCCGGACTGCACGCCGACGACCGTGCCGTCGGCGTTCACCCGCCACTGCTGGTTCGCACCGCCGTTGCAGGTGCGGATCTGCACCGGGGTCCCGGACGTGGTGGCGTTGCCCGGGACCTCCAGGCATTTGCTGCCGTACACGGTCAGCTGGTTGCTATCCGTCGACGTCCACTGCTGGTTGGTTCCGCCGTGGCAGTCCCAGATGTGCACGTTCGCGCCGTCGGTCTGGCTGACGCCCGCCACATCGAGACATCGGCTGGAAGCGACACTGCGTAAGTCGCCGGTGGCGGCCGCCTGGGCCGGACCGGCGACGAGCAGCGCCGCCAACGCGGCCAGGGCCGCAACCGTGGCGGCGAGCGCCGCAGAGGGATGTCTGGGGCTGAAGCTACGTCTGCGCATAAGGACCTCGTCATCCTTGAGCAAGCGGCTCCGGGTCACCCCGTCAGGGGCTGTCCCCGGATGTCGGCGTGGTGCGCGGCCCTAGATATTCGATATCCCGAACAAGGGTCGAAGTGTCGAGCAACTGGATAATAGGGTTCCGGTAATCAACGTCAATGCCTCTCGCATAATTCGCGAGAGAAAATATTCGCAGGCTGAAACCAGGCGGCCAAATTCCGTGGTTGTACGGGTCTTTGGCGTGAGGGGCAAGGGTGCGGCCGCCCCCGTCCCATCGCAGGAGTGCGGTGGGACGGTGGGCGACGAACGTGATTGCGACCGGGACCTCATGGTCACTTGCCCTCCGGCCGCCTCAGTGGAGGGTCTCCAGGACGTCGAGGATGAGCAGGACCGCCGCCCCGGACATGGCCATGAGGGTGAGCGTCCACCCGCATGACTCCAGAGGTTTCCTGGAGGCGCGGTGGGACATCATGTGGGACACCCCCGCAGGCCGGACATGGTCGGGGGCGGGTGGTGGCAGGTGCAGGTGCATACGAGGTAGTGGACTCCGGGTACGCCGGTGTCGCGGGGTTCGTAGTCTCGGCAGCGGGGGTGCTGGCTGAGGGTGCAGCGGGGGGAGCGGTACGGAGGTTCGGGCGTCCAGGTCGGTTCGGGGTAGTGGGTCATTCGTCCGTCCCCGTGCCGGTGTAGGTGTTCATTGGGGAGTTGAGCGGGGGCATGTTCCATGTGCGGTCCCAGGGGTCGCCGTGGTCGCCGTCGTGGCCGTGGGGGAGGACGCAGGCGCCCAACTCACCGAGGATCGGGGCGTGGTAGAGCAGGGAGGCGCGGGCTGTCCCGCACCGGTTCGTGTGCGTCGTCGGCCGGGTCACCAGGCGCCTCCGGCGTAGGCGCGGCGGTATGCGTCCCACAGGTCCCGCCCGCTCTCGCAGCCGTCCTGTGCCTTACGGACGTTCCTGCAGCCGTCGGCGCACTTGCGGGTGTGCTCGTGCCACAGCCGGTAGGCGCGCAGCATCGGCAACTCGGCCTGCCGTACGGCGACTTGAACCCTCGCGTTCCTTACGCCGGTCATCGGACCCTCGCCCCGCTCAGCTCGGCGTGGATGTCCCGGGTGTCGACGCTGATGCCGAAGTCCACGGCGAGCACCGTGACCGCCCGCCGCCGCAACCGCACCGCCCGCTCACGCGCCGCCCAGTAGGGACGTACACGAGCCGTACGAGGCGCCGCGAACGACTTCGTCTCCGGTGCCGGTTTCGTGAGAGGAGGCAGGTACGGCCGGGACAGCCGTGACGCCGAACCGTCCAGCGGTGCCCGGTCGGTGCTGTACGGCGACCGGCGCGCAGCAGGCACCCGTACCGGCGAATGGGTAAAGCTCCCTACGTTCCTGCTTGTTACGACGTTCCGGGTCGATTCAGGGACTGCCTTCCGGCGCCTGCCGGTAGCGGGAAGTACCCAGCACAACAAGGGGAGTAACGCCCCGATCAGTACAGCCGCGCTACGCTCGCGCATGTCGTCAACCTCCTGTGGTTGGTGGCCACGCCCCCGGACGTTCGCCGCGTCGCGGGGGTATGTCGTATTCCGAGGATACGCGCATTCCCGCATTCGCAGTCGCTTGTTTTCGCGAAGACGCATACGTTCGAACCATGGATCTCGACCGGGGCAAGCCTGTATGGACTCAAATCGCCGGCGAACTGCGGCGCAGGATCGATGCGGGTACGTACGTTCCCGGTGCGCGCTTCCCTGCGGTGGTGGACCTCGCCGCGGAGTTCGACGTCGCGGCGTCAACGATTCAGAAAGCCGTGGCCGCACTGCGTACGGAGGGCAGGCTCCGCACCGTGCTGGGGCAGGGCTCGTTCGTCGTGGACGCACCCCGGGCCGAGCAGTAGGAGACCTCCCTGGGAAAAGGGACGCCCCGCGCAAGCCGGGTCCGGGCATGATTTCCACCGTGCATGTGGACGAGAACGATCGCGGGCGGGCCCGATACACGCTGACCGGGACGGAGCACGGCCATGCCTGGGGCGTCTGCGCCGAGGCGGAGGGGCTGTTCGGGGAACCCCGACGTGGGACATACGAGCTGTTCGGCTGGGTTGCCGAAGGAGCCGAGGTGCGCGGCTGGGTCGGCAGCCGGGTGTGGTTGGTGCCGGAGGTCGGGGCACTTGAGCCTTGGCTGCTGGAGGACGCGGAGAGCGGCGTAGGGCAACTGCTCGCGACAGACAGTCTTGTGCTCACCGGTCTCGACGACTACGAAGGTCCGCCCGAGGGGCACAGGGGTCCCGTCCGAGTGCACGACGGGCACCGGTGGCTGGGCTCCTGCCGGGAATTCGCCCGCGTCCTGCCGCCCGAGCAGGTGGCGCCCCCGCTCGTCCTACGAGGGCTCGCCCAGAGTGATCGACTGGGGGCGGCCCTGACGAAGGGCACCCGGCGGGCGCTGGACCTGGAGGAGGCCGCCCTGGAGGTACAGGACGACCAGGGCGAGCCGCTCACCGAACGACTGCTGTGGACCAGAGTCAGCACCTGGCGCCCGTCCTCCTACGGGACGAATCTGATCGACCTGGAACTCGACGGCGAGCTCTTCACGCCCGTTCCCGAATACGCCCGGCCCATCTGGGAGCGCTGGTTCGCCGGGCCGCCGGAGACTCTGGGGGCCTGGGCCGGCCTCGACACCCGCCGCCGCGAGGCCTGGCTCGATCTCGTCCGAGAACGGGCCTGCCGACGCACCCACCCTGACCGGCCCGCCGGCCACGCCTACGAAATCGACGGCCGGCACATCACCGACGTACCGGGCCTCTACCTGGCGCTCGGCGAGGCGGTGAACGGGCCGGGCGGCTACTTCGGCGGCTGCCTCGACGCCGTCGACGACTGCCTGCGCGGTACCTTCGGCTGCACCGCCCCCGCAACCCTGCTCTGGCGGGACGCCGCGACCGCACGCGAGCACCTGTCCCGTACCCTCACGCCGGACGGCCGGCCCTACAACCTGTTCGCCGGACTCCTCGATGTCCTGGCCGAGGGCGACATGCACGTCACCCTGGCGTGAGCAGCGCGCCCGCCACGGCACCGGCACTCAGGTTGCCGCCCGCCACGCGGGGGCCACGACCACGAGAAGCAGGCGTCTGCTCCGGCCTGCGGTTTCCGCCCGGTCATTGTCGAACGAGGCGAGCGCCACGGCGGCGGCCCGGGCATCTTCCGGTATGTGGTCGAGCGGATGATCGCCTGGCCGCACGACGTCCACCGGCTGCGGACCGCTGGGAATGGCGCGACGACATCCGCGAAGCCTTCCTCGGCCTCGCCACCTGCCTTATCGCTCACCGCCACGTCCCGGGCCCAGCTCCGTGAGATGTCTGTGTCAGGACCTGTTGAGCCAGCGTTGCAGCGCCTCGGGCACGTTCGTCGGATGTGAGCTGAAGCTCAACCGGATGCCCGGCTGGACGTCGATGAGCACGTTGACGATCCGTTCGAACAGGACGGTGTACGCCGGGACGTTCTTGATGCCGCCGCCGATGAGCGCTACCCCGAACGAGCGCCCGTCGAACAGTCGGCGTAGCTCGGCCTCAGCCTCGTCGGGGTCCAGGCTGACAAAGGCTGACTCGCCGTCGATACCTGTGGCCTGGAGCTCAGCCCAGCTGCGCTTCCTCATGGCGATCAGGTCATCGAGCGTCGAAACCCCCGGCGGAAAATCGTCCGGCGTAAGCGCATCAGGGGTGATGCCGAGGGCCAGCACGCGCTGATTGATCGGGGGCTTCACTTGAGAGTTCTTGTGGGACATGGGGTCGTTCCTCCAAGGCAATATGGCCCCCTCTGAGGAGACATCCATGGGGTCTCCTCAGTTCGGTGGGGGAAGTTCAGAAAGTGTGGCTGGCCACATGAATAACGTAGCAGCAATCTCGTGGCTAGCCAAGTATTCGCGGACGCAAGGGTGGAAGGTGGCCACCTCGGCTCGCTTCGGGGCGCGCCGACCACTTGCAGGGCCGACCACGCAAAGGAATGCGGCGACCGTGTGCCCCTACCGCAGATCACCCAGAAACCTGGCATCACGCGGGCAACAGGAAAGCCCCTGACCGCGGCCGGCGGGGCCACTGCCATGCAGCGTCGAGACTCTGTCTGGGGTCTGGGGTCTGGGGCCATAACGGCGGCTCTCCAAGAGCCGGCCGAGCCGACGCCACCCGCCCGGGACGGTTCGCAAACAGTACTGAGGGCGAGCCACGCGGTCTGTACGGCAGGGCGCCCGCTTCCCTCGTACGCTGAGTCTCGCACGTGACGGACAGGAGGCTGAGATGGCCGGGACGACGCCGACCGGGACGACGGTTGCCGAGGTGATGGCCGAGTTGGCCGGGCTTGAGGATCCGAAGGCACGTGCGGTGAACGAGAGGCACGGGGACGATCACGGTGTGAACCTCGGCAAGCTGCGCGCGCTCGCCAAGCGGCTGAAGACGCAGCAGGAACTCGCGGGCGGGCTCTGGGAGACGGGGGACACCGCGGCGAGACTGGTGGCGATCCTGATCTGCCGCCCGAAGGCGTTCGAGCGGGACGAGTTGGACGCCATGTTGCGCGAGGCGCGCAGGCCCAAGGTGCACGACTGGCTGGTGAACTACGTGGTGAAGAAGAACCCGTACGCCGAAGAGCTGCGACCGGTCTGGTTCGCCGACCCGGATCCGGTGGTCTCGAGTGCCGGCTGGGCGCTGACCACCGAACGTGTGGCGAAGAAGCCCGAGGGCCTCGACCTCGCAGGACTGCTCGATGTCATCGAGGCGGAGATGAAGGACGCCCCGGATCGACTGCAGTGGGCGATGAACCACTGCCTGGCCCAGATCGGGATCGAGCACCCTGAGCACCGCACCCGTGCGATCGACATCGGCGAGCGCCTGGAGGTGCTCAAGGACTACCCGACTCCGCCGGGCTGCACGTCTCCGTTCGCTCCGATCTGGATCGCCGAGATCGTGCGCCGACAGCACGGCAAGACGGTGGCCTGACCGGCGATGCGGCGGCTCGGCGCGCTGCCTCAGACATTCACCCGCCGGAAAAGGAAGTACTTGCCGCCGGGTCGTTGAACTGGGCACGCTGGAACTACAGTTGGCGGGGTTCAGCGCGCGGGCGGCACGGGGGGATGCGATGGACAGGTTGCTGCACCACGAGCTGCGGTTTTCCTTGACCGCGGTGGTCGCCATGGTCGTCAGCGTGGTGGTTGTGGGTCCGGTACGAGGCTTCCCGTCCGTGAATGTCAGCTATCTCTCGACGTTTGCAGGCGCCCTCGCGCTCTGGGTGCTGTTGACGCTTCTCAGGGCCACCCGGATCCCATGGTTCGGAGAGGTGCGCGACTTCGATGCCGCGACTCCCGTGGACCCCGAGACGGCTTTGCCCACCGAGGACTTCTGGCACGACCGGCCCGTCAACCTGGGTTTCCTCCCGGTGCTTCTGGTGCCGGCGCTGGGCCTGGCCCTCGCCTGGGAAGCATGGATGTGCCTGATGCCTTTGGTGTGGGGCCTGGAGGTGGCGGCGAAGGCCGCACGGGTCGCCCACTGGGAACGTGAGAACGGCCGGGTGCTGTGGCGGGGCCGCGTCGAGGGCAGGCCCTGGGAGCTGTCGTACTCCCCGGTCGGCCATGGGGCACCGGCTCGAACCACCACCGACGCACCGCCTTCATGAGCGATCGGCCAGGCGTCCGGGTCGGACCCGAAGACCCGCGACACGCTCGGCCGTCAGGTCAACACGACCTACGCCTACGGCCGTCCGGCACCTGTGCGGCAAGGTCGGCGCGCTCAGTGCTTGCAATCCCACCGCCCGGTACTACCGTCTCGACGAGCGGTTGACCATCACCAGCGGAGAGGGGCCACCGTGCTGAGACAGGTCGCGGAGGGTGTGCTGATCCACCAGAGCGAGTTGATCCAGAACAACACGGTTGTCGTGCAGGGGCGGGCCGGTGTGTTGCTCATCGACGCCGGGATCACGGGCGACGAAATGGCCTGCCTCGCGAACGACCTTCGTGAGTTGGGGCAGCCCGTTGCGGCAGGCTTCTCGACGCATCCGGACTGGGACCACGTGCTCTGGCACGCCGAACTCGGCGAAGCGCCGCGTTACGGCACTGCTCGCTGCGCGGCTCAGATGCGAGAGGTGCGGTCGAAACCGGACTGGAAGTCCCGCGAGGCCGAGGGGCTGCCGCCGGAAATCGCCGAGGAGACACCGCTGGACCTGTTCGGCCTCCTCACCGGTCTCCCTGCCGGAACCGCGCGGATTCCCTGGGACGGCCCTCACGTCCGGATCATCGAGCATCCGGCGCATTCCCCGGGCCACGCGGCGCTGTTGGTCGAGGAGAGCGGGGTTCTCGCCGCCGGCGACATGCTTTCTGACGTCCTGATTCCGATGCTCGACAACTTCAACGGCACCAACGACCCGGTTGAGGACTACCTCGTCGGGCTGCGGCTGCTTGAGGGCGTGGCGGGCGACGTGGAGGTCCTGGTCCCCGGTCACGGGTCCGTCTGCGGCGCTGATGAGGTACGTACGCGGATCGACCAGGATCGGGCGTACGTGCACGCCTTGCGTGACGGCCATGCTCCCGACGATCCGCGGCTCGGCCCATCGGCCAAGCCCGGCTGGGAATGGGTGAGCGACATTCACGAGGGGCAGGCGCAGAGCCTCGCCCACAGAAGCGAGAGCGGCGGGACGCCCGGCTAACTCGCGGTGGTGGTGCTCATGGGGGTCTCAGGCCCCCGTCGACACCGGCCTCTCGAAGAACGTCTCCAGGGCCACCGTTGCCTGGGTGCCGCTGACGCCCTCGATCTCGTACAACCGGCGTAGTACGTCCTGGAGTTGCTCGGTCGTCCCGGTCCTGACCTTGACCAGGACCGATGCGCTGCCCGCGATGATGTGGGCCTCCTGCAGTTCGGGGATCGCGGCGAAGCGCTCGCCCAAGTCGCCCATCCAGGCGGACGAGTCGACCATGACGAAGGCCAGCACCCCGCCGCCGACCGCGGCGGGGTCCACCTCGATCGTCGTGCGGCGGATCACCCCCGACTCGCGAAGCTTGCGTACCCGCTCATGGGCCGCGCCCGCGGAGAGCCCGACGGCCTTGCCCAGGGCTGCGTACGCCTGTGTGGCGTCCTCCTGCAGCAGGTTCAGCAGCTTCCGGTCCACCTCGTCCATGACGCTCCCCTCCAAACCGTATCCATCAAATGGCTGGCATTGACCATACGGCATTCTGTAATACTCGCTTCTGACAGGATGTTGTTCAACGCCTGGAAGTAGAACGACCGAAGGAGACCAGACATGGCCACCGGCCGCCCCGCGCTGTACGAAGTCCTTGACGACAGGTTCCGTACGGAGAAGTGCGCCGCGGGTGATCTGCAACTGGAGACGCTCCACGTGGGCTCCCGCTGGGCGGAGGGGCCGCTGTACATACCGGCCTGGCGCCAGCTGATCTGGAGCGACATCCCGAACGACCGGATGCTGCGCTGGGACGAGGCGACCGGCGCCGTCAGCCTCTTCCGTGCGCCGGCGGGCCACTCCAACGGCAACACCCTTGACCGCGAGGGCCGCCTGATCACCTGTGAGCAGGGCAACCGCCGGGTCACCCGTACCGAGTACGACGGCTCGGTGACCGTGCTCGCCGACCGCTACCGGGGGAAGCGGCTCAACAGCCCGAACGACGCGGCCGTGAAGTCCGACGGCTCGATCTGGTTCTCGGACCCGGACTTCGGGATCACCAGCGACTACGAGGGCGTACGCGGCGAAAGTGAGATCGGCGCCAACAACGTCTACCGGATCGACCCGGACACCGGCGAAGTGCGGCTGGTCGCCGACGGCTTCGGCGCACCCAACGGCCTGGTCTTCTCGGCCGACGAGACCGAGCTGTACGTCTCCGACACCCGGGCAGGACTCATCCGCGTCTTCGACGTACGCGAGGGCGGCACGCTGTCCGAGGGGAAGATCTTCGCCGAAGCGGGGGCCCGCGAGGAGGCTCGCTTCGACAACATCCGCTTCGACGACCGGGGTCACCTCTGGGTCGCGGCCATGGACGACGGCGTGCACTGCTACGCCCCGGACGGGACTTTGCTCGGCCGCATCCTGGTGCCCAACCAGGTCGCCAACATCCGCTTCGGCGGCCCGAGGCGGAACCGCCTTTTCATCACGGCGAACGACACGCTCTACTCGCTGGTGATGGGCGTTACGGCGGCACCGGGGGTGGTCTGAGCCCGGAGGCCGGCCTGGTTGACGTCCGTAGATGTTTGTTGCGCGGTGTTGTCACTCGGGACAACGTCGCCCGACACCGCACTAAGGCAGGGAAGATGAGCAGGCACCACCACCCCGTCGACCACGAACTCGTTCAGGCCGCGGCCCACGTCGCACGCACTCGCTGCCGGGGCGACAACCACACCATGGCAGCCGCGGCGCGCGCCACGGACGGTCGGATCGTCACCGCAGTGAACGCCTACCACTTCACCGGCGGCCCCTGCGCCGAGCTGGTCCTGGTCGGCACGGCAGCCGCCCAGGGCGTCTACGAGCTGGACACGATCGTCGCCGTGGGTGACCGAGACCGGGGCGTTGTTCCCCCGTGCGGCCGGTGCCGCCATGTGCTCCTCGACTACTTCCCGGCCCTGAAGGTCATCGTCGGCCCGGACGATCACATCCGCTCCGTGCCCATCACCGACCTGCTCCCCGAAAGCTACGTCTGGGCGGACCACCAGCTCGACGCAGGGTGAGGACCGTCATGAATCCTTAGCTCTCTCAAGCCAGAACCTGGGGAATTACATGAACTTGCCCCTGGGCGATAACGGGCTGTGGTGCTGATCTCGTGACGGTCAGCCATCGAAGCGGGTCCAGCTGACAGAGAGGTCGGCCAGTGGGTCCAGGGCGCTTCGGTGGGTGGCGCCGGCCCAGACATCGAATTCTTCGCCGCCCGCGTTGCTGACACGCACTACGAGGCCGGGGGCCACGTAGAAGTAGGTGGGTGCCCAGGGCCAGAAGGGACGCAGGGGCACAAGGTGCAAATCCTGGGTGAGTCGCTCGACCTGTGGTGCCGCGAGTCTGAGGGACATGGCCAGGTAGTCGGCGCCCATCGAAGCCTCGAAGAGGGAGAACTGGATCAGGAAGCCGCTGAGCTGTTCCTGTTCGGCGGTCGGCTCCTCGTCGAATTCACGGAACCAGACAGTCGGATCGGTCTCAAGTCCATCAAGCGTCCACAGCAGTGACCAGAAAAAACCTCCTTGGTTCTCGACGCCGAAGACGAGCATCTCCCCGAGATGGTCGGTGTGCAGGTCCCGCTCGGGCAGGATGCTGTTCTGGGTTCCGAGGGCACCCGGCCGCTGCTTCGCGAGCCGGTACAGCTGCCTCAGTCCACCAGGCAGGCGGGACGGAGAGCCGGGGGAAGGCGATTCGGCGGTGCCTGCGGCGGGGTACCAGCCGGTGACGAAATGTTCCAGCGCTGCCGCCCGGTCACCGTTCACCTCCCTGAGCCACTCCAGGTCCGGCAAGTCCACGGGTGCGATCGGTGGGCGCACTCGGTTGAGGAGTTCTCTGCTCAAGGGTGTTTCAAAGCGCAGTTCACAGCCGGTGAGAACGCCGTCGCATGTGCTGGCCCGGCTCACCTGGGCGGTGCCCAGGTACAGGACCTCTTCTCCGAGGCGGACCGTGATGTGGATCGGCAACGGGTTTTCGTCCGCACCCCAGGGCGACCTCATCAATCTCTCTGTGACCGGTGCTGGTGCGGGCCCGATCAGACGAACCTCCTCAGCGCTCCACACACCGCTCCGGGCGGGTGCGTCATTTGCTTCCGCGATGATCACCGTTCCCGCCGGGCCTATGACGATGCCGGCGCCCCCCACCACGAAGCGCCCGGCAGTCACCGAGCCGCCGACGAGTCCGGATATACGCTCACCATCGAACACCAGCGCCGGAATTACGGGGGGAACCTGATCAGTCACCCCCGCATCATCCTTGACCACCACCGGGCTGAGCTTGTTCCTCTTTGAGGGACACTCAGTCGGTCTTGGACAGCAGATGCGGTGCGTAGGTCCGGACGGCTTCCAGCAGCTCTCGCTTCGACGGGTTCACCATCGGCCGGCCGGCCACGGTCACCGTGGGTACGGTCTCGTTCCCGTTCGCGACCGAGCGGACGAACGCTGCCGCTTCCGGGTCTGTCCAGATGTTCACCTTCGTGTACTGGAGCCGCGTGAAGCGGAGTTGGGTCAGCAGTTTCATGCAGTACGTGCACATGGGCCGCCAGTAGACGACCACGCCGTCAGGTTCCTCAGACACAACTCTCTCCCTTGGCCGCCGCGTTGCTCGATGTCGCCCGGCTCGGGTGACCCACCGGCACCATCGCCACCTCCGGCGGATAGAACTGCCCGTACCACCGCCGCAGCGCCCTGATCCCCTTCTCGTGCGGGAGGAGGACCGGGCGGGGCTGGTGGATCTTGTGGTCCCAGATGCGGACCTCCTCGCGCACCTCGCCCAGGGCCTCCGCGCGGAAGGCGAGTTTGAGTACGGGGGTCAGGAACCGGAGCACCGGCCGGGACGGTTTGCGGATGTAGTAGAGCATCCGGAGTTCGCTCGTGCGGTCGTCGACGGGGGTCGTGAGGGCGACGGCGGTCACCGACAGGACGGGGCCGTGGACGCGGACGACCATGATGCCCGGGCCGTACATGAACGCGTCGAAGGTGTTGTCGATGGCCCAGCGCAGAACGCGCCGGGAGATCCGGCCGCGGGCCTCGGCGAACGGGCCGTCCTGGTGCCAGTCCTGGACGGGGGGTTCGCTCTGGCCGTGGATGAAGTGGAAGTGGGACTCGTCGACGATGTTCTCGCGCATCTCCTGGACGTGGATGCGCGCCCGGCAGCTGTCGTCGATCGGCGCGGCGAAGTCCTTGGACTCCGTTTCGGGGATCTCCGGTACGTCCCATGAGGGGTCGCCCGGACCGGCGTAGACCATGACGAGCCCACTGTGTTCGCGGACCGGGAATCCGCCGAGGGACACCTTGGGGGTGCGGGCGGCGAACGGTGCCTCCACGCACCGGCCGTCCGCTCCGAACCGCCAGCCGTGGAAGGGGCACTCCACCGTGCCGTCGACGACCTTGCCGCCGACGCCCAGATGGGCGCCGTAGTGGGGGCAATGTGCGTCCCGTACGGTCGCCCGGCCGTCGGTTCCGCGGAAGGCGATGAGCGCCCGGCCGAAGTAGTGGAGGCTCACCACCCGGCCCGGACGTAGCTCGGCGCTGCGGAGTACGGCGTACCACCCGTAGGGAACGGCCGGCATGGGGTACTCGTCGGCACGCGGGTCGCGAGGGAGCGACTCGATGACCTTGGCAACATTGGCATGACTCCGCCATGTGTACATAGGGCGATGCTAGGGGCCACGGGTTCCTGATGGGGGCGGAGTTGTCGAGCGGCCGCGACTGGGCGGGGCGGGCGGCGACGGATAAAAGCAAAGGCAAGGAGGTTGCTCACTCCTTGCCACTCTCAACATATAGCTCACCGGGGGGCTTGCGGCAAGGCCCCGGGTGTGCCGCAGAATCTCCAGCCTGAGCCGGAAGCTGCGACACAAATGGGGGTTTTGCGATGATCGACGTGATCGTCGTCGGCGGTGGACCGACCGGGTTGATGCTGGCCTGCGAGCTGCGGCTCGCCGGGGTCCAGGTGGTCGTGCTGGAGAAGTTGGCCGAGGCGACCAGGGAGTCCCGGGGGCAGGGTCTGCACGCACGCAGCGTCGAGGTGATGGATCAGCGCGGGCTGCTGGACCGGTTCCTCGCGGTCAGTGAGAAGTTCCAGGTCGGCGGGCTCTTCGGCGGCATCGTGAAGCCGTGGCCGGACGGGTTGGACACCTCGCATCCGTACGGTGTCGCCACCCCGCAGCCGGTCACCGAGCGGCTGCTCAACGAGCGCGCCCTCGAACTCGGTACCGACATCCGGCGCGGCCGGGAATGCGAGGTGGTCGGGCTGAGCCAGGACAGGGACGAAGACAGGGCGGGTGCGACCGTCGAACTGGCGGATGGCACGCGTCTGCGCTCGCGTTATCTCGTCGGGTGCGACGGGGGGCGTAGTGCCGTGCGCAAGCTGCTCGGTGTCGGGTTTCCCGGGGTGGCCGCCACGGTGGAGACGCTGCTGGGTGAGATGGAGGTGACCGAGGATCCGGCTACGGTCGCCGCCGTTGTCGCGGAGGTCCGCAAGACCCAGCTGCGGTTCGGCGTGGCCCCGCCCGGCGAGGACGGGGTGTGCCGTGTCGTCGTGCCCGCCGACGGGGTGGCCGAGGACCGTGCGACCGCGCCGACCATCGAGGACTTCAGGAAGCAGCTGCGGGCGTTCGCGGGCACCGACTTCGGTGTGCACTCGCCGCGTTGGCTGTCCCGGTTCGGGGACGCCACCCGGCAGGCCGAGCGGTACCGGGCCGGCCGGGTGCTGCTGGCCGGAGACGCGGCGCACATCCACCCGCCGACCGGTGGGCAGGGGCTCAACCTCGGTGTGCAGGACGCGTTCAACCTCGGGTGGAAGCTCGCCGCCGCAGTCAACGGGTGGGCTCCGCAAGGGCTGTTGGACAGTTACCACGCCGAACGGCATCCGGTGGGTGCCCGCGTGCTGGACAACACCCGCGCGGCGATCGCGCTGCTGGGGACCGATCCGGGTGCGACCGCGCTGCGGGAACTGTTCTCGAAGCTGATGGACTTCGAGGAGGTGAACCGGTACGTGACCGGGATGATCACCGCCGTCGACGTTCGCTACGACCTCGGCGAAGGCGACGAGGAGGGGCACGAACTCCTCGGGCGGCGCATGCGGGACGTGGAGTTGAAGCAGGGGCGTCTCTACGAGTTGATGCGTGGCGGGCGCGGGCTGCTCCTCGATCGGACCGGCCGGCTCTCGGTGGAGGGGTGGGCGGACCGGGTCGACCACGTCGTCGACGACGGCGAGCAGGTCGACGTAGGCGGGCAACTGGACGTGCCTGCCGTGCTGTTGAGGCCGGACGGTCATGTGGCGTGGGTCGGTGACGATCAGGAGGAGCTGCTCGGCCGGCTGACGCGGTGGTTCGGTGCTCCCGTCGTTGACTGATCTCCCGTACGTGGAGACCAGCCGCCCCCGTGGTACGCCTCAATGCCCCAGCCCCGCACCCCCGTCCACCGGAATCACCGCCCCGCGCACATACCCCGCCTCCGCCAGGAACGCCACCGCGTCGGCCACCTCCTCGGGGCGGGCGAGGCGGCCGGCCGGGGTGTGGCGGAGGAGGTCGCGGCGCTGGTCGGGGGTGAGGGCGCTGCTCATGTCCGTCTCGGTGAGGCCGGGTGCCACCACGTTGCACGTGATGTCCCGGGGGCCCAGCTCGCGGGTCAGTGAGCGGGCGAAACCCACCAACCCCGCTTTCGCCGCAGCGTAGTTGGTCTGGCCGGCGGAGCCGTGCAGAGCGGCCGTGGAGGAGATCAGGACGATACGTCCGTGGCCCGCGCGGAGCATCCCGCGCACCGCGCGCTGGGTGACGCGGAAGGCGCCGGTGAGGTTGGTGTCGAGGACGGAGGTGAAGTCCGCCTCGGTCATCCGCACCAGCAGACGGTCGTTGGCGGCGCCGGCGTTCGAGATCAGGACGCCGACCGGGCCGTGTGCCTCCTCGGCCTCCTTGAAGGCCTCGTCCACCTGCTGACTGTCCGTCACATCACAGCGCAGGGCCAGGAATCCCTCCGACTCCGGTGGTTTCTCGCTCCGGTAGGTCACCGCGACCCGGTCGCCCGCCGTCGCGAAGCGGCGGGCTATGGCGAGGCCGATCCCCCTGTTCCCGCCGGTGACGAAGACCGAACGGGGCGTCGACTGCGCCATCATGGCTTCCCTCTCCATCTCGCTCTCCATCTCTCTCTCCCATTCCCAGGTCGCGTTCATGGCGGCTTCCTCCTGTCCCTCTACGCGGACTCCACCTGCTCGTCGCGGTCCCGGGCACCCTGAGGCGGTGCGTCGCGTGGTCGTGGCGGCCGTGTTCGCAGGCCCACGACCGACACCGCGAAGCCGACGAGGGCCAGGGCGGCGATCGAGAGGGTGGCGGCGTACATCGCGTCGAGAAAGGCGCGGTCGGCTGTCGCCGCCAGGTCGGGGAGGCGCAGGGAATCGGCCAGCGAGCGGGCCGCCTCGGCGGAGGTGCGGGCCTGTTCCTCGGCCGCCGGGGACAACTCGCTTCCGGCGCCCGGGAGTTCGGCGTCGGACATCCGGGCCCGGTACACCCCGGAGAGGATCGAACCGGCCATCGCCACCCCGAGCGTGCCGCCGACCTGGCGGGTGACGCTGGTGACGGCCGACCCGGCGCCCGCGAGCTGCGGCGGCACCCCGCTCATCATCACGGCCGTGACCGGCGTACCGACCAGGCCCATTCCGAAGCCCTGGACCGCCAGCAGGACGGCGATGAACCAGATCGGCGTCCCGCCGTCCAGCCAGGCGTACGCGATGTAGGTGACCGCCGTGGCCAGGACGCCCGCCGCCACCGTCCAGCGGGCGGTCAGCCGGCGGCTCATCGAGGGCGACGCCTGGCTGCCCAGGACGATGCCGACCGCGGCGGCGATCATCACCGTTCCGGCGTCGCCGGGGGAGAGGCCGCGAGGGCCCTGGAGGTAGAAGGCCGCGTAGAAGAGGTGGCCGGCCAGTGCCATGAACGCGATCAGCAGCACGATGCTGCCCGCCGTGAAGCCGGGCTGCCGGAAGAGGCGTACGTCCAGGCTGGGGGCCGGCGATCTGCGCTGGCCGGCGACGAAGGCGGCGAGCAGGGCGCCGCCGAGGAGGACGGGGAGGAGGACGTGCGGGCCGTACCAGGTGCGGCCGTTGCCGAGTTCGATGATCCCGTAGACCACCCCGCCGAGGCCGGCGACCGACAGGGCCAGCCCCGGCAGGTCCAGTCGGCGGCGCCTCGGGCCCTTCAACTCCGGTACGACGGCTGCCACTCCGACCATGCACAGGGCCACGATCGGCACGTTGACCAGGAACACCGAGCCCCACCAGAAGTTGCTGAGCAGCGCCCCGCCGACCACCGGTCCCACGGCCACGCCGAGGCCGCTGGACGAGCTCCAGATCGCGATCGCCCGGGTGCGTTTCTCCTCCGGGGTGCTCTGCACGATGACCGACAGGGTCGCCGGCATCAGCAGTGCGCTGCCCGCGCCCATCACGGCCCGCGCCACGATCAGCCAGCCGGGGGACGAGACGAAAGCCCCGGCTCCCGACGCCGCACCGAACAGTGCCAGGCCCGCGAGGAGCGTGTTCCGGGGGCCGAAACGGTCGGCCAGCGCGCCGCCCGCGAAGAGGGCGCCGGCGAAGACCAGGGTGTAGGCGCTCGCCACCCACTCCAGTTCGGCGGGGGTCGCGCCCAGACCGTCGGCCGGGTCGGCCAGGGTGGTGACGGCGACGTTGAGGACCGAGGTGTCCAGCCAGATCAGCATCTGGGCACAGACCACGACCACGAGGACGGGCCACGACCGGGAGGCCTTCCCCGTCCCGCCGCTGCCGCCGCCCCTGCCGCTGCCGCCGCTCACTTCGCTCATCAGGCCTCTCCGTTGTCTCTGGCCATGTCTCTGTACGCGCGCAGCGCTCTGTCGACGAGTGCGTCCGCCGCGCCCGTGTAGCGCGCCGGGTCGAGCAGTTCCGCCAGTTGCGGGGTGGTGAAGCGGGACGACAACTCGGGGTGACCGAACAGCACTTCAGCGAGTGGGCGCCCGGTTTCGGACGCCTCGGCCGAGGCCGCCGACAACAGCTTCTTCGCGCTCCCCTTGCCGAGCACCGGAGCGAGCACCACCGCCAGCCGTTCGGTGACGATGGCGCCGCCGGTCAGCTGGAGGTTGGCCAGCATGCGGTCCGGGTGGACGGTCAGTCCCTCCGCCAGTTCCACGGCCGTGTGCGCCGCCCCGCCCGCCAGCCGCAGCGCCTCCCGCAACGGCTGCCACTCGGCGTGCCATGCCCCGGCGGGCCGCTCGTCCTCGGCGAGCAGACACTGCGCCAACACCAGGTCGTACGCGGGTACTTGGCGGGCGGCCGACACGATGAGGGTGGCCAGCGCCGGGTTCCGCTTCTGCGGCATCGCCGACGAGCCCCCGCGTCCCGCCGCCGCGGGCTCGGACACCTCGCCGATCTCCGTGCGGGACAGCGTCTGCACGTCCAGCGCGAACTTCCCCAACGCTCCAGTGACCAGCTGAAGTACCGCGCCCAACTCGGCGATCGGCGTGCGTACCGTGTGCCACGGCAGCGTCGGCTCGGCCAGTCCGAGCGCTTCCGCGAACGGCGCGAGCAGCTCGACTCCACCCTCACCCGCCCTGCTCTCTCCGCCGTCCAGTGCCGCGTACTCGCGGTACGCGGCCAACGTGCCTGCCGCGCCTCCGAGTTGGGCGGGCAGCGCGGACGCGACCGCCCGTACCCGGGTCAGGGCGTCCGTGACGAGCTGGAGCCAGCCCGCCGCTTTCAGGCCGAGGGTGGTCGGTACGGCGTGCTGGGCCAGGGTGCGGCCGGCCAGGACCGTGTGGCGGTGGGCGTCGGCCAGGCCGGCCAGGGCAGAAGCGGTGCGTTCCAGGTCGGCGGCGATCAGGGTGAGCACCCGGCGGGCGATCAGCATGGCCGCCGAGTCGAGGATGTCCTGACTGGTCGAACCCCGGTGTACGTACTCGGCGGCGGCCGGGTCCCTGGCGGCGACGACCTCGGTGAGGGCGGGCACGAGGGCGACCACCGGGTTGGCCGCCGCCCGGGCCGCGTGGGCCAGGGCGACCAGGTCGAGGCGGTCCGCGCGGGCCTCCGCGACGATCGCCTCCACCGCGGGAGCAGGTGTCAGCCCTACCGCGAACTGAGCTCGGGCCAGGGCCACTTCGACGTCCAGCATGGCCTGGAGCCACGCCTCGTCGGTCACCTCGGCCGCCGCGGGCGTACCCGCCCAGGTGGGCGCGAGCAGCCCCGCGTCGGTGCCTACGGACACGGGCGTCGTCCTCCCGTTCACGTTCATCGACTCCCTGCGGCTGTAGCAGTGGCAGTGGCAGTGACTGTGGGTGTGGGTGTAGGTGCTGGTGCCTGACGTGATGTCACATCACTTACTGGCGAGGGTTGTTCGGGCTCGTCCGGCATCCCCAGCACCGCCCGCGCTATCGCGTCCGAGTCCTCCAGCGTCACCGAGCCCACGCCCGGGCGGATGCCGACCGCCGTCACCCAGCGCACCCCCTCCGTCGGCACCCCGAAGGCGAACCGGCGTGGGTGTGGTCGGCCGGACGCGTCCAGCAGGTGGGGCGCACCGGCTGTCACCGCCAGCCCGCCCGTCTCGTGGCCGCCCGGCCGGTACGGACCACACCGTCCCTCGGCCAGCAGCCCTCGTACCAGCGGATTGGCGCTGCGCCGCAGGTCGATGTCGGGCAGCCGGGCCTCGACGAGCGCCCTCACCAGCACCGGCGGCTCGGACACCCCCTGGGCGTCCACGAGGAAACCGGCCTCGCCAAAGCCCTCCGGACGCACACCGCCCTCGCGCTCCGTCGGCCGTACCCGCATCCCCGGGCCGACCACGTGCAGTACCTCGGCCTCGATCAGCGCGATCAGCTGCTCGATCCGGAAGGCGGGCGGGCCGATCGACGTGAAGGCGTTCAACGGCGTGTACCAGCCGTCCAGTTCGGCCCGGTACGACTCACCGGAGACGCCGCCGTGGTCGACCACCAGCCGGACCTCGTTCCTCAGGTCCCGCAACGCGTCCAGCGCGGCCTTCAGCGGTCCGTTCACATTGCCGAGCCGGGCGGCGGTGACGTCCTGTCGCAGGTACGCCAGCAGCCAGTGCCGGAAATCGGCGCGGTCCGTGAACTTCCTGTCCCCGTAAGGCTGTTCAATGCGCCGCCAGTCCCAGCGCTCGTCCGGCGGCACCTCGTACCGGTCGAGGAGGGTGGTCTCCAAGTGGCGGCCCGCGAAGCACGACCGTACGAACTCCGCTGCTGCCCAAGGGCCTTGGGCGGCCCTGATCCACGCCTCGTAGTAGACGGTCCGGATCTCGCGGTCGATCAGCGGCCAGAGGTCGGTACGGAAGGCGACGGGGCGTCGTCGCAGTCCGGCGATGACCTCCGGGGTCAGGAAGCGGGGGTGGTGGCGGCCGAGCGCGCCCTTCTCGTTCTCGCCGCGCGCGTGGTACGGCACTCCGCGCCGTGAACCGGCGTACAGCAGCGGCTCGTTGCCGCTCGGGATGTACACGAGCCCGCCGCCCTTGGAACCAGGCTTGCCGCCTCGCTTGAACGTGCCGCCGCGGCCCTCGGTGAGCAGGGCCAGCTGGTCGAAGAAGTTGAGGCCCAGGCCGCGGAGGGCGACCGGCGTGCCAGGCCGGAGGCCGCTCAGGTCGGCGTCGGCCGGGTTGGCGGGACCCACGTAGGCCAGGCCGGCGTGCCCGGCGGTGAAGGCGCGCAGCTCACGTTCCGCCGGGTCCGGGGTCGACTCGCCGTGGCCGAGGGCCAGGACGACCGCGTCCAGGCCGGCGAGGCGGTCGCCGTCGGCCAGGGTCACCGTCTGGTGGCCGTCCGGGGTGTCGGTCAGGGCGGTCGCGGTCGAGCGGTGGGTGTGGACCGTGACCTGGGGTGGCGCGGTGTGGACGAGGTGGCGGAAGACCCACGCCAGGTAGTGGCCGTGGAAGGCCCGGGTCGGGTAGGTGTCCGGGCCGAGGTGCCGGGCCTGTGCCAGGACGTGGTCCGGGTACGCGCCGGGGTCCAGGGTGCGCGCCCACTCGTACAGGCTCGGGCCCGGTACCGGCGGGCCCGCGCAGGGCACGCTGTCGTCGGTGAACAGGGTCACCTGGGAGGCGACCGTGTTCATCAGTAACTCGGGCGGCTGGTCGGTGCGCCACACCGCGCCCGGGCCCGGCGGGTACGGGTCGACGACGTGGACCACGACCGGGCGGGCGGTCCCGCGCGCGTTGGCGCAGATCCGCTCCAGGACGGAGAGCCCGCGTGGACCGGCGCCGATCACACAGACGGCGAGGGCGTCATGAGCGGCGCCGGGTCCGGTCACTCCTCGCCCAGCCCGTGGCGCCAGCTCGGCCGCAGCGGCTTCCAGCCAAGTTCGGTACCCGCACGGGCATTTGACGCGCCGGCGGCCGTCGTGAGCTGGTGGGCCATGAACCAGCCGAGCAGCCGGGGCGCCATCGCCGCCGGGATCGTGCGCGGGGGCGGGGCGCCCAGCGCGTCGGCGAAGTGGGGCAACCAGTCGGCGGCCGGGGCCGGTTCGTCGTCCGTGATGTGGAAGGCGCCGATGGCCTCCGACTCCACGGCCGCCACGGCGGCGCCCACGGCGTCCTCCACATGCAGGAACGAGGTGATCCCGGCCCCTCCCTCGGGCAGCGGGAACTTCCCGCCGAGCACACGTTGTGCCGTCCCGCCGGTACGGGCGTACGCGGTGCCGGGGCCGTACAGCGTGCCGTACCGCAGCACCAGCCCGCTCAACTCCGGGGAGGCGGACAGCACTTGTGATTCCAGCTCGGCGACGGCCCGTACGGTGGACGCCCAGCCCGGGTCCGGGGCGTCCACGTACAGCGGCGCGTCCTCGTCGAGGACCGGGTCCCCGGTCGGCGCGGCGGCGAAGGCGATGGACTGGGCGACCAGCCGTCGCGCACCGGCCGCGCGGGCCGCCGCGACCAGGTTGGCGGTGCCCTCGGTGCGCAGCCGGGCGGTCAGCGCGAAGGCCCCCGGCGGGTCGTCGCGCAGCAGCCGCAGCGCCGACATCTGGTGGACGACCACTTCAGGCCGTACGTCCGACACGGCGGCCGACAGCGCCTCGTGGTCGAGGGCGTCGGCGACCACGACGGCGTCCGCCTCGGGGGCACGGGCCCGGGACTCCTCCCGTACCAGCGCGCTCACTTGGTGACCTCGCGCCCGCAGCGCGCCCACCAGCGGATGTCCGACCACTCCGGTGGCCCCGGCGACCAGCACTCGCACGGTTCAGTTCTCCTCGGTTGTGGTGGAGACAGGGGTGGTGGAAACAGGGGAAACGGGGGTGGCTACGCGCATCAGCAGCCGGCAGGCCTTGTCGCCGTCGCGCAGACAGGCCTCGGCGCGGTTCTCCGTGAGGGTCACGCCCAGGCCCTCGGACCAGCCCGCGTGGATGTCGGTGCACGGGCAGCGGTAGCCGTCCAGTGAACCCGCCATCCGCACCATGGTGACGGCGAAGCTCCGGCGCAGGGTGAGGACGATCAGACCGTCGTCCTCGCCTACGTCCTCAACTTCCGTGGAGGCGTTGCGCAGTTCGGGCGGGAACATGCGGTCGCCGCACTCGTCGTACCGGCGGCGCAGTTCCTCCAGGTCCTTGCGGGTGTCGCCGGTGTCGGGGAGCGGTCCAGAGAGGCGGCCGACGCGCTGTCCGACGTGTGTCGCGACCTTGCGCAGCGCCTCGGCGTTGAGCTCGTTCGCGGCCTCCTGCCCGAACCGGCTCGCCACCCCCTGGTACCAGTTCGCGTCGTGCTGCCACCACAGCCGGTACGCCTCGCTCGCCCGGGCACGGTGGTTGACGTCCTCGGTGCCCGTGCTCATCGTTGTTGCTCCTTGACGACGGCGGCGAAACGGTCGCGCATCACTCGCTTGAGGACCTTGCCGGTGGCGCCCTTGGCGACGTCGTCGGGCTTCATACGCAGGGCGCGGGTCACCGGGGGGAACGCGCATGCTGTGAGGGCCGCGTTGACCCGGTCGGTCAACTCCTCGTCGCTGCCGCCCTGTTCGTCGGCGAGCTGGAGCAGCGCGTATGCCTCCGCCGTTCCGTCGCCGTCCCAGTCGGCGCGTACGCCGTCGGGGGCGACGCCGACCACCGTGCAGTCGGTGAGTTCGGGCAGCTCGCGCAGGAGGAGTTCCTCGGTGCGGGTGCTGAAGACGACGCCGGCGGGGGTGCGGATGGCGTCCGGGGCGCGGTCGAGGTGGTAGAAGTTGCCGTCCTCGTCTTGGTGGGCGAGGTCGCCGGTGAGCCAGTAGCCGCCGAGTCGCATCCGGTTCCAGGTCAGCGAGTCGTTCCAGTAACCGGGCGTCAGGGTGGGGGACTTGAGGCCCAGGCGGCCGATCTCGCCGGGCGGCAGCGGGGTGCCGTCCTCGGCGAGCACGGCGGCCTCGGCGAAGCTGATGGGCCTGCCGACGCAGCGCGAGTAGGCGGCGGTGTCCTTGGTGTGCCGGTTGTGGAAGACCGAGTAACCGGCCTCCGAGGAGCCGAGCCCGTCGACGAAGACGGAGCCGTCGAGGCGTACGCGGCTCAGGTCCTTGCCGGTCCTGCTGATCGTCTGGTGGCTGCCGTGCTGCACAAGGGCCCGGATGTGCGCCTCGTGCGCCGCGTCCCCGGTGTTGAACCACACCTGCACGCTCGACAGATCACGGGCATCCAGATCCTCGGCGGCCATCTCGCCGAACGTTCCGGCGAAGGCCAGAACGGTGGTGGGCCTGAACTCCTCGATGGCGTCGAGTACTTGGGGGCCGCCCTGGCTGGAGAGGAGCTTGATGTCGGTGCGCAGGAGGAGGCAGTACAGCAGTGTCGCCACCATCGCGTTGTGCGCGCCGGGCAGGCCGACCAGGGTGCGTTCCATGTCGGTGCCGGTGGAGTAGCGCAGCCGGTGCAGCTGCGCGTACATCAGCGTTCGGTGGGTGTGCGGAACTCCCTTGGGCATACCGGTGGTTCCGGACGAGTGCGAGATGAGTACCGGGTCGGTGGGGTCGTGCCGGTACGGGTAGGCGGGCGGGAGGGACGCGCGGTGTTCGGGGCGGATGTCGGCTGCCGTCACGCAGAATCCGAGGCCCGAGTCCGTTCCGGGTGCCGACAGCACGGCTCGGTGCTCCCGGTCCGTGAAGGCACCTACGGCGCCCTGCCGGCGTATGTACTCCCGGGCGATGCCGGGCGGCAGGTTGCCGTTGACGAACGACGGGATCGCGCCGAGGGAGGTCAGCGCCAGGAAGTTCACCGCGAACTCGGCGCTGGAGGAGGAGTGGAGGGCGACGGGGTCGCGGGGGCGCACCCCTTGGGCGGTGTACCAGCCGGCGTAGGTCTCGACGATCTCGCACAGCTGCCCGAGGGTCAGCGCGTCGGGGCAACTGCCGTCCGGTGACTGCCAGTTGCCGTCCGTGCGCAGGACGACTTCGTCGAGTGGACGGCCGTACGCCGTCAGACGCGCCAGGACGTTGCCGGCGCCCAGGTCGGTGTCGGAGCAGATCCGTGCCCGCTCCTGCCTACTGATGAGCATGGGGGTGGGTCTCCGTCTCGTTCCCTGCTTCGGCTTCGGTATGGCCTTCGGTAGGGGCATCGGTAGGGGAGCTGAGGATGAACGCGGGTGCTTCCGGGCCGGTCGCCAGGACGTGGGTGCCGCCGTCGCGCAGGAGCCGGCGGTGGGCTTCGTCCAGCTCGAACAGGCCCTGGATGCTGCCTGGTCGGCGGGCCGGTCCGGTGTCGTACGTCGTCTCCGCCGACCGGACCGACACCGGTGCTCCGGCGTCACCGGGACGGCCGAGCAGCACCGCCGCCGCCAGACCGGCGGAGCTGGGGAGGGGAGTGGTGGTGGGTCGTCCGCTGCCGGTGGCCAGTTCACGGTGTACGGCGGCCACGCGTTCGCCGCCGCCCAGTTCCACGCCCAGCACCAGGACGCGGTCCAGCTCCGGGTCCTCCAGCAACAGGTCGGCCATGGCCAGCAGTTCGGTCAGCGGGTCGTCGAGCGTGGAGAGGCTGAACATCTGGCCGGTGATCCCGAACTCACGACTCGTGTAGCCCAGAACGGAGTTGGCGGTGGCCTGCATGAACAGCAGCGGGTTGTGGACCCTCCCCGAGAGCATGCGCCGGCTGGCCAGATCCGCGGTGCTGGTGTCACCGGTCAGACTGGCCAGCGCCACGGCGGTACGGGCGCCGTCCCCGGGGTGTTCGGTCAGGATGCGTCTGCTGACCTCGTACGCCAGCGGGCTGAACGCCGACTCCACGAAGCCCGGCAGCTTCGGCAGCGTGATGTCGTCGTCCGCACCGGTGCCGTGGGTCGCGGTGGTGGTGGCGAGGATGCCGAGGGGTGAGCGCAGGAGCATCTTGTCGGGGAGCGTCTTGTCGGTCGTGGTCACGGCCGCTCCAGGAGGAGTGCGGTGTTGGCGCCCCCGAAGGCGGCGTTGATGGTGAGGGCCCGGCGCGGGTCGGCGGGGCGCGGCTCGTTCGGTACGTAGTCGAGGTCGCACTCCGGGTCGGGGCTGCCGTATCCGGCGGTCGGCGGGAGTACGCCGTCCAGCAGGGCCAGCATCGTGATCACGAACTCCACGACGCCCGCGGCCTCCAGAAGGTGGCCGGTGGTGCCCTTCGTCGAGCTGACCGGTATCGACTCGGCTCGTTCCGGGAACGCGGCGCGCAGACCGCGGGTCTCGGCGCCGTCGTTGTACTTGGTGCCGGTGCCGTGGGCGTTCACATAGCCGAGGGACCGCCCTTCCGGGTCGCCGGCCAGCCGCATCGCCTGCCGGGCGGCGCGCGCCAGTCCGACGCCCTCCGGGTGCGGCTGGGCGATGTGGTGGGCGTCGGTCGCGGCGCCCCATCCGACGACGGACGCGAGCGGGCGGGCACCGCGGCGCCGGGCGTGCTCGGTCGACTCCAGTACGACGGCCGCGACCCCGTCGCCCAGCAGCAGCCCGCTGCGGTCGGCGCTGAACGGCCGCACCATGCCGTCGCGGGACAGCGCCCGCCCCGAGTCGAACTTGCCGAAGGTCTCCTCCTCCACGAGGTATCCGCCCGCGCAGACGGCCGTGTCGATCCGGCCGGACGAGATCAGCCGGCAGGCGTGGATGATCGCGGCGGCGGACGCGACGCAGGCGTTGGTGAAGGTGAGCCGGGGGCCGGTCAGCCCCAGGCCCCCGGCCAGCAGCTCGGCGAGGTGCGCGGGCACGGCGTCGGTGAGGCGCGTCGTGGTCTGGCCCGCGTCCGCACCGGGCTGCTGCTCCGGTGCGGACGCGGTGTTCGAAGCGGTTTCCCCGGGGGTGCTTGGCCGTGGCTCGGCGCCCTCGGTCCGGCCCCGCCAGTACCGCGTGACGCTGGTGTGGTCACCGGCGATCCCGAGCAGGACCGCCGCCTCCGCACCCGGGGCGAGCCCGGCCATGTCGAGGGCATCCGCGCCGCACCGGGCGAGTGCGTGCCGCAGGGCCCAGTCCTCGACCGCGTCGGGGCCGTCGGGGGCGGCTGCCGCCATGGGCGTCCGGTACGGGCCCGTGTCGAACCTCGTCGTCGGCCGGAACGCGGGCACCCCCGCGAAGACCCCGCGCCGCAGGGCCTCGGCGCCCGTGCCGAACGCGGTCCGTACGCCGAAGCCGGTCACCGTCACTCCATGCGCTCCATGGGTCATCCCGGCCACCCCCCTTCCGTCCCCTCGGCGCTGCCGGTCTGGGCGGCCCGCAGGTATCCGGTGAGCCGGCGCAGCGAGGTCAGACCGGCGATGTCCTCGTCGGTGGGCTCGACGACCAGGCCGTACCGCTCCTCCACCACATGCAGCAGCCACACCAACCCGAGGGAGTCCAGGACCAGTTCGGCGTTCTCGTCGAGGTCGTCGGGCAGCCCGGGGAAGACCTTGCGGTCCGACAGCAGCTCCCGTACGGAGTCGGCGGTGATGTCGTCGGAGGTGATGCCGGTGGCTCCCGTGCCCGTACTCATGCCTTCGCCCCGCGCCGGACGACCTCGGCGACGAGGCCGCCGAGGGTCAGGGTGGCGAGGGGCTCGATGTCGGTGTCCGGGATCTCGACGCCGAACCGGGTCTCCAGCCGCATCGTGAGTTCGATCAGGCTCAGTGAGTCGACATCCAGCCCGCCGACGGTCACCGGGCTGTCGTCCGTGATGCCGGCGCGGCTCGTCAGGATGTTCATCTCGTCGATGACCGCGGTCAGGACGAACTCGCGGATCTCGTCTTCCAGGGTCGACGTGCTGCTCATGATCAACATCTCCATAGGAAAATTAAGGTGTGGGGAAAGTTGTGCGGGATGCGGGATGCGGGATGCGGGACTACGCCTCGCCCGCCGTGGCCGCCTGAAGGGTGGCCGCCTGGCGGACCAGCTTCCCGTTGGACGTACGCGGCAGGGAGTCCAGCAGCCGGATCACCCGGGGCACCTTGTAGTCGGCCAGGCGCTCCCGGCACCAGCGCGACAGGTCCTCCGGGGAAGGGCGTTCGGCGTCGGCGGCCACCGCGACGTACGCCTCGGTGACGTCCTCGTGGACCAGGACCGCCTGCTCGACGGCCGGGTGCTCGCGGAGCACGTTCTCCACCTCGGTGAGGTCCACCTTGAGGCCGCCGATCACGACGAGGGAGTCCGCGCGCCCCCGGACCACGACCGCGCCCGTGGCGTCCACCGTGGCCCGGTCGCGGGTGTGCAGCCAGCCGTCCGCGTACTGGCTGCCGCCCGAGTCGAAGAGGTACGGCGACTCGTCGAGGGCGACGTCGAGTTCGCCCCGCAGCTCACGGACCGTGACACCCGGCGCCGCCCGGCCGACCGAGGGCCGCAGGGTGCCGCCGACGTCGATGGCGACGATGCCGGTCTCCGTCGTCCCGTACGCCTCGCCGACCTCGACGCCGTACTGCTGCGCGAACCGGGCCGCGACCTGCGGGGGCATGATCTCGCCGCCGGACACCGCGATCCGCAGGTCGGGCAGCGCGGGGGGATCGATGGCGGCGGCGAGCAGTTCGTAGTGCGTCGGGACGCCGAACACGGCGGTGATCCGGTGTTCCAGCGCGGCCCGCAGGATGTCGCGGGCGAAGACGCGGGGCGCGAAGACGACGGAGACACCGGCGGCGAGGGAGTACAGGAGGCCGCCGATCAGGCCGAAGCTGTGCGCCGTCGAGCTGAGCAGCAGCAGCCGGTCGCCCTCGACCGGCATACCGGGAACAGCGGCGAACCCGTCGACCTCGGCGGCGAGCGACCGGGCGGTCCGGCCGATCACTTTCGGCCGTCCGGTGGAGCCCGAGCTGAACTGGACGAGGCGGTGTCCGGTGGTGGCCGGCAGGCCGGTTCTGCGGCGCTCGGTGACGACCTCGTACTCGGACCGGAAACCGAACGTGGCCCGGACGTTGGAACCGGCGCTGACCATGAACTGCGGCCGGCAGGACGTGCAGAGCGTCGCCACCTCGGGCGGTTTGAGCCGGAAGTCGAAGAGCAGCACCTGGGCGCCGAGCCGCCACAGGGCGAGCAGCACCTCGATCTGGGTGAAACTGGGCGGCGTCCGCAGCCCCACGGTGCTGCCGGGGCCGATGCCGTACTCGGCGAAGACGGCGGCCTGATTCGTCACCCGGTCCCTCAACTCGCCCCGGGTGACGGTCTCCTGCTGGTGTGTCAGATACGGGAGGCTGTCGTCGCGGGCGTCGAACAGCGCCCGGACCAGGGAGCCCATTCCGTCGTCCTCGTCCGTGTCCGGGACGAGGTCGGTGACGAGTTGGCCCATGAGGTCTCAGACCTCCTTGCAGAACTCGCCGATGGGCAGGCCCACATGGCGCTTGTCGGCGGCCAGATAGCCGAGCAGCTCGTCGCCGGTCTGCAACTCGGTGACGTTGAGGACCTTCCCGCCCGGGCCGAGCACCCGCACGTGCCAGTCGTCCTGCACGGTCAGGCTGACCAGCCGGCCGTCCTCCGCGTGGGTACGGATCTCAAGGAGCGGCCGGGATTCGAGTTTCGCCCGCCCGACGACGACCCGCCGGGTGCGTCCGTCGGCGCCGACCGCGAGCAGGGCGCTGCCGGAACCGACCTCGCTGAGGTAGCTGGTGCGGTTGTCGGGGCCGAGCGTGTACGAGTGCAGGGCACCGGCGTTGACCCGGAACGGCCTGGTCGGCATGTAGGGGAGGGGGTGCGTCTCGCTGCAGCACAGCACGAACCCGGAGGAGTACGAGCCGACGAGGATGCCCTCGTCCTCCTCGAAGTGCGAGCAGGTGTCGACGCAGACCCGGTCGCCGAGTCCGACGTGCCGGATGCTCTCCACGGTCAGGGTGGACAGCTCCAGTTGGGGCGTCGTCGCCTCCAACAGGCGGGCCAGCGCGAACACTTCGTCGGCGCTGCGGGGCGTGAAGAGGATGCCGTCCGAGCCGCGCTCCAGCACGTCGAAGACGATCGCCGCCTCCTCCAGGCCGTCGACGACCGTCACGA
Source organism: Streptomyces sp. NPDC020898 (assembly GCF_044333925.1). Classification (NCBI taxonomy): domain Bacteria; kingdom Bacillati; phylum Actinomycetota; class Actinomycetes; order Kitasatosporales; family Streptomycetaceae; genus Streptomyces; species Streptomyces sp. NPDC020898. Next base: position 598,079 of record NZ_JBIRRV010000004.1, read on the forward strand.
GCTTGCCCTCGGCGGACTCGGCCGCGGCGAGCACGATCTCCAGCGGGATCTTCGTCGGGTCGGCGAAGTGGATGACGGTGTACGGCAGCACCATCGCGCCCGCGCAGGACAGCGTCAGGGTGCGGTCGTCCCGTACGTCGATGAAGCCGGAGACGGGCGTGCCGTCCTTGCCGGCGGCGGTGGCGGTGCGGTGGTCGGCGGCGAGGGCGTCCAGCTCCTCCTGGGTGCCGAACTTCCGTAGCAGGACGTCGAATCCGGTACTCGCCGGGGACTTGGCGTCCTTGGCGGTCTCCTTGGTCTCCTTGGAGTCGGCGCCCTTCGTCTCCTTGTCGGCGAGCTTCTTCACGGCGGCCGGGGCCGGCCCGCCGGGGATCAGCACGCGGGTGACGGTCGGGGGAAGGGTGCCGAGCAGCTCGGCGTCGGAGGCCACAACTCCCGCCATCCGGGCGTGGATTGCCGCGTCCACCACCGCCTGGAGCTGCGGACGGGGGACCTCACGGAGATCGATCCAAGCGAACCTCATGCCACTCCTGCCACGATCGTCGTATAATTGGCCATGCGCATGTCATTGGAGAGTCCGTCGCCGCCGGGTATCCCGCCGTGCACGACCGCCGCGAGCCGCGACACCAGCGCGGCGGGCGAGGGGGACGAGAAGATCCGGCGCCCGACGGCCAGTCCCCGGCAGCCGGTGGCCATCACGGCGGTGCCGTACTCCACGAGGTCGGAGCCGTCCGGCGGACCGCCGGCCGCGAGGACCGGGATGGGGCTGTTGGCCACCACCTCGGCCATCCGCTCGATCGGCAGGGCGACGGAGGTCTTCACCATGTCCGCGCCCAGGTCGGCGGCGACGTTGGCGATGTGGGCGAGGAGGGCGGGATCGCGCGGGTCCTCGATCCGGGGGCCGCGCGGATAGACCATCGCGATCAGGGGCATGCCCCACGCGTCGCAGGAACGGGCCACCGCCCCCAGGTCGGCGAGCTGCTGGGCCTCGGTGTCGGAGCCGATGTTCACATGGACGCTGACCGCGTCCGCGCCGAGCGTCAGCGCCTCCTCGACATCGGCGACCAGCACCTTGGCATGGACGTCGGCGGAGCAGGAGGTACTGGCGCTCAGATGCACCACCAGCGCGCAGCTCTTCAGGATGTCCGGCGCGAAGGAGCGGGCCCGTCCCTTGTGGACGATGATCCCGTCGGCCCCGCCGTCCACCAGCGCCCGCAGCAGGTCGTCCCACTTGTCGGCGGGGACGATGGGGCCGTCGGAGACGCTGTGGTCGAGCGGTATGAGCAGGTGTCGGTCGTCACCTGCCAGCGAAAGTCTTCTCAAGCGTAATTGCTTGCCGGTTTTCAGCATGGGTAGTAAGCCTTCCCAGCCCGGAGACCGCATTTAGGAATGCAGAATCGCGCGGTTCTCCGTGTCCGAAAATCGATGGTTGTAGAACTTTCAAGTTAAGCGATCAAGAGCATTGCCGCGCAGTCGCCCGTTGGCAAGACGTGGCCCTCGATTAATTTTTATACCGTGCAGCGTATGATTATTGACAGCAACTTGATAGGCGACCTGGGGTTGACGCCACCTGGACCACCTATTCGCGCACTATTCGCGCACTCTATGCGTGTTGAGACCGTCTGGTAATTCAGAGGGGATCAGAGGGCAGGGGCTTCTTGTCGAAATTGAATTCACGGGTTTAGGGTGACACCCGCACTCCGGTTCGTGTTTCATGCGACCTCGTCCCCTCCCCACTCTGGACCCGGAAGTGACCCCCCCATGACCGAATTACCGTTCAAGACCGTCGGCCCGAGACCGGCCGCGTCCCCCCTGCCGACAGCGAAGAACCAGGCCCCGAAGGTCGCCGCGGCGAGCCTGGTCGGCACCACGATCGAGTACTACGACTTCGCCGTGTACGGCACGGCCTCCGCGCTCGTCCTCGGCCCCGCCTTCTTCCCCTCGGGCAACCCGACGCTCTCCTCCCTGGCCGCGTTCCTCACGTTCGCCGCGGCCTTCCTCTCCCGCCCCCTCGGCGTCATCCTGTTCGGCACGATCGGCGACCGGCTGGGCCGACGGCAGGCCCTGGTCCTCTCGCTGCTGCTGATGGGCGTGGCCACGGTCGGCGTCGGCCTGCTGCCCACGTACGAGACCGCCGGACTCCTCGCCCCTGTGCTGCTGGTGACACTCCGGCTGCTCCAGGGCGTCAGCATGGGCGGCGAATGGGGCGGAGCGGTGCTGCTCGCCGCCGAACACGCGCCGCCCGGCCGCCGCGCGCTGTACGCGTCCATCCCGAACGTCGGCCCCTCGCTCGGCTTCCTTCTCTCCACCGCGGTCATCCTGCCCACCATGAACATCGTGGGCATGGAGGGCTTCACCGACTGGGCCTGGCGCATCCCGTTCCTGCTCAGCACGGTGCTGGTCGTGGTCGGGCTGTGGGTGCGTACGACGGTCTCCGAGTCCCCGGTCTTCACGTCGGCGGCCCGCCGCAAGGCAGCGGGGCAAGCAGACGGGCAGGTGCCGGCACCGGAGTCCCGTTTCCCGCTGGGCACCCTCGTCAGGCTGCACCCCCGCCGGCTGCTGCTCGGCACCGGCGCGGCGATCGGCGGCTCGGCCGTCTACTACCTGACGATCGTCTACAGCCTCTCGTACGGGCCGCAGGAACTCGGCATCCCCCGGAACACGATGCTGACCGCCGCGAGTATCGGCGCGGCGGCCGGAATCGCCATCACCCTGCCGGTCGCCAAGCTGTCCGACCGGATCGGCCGCCGCCCGCTGATGCTGGCCGGAGCCGTCGGCAGCGTGGTGTGGGCGGTGCCCATGTACGCCTCGCTGAGTTCACGCAACGGGCTGGTGATCACCGGCGCCTACACGGTCGGCCTGATGTTCCTCGCGCTGATGTTCTCCCCGGTGGCGGCCTTCCTCCCGGAGCTGTTCCCGGCCCGGCTGCGCTACACGGGCGCCTCGGCGGCCTTCATCCTCGCCAACACCCTCGGCGGCGGGTTCGCTCCGTCGATCGCCACCTGGCTCAACAGCCGCTGGGAATCGCCGCTGGTCCTCGGCTTCTACACCGGCGGCCTCTGTCTGGTGAGCCTCCTGTGCCTGCTGGCGCTGCCGGAGACGCGGGACCACGAGTTCGACGACTGAGGGCGAGCAGAACGCAGCCGGTCGGACGGGTGGGTGGGAGAATGGACGCCCTCTTCCTCCCGTCCGACCCATCGAGGTTCCCGTGGCCAAGCCCGTTGCCCGTGAGGTCCGTGAGGTCCGCGAGCCGTTGCGAAGTAATTCGCGGGCCAACAGGGCACGCATTCTGGCCACCGCCCGCCAGGAGCTCGGCCGCAACCCGGACGTCACCCTGGAGGAACTGGCGCGCGCCGCAGGTGTTGTACGGCGGACCCTTTTCGGCCACTTTCCGGGGCGGGCGGCGCTGCTGGAGGCGCTCGCCGAGGAAGCCGGCGAGGCGCTGCGCGGCGCGCTGGAAACCGGTGAGCAACTCGCGCTCGCGGGACCGGAGTCCGCCGAGTCGGCGCTCGCCCACCTCTCGTTCGCGATGTGGCCCGTGGGGGACCGCTACCGGCTGCTCCTGTCCCTGGCCCAGCGCGACCTGGGCGCGGAACGCGTGGCCGAGGTACTGGCACCGGCGCGTGAGCAGGCCACGGAGATCCTGACGCGGGGACAGCGGGACGGCGTCTTCCACACCCACCTCCCGGCCCCGGTACTGAGCGCCGGCCTCGAAGCCCTGACGGTCGCCCTGCTGGAGGCCGTCAACACCGGGGCACTGGAGGACGACGGGACCCGCATCGCCCTCGCCACCCTCATCGCGGCCGGCGTGCCGGAGAAGCGTGCGCACGACGTGGTCGACGCGGTCGCGGAGTCGGCGGCCAGCGCCTGATTCCGGCTACCAGAGGGTGGACGGTCCCGAGACGACCCAGCCGGCGTCCGTGGGCCTGACCCAGAAGCTCAATCCCACCTCGATCGTCTGTGCGTGGTGGGTGATCTCGACGTAGACGTGGCTGCCGGTGTCGCCCCAGAGGAAGTCCCCGAGATCGAGTTCGCGGAGCCAGGACAGGCTCTGCTCCCACTCGTCCGCACCGGCGCTCGCTCCGGAGCTTGCTCCGGCCGAGCCGGTCCAGAGCGACGTGAGGACATGCCGGACCGGCGGGTGATCGACGAGCTGTTCGGCCTCGGGGATCTTTCCGGCTCGGAGCAGGTCGAAGTAGCGGCGAACGACCGCTTCGACGTCGGTCTCGGCGGGGTGTTCCGTCCACCTCCTCATCGCCGGATCATAAAGGTCGGATGATGTCCCCGGGCGGTTTCCGTCAGGCGGAACGAACAAAATGTACTAGCGGGAACAATGCCTTCTATCGGTGAATCGCGGCCCGCTCGATGGGCTGTTTCCGCTAACGGGTCGTCACATGTGGTGACTCTGATGCAGATGAATTCTTCCTGTGCGCCACGATCCCCTGCGCGTGCCCTAGTGTGTGCCGACGTGAGGCGCGGAGTGCTCTCCGGGCCGCTCTCAGTCAAGGAGTTCCGAATGGCTACTCACCGGTATAAATCCCGGGTCGCGCGATGCGGTTTACTGATGGCGTCGCTGGGTCTGCTGGCCGCGGGGGCGGCAATATCCGCCCCCGTCGCGTCGGCCGCCGTTTCGACGGCCGCCCTGCGGGGTGCTGATTCCGGACGATGTCTGGATGTCCCCGGCGCGAAGGCCGACAACGGCACCAAGCTCACGTTGTGGGACTGCAATAACGGCGGTAACCAGCAGTGGTCGTACGACACCACGGCCAAATCGCTGGGAGTTTACGGAAACAAGTGCCTGGACAGCGAGAGCAATAGCGCGGCCAACGGTACGCCGGTCGTCATACGGGACTGTACGGGCGGCGCCACCCAGCAGTGGGACGTCGTATCCGGAGGGACCGTCAAGCACGTCGGACTGGGCGTCTGCCTGGACGCGGCCGGTCTGGGCGTCACGAACGGAACCCCGATACAGCTGTGGTCCTGCAATGGCGGCGGCAACCAGAAGTGGAGCGGAATCGACCCGGCCGCGACGGCGGACGCGGGGGCGATGACGACGCTGGAGAAGCAGGCGTTCGACAACGTCAACGCGCAGCGGACGGCGAACGGCTGCGCGGCACTGGTGGTCGACCAGAGCCTTCAGAAGGCCGCCCACGACTATGCGGTCGAGATGGTGCAGACCCATAACTTCTCGCACACCTCAGCCTCCGGAAAGAGCCCCACCGACCGTGCCAAGGCTGCCGGATACACCCGGGGCGGTGTCGGTGAGAACATCGCGATGGGATTCCGCGGCGACCCGAACGGTGTGGTCAACAACGGGACCTACGGGTGGATGAGCAGTACCGGACACCGCGCGAACATCCTCAACTGCAATTACACCCGGACCGGAATGGGATACGACGCGGGGAACATCGACCCGAACTATGCCAGCGGTTCCTGGGTGCAGGTCTTCGGCTGATGCGAGCCTGACTGAGCCAGGCTGTGGGTGAGATGTGAGTCAGGTGTGAGTCGGATGTGAGAGAGAAGCAGTAATGAGACACGCGGCGGGATTTACGTCCCGTCACGCCGGGTTCAATTCCGCGCACCGTGTCTTCGGGCCGCCGACGTGTTTCCGACGGCGGCCCGGACGGGGCCGGAAGAGTGGCACCCCTGCCCTCAGACGACCGTCAGGGCGTAGCCCGCGAAGGCCGCCGCCAGTAGCGCGACCGTCGCCCGGTGTGGTCCCCGGATGCCCGTCCAGGGTGTTTCGAAGCGGTGGGTGAGGCGGGCGAGGGTGAGCAGGGTGGCCGCGAGGACCGGCAGCCAGGCGAGCCGGGCCAGCAGCCAGACAGCGGTGTCCGGGGGAGTGGTGAGCCCGGGGACCGCGGCGGCGAGGAGTGAGCCGGGGACCGCCAGGGTGAGCAGGGCCGTCTGGTGCCAGCAGAAGATCGTCATCGCGGAGAGGTTGACGGCCACGACCGCCGCCCACAGCCGGTGCCGGCGCCGCAGCAACGCGTCGAGCCGCTCCCGCAGCAGGATCGCCGCGCCGCACTGCACACAGGCCAGCGCGAGCACGAGCAGGGACGGCGGGTGGGAGTTGGTGCGGTCCGCGCCGGGCACGCCGACCATGCTCGCCGGGTAGTGGAAGGCGAGGAGCAGTACGGCGAACAGCGCGCCGCCACCGAGCAGCAGCAGCCGGGCACCGCGCCGGCCGAGCCGCCCCTCGCCCCAGCAGACGCCCAGTTGGTACGCGAACAGCCAGCCCGGGCCGAGGTTGAGCAGGGCCAGCCAGGACGGCATGCCGTCCGCCCAGGGGCCGTAGCGCAGCAGGTCCACGACGGCCACCGACGCGAGGAGCGGTACGGCGGACCATGCGTCGAACGTGCGCGCGGCGCGGACGCACCAGGGCGTCAGGGCCGTCACCAGTACGTAGATGCCGACGAACCACAGCGGCTGGACGACCAGCACCACCCCGGTGCGCAGTGTCACGGCCGGTATTCCGGCGGCGTACAGCACCGGCAGGAGTACGGCCCACACCGCGGCGACGCCGAGGACGGGGCGGCCGAGGCGGGCCAGGCGTCCGCGCAGCCAGGTGCCCGTCGGCACGCCGCGGGCGGCGGAGCGGCGCAGCGACAGGGCGGAGGCGTAGCCGCCGACCAGGAAGAAGATGCCGAGCATCTGCAGCACCCAGCTCACCGGGGCGAGGAAGCCGAAGGTGCTGAGCGGGCTGGTGTTGTGCAGCGCGCCGTCGGGGCCGAGGGTGAGGCCGCCGAGCAGCCAGTGGCCGACGGGGACGGAGAGCAGGGCGACGGCGCGCAGTCCGTCGAGGGCGCGGTCGCGGTGGGCGGGGGTGCGCGCCTCGACGCGGGCGGCCGTCGCGTCCAGCTTGTGTCGCAGGCGCGGGCCGGCGGTGCGTACGGCGAGGTCAGCGAAGGCCATGGCGGCAGTCCTCCGTGGTGTCCGTGACGGTGTCCGCGCAGGTGACGGAGTGGTAGTGGCCGAGGGCGATGTCGGCGTAGTTGCGCAGGGAGGCGGTGCCAGGGGTGAAGTAGCCGGTGTGGCCCTCGGCCCCGTCGGAGGACACGACGCGGGCGCCGAAGCCGGGGTCGGACGGGTCGGCGCCGTGGCCGAGGCCGAAGAGCTCGACGGCGGGGACCCGGCGTATCCAGTCGCTCGGGTTCCGGGCCGTCGCCCACAGCCGGGCCCGTGCCCCGACGGGCACCTGGCCGGCGTCGTCGAGCCGCATCCCGGGCGAGGCCGCGACCACGAGGTCGGACACCTGCCGGCCGGTCAGCCGGTGGGCGGCGGCGCCGCACAGCACCGAGCCGTAGCTGTGGCAGAAGACAGAGGGAGGCGTCACCGGGCGGGTCGTCGCGGCCAGACCGTCGAGGAAGCGGAGGAGCCGGGGGGCGCCCTCTTCCGCGAGGTGCCCGGTGGCGGCGTCGTAGCCCACCCCGACCGGGGTCGTGTAGCCGACCCACGCGATCACCGCTGGGCGGTCCGCGGGTGCGAGCCGGGTCATCTCGGCGCGCAGGTTCCGGGCCATCACGGCGACGGCGTCGTACGAGGCGAGGTCCGTGTCGGAGCCCGGTACGACGACCGCCACCCGGCGGGCGGTCCGCAGGTCGCCGTACACCTCGGCGACTTGCCCGCGGCCCCGCGGATCGAAGGCGAGGACGTGGCGGCCGGGGGCGAGCAGTCCGTCGTACGCCGCCGCCCGGGACCGGGCCTGCCGGCGGGCGCCGTCGGACTGTTCCGGGTCGGCGGCGCGGGCCAGTTCGCGGGCGCGTTCGGCGGTGAGGGCGCGGGTGTTGGCGGTGTAACGCAGCTCGGTCGGGACGCCGTCGAGGTCGCCGACGACGAGCGGGTGACGCTCGGCCAGCGCCGCCCGCTGCCGCACCGTCAGACCGGCGAAGAACCGTGCGATCCGGGCCGGGGTGGCCGATGCCGGGTCGGGGAGATCCCGGCCGAGCAGCCGGTCGGCCGTCCAGGCCGCCGTGCCCGGCGGCGGACCGGTGACGGCGGTCTGTACCTCGCCCGATGCCCAGCCCACCGTCCCGGCGGCCGTCGCGACGACGAGCGCGCAGGCGACCAGAGTGCGCTTGAAGCGACCTGTCGGCCTCATGGTGTGTCTCCCCGTTTCCGCGTTTCCGCTTGCTTCCGTGTGTGTCAGCGGAAGGTAGGGAGGGGGTGTGCGGCTCGGCGTCACACCGGGGGGCCAACCTCCGGGTAGCACCCCGGTAGGGGGTGGGGCGCGGGCCTCAGCGCAGCGTGAAGAAGATCATCGGGTTGTCGCGGCTCTCCCGGACGGGGTGGCCCAGGGCGACGGACCGCTTGACGTCCTTCAGCCGGTCGTGGATCTCGGGAGCGTGGGCCCGGGACGCGGTGAAGAAGGCGTTCTCCCGCGCGGCCAGCCAGCGCAGCACCACCGCGCCCTCCGTGAACGGCAGCGCCCGGCGGCCGTGGAAGACGTCGTGGACGCACACCGGTATGCCCGGCCGCAGCCGCGGGAACAGCTCCCGGATGTACCAGCGGGCGAAGCTGGCGGAGTGCGCCGCGTCGATGAACAGGAAGTCGGCGGTGGGCGGGATCTTCTCCACGTTCTCCCGGGCGTCCCCCTGAGTGAACGTCCAGCGGCCCGCCGAGAGGGCCTGCGGCACCTCCCGGACGACGTGGTCGACGATGTCGTACGAGTACAGGTGCCCGGTGCCGTTGTCGTGCAGCGCGCGCAGGATCCAGGTGGTCGACCAGCCGTGGAAGGTGCCGATCTCCACGACCGTCTCCGGGCGCGCCTCGCGCAGGAGGAGGTAGGTGATCTCCGCCTCGATGTCGTCGAGTTGGGCCTTCATGGAGGTCGGCGGCGCGAGGAGGGTGCGCTGGCGTTCGCGGGCCCGGTCGAGGTCCTCGGCGTAGGTGCGGTAGAGGCCGCTGATGTGGTCGAGGTCGAGGTCGAGGTCGAGGTCGATGGGCAAACTGCCGACGGACGGCTGAGTGTCGTTGGGCCGGTGGTCGTTGGGCTGGTGCATGCGTCACGCTCCTGCGAAACCGTTGCTCGGTCGGGTCGCGGTGATGCTGGAGCGTGGGCATGGGGCGGCACGTCACACCTGGGTGCCAACCTGGGTGTCACCCCTGGGTATGACGAGCCTGGGTATGACACGGCGAGGGGGCAGGGGACTCAGGCGGCCGGCGCCCCGGGCACGATGAGCCCCGACTCGTAGGCGAGGACGACGAGTTGGGCCCGGTCGCGGGCGCCGAGCTTGGCGAGCAGGCGGGTCATGTGGGTCTTGACGGTCTGCTCGGCCACCACCAGCCGCGCCGCGATCTCGGTGTTCGACAGGCCCCGCGCCACCAGCGACAGGACCTCCTTCTCCCGGGGCGTGAGGCCGTTCAGGCGCAGCCGGGCGGCCCGGGGCGGGGTGGGGCGGCGCCGGGCCACGTCCTCGATGAGGCGCCGGGTGACGGACGGCGCGAGCAGCGCGTCACCGGCGGCGATCACCCGTACCGCCTGCACCAGTTGGGCGACCGGAGCGTCCTTGAGCAGGAAGCCGCTGGCGCCGGCCTGCAGCGCCGCGTAGATGTAGTCGTCGATGTCGAAGGTGGTCAGCATGAGCACCCTGGGCCGGTGGACGACACCGCGCGGCGGGGCCAGCAGTTGCCGGGTGGCCTCCAGGCCGTCCATCTCGGGCATCCGTACGTCCATCAGCACGACGTCGGGGTGTGTGTGACGGCTGACCTCGACGCCGAGCCGGCCGTTGGGCGCCTCACCCACGATGTCGATGTCGCTCTGCGCGGACAGCAGCGCGGCGAATCCCGACCGCACCATGTCCTGGTCGTCGACGACGACCACCCGGATTGCCATGTCCCTCTGCTTTCTGCCTTCTTGCCGTCGTCGTGACTTCGTGACGTCGTGACTTCGTGACTTCGCGGGTACGTCGGGTCAGTGGGCGCCGGTGCCTGCCGCCGAGGCGAGCCACTGGGTGGCGATCAGCGCCGCCACCGCCAGCGTCGTGACCCGCGCCAGGTGCCGGTGGGCCGACCGCGCTCCGCGCTGCGGTGCCTTCGCCATGTCCGACTCCCCTGCCGTCCGTGTCACCCCGCGCACCTTCGGGGGGCCCGGTAGCCCACTCTCCTGCCCCGGAGGCCACCACCGCCTCGGCCGAACGGCCGGAACCCGCGGACCGGGACCCGCCTCTGTACTGGCCGAACGGTGGAGGAGGGGGCTCCGCGGAGAGCCGCCCGCCGACCTCTCGTCGATCTCCCGCCGGGCTCTCGTGGGAAACGGGCCGGATGTTTTTCCAACCCGGTGCCGCTCCCGTCCGTCTCTAGGCGCGAGCCGTCGGGCGTGAGCGTGACGGCTGCTGTCCTATCCCGAAGTGTCAGGAGTGCAGGTGGAGTTACGCGCAAGACCAAAGCGTGCGGTCGTGGCGGCGGGGGTGGCCTCCACGGCCCTTCTGCTGGCCGGTGTGCCGGGCGCCGAAGCCCAGGACACGAGCGGCGCCGGTACGGTCAGGACGGCCGGGGTGGCCGACGCCGCCGGTACGGGCAAGGCGATGCGGACGGTGACCCTCGTCACCGGCGACCAGGTCATGGTGGACGCCGTCGGCAAGGTCGCCGGAGTGGTGCGGGCCGAGGGCCGGGAGCGGGTGCCGTTCTCGGTCCGGGTGGTCGCCGGGCACACCCAGGTCGTTCCCGGTGATGCCGAACTGCTGCTGGCACAGGGCAAGTTGGACGCCCGGCTGTTCGACGTGACGCAGCTGGTCGCCGACGGGTACGACGACGCCGGGCGGGCCGACGTACCGCTGATCGTCACCTTCCGGGGGAAGAAGGCGCCCTCGATGACCCCGTTCACCGGGGCCGGGGCGAAGATCGGCCGGGCGCTTCCGGTGGTCAACGGCAAGGCGATGCGGCCCGTGAAGAAGCGGGGCGCCGCGTTCTGGGACGCCGTGACCAGTACCGCCGAAAAGGCTGACGGAGCAACGGAGTTCACCGCGTCGACCGCCGTCGAGAAGCTGTGGCTCGACGGCCGGCGCAAGGCCAGCCTCGACAGGAGCGTGCCGCAGATCGGCGCGCCGACGGCCTGGGCGGCCGGTTACGACGGCACCGGCGTCAAGGTCGCCGTGCTGGACACCGGGATCGACACGGCCCACCCCGATTTCGCCGGCCAGGTGGTCGCGGAGCAGGACTTCACCGCTTCCCCCTCCGGCCCCGGCGACAAGTTCGGCCACGGCACGCACGTGGCGTCCATCGCGGCCGGTACGGGTGCTGGTTCTCCCGCGGGGAACGGCGCCCAGTACAAGGGCGTCGCCCCGGGTGCGAAGCTCCTGAACGGCAAGGTCCTCAACGACGACGGCTTCGGCTCGGACTCCGGGATCATCGCGGGCATGGAGTGGGCGGTGGCGCAGGGCGCCGACGTCGTCAACCTCAGCCTCGGCGGCGAGGACACCCCCGGTGTCGACCCGATGGAGGAGACGGTCAACCGGCTCTCCGCCGAGACCGACGCCCTCTTCGTCATCGCGGCCGGCAACGACGGCGAGTTCGGCGAGGGCACCGTCGGTTCGCCCGGCAGCGCCGACGCCGCGCTCACCGTCGGCGCGGTCGACAAGTCGGACGCGCTCGGCGACTTCTCCAGCCGGGGTCCGCGCGTCGGTGACGGCGGGGTCAAGCCCGACCTGACCGCGCCCGGCGCCGCCATCACGGCCGCCGGGGCCGCCGGCAGCGTCCTGGAGGAGTGGTACCCCTCCGACATACCCGGTTACCTCACCCTCGACGGCACCTCCATGGCGTCCCCGCACGTCGCGGGCGCCGCCGCCATCCTGGCCCAGCAGCACCCCGACTGGACCGGCGAGCGCCTCAAGGCGGTCCTCACCGGCTCCGCGAAGCCGGGCTCGTACAGCTCCTTCCAGCAGGGCACCGGGCGTACCGACCTGGTCCGGGCGCTGGAGCAGAGCGTCGTCACCGAGCAGCAGCCGCTCGACTTCGGTCTCCAGCAGTGGCCGCACGGCGACGACACTCCGGCGACCAAGCAGGTGACGTACCGCAACCTCGGTACGGAGCCGGTCACCCTGGACCTGTCCGTGGACGCCCTCTCGGTGGACGGCAAGCCCGCCGCCGAGGGCATGTTCGAGGTCTCACCGAAGCAGCTCACCGTTCCGGCGGGCTCCGCCGCGACCGCCTCCGTCACCGCCGACACCCGCGCCGGCAGCACCGACGGCTCCTTCGGCGGCTCGGTGACCGCGGTCTCGGCCGACGGCGGGATCCAGGTGCGGACCGCTGTCGGGGTGCAGCGCGAGGTCGAGTCGTACGACCTGACGATCAGGCATCTCGACGAGAGCGGCGCGCCGACCGGCGACGCCGCCACCCAGGTCAGCGGCATCGGCAACGACTTCTACGCCGACCTCGCCGACGAGCAGGACGGTGAGCTCACCGTCCGGGTGCCCAAGGGCGTGTACACGCTGAGCGGGGTGATCCACCCCTCCTTCGAGTCCGCCACGCACGCCATCCTGGTGCGGCCGATGATGAACCTGGACAAGGACACCACCGTCACCGTCGACGCCCGGCAGGCGCGGCCGGTGGAGGTCACCGTGCCCGACGCGGCGGCCGAGAACACCGAGGCCTCGGTCCTCTTCACCTATGACCGGGGCGGGGACCTGGACCCGGCCACCATGGAGTACATCCTGCCGACCTTCGAGGGCACCGGGTTCGGACAGCTCGGACCCGACACGTCCGTGGCCGGCACGTCCGCCGTGTTCGCCGGCGACTGGACCCGCGAGGACGCCGAGGGCAGGCCGGTCACCTACCACCTGGCCTGGAACCGCGCCGGCAAGCTGGACGGCTTCGCCGCCACCGTCCAACGGAACCAGCTCGCCAAGGTGGACCTCCAGGTGGGCGTCCCCGTCGAGGGCAGGGGCGTCCAGGTCGAGGTGTCGCCGCACACCCCCGCCGGCGACCTGGTCTTCGGCGCCAACGACCTGCGGGGCGACCTGCCGCTGCGCAGCACCGACTACGTCCTCGACAACGAGGTCAAGTGGTCCTTCCGTGCGTGGCAGATGTTCGGCGAGGACCGTGAGAGGCGCTCCGAGGCCTTCCTGATGCGGATGCCGAAGACCTGGCAGGCCGGACGGAGCTACACCGAGCGGTTCAACGTCGGCGTCTTCGGCCCGGTCCTGCCCGCCGCGGGCGACCTCGGACCGGAGCGGGGACTTCCCGGAATCTTCCGGTACGGCAACGTCATCAGGGCGTTCCTGCCGCAGTTCGGCGACGGCTCCGGCCACTGGGGCCTCAGCGACTACACCTCGGTGTCGAGCTCGCTCGTGGCGGACGGCAAGGAGATCCCCGACGACTACGGCATCTCACCGATCGACCTCACCGAATACACCGTTCCCGCCCAGGACAGCGCGTACAAGCTGACCGTGGACGCCTCACGTGATCCGGCGGTGTACCCGGTCAGCACCCGCGTCCGCTCGGAGTGGACCTTCCGCTCCGCCACCACCCCCGAGGACGACCTGACCCAGCTCCCGCTGTCGGTGGTCCGCTTCTCGCCCGACCTGAGCCTGTCCAGCACGGCGACGGCGAAGGCGGGCAAGCGGTTCTCGGTGCCCTTCACCATCGAGGGCGCGGCGGCCGGACAGCGGCCCGCCAAGCTCGCCTTCGACGTCTCCTACGACGACGGCGCCACCTGGCACCCCGCCAAGACGATCGGCGGTACGCACCTCTCCCTGACCCACCCGACCGAGGCGGGCTCCGTCTCCCTCCGCGCCAAACTGACCGACCGGACCGGCAACACCCTGGTCCAGACGATCGAACGGGCCTACCTCACGACCAAGTAGCCCGCTGTCTCCGGAGGCCTCTGGTCGCCTCCGGACTGTGCGCCCGGACTCGCCCGGGTCGGTGTCGACACCGACCCGGGCGAGTCCGGTTCGCGGACCTGCGGCAGCCTTCGCCCCCGCCGCTTCGCGGATCCACAACTGCCCTGCATACCAAGGGGGTTCACGGGATTCCCGGTGGCTGTGAACGGGGATAGCCATAGAGTGCCGCCACGGGTTGCGGTGTCCGGCGACGGGGGAACGCCACGTGTTGATGTCGTCTTGGCGGAGCACGTCCGGGGGACGGTTGTCCCTGCGCGGCCGCGTCGTGCTGCTGTGCCTGATCCTTGTCGCCGTGGGCAGCCCAGGGGCCCAGCGAAGCGTGCAGGACCTCTACGCGGAGAACTACTCGGACGAGGCCACGCGATGGCTGGTCCAGGGGGCGTTCGTCCTGAGGTGGGACACCTCCCCCGACCTGTACGTCCACTATCTCGGTCAGCCCATGCTGGTCGTGGAGAACCTCTGTGTCGCGGTGCTGCTCGTGGCGCTCGCATGGGTGATGCTGCGACTGCGGGCGCGCGGGGCGTCGGGCTGGGTCCGGTGCCTCGTCGCGGGTGTGCTGGTGTCGGAACTCGTGGCCCTGCTGCGGTGGTTCATGCTCGACACCTTCGTCGACGGAATGGACCTGTCGACCGCCGGGCTGCGCAGCGAACTCCTGCACGCGCCCCTCGCGTTCGGCCTGCTGGCCGGTGTTCTCCTCGCCCTCCTGACCGCCGGGCTGCCACGCGTACACATCACCGGCGCCGCCGGCACCACGAGGATGCCGTTCGGTCAGCCGCTCCGCCGGAGAAAGGGAGATGCCGTCATGACGACCCCGCAGGCACACATGCCGGTCGGGAGCATGCCGGGTGACGTCACCCGGTACCTGTGCGCCGCGGCCTACACCGACGAGCGGTTCGCCGACCGGGTCGTCGAGGACGTTTTGGCCGACGAGGCCAGCGCCGTCGCGCCTTCGCCCGGCGTCGATCTGGTGGCGGTGGCCCATCACTGCCTCGCCGCGCAGCAACTCCGCCGCGGACGCGACCTGCGACTGGCGGCGGCGTTCACGGTCGTGGCGCTGCTCGCACCGCTGTGGCTGCTGGTCAGCGCGGTGTTCCTGTCGTTCACCGCGGGAGCGGGCCGCACGAGACCCGACCTCGCCACCCGTGGCCAACGCCAGCCCGGCAACAGGGTCCTGGTGGGTACGGCGGTCATGGGCGCGGTGCTGGTACCCGTCGCCTTCCCCCTCGGCGCCGCCGTCGCGTCGCTGCCCGTGTCCGGGTTCGCGAGCTGGCTGCTGGGCGCCTATCTGGCCGGCGTACCGGCTGTGTTCGCGTCCATCGGCGCGGCACTGTTCGCGTACGTGACCGTCGTACGCCACGACTTCGCCATCGACCGGCTGCTGCGCACGACCATGACGCGCGAGAAGTTCGCCCGGCGCAGGCTGCCCCCGCTGCCCCTGAAGCAGTGGATCGTCAACCGGCTGGCCGTCGTCAAGGAGGCGCGGGACGGGAACGTCACCGTGTACAGCGGGTTCTCGCCGTTCGTCGGCTATGCCGAGGCCGGCTCCAAGTGGTCGCTCGCCGTGCCGCTCCTGCCCGCCGACGACCCCGTCGACAAGGCGCCGCGCCGTGGCGGTCCGGACGCCTTCACCGTCGTCGAACTCGTCGCCCACGTGCGCGAACAGCTCCGCGAGGTCGCCGCGCGCGGCGACGTCAACGGCACCGCGGACGCCGCCGCGCAGGCACTCGGCTCCCTCGTCATCGAGGACCGGGTCTTCGTGAACGGCACGGCCATCGGCGACGACGACCGGTTCATCACGCCCGCCGGCCTGGCCCCGGCCGCACGGCTGTCGCCCGAGGCGGTCGAGCGGATCATGCTGCGGCCGACGGGCGCGGTCCGCCACCATCTGGCGGTGCACGTGCCGTTGTGGGGCGGCGACGTGGTGCCGAGCGTGTTCCTGCACTTCTCGACCGAGGGCAGAACACTGCACCTGCACTGCGGCAACCATGTACTCGGCCCGGTGAACGCCGCGTACCACCTCGTGGACCGGCTGCGCGACCCGCTCACCCCCGAGCGGCAGCGCGGGCTGCTGGCGGACTCGCTCTCCCACACCGGCCAGGCGTTCTTCGGCGCGCCCTCCCGCGCGCTGCGCCAGGCCCGCTTCGAGTCCCGGCACACCCGGCGGATGGCGGACGAACTGACCGCCATGGAGCAGGACCCGGTCTTCGACTACGGCGCCCGGCTGAGCGTACGGGCGATGGCGCTGAGCCCCGTCTACCACAACTACTTCCAGGTCATGGATGCCGGACGGATCACGGCCGCGGTCGAACGCCACACCCTCGCGGCGATCCGGGAGTTCCTCGACGCGCGCGGCTACGACGTCACCGACTTCCGCAGCCAGCAGCAGACCATCCTCAACCAGGGCCTCATCCAGCAGGGCGGTACGAGCATCATCGGCAACCAGGCGATCGGCGCCGGGGCCAGCGCCACCCAGAACGTCAGACAGCAGCCCGGCCCGGCCGCCGCCGGTGCCGCCGCTCCCCCGAAGTAGCCTCCAGGAACAGGGAGTTCCCGCCATGAGCAACGACGAAGGACGCCACGATCCGCTTGTCCCTCCCGTCCCGCCCGTCAACCACGGCCTCGTCGTCCAGGGCGGCACGCACTACGTGGGCAACCAGGCGATCGGCCAACGGGCCCAGGCGTTCTCCGGCTCGGTGAGCTTCCAGCAGCAGGACTCAGGACAGGCTGCCCGTACGGCCGAACTCCTCACATACGTCGAGCAGTTGCTGGAGGAGCACCGCTCGGCGCTGGCCGACCCCGACGGCACGACCAGGGAACTGCGGCGCCTGCGCGAGGAGTTGGACGAGGAGGAGCCGCAGGCCCCGGTCCTGCGACGCGCCCTGGACCGCCTGACCGCGTTCGTCCAGCCGGTGACCCCGCTCGTCGTCGCGGTCGGCGAACTCGCGACGACGGTACGGGGAACCCTGGGCGCCTGACACGGGCGGCACACGGGCAGCAGCACACGGGCGGTGGCGCGGCAGCCGTGGGCTGCCGCGCCACTGGTGCGGTGAGTCACCCGTATCGGCACCCCGTTCTCAGGGGGCCACGGCTCGTCCGGTCGCCGGGGAGATCTTCCCGGCGCACAGGCCGCGGGCGGCCAGGCCCTGCGCGATGCGGGGAACCGCGGCGAGCGAGTTGGCGGACCAGTCGTGCATGAGCATGACCTGCCCGCCGGTGAGCCGGGCGGCGGCCTGCACGATCGCGTCCGTACCGGCGCCGTTCCAGTCCTGCGAGTCGACGTCCCAGATGATCTGGGTCAGCCCGTACCTGGCCGCGACCGCCCTCACCGTCGCGTTGGTCTCGCCGTACGGCGGACGGAACAGCACCGGAGTGCCGCCGCCCGCACCGGCGACGGCCTGCTGGGTGCGGGAGATCTCGGAGTCGATCTGCGCCTGGCCGAGCTGGGTCAGATGCGGATGGGTGTAGCTGTGGTTGCCGACCCACATACCGGCGTTGACCTGGGCGCGGACCAGGCCCGGGTTGGCGGCGGCGTTCTGGCCCGTGTTGAACATCGTGGCCCGCAGTCCGTTCCGCGTGAGGGCGCCCAGCAGGGCCGTCGTGTTGGCGGACGGGCCGTCGTCGAAGGTGAGCCCGACGTACCCGTTGCAGGCGGCGGCCTGCGCCGGGGCGGCGGTGTGGACGGTGTGGGCGGAGAGGGTGGCGGCGGCCAACGCGGCGGCGACCAGTAAGGGGAGACGCGCCCGGACCTTCGTGGCCTTCGTGACTTTCGTGAGGGTCATGTCAGCGCACCGTGATGTTGGAGTTGCCGCTGCTCTGGTAACCCTCGGTGGCGAGGATCATGTAGTAGTTGAAGCTGCCCATGGGCATTCCGGCGCGGGCCCAGGCGTCGAAGTGGTTGCCGGTGGTGATGGTGCCGCCGGTCCGCTTCGACTGCCGGACGCTCCAGTACTGGTTGAAGGTGCGGGTGCCTTCCACCGACGGGGCGTTGTAGCGGGTGGTCTGGTAGATGTCGTACGTGCCGCCGTCGCTGGTGACGGTGCCCTTGTACGTTCCGGTGGGCCGGTAGGTGCCCCAGTTGTCGACGACGTAGTACTCGACCAGCGGGTTGGCCGTCCAGCCGTACAGCGTCAGGTAGGCGTTCCCGGACGGGTTGAAGCTGCCCGAGTAACTCACGGTCCTGCGCGAGCCGTTGCTCCAGCCCTTGCCGGCGACGAAGTTGCCGGTGTTCCTCCATGAGGTGCTGTAGTTGCCGCCGGAGTTCAGCGTCATGGAGACGGTGCCGGGCGCGTCGGTCCAGAACGAGTAGTAGTGGCCGTTGTCGGTGCCGGTCTGGTTCGTGGTGATGACCGTGGCGGCCTGAGCGGTGCCGGGCAGGGCCAATGCGGCCACGGCGACCAGCAGCATGGTGCAGACACCGGTGATGAGCAGCCGGAGCCGGGATGCGAGTGCGGGTGCGAGTGCGGGTGCGTTGTTCATGTGTGTGTTTCCTCCTCGTCCTCATGGGGCCGATGGGGGCTGCTGAACAGGCGACAGTGTTGGCCGGGTCACGTCAGGTGTCAATAGTTTCGGTTTACAATTCGAAACATTCGAAAGATCGGGACGGAGGGTTGGTGGGTTTATTATTCCTGCTCAGTACTGCTTTTCGCTTGATCGAGTGCAGGTTATGACAAGTGAAAACTAGGCGTCGCCGAATTGCCGACCAAATGCCCCAGGCCCATTTACTCGAATGTTTCGAATTATTCGCCGATCTTTCCGGCGGCCGCCGCGTGTGCTGACATCGGGGCATGGACCCGGACCCGGTCACCCCGCGGCGCGTACTCATCGTTGCCTACGACGACGCGCAGATCCTCGATGTGGCCGCACCCAGCGGCGCCCTGGACATCGCCAACCGCTACGGCGCGCAGCCGCCGTACTCGATAGAGCTGGCGACCCTCGGACGGCGCGGCGCGCGTAGCTCGGCGGGCATCGTGCTGGGCGCGGGGCAGGCGCTGGAGGCGGTCACGGGACGTCTGGACACGCTGGTCGTCGTGGGCGGCGTCGGCTGCGAGGACGCGGCGGCGGACGAGCGGCTCCTCGGGCAGGTGCGCCGACTGGCCGTACGCAGCCGCCGCGTCGCCTCCGTCTGCACCGGCGCCTATGTGCTGGCGGCAGCCGGACTGCTGGACGACCGCCGGGTGACGACGCACTGGGGCTGGGGAGAACGCCTCGCCGCCCGCCACCCCGCCGTGGCCGTCGACGTGAGCCCCCTCTACATCCGCGACGGCAACGTCTACACCTCGGCCGGCGTCACCAGCGCCCTCGATCTGACGCTGGCCCTGATCGAGGACGACCACGGGCCGACGCTCGCCCGCGCCGTCGCCCGGGAACTCGTCACCTATCTGCACCGCCCGGCCGACCAGGCCCAGATCTCCCTGTTCCTGACCGCGCCGCCGCCGGAGGACCGCCTGGTGCGGGACCTTGCCGGCCACATCGCCGGCCACCTGGCCGAGGACCTCACACCCACGGCCCTGGCGGCCCGGGCCGGCATCAGCCGCCGCCACCTCACCCGCCTCTTCAACGCCCACCTGGGTACGACCCCGGCCCGGGCGGTACGCGCGGCACGCACCGAGGCGGCGGCGCACCTGGCCAGGTCGAGCGGACTGCCCATGGCGGCGATCGCCCGCCGCTGCGGATTCGGGTCGGCGGAGACCCTGCGCCAGGCGTTCCTGGACCACTACGGCGTCACCGGGGACATCCTTCGCAGGATGCCGGACATGCCCCCCGCGCGCCCCGCGCCGGGTCGGCAGACTCCCGGCCCATGAGCCATTCGACGAGCAGCCACTCGGCCACGCATCCGGCCACGCATCCGACGACGACACGCAGGAACCTTCTGCGCTCCACCGTGGCCACCGCCGCCCTCGCGGCCACGACCACCGCGGCGACGGAAGCGCGGGCCACCACACCGACCCCGCCCACCCCGCCGACGGGAAAGGGCCCGCGCATCGGCATCCTCCTGTACGACGGGTACAGCCTGCTCGACCCCACGGGACCGGCCGAGATCCTGTCCCGGCTGCCGGACGCGACGGTGACGATGATCGCCGAGCGGCGCGGCGCGGTCCGCACGGACACCGGGGACGTGGCCGTGGTCGCCGAGCGCTCCATCGCCGAGGTCGACCGTCTCGACGTCCTGCTCGTCCCCGGCGCGGGCAATCGCGGCACGGTCGGGGCGATGACCAACGAGGCGCTGCTGAGCTGGATCCGCGAGATGCACCGGCACACCCGCTGGACCACCTCCGTCTGCACCGGCAGCCTCGTCCTCGCGGCGGCGGGCCTGCTCGACGGGCGCGAGGCGACGACCTACTGGGCCTCCGCCGAGTACCTCACGTCCACGTTCGACGTGACCTACCTCCCGGAGCGCTACGTACGCTCCGGGAAGATCGTCACCGCGGCCGGTGTGTCGGCGGGCATCGACATGGCCCTGTACCTCGCCTCCCTGATCGCGGGCGACGACACGGCGAAGGCGATCCAGCTCGCCGTCGAGTACGACCCCCGGCCGCCCTTCGACGCGGGCGACGCCACCAAGGCGGACGCCCAACTCAAGGAGCGGGCACTTCAGTTGCTCGCCGACTCACAGGTGTAGGGGCGAGGCGCGCCGAGCGCGTCCGGGTGCCGAAGACGGCCAGGACGATCGCGCCGAGCAGCCAGGTGCCGGCGATGAAGCAGAAGACGCTCCATCAATTCCGCGTTCGCCTGCCGGGTGGTGTCCACGCGACGTGGGCACCACCCGGGGCGGGTGCAGTCAGCGCCTGAAGGCGTCCTTGGCCTTGTCACCGGCCTGCTTCAGGTTTCCGAAGACCCGGTCGGTCCTGCCTGCGCGGTGCAGTCGCCTGTTGCGGGTGGGCCGGCCGATGCGTGCGGTGACCAGGCCCTTGAGTGCCTGGGTCTTGTGCTTGATCGTCTGTCCGACGCTCATGACTGTCCTCTGCTCATTCGCTGGATGGGCTCCCGCGGTCGACCGCCGTACAGGCCGCCGTTTCCGGGGGCGGGACAGCCGTCGGGTGCGGACTACCCGCGGCTGCGGCTGTACCGGCGCCTGCCACCACCGCGCCCGCGCTTGGCGAAGCCGACGATCCAGACGACCAGCAGCACGGCGGCGACCCACCAGAGGATCTGCATCGTGAAGCCGAACCCGAACACCACCAGGATCAGCAGAAGGAGAAGAATCCAGAACATCGCCGGCCTCCGGTTCGCGGGGATTTCCTGACTTCCGCGGGGTCCGGGCGAAGCGGGGAGGTGGAATGCTGCCGCGGAATGATCCGGAGCGGCATGGCCCTACGCCGTGCCGCCAGTCAACGCCCGGCGACTGTCTGTGTCAACGCGGTGTCGACACTGGCGAGTTCTGGGAGCTGGGCAGGGGGCGCTGGGGGCGCTGGGGTGAACGGAGCCTCGGCGGAGGCTTCGGCTGGTGGCAGGACGTGGTCCTCCCACCAGGACAGGGCCATGACGGTGGCGAGCAGGACGAAGGGGACCGAAGCCGGAACGATCAGCGCGTACATGCGTACCGCCTGGGTGAAATGCGTGCGGCGCGGCGGGCAGCGGATGCACGGTGCCCGCGTGGGGCGCATCGGGGCTTCGCCGGGATCGTGTGGCGACGGCGACGGCGAGTGCGGGAGCGGCCCGTTGGGGGCGGAGCGGGTTCCGGCACCGATGCGCGAGGTGCGCCCCCGAAGGAGCGCGAGAGGTGATCGACGCTGCCGGGGGCTCGGGCCGCACCACGCACGTTAGCCCTCGCCACACTTCCTGAACAGACGTCAAGTGGCCATCCGCTCAAGGCGCGAGACCGTTACACAGGGCGCTGTCCGCAACCTCTGGGCAGGACTACGCTGGGCGAACAGGCCCCAGCCCCCGGCAGTGATGATCTGTTCCGCTCCGGGAGGCCCGCTGTGTTCGTTCTCCTTCTCGTCATCGCTCTGATCCTGTTCGGTCTCGGGTTCCTCAATCCCCTCTGGTGGGTGGCCGCGGCCGTGTTGGTCTTCGGTGCCCCCCGCTTCGGTCGCGATCGTGGTCGAGGCCGTGGTGGCGGGGCCGGTCCCGGGGAGTATCGGGAGTACCGGGACCGCCGGGAGCGCCAGGACCGCTGGGACCGCCGCTACAGCCGTCAGCACCGAGGGCGCTGGAGGCGCGAGGACCGGCGGGACCGCGAACGCCGCGGGTGACCGACGGACCGGCCTGATGTCCAGAGGCTCCGGGACGGCTTCGGTCACGCCGGACGCGCGGAAATCGTGGAGAGGCGGATGCCATGCATCGCACAACCATGCTCCCGGAGAACTGGTGGGATCTGGCAGCTGAGGCCGCGGTAGGGAATGCGGCCGGTCAGGATGTCGTGGCGCTGCGTGCCGAGGTCGATCTGCTGCGGCGGGCACTGGCCGGACGCGCGGTGATCGACCAGGCGTGCGGCATGGTGATGATCCTGGCCCCCTGCCGCCGTGGGCCGGCCAGGAAACTGCTGGTGGATATGTCACGGCAGTGCGACACCCGTCTTCCGGACGTGGCCGCGGCCGTGGTCGCCGCCTGGGAGGGCGAGCCGCTCTCGCGGCTGATGCGGCGGGCGCTGCGGCGTGCCCTGCGGCGGTTCTACGCGGAAGGCCCGGGGTGCGACCTGTCACCGCCGGAGGGTCCGTCCTGAAGGGGAAGGTCATGATTCACGTTGCCGATGTCCGGGAGTGGCGCCCGTGGGAGCAGCTGTCGCTGCTCTTTTGTGTGCTGCGGTCTGCCGGCTCCCACGGTGAGTGACGCCACCGATGAGGGAGACACGTGTCGATGCCTGACGTACGTACGCACAGCCCACGAAGCACCCGCCCTCATGACTACGACGCGCCGGACACCGCTGCGGCGTTCCGCCGTATCGCCGCCCTGCCGGAGGGCCCGGAGAGGTCCGCGCTGCGGCAGGAGGTGGTGTGCGCCTGGATGCCGATGGCCGTACGGCTCGCCCGGCGTTTCCGCCATCGCGGTGAGACCTTCGAGGACCTCAAGCAGGTCGCCCAACTGGGCCTGGTCAAAGCGGTGTCCCGCTTCGACCCGAGTCTCGGCACCGCCTTCCCGAGCTTTGCCATACCGACGATCCTCGGCGAGGTGAAACGGCACTTCCGTGACGACCTCTGGGACGTGCATGTGCCGCGGCGTGTGCAGGAGCTGCGCGGCCGGGTCCGCTTCGCCGGCAATGAGTGCGCTTCGCTGGGCGGCCGCGAACCCTCCGTCCCCGAGATCGCCGCGTACACCGGCCTGACGGAGGAGGAGGTACGGCTGGGCCAGGGTGCGCTGGACAGCTTCGCCGCTCTGTCCTTGGACGCCGTGCCCGGCCACTCCGCGGACAGCCATCCACTGACCGACACGCTCGGTGGCATGGAGCCCGACTTCGACCTGATCGTCAACCGTGAGGCCCTGCGCCCGCTGCTGCGGGCACTGCCCGAACGTGACCGGCAGATCCTGTATATGCGGTTCTTCTGCGAGATGACACAGGACCGGATCGGACTGCAGCTCGGTGTCTCGCAGATGCACGTCTCCCGTCTGATCACCCGCATCTGTGCACGCCTGCGCCGCCAGGTGATGGCCGACACCTACGCTCTCAGGAGGGCATCGTGACGACGTCCCGGGTGCACGGGCGGCGCCGGGCCGCCAGGCCCGGTACCCGTCGTTCCGCGGAGAGGCAGACACTGACTGCCGCCGGACGGGCGGGCTTCGCCGCGCGAGGCGTGGGGTACGTCCTCATCGGTGTACTGGCCGTCCGGATCGCCCTCGGCAGCGGTGGCGAGTCGGCGGACCGCCAGGGCGCGCCGGCCCGGATCGCGGCGCAGCCCTTCGGGAAGGCGATGCTGTGGGCACTGGTCGTCGGGTTCGCCTGCATGGCGTTGTGGCGGAGCGCCCGCGCGGTCCTTGGCAGGGGGCCTCGGGGCAAGGCGGCCTCGCGAGCGCTTGACGGTGGACGGGCGCTCTTCTACGCCGCCGTCTGCTGGGCCACCGCCGCGTACGCAGCCGGGGCGCTGTACGCGCGCCATCACGCTACGGCCGGAGCGGCAGCCTCCTTCAGCGGCTCTTCTCCTCACCGACCACCGGATGGATCACCCGCCGCACCGTGCCGGACGGCTCGGACAGCGCCGCCTCCGCGACCCGCAGCAGCATGCCCCCCTCACCCCGGACCTTCTTCAGCTCGGCGTTCAGCCCGTTGTCGCAGCGTCCAGACCTCGATCAGGTCTTCCGGCTCCCGGTCCTGCCGCATCCGCCCCACGCCGAATGCGGTGGCGCACTGCCCGTTGCGTTCCGCGCAGCGAGCGTTCATTATCAGGAAACCTGTTAGTTCAAAGTTGCAGTGATAGGTGGGTCGGACCATGTTCCCCAGTCCCGGAATCCAGGCCAGAGGCATCCAACTGCTGCTCGGCGGCATGATGTCCCGCGTCCATGCGGACCTGCGCTTCACCGACATCCCGAAGCGGACGGAGTCCCTCCGGGTGGAGACCGGCGCCGGTCCCGTGGACTGCACCGTCTACCGCCCGCCGGCCGCTGCCGACACGACCGACACCCCCGCCCCCGTGTACGTCAACTTCCACGGCGGCGGCTTCGTCGTCGCCCGCCCCGAGCAGGACGACCACATCTGCCGGTACATCGCCGCCACGGTCGGCTGCGTCGTGATCAACGTGGACTACGCCGTCGCCCCGCAGCGGCCGTACCCCGCCGCCGTCGACCAGGCGTACGACGTCACCGCGTGGGTCGCAGAGAACGGCCCCGCCAACAACTGGGACGGCTCGCGACTCGCCGTGGGCGGACACAGCGCCGGGGCCAACCTCACCGCCGCGGTCTGCCGCACGGCCCGCGACCGGGGCACCTTCTCGCCGCGGCTCCAGATCCTCGACTCCGCACCGCTCGACCAGGTCTCCGACCCGTCCACCAAGCTGTCCCCGATCGCCAAGCCGCTGCTCGCTCCGCACCTCATGCGGGTCTTCTCCGCCGCCTACACCCCGGATCCCGCCGACCGGGCCCATCCCCTCGTCTCGGCCGGACTGGCCGACGACCTCGCCGGTCTGCCGCCCGCCCTGGTGATCACCGCCGAGCACGACCGGCTGCGCGACGAGGGCGACGCGTACGCCAAGGCCCTGGACGCCGCCGGGGTCCCCGTCACCCACCGCGTCTTCGCGGGCGTCGACCACTACTTCACCCACACCGGCCCGGTACCGGCCGGAAAGGAGGCCATCGAGCTGATGGCCGCCACCCTGCGCACCGCACTCGACGCCTGACGCCTGACGCCGGTCAGGGCGCCCCCTGCGGGGTCTCGGCCCCGGCCCCGGCCTCGGATTCGGCGCCCGCGTCCGCGCCCGCGTCGAGCCGGAGCATCACGTCGTACTCGGGGGTGCCGGGCTCCGCGTGGTAGGCGACCATGCGGTGGCCGCGGGCGCCCTCCAGCTCCATGGCCTGGTATTCGAAGGTGACGTCACCGACCCGGGGATGGTGGAAGGTCTTGCGGCCGGTGGTGTTGCCCTTGACGTCGTACTGCTCCCACAGCCGGGCGAAGTCCGGGCTCTTGAGGAGGAGTTCGTCGACGAGACCGGTCAGGCCGGCGGCGTCGGGGTCGAGGCCGGCCAGGGTGCGCAGGCGGGCCACGCAGCCCCGGATCTGGTTCTCCCAGTCGTCGAAGAGGACGCGGGCGGTGGGATGGAGGAAGACGTAGCGGACGATGTTGCACCGGCCGGGCGGCCAGTCCTCCAGACCGGCCAGTAGGCCGAGGCCGCCGGGGTTCCAGGCGAGGAGTTCCATCGTGCGGCTCACCACATGGGCCGGGTAGGGCCGCATGCTCTCCAGGAGCAGTCCGACACCGGGCGGCACGGCCGGGCCGGGTGCCTTCGACGGCTCGGGCGCCGAACGGGCGGCGCGTGCGGCGAGGTCGCGGAGGTGGTCGCGTTCGTCACCGTCCAGCCGCAGGGCGGCGGCGAGGGCATCGACGACGGAGGGGCTGGGGTTGGTCTCCCTGCCGCGTTCCAGCCGGGTGTAGTAGTCGATGCTGACCCCGGCGAGGGTGGCCAGCTCCTCGCGGCGCAGGCCAGGCGTACGGCGTAGTCCGAGGCCTTCCGGCAGACCCGCCTCGGCGGGGCCGATCCGGGCGCGCCGGGCCCGCAGAAACCGGCCGAGCTCGCTGCCGCCGGGGGTGCCGTTGCGTTGCTCACGTGCCATGCGATTCAGTGTGACAGCCCTGTGACCTGCGGAACAGCGGAGTGAGGGGCCGTGTCACACCCCCTCACCGGACCGCGCCACCGGACCCCGCAGCACGTCACCGCGCTCCCCGTCCCGCCCCGCGACAAGCGCCCAGACCTCCAGGTCGTGGCGTACGCCGTTCATCAAGTACGCCTCGCGCAGGACGGCCTCGCGTCGCATGCCGAGCCGTTTCGCGACCGCGATGCTGCGCACGTTCACGGTCGCCGCGCGCCATTCCACCCGGGACAGGCCCCGGGTCACCATGGCCCAGTCGGTCAGGACGGCGGCGGCGCGGGTGACCAGGCCGTGGCCCTGGGCCTCCGGGGCCGTGAAGGCGCCCAGTTCGCAGACCCCGGTGTCGGCGTCGAAGCGGGAGAAGCCGACGCCTCCCACCAACCGTCCGTCGAGGCGTATCCCGTAGAGCCGTATGCCGTCCCGGGCCCGGTGCTCGGCGTAACGGCGCAGCCAGCGTTCGGCCTTGGCCGTGTCGTCGATGGTCGTGGGCCACAGCAGCCAGGGGGCGATATGGGCGCGGGCGCGTTCGACGAACTCGTGGAACTCCTCGGCCTGCCAGGGTTCGAGGGCCTGGAGCTCGGCGCGTTCGGAGAGGGGGTGACTGTGCAGGGGGTCCATGGAGTGCACGGGGGCTTCCTGTCGGCGAGTGGGCGAACAGTTGAAAAGCTTTGGGGGGTACGGGAGTTGTTGCCCTGTGGGTAACTTGTGCGTCTCCTGATCCACCTCCCTTGGAGATCTTGTTTCGGCACGATGTGGATCGTAGAGTTCCGGTCAACCGCGGTGTAAGGCGCCGGTCGCCTTGTTCCCCACATCCGGCAGCGCGTCACGGGCGTGAAGTCAGATCCGTCGATCCTGGGTGCTTGCCGCACAGGACGAAGGTTCGCCCGGGGAAGGCCGGTTGTGCGGCATGGGCGTGGCCTCCTTCGTTCTCAGAAGGCTGGGCGGCGGGCTGCTTCTTCTGCTCGCCCTCAGTGTCCTGGTCTTCGCCCTGCTCGCCGCGAGTCCGGGCTCACCGGTCCAGACCCTCCTCGGCACCCGCCCGGCGACACCGGAACTGGTGAACGAACTGCGCCGCCTGCACCACCTCGACGAGCCCCTCGTCCTCCAGTACCTGCACTGGCTCTCCGACGCCGTCCGCCTCGACTTCGGCCGCTCGATCTCGGTCCAGGCGGGCACCCCGGTCGCGGACATGATCTACGGCCGGATGGCGCTGTCCGTGCAACTGGCGGTCTACTGCCTCCTGTTGGTGCTGCTGCTCGGCGTCCCCCTGGGCGTCGCCGCCGGCCTCCGGCGCGGCCGGACCACCGACCGGACGATCTCGCTGCTGTCCACGGTCGGCTTCGGCGCCCCCGTCTACGCCCTGTCCGTCGTCCTGTTGTACGTCTTCGGCGTGGCCCTCAACTGGTTCCCGGTGTACGGCGCCGGTGACGGGTTCGCGGACCGGATCGCGCATCTGACGCTGCCCGCCGTGGCGTTGGCGATCGTGCTGTCGGCCGTCGTCATCCGGCAGACCAGAGCGGCCACCCTGACGGTCATGCGGCAGGACTACATCACCTTCGCCCGCCTCCGCGGCCTGAGCCCGGGGCGCGTGCTGTTCCGGTACGTGCTGCGCAACTCCGCGCCCCCGGTGGTCACCAGCGCCGGCCTTCTCCTCATCGCGCCGATCAGCGCCGGCGTCTTCATCGAGCAGGCGTTCTCCCTGCCAGGCGAGGGCTCCCTCCTGCTCGCGGCGGTGGCCGCCAAGGACGTTCCGGTCGTCCAGGGGATCGCGCTGCTGCTCGGCGCCCTGGTGGTCGTGGTCAACCTGCTGGTCGATCTGCTCGGCTTCCTGCTCGACCCGCGGATTCGCCCCCACACGGCGGGAGAGCGCTGATGACCTTCCAGGCCCCGGACCCGGCCTCCCCTACGGACACGAACATCGCCTCCGCGGCCTACGCCGTCTTCGCGTCGGACCAGTCGAAGCGCTTCCGCCGTCCGCCCGTGCTGGTGGCGCTGGCCGCCGTCGCCGTCGCCGTGATCGCGCTGCTGGTGGTGGCGGGCGAGTGGCTGGCCCCGTACGACCCCGCGCGTCAGGACCTGCTGCTGAGCGCCGCCGGTCCCGGCGACGGCCACTGGCTCGGTACGGATCACCTGGGCCGGGACGTCCTGTCCCAGGTGCTCGCCGGTGCGCGTACCGGGGTCGTCGGGCCGCTGTGCGTGGCGGCGGGCGCGGTGCTGCTGGGGGTGCCGCTCGGGGTGGCCGCCGGGTACCGCGCGGGCGTTCTCGACGCCGTGACCAGCAGGTTCACCGACCTGGTCCTCGCTCTTCCCGCGATGCTACTGATCATCGTGGTGGTGGGCGTGGTCGGCGACGGCTACTGGTTCGCCGTCGCGGCCCTGACCGTCCTCACCCTCCCGGCGCAGATCCGGCTCTGCCGTGGCACGACCCTCGTACAGGCCCGCCTGCCCTACGTGGAAGCCGCCCGCACCCTGGGACTTCCGGCCCCGAGGATCATGTTCCGGCACATCCTGCCGAACATCCTGCCCACGGTCGTCGCGACCTTCCTCCTCGACTTCGTCGGCGCGCTGATCGGCCTGTCCGGGCTGTCCTACCTGGGCCTCGGGGTCCCGCCGGGCACGCCCGACTGGGGCGAACTGCTGCGCCAGGGGCAGAGCCTGCTCACCGTCAACCCGTATCTGTCCCTGGCCCCGGGCCTGATGATCATCATCACCGCGACCGGCGTCACCCTCCTCGGGGACTGGCTGTACGACCGCCACACCGACCGCGGCACCGATCGCCACGCCGCCGGGACGGACCGCTGATGACGCCCGAACCGCTGCGATCTCCGGCACCGCTGCTGTCCGTACGGCGGCTGCACGTGCACGCGACCCATCCCCACTCCCGCCCCCACCCCCGGGGCCGTTCGCGGACGCTGGTGCGTGACGTCGGGTTCGACCTCGCCGTTGGTGACAGCCTCGGCATCGTCGGCGAGTCCGGCAGCGGCAAGAGCATGACCGCGCGCGCCGTGCTGGGGGTGCTCCCCGACGGCGTACGGGCCGAGGGAGAGGTCCTGTTCGACGGCATCCCGCTGCTGGGCAGACGGGAGCGGGACCTGCGCCCCCTGCGGGGCACCCGGCTGGCCATGGTGCTCCAGGACCCGTTCACCGCACTGAACCCGCTCCAGACCGTCGGCACGCATCTACGGGAGTCGCTGGCCCCGCGAGTACGCCGCGACCGGGGCGAGGCGGCGACCGAGGTCGCGCGGCGCCTGCGTGAGGTGGGCCTGGACCCGGACGCGGTCACCGGCCGCTACCCCTTCCAGCTCTCCGGCGGTATGCGCCAGCGCGTCGCGATCGCCGCCGCCCTCGCGCAGGACCCGGACCTCCTCGTCGCCGACGAGCCCACGACCGCCCTGGATGTCACCACCCAGGCCGAGATCCTCGACCTGCTGCGCCGGCTGCGGGCCGACCGGGGCATGGCCCTCGTCCTCATCACCCACGATCTGCGCGTCGCGTTCTCCGTCTGCGACCGGGTGCTGGTCATGTACGCCGGTTCCGTACTGGAGGACGCCCCGGCCGACGCGCTCGCCCGCGACCCCCAACACCCGTACAGCCTCGGCCTGTTGCTCGCCGAACCCCCCGTCTCCCACTTCGTGGACCGGCTGGTCCCGCTGCCCGGCCGGGTGCCCTCCGCCGACGGTGTCGCCGACCGGTGCGCGTTCGCCGACCGCTGCGCATGGCGGCACGACGTCTGTCTGACGTCCCGGCCCGGGCTCGTCTCCCGTACGGCGGACAGGGCGTCCGCGTGCGGACGGATCGGCGAGATCGGCGACGAGATCAGCGCCCGCCGCCTCCGTCAGGCCGCCCCGGGCACCCCGCCGCCCGTCCCCGACGGCGACCCGCTCCTCGTCGTCGACGGCCTGACGAAGTCGTACCGGACGAGGTCCTCCGTGGGAATCCCAGGCAGTCGGCTGGTCACCCGGTCGGGCACCCGGTCCGGCGGTGGAGCGAAGGCGCTGCACGACGTCTCGTTCGAGCTCCGTGAGGGCGAGTCGCTGGGCGTCGTCGGCGAGAGCGGGTCCGGCAAGACGACCCTGGCCCGCTGTGTCCTGGGCCTGACCACACCCGGCGCCGGCACGATCCGGCTCGGCGGCGTCGACGTCAGCGACTACCGCAGGCTGAGCCGGAGCGACCACCGTGACGTGCGGCGACTGGTCCAGGTCGTCTTCCAGGACCCGTACTCCTCCCTCAACCCGCGGTTCACCGTCGGCGCGACCCTGCGCGAGGCGGTCGGCGCGCGCGGCGACCGTACGGCCGACCGGGCGCGGCAGGCGGCCGAGCTGCTGGACCTGGTGCACCTGCCCGCCTCGTACGCCGACCGGTACCCCGACGCGCTGTCCGGCGGCGAGCGCCAACGCGTCGCCGTCGCCCGCGCGTTGGCCGTACGACCCCGGCTGCTGATCTGCGACGAGCCGGTCGCGGCGCTCGACGTGTCCGTCCAGGCGCAGATCCTGGAGCTGCTGCGCGAGGTCCGCCGGACGTACGGCACGAGCATGCTCTTCATCACCCACGATCTGTCGGTCGTACGCCAGATGACCGATCGCGCGATCGTGCTGCGCGGCGGCGAGATCGTCGAGAGCGGCGAGACCACCGCCCTCCTGGAATCCCCCGGCCACCCCTACACCCGACGCCTCCTCGCCTCGATCCCGGGCGAGGGCTGATCAACTCCCCGTCTCCAACTCCCCCTCAAGGAACGGAAACCAGAAAACGATGCCCCCCACAATGCGTCCACGGCGCCGCCTGATGCTGCCCGCCGTCCTCCTCACCGCACTCGCCTCCACCACCGCCTGCGCAGGCGGCAACGAGAACGACGACACCGACACCTCGACCGACACCCGAAGAACCACCAAGACGACCGACAAGCCCATACCCGTGGTCAATTGGGCGCTCCCCAACGCGCCCGCCTCCCTCGACTACGCCAAGAGCTACGACAACGAGTCGACCGGCGCCGTCATGTCGCTGGTGACGGAGCCGCTGGAACGCGTCTCCGCCGCCGGTGAGTTCACCCCGAACCTCGCGACCGAGGTGACCCAGCCGAACCCCACCACCCTTGTCTACACGCTCCGTTCGGGGGTGACGTTCTCCAGTGGCGCCGAGCTGACGGCGCAGGACGTGGCCTGGAGCATCGAGTACTTCTCGGCCGAGACGGCACAGACCTCGGCCACCGGCCAGCAGGTGGGCGACGTCGAGGTGACCGGTCCGCTGGAGGTGACGGTGAAGCTCAAGTCGGCCGTCCCGACCGCACGGGCCGGGATCGCCCTCACGACCCTCGTCGAGGAGGCCAAGTACGCGAAGGCGCACGCCAAGACGCTGGGCAACGCGGGCACCGCACCGGTCGGCACCGGCCCCTACAAGGTCGCCTCCCACACCACGGAGAAGATCACGCTGGTCCGCAACCCGGAGTACACGCGTACCAAACCGGCTGCCGACAAGGTCGTCTTCTCCTTCATCGGCGACGACACGGCACGCCAACTCGCCCTGCGCTCCGGCGAGATCGACGGCGGCCCGGTCACCGACCGCAAGAACGCCGCGCAGTGGAAGGCCGTACCCGGCGCCACGGTCTACGCCAACCCGTCCCTGTCGCAGGACTTCCTCGCCATGGACGTCACCAAGGCGCCCTTCGATGACGTCCACGTCCGCAGGGCCGTCGCCCACTCGGTCGACCGGGACGGCATCCTGAAGGCCGCCTTCGGCGCGTACGCCCAGCCGATGACGAGCCTGATCCCGGCGGCGGAGCTGGCCGGCGTGGCCGGTTCGCAGCAGGCGGCGGAGACCTTCGTGGCCGGCCTGCCCCAGTACGGGCTGAGCGAGAGCGACGCGAAGGCCGAACTGGCCAAGTCGGGCCACCCGCAAGGGTTTTCGGCGACCGTCGAGTACGTCAAGGACTTCCGCTGGCAGGAACTCGCCGCCCTCAGCATCCAGCAGAACATGAAGCCGCTCGGCGTGAAGATCACCCCGAAGGCCGTCACGGTGAACGAGTGGTACGCCAAGTTCTTCAAGCACGAACTGACCGGCATCACCCTGCCGTTCGGCTTCGGGGCGAGCTACCCGGACCCGGCCCCGCTGCTCGGCAAGCTCGTCGGCACGGCCAACATCGGACCGCAGAAGATCAACATCGCCAACTGGTCCACGCCCGACGTCGACAAGGCACAGGCGGTCATCACCACCGCCGGCGCCGACGCGACCCGCTGGCAGGCCGCCCGGACCATCCTGACCGAGGTCGCCGAACAGGTGCCCTACGTCCCGCTGTTCACCGAGGACCAGGTGTACGCGGTCGGTGAGGGCATCGGTTTCGAGGGCTCCGGAATCACGTCGTTCGACCTGTCCAACGGCGGCTGGATCTTCGCGCTGAAGTCCACCGTCTGAGCCCGCTCGACAGCCCGACAAGTCCCCGACAAATCCCCGACAAGGAAGTCGAAGGAAGTTGAAGAAGAAGTTGATGAAGAAGTCGAAGAAGACGAGATCCAGAGCAGTACCGTCGCTGGTCGCGCTGGCCACCGCCGCGCTGACCGCGGCGGCCACGCTGATGGCCGCCCCCGTGGCAGCGGCAGCGACCGATGCCGCCGACCTGACCTGGTCGGCCACCACCTTCGGCCAGTCCACCGACCTCAACTTCGCGTCGAACGTGCTGCCCGAGAAGGTCGGCACCAACTACGCGAAGCCCGAGCACCCCGGCACCCTCGACGGCCGGATCGAGCTGGAGAGCCGCGGCGGCAAACTGGCCCCCGGACACGACGGCATCACCTTCTACCAGACGGCCCTGAACCCGAAGACGGACAACTTCGTCCTCACCGCCGACATGACCGTCGAGCAGTTCGGGCCGGAGACCGGCGCCGCCGTCAACTCGGCGGACAGCGCGGGCATCATGGTGCGTGACGTGAACGGCGCGCCCCGCCAGGACCCGATGGTCCTCGGCTTCGAGGAGGTGCCGGCCGCGTCCAACATCTTCGGCGCGGGCATGATGAAGACGGGCCTCAGCGGCTTCAGCCGGACGGGTGTCGTGAAGCCGTACGGCAATCCCGGCGGGGCCCTCAAGGCGACCGCGTTCACCCGGGACTCCACGTACGCGCTGCCCACCGGCACCCCGGTCACCCTCCGACTGGAGCGCACGGACACCGAGTTCGTGATGTCGGCGACGTTCACGCACGCCGGGGAGCCCGCCACCTTCGTGCAGCGGGTTGCCGGCGCCGACTGGGTCCAGGACATCGACCCGGACCACATGTACGTCGGCTTCTACGCCGCCCGCAACGCCAAGGTCAGCTTCGCCAACGCCCGCCTGGAACTGAGCGAGGCGCACACCCAGCCGCGCACCCCGGTCCAGGTGACCCCCGCGGCCCCCTCGCTGACCCTGTTCTCGGCGCCCGAGACCAGCACCAGCGACTACACCCTGCGGGCCCGCCCCAACTACGACGGCACCCTCACGGTCACCGACGCCACCGGCGCACAGCTCACCGAGGCCCAGGTCACGGCCAACCAGGTGTTCGGCCACCGGCTCCAACTGACCGCCGACCAGACCGAGTTCACCCTTACCCTCACCCCGGACGCGGCCTCGTCACCCGGCACCCCGGTGACCAAGAAGCTCACGGTCACCAGAAAGCCGTACGGCGAACAGGGCGACGGCGCGGTCATCCACGCCTCGCCGACCGGCACGGCCACCGCCACCGGTACGGCCGCCGACCCCGTCGACCTCGCCACGGCACTGCGTCACGTCGCCCCCGGCGGCCAGGTGCTGATGCACGGCGGGACCTATCAGCCGACGGGCACGCTCAACCTGGGCGCCTCCTACAGCGGTCTGCCCGGGAAGCCCAAAACCCTGAAGCCGTACCGGAACCAGGACGTCACCGTCGACGGACGCGACGCGCTCGAAGTGGTGCTGCGTCTGGACGCCGACCACTGGAAGGTGAACGGCTTCCACATCACCCACGCGGCGGCCAACGCCCTCCGGATGAGCGGCAGTGACAACACCGTCCAGCGGATGCTGTTCAACTACAACGGCAACACCGGCTTCCAGATCACCGGCAGCGGCACCGACCCGGCGCTGTGGCCGTCGTACAACCTCGTCGAGGGCAACGAGTCCCACGACAACCGGGACGTCGACGACGAGAACGCCGACGGGTTCGCCGCCAAGCTGGGCGTCGGCGCGGGCAACGTCTTCCGGGGGAACATCGCCCACCACAACATCGACGACGGTTGGGACCTCTACAACCGCACCAACGAGGGCGCCAACCTGCCGATCACCCTCATCGACAACGTCGCCTACGCCAACGGCCGCCTCAGCAACGGCTACGACGAGGACAGCAACCGGGGGAGCGGCTTCAAGCTCGGCGGCGAGGGCCTGCCCGTCGACCACGTCGTGCGGGGCAACATCGCCTACGACAACAACCTCGACGGCTTCACGGACAACTTCAACCCGGGCCGGATGACGCTGACCGGGAACACGTCCTTCGACAACAAGCGGTTCAACTACATCGCCCGCTTCAACCCGTACTTCACGGCGGCCGAGCAGGGCGTCTACCGCGACAACCTCTCCTTCCGCACAGCGGACGGCCCCGGCGGCGCCACCCCCGTACGGGACTTCCTGTCAGGAGACGTCGACGGCACGAACGTCCTCTTCGACGGCGAGCGGGCCGTCAACTCCGACGGCACGACGGCCGCGACGGCCGCCGACTTCTGCTCGCTCACCCCGCCCGCCTCGTACGAACGGAACCGGGACGGCACCCCGCGCCACGGCGCCTTCCTCCGCCCGACCTGGCGCAGCCCGCTGAACACGGCGGGCACGGACGGCTCCCCGGTCGGAGCGCTGACGGCCCGACGCTGAGGCGAATGCGACAGTCCGTCACCCGGAATCACTCTGGGTGACGGACCGTCACCAGCCGGTCAGCAGAAGGTGGTTGACGAGCAGGGCGAGGACGGCCTGGGCGGTGAGCCAGGCGCGCGGCCGGGACAGGAGCGCGCAGGCGGGCAGCAGCCACAGCGCGAACGGCAGCCAGATGCGTTCGGTCTCCGCCTTGCTCATCCCGGACAGATCGGCGACGAGCAGCGCGAGCGCGGCGGCCGACACGAGAACGGCGAGGCGGAGCTCCTCGGCATCGGGGCCGCCACCGGGTTCGCCCAGGCGGGGCAGGAGGCCCTCGCGCCGCCGGGGTACGAGGCGGTCGCGCCCCCGGACGAGCGTGCCGCCCACCCGTCGCAGGCCCGCCACCGTCGCGAGGCCCACGACGAACACCGTGCACGCGAGATTCGCCCACACCCAGTAGCCGTACGGGCGGAAGCCACCGGCGCCCTGGTAGTAACGCCGGACCAGCAGCCGGTACGCCTCCCACCAGTCGAACCCGGCGAGGGTGAACAGCAGCGGCACGACGGCGAGCCCGGCGAGCCCGGCGAGCAGGAAGGGCAGCCGCCGGGTGAGGTGCCAGGGGCGCGGCCGGCCCAGGATCACCACGCCCGCCGCGATCAGGGCGAACAAAGTGAGCCCGTACGAGAGGTAGCAGGTCAGGCCGAAGAGCAGGCCCGAGCCGAACAGCGCCGCCCGCCGCCGGAGTTCTGTCCGCCCGGTCAGTGCGAGCGCGAGCAGCGCCACGGACCAGGCGGCGACCGCCGCGAAGTACCCGTCGGCCGAGGTGCCCATCCACACCGCGGCCGGCGCGAGGACCAGGAACGGCGCCGCCCGCCGCGCCAGGCCCTCCCCGGCCAGGACGCGCACCGTGACGAGCACCGCCGCGCACGCCGTGGCGCCGACGACGACGACCCAGATCCCGGCCCACGCCCCGCCGCCCAGGCCGACCCGGTCGAGGAGCACGAAGGTGAGGGTCGCCGCCGGGGGATGCCCGGCCACATGCGGGGGCCACTGGCCCGGTGACCCCCACAGGATGTGGTCGTCGAAGGTCCGCAGGGCATGGGCGATGTCCGCGAAACGGTCGATGACCTGGAGATACTCGTACTTCGTCGTCAGTCGCCGGGCGATCCCGCGCTGCCAGCCGTCGACGAGGGCGAGGGACGACGTCCAGGCCACGGCGGTACCCCACGAGGCCCACAGCAGCGGGCGCCAGGGCAGCCTGGCGGCCAGGGAAGGGCCGTACGCCACGACGGCGACCGCGACGACGAGGGCGGCCGGGGTGCCGGGGCCGGTGTGCGGTGACCAGTGGGCGTACAGGGGTGGCCAGCCCACGTGGAGGACGTCCTTGGCGCGCTTGATGGCGACGCCGACCAGCACGGCGGCCACGACGAGCAGGACGGCGGCCGAGGCGGCGTACAGGTCGCGGCGGAGGCCGCGGTCGCCCAGGTCGGGGTCGCTCAGGTCGGCGTCGCGGTTGCGGAGATCACGGATCACGCGGGAACGCTAGGCCGGACGGCGGCCTTCAGCCCTCTGACAGGCGCAGACGTCAGCGTTTCGTCATGGGTCGTGAGCCCTTCCGGCGGGTGCGGCGGACCTACGGTCGGTACATGGCAAGGACCTCTTCCTCCTCCCCCTCCTCCCGCACTTCCCCTGCTGCCTCTTCCCCTTCCGCCCCCGGGTTCTGGCGCAGCCCGCTGCGCGGCCCCTGGCTGACCTCGGTGCTCGGGGTGGTGCTGCTCGTCGGGATCCCGGTGCTGTTCGTGACGGGGCTGCTGTCGTACGCGGCCTACAACCCGGGGCTGTCGCCGGTGAACGACAAGACCCCGGACAAGGGGATCCTCGGCTTCTATCTCTTCGCCTGGCCGACCGACCCGCCCTGGCTGTACCGCCTCAACCAGGGCGTCCATGTCACGCTCGGCATCACCCTCGTCCCCGTCCTGCTGGCCAAGCTGTGGTCGGTGGTGCCGAGGCTGTTCCAGCTGCCGCCCGCCCGGTCTCTCGCCCACGCGCTGGAGCGACTCTCGCTGCTCCTGCTGGTCGGCGGCGCCCTCTTCGAGTTCGTCACCGGTGTGCTCAACATCCAGCTCGACTACCTCTTCCCGGGTTCCTTCTACCCCCTGCACTTCTACGGCGCCTGGGTGTTCTTCGCCGCCCTCGTCGCCCACGTGGTGCTGAGGGCGCCGACGGCGGTACGCAACCTGCGCCGCATGCGAGAACAGGGAGATGAAGGAGGAGGGGAAAGGGAGGGAGAGGAACCGCAGGCCCCGCCCGTGTCCTCGGCGGAGCCCTCGCTCGTCTCCCCGGACCCCGCCGAGCCCACCGTCTCCCGGCGAGGGGCGCTGGGGCTGGTCGGGGGTGGCTCGCTGCTGCTGTTCGCCACGACGGCGGGGCAGAACTTCGACGGGCCGCTGCGCGCCACCGCCCTCCTCGCCCCGCACGGCGGCGCCGAGCCGGGCAGCGGCCCCGGCGGCTTCCAGATCAACAAGACGGCCGCGTCCAGGGGCATCAGCACCGCGGAGACGAGCGAGGAGGCGTGGCGGCTGGTGGTGACGGGGCCCGGTGGCACCGTACGGCTGAGCCGCGCCCAATTGCTCCAACTTCCCCTGTACAGCGCGGCGTTGCCCATCGCCTGCGTGGAGGGCTGGTCGACCTCCGACCAGTGGTGGCGAGGCGTACGGCTGCGCGACCTCGCCGCCCTCGTCGGGTACGAAGACGAAGGCCACGACGCCGACACGGCCCCCGACGTACTCGTGGAGTCCCTCCAGCGGAGCGGTGCCTTCCGCCGGGCCGCCCTGCGCGCCAACCAGGTGCACGACGCGCGCTCCCTGCTCGCCCTGGACGTCAACGGCGAGCCCCTGACCCCCGACCACGGCTACCCGGCGCGCGTCATCGTGCCCGCGGCGCCCGGAGTCCTCAACACCAAGTGGGTGTCCCGTATGACGTTCGGAGAACTGTGATGAGGGGACCTGTGATGAGGAGACCTGTGATGGGGAAGTTCCGCCTGCCGCTGGGCAGCCCGTTCCACCTGCTGCTCCTGGCCTGCTCGTTCGCACTCGCCGGATACGCGGGCGTGCGGCTGCTCGCGGACGACTGGTTCCAGGTCGCACTGTGGTTCGTGGGGGCGGCCGTGGTGCACGACCTGGTCCTGCTCCCGCTGTACGGGATCGCGGACCGCGCGGTCGTACGGGCATCCGGAGCCGCCGGCCATCGCGCGTGGGCGCTCTACGTGCGCGTACCGGCGGCCCTTTCCGGGCTGCTCCTGCTGGTGTGGTTCCCGCTGATCAGCGGACGGGTGGCGGACCGCTACGAGTCCGCCACCGGCCTGTCGCCGGACGGGTTCCTCGCCCGCTGGCTGCTGATCACGGCCCTGCTCTTCGGCGGCTCGGCGCTGCTCCTGCTCCGGCGGGCGCGCAGCGCGACGAAGGAACGCCCGCCCGCCGTCCACTGACCGGCGCCGCGCCAGCCGAGGGGCCGGGCGTACCGCAGCAGCGCCGGGGTGCCGAGCCGCGCCCAGGGGAACGAGGAGTCGTCGGTACGGCTGCTGTCGACGGCGCGTACGAGGCTCACCTCGGCGCGCTCGTCCACGTCCGCCGGGACCGTCTCGGCGATCAACAGGCCACCGGGGACGAGCAGTTGGGCCAGCCGCCGGAGCAGGGCGCGCGGGTCGCCGCCGATACCGAGGTTGCCGTCGAGGAGCAGGGCGGTGTTCCAGCGGCCCTCGCCGGGCAGCGGTGCGAAGACCGAGCGCCGCAGGGCCTGCCCGCCGAGCCGTACGGTGTGCGCGACGGCGGCCTCGCTGACGTCGATGCCGAGGACGGGCCGCCCCAGGGCGGCGAGTTCCACGACCAGCCGCCCGGGCCCGCACCCCACATCCAGCACGGCCCCCTCGCACCGCCCCAGCACCTCCCGGTCCACGGCGTCGGCGCGGGCGCACCACCGCTCCACCTCCAGGGGCAGCAGCCAGCCGTCGCCGCGACGCAGGAAGAGCGGCCCGCGGCCGGTGCGCAGCGCGTCGGCGTACGGGTCGGCGGCCCAGGACCGCGCCGCGGTCTCCTGCCACATGGTGCTCATCGGCGGCCGACCGCTGTCAGCCGGGCCAGTTCCGCGGCGAACCGGCTGTGCGGCGCCGCCGCGGCGACCGCCTCCGCGTCGGCGGCCGTGTCGACGTCCCGCAGACACGGCAGATCGCGTACGCGCAGGCCGGCGTCGATGAGCCGGTCGATCTGCACGGCCCCGGTGGCGGGCGTCGACATGGGGACCCCGAGGAGGAGAGCCGGGTCCGGCTCGGCCAGTCCCAGGGCCCAGAAGCCCCCGTCCTCGGCCGGACCGAAGTACGCGTCGCACCCGGCGAAGTCCACGGTCAGGAGCTCCGGAGTGACCTGCGGGGTGTCCATGCCGATGAGCAGGGCCGGGCCGTCGCAGCCCGCGAAGGCCGCGGCGAGCCGTTCGTCCAGTCCGCCCGCGCACTGCGGCACGACGTCGAAGCCGGGCGGCAGCCAGGGGCCGGGCTCCCCGGCCAGCACCAGCACCCGGCGGCGCGCGGGAGTCGCGGCGACGGCGTGCAGGGTGTCGACGAGGGCGGCCTCGGCGAGCGCCGCCGCCTCGGCGGGGGTGAAGGGCGGGGTGAGCCGGGTCTTCACCCGGCCCGGGCGTGGCTCCTTGGCGATGACGAGGAGCGTGGTCATCGGCGCGTTCCTTCCGCCGTGACGGGCGCGGCGGGTTCGTTCAGGACGCGCCGCATGTCCCGTACGGCCTGCCAACTGCCCCGCCAGGTACCGGTGACCTTGGACGATCCCGTACGCGGCCGGTACGGCACGTCGTGCTCGGTGACGCGCCAGCCCGCGTCGGCGGCGCGCACGACCATCTGCAGCGGATAGCCGCTGCGGCGGTCGGTCAGCCCGAGGGCGAGGAGCGGCTCGCGGCGGGCGGCGCGCAGCGGCCCGAGGTCGTGCAGACGCAGCCCGGTACGGCGGCGCAGCATCCGGGCGAGCGCCAGGTTGCCGGCCCGGGCGTGCACGGGCCACGCCCCGCGCCCCTGCGGACGGCGCCTGCCGAGTACGAGGTCGGCCTGCCCGTCCGCCACTTCGCGGACGAAGGGGACGAGCAGCGACGGGTCGAGCGAGGCGTCGCAGTCGCAGAAGCACACGATGTCGGCCGTGGCGGCGGTCAGGCCCGCGTGGCAGGCGGCGCCGAAGCCCCGGCGCGGCTCGTGGACCACGGTCGCCCCCAACTCGCGGGCGAGGTCCGCCGACCCGTCGGTGGACCCGTTGTCCACGACCAGGGCGCGCCAGCCGGGCGGGATACGGGCGAGCACCCAGGGCAGGGCCCCGGCTTCGTCGAGACAGGGGAGCACGACGTCGACGTCGGGCGGTCCGGGACGGGTTGGGGGAGAGGTCGAGGGAGAGGTCGTCACGGGTTTCACCCTACGAGCGCGAAAAGGGCATATCGGACTCCGGTTCCTTACGAAACGCGGACGTCGGAGGCGGTACGCGCCCGCGGGGCACCACGGGCGGCGGCGTGGTGCGAGGCTGGCGGCATGGAGCAGCAACAGCCACATGAACCGAGGGCGACCGGTGCCACCGGGGCGGCGGGGGCGGCCCGCGTCCTCGTCGTCGACGACGATCCGACCGTCGCGGAGGTCGTCGCCGGCTACCTGGACCGGGCCGGATACACCGTGGACCGCGCCGGAGACGGCCCGACCGCGCTCGCCCGAGCCGCGGCGCACTGGCCGGACCTGGTGGTGCTGGACCTGATGCTGCCGGGCATGGACGGCCTGGAGGTCTGCCGCCGGCTGCGCGGACGCGGACCGGTGCCGGTCATCATGCTCACCGCCCGGGGCGACGAGGACGACCGCGTCCTGGGCCTGGAGGTGGGCGCCGACGACTACGTCACGAAGCCGTTCAGCCCCCGGGAACTGGTCCTGCGGGTGGAGTCCGTACTCCGGCGCACACGGCCCCGCCCGGACGCGCGGCCCCTGAGCGCGGCCGGTCTCACCATCGACCCCACAGCCCGCCGCGCCACCAGGAACGGCACCGAACTCGCCCTCACCCTGCGCGAGTTCGACCTCCTCGCCTTCTTCCTCCGGCACCCGGGACGGGCGTACACCCGCGAGGACCTGATGCGCGAGGTCTGGGGCTGGGACTTCGGCGACCTCTCCACCGTCACCGTCCACGTCCGCCGCCTACGCGGCAAGATCGAGACCGACCCGGCCCGTCCCCGCCTCATCCAGACGGTGTGGGGGGTGGGCTACC
The DNA here is from genome assembly GCF_044333925.1 of Streptomyces sp. NPDC020898. NCBI lineage: Bacteria > Bacillati > Actinomycetota > Actinomycetes > Kitasatosporales > Streptomycetaceae > Streptomyces > Streptomyces sp. NPDC020898. The sequence continues at coordinate 639,280 of NZ_JBIRRV010000004.1, forward strand.
GCTTCGACCCGGACGGCACGACTGAGGGGGCGGGGGCGTCCGCCGACGCCGGGCGGGCTGGTCCGTCCGCCGACGCCTGGCCGGCTGGTTCATCTGCCGACGCCGAGGCCTTCGGTCTGTCCGGCGGTGCCGGGACGTCCGGCACATCTGCCGACGCCGGACCGGCTGGTTCGTCCGCCGGCGCCGGGGAGCCCGGCGCGTCTGCCGACGCGGAGCCGTCCGGTACGTCCCACGACACCGGGCCGGCTGGTTCGTCCGCCGGCGCCGAGGCCTTCGGTCTGTCCGGCGGTGCCGGGACGTCCGGCACATCTGCCGACGCCGGACCGGCTGGTTCGTCCGTCGGCGCCGGGGAGCCCGG
>NZ_JBIRRV010000004.1:639735-648878 GCF_044333925.1 Streptomyces sp. NPDC020898
TCCGGCGGTGCCGGGACGTCCGGCACATCTGCCGACGCCGGACCGGCTGGTTCGTCCGTCGGCGCCGGGGAGCCCGGCGCGTCTGCCGACGCGGAGCCGTCCGGTACGTCCCACGACACCGGGCCGTCCGGTACGTCCCACGACGTCGGGTACGCCCGTACGTCCGCCGACGTCGGGTACGCCCGTACGTCCGCCGACGTCGGGCACGCCCCTACACCCGCCGACGTCGGGCACGCCCGTGCGTCTGCCGACACCGAGGAAGGCTGACCGTGCGCGACACCCTGCTGATAGCCCTGTTCGCCGCTGTCGGCGCCGGGGCGGCCGGACTGCTCGGTGCGGTCGCGCTGTGGCTGCTGCGGCGCCGCTCGTTCACCACGTCGCTCACCGTCGTGGCGGCGGTCGCGGTGACCGCGATGCTCACGGGCACCCTGGCTGTGGCGTGGGCGATGTTCCTGTCCCCGCACGACCTGAGCGTCGTCACGACGGTCGTCGCGATGGCCGCCGTCGTCTCCCTGGCCACCGCCCTCCTCCTCGGCCGCTGGGTCGTCGCCCGCAGCCTCGCTCTCCAGCTCGCCGCCCGCTCCTTCGGCGACGGCGGCGACTTCGCGGCCCCCGTCGGCCCGGCCACCGCCGAACTCTCGGCGCTCAGCCGCGAGTTGGCGGCCACCAGTGCGAAACTCGCCGCCTCACGGGAACGCGAACGCGCGCTGGAGTCCTCCCGCCGCGAACTCGTCGCCTGGATCTCGCACGACCTGCGCACCCCGCTCGCCGGCCTCCGCGCCATGGCCGAGGCACTGGAGGACGGGGTGGCCGCCGACCCCGACCGCTACCTCCGCCAGATCCGTACCGAGGTGGAGCGCCTCAACGGCATGGTCGGCGACCTGTTCGAGCTCTCCCGCATCCACGCGGGCGCCCTCGCCCTCACCCGCTCCCGGATCTCCCTCTACGACCTGATCGGCGACGCCCTGGCAGGCGCCGACCCGCTCGCCCGTGAACACGGGGTCAGGCTGGTCGGCGACCGCATCGAGCCGGTGCCGGTGGAGGTGGACGGCAAGGAGATGAGCCGGGTGCTCGGCAACCTGCTGGTGAACGCGATCCGCCGCACCCCGGCGGACGGCACCGTCGCGATCGCGGCCCGGCGCTCGCCCGAGGGGGCCGTCGTGTCCGTGACGGACGGCTGTGGCGGCATCCCGGCTGAGGACCTGCCGAGGGTCTTCGACACCGGCTGGCGCGGCACCCACGCCCGCACGCCCCCGGCCGGCGCGGGCCTCGGCCTCGCCATCGTCCGGGGAATCGTCGAGGCCCACCAGGGCTGCGCCACCGTACGCAACATCCCTGGCGGGTGCAGCTTCGAGGTGACGCTGCCTGTCTCCGGCCGAACCGGCGTCTGAGGCCGGGCGGTTCGGCGCGAAGTCGTGTTCGATTGTCAGTGGCGACCCATAAGGTCGGCACATGACTGATCGTGACGCTTTCGCCCCCCTGGTCTTCTTCGAGTACGACCACAAGCCCGGCAACTTCTGCCTCATGCTCACTGACCAGCACATGCTGGACACCGAGAAGGTCTTCGCGGACCGAGGGTACGAAGGCAACGGGTACGGCTGGGCCGGCGTCGCACGATCCGCGGTGCGCTCACACGCCCCCGAACTGACCGACCGCTTCGGCCTCGACCCCGAGGCGGGCATGTGCGTCGCGTACGGCGAGGACGCGGACGCCCTGAAGGCCCTGGCGCCGCTGCTGGTGCAGGCGCTTCAGGACCACCGTCTGCTGGGGGAGTTGATCGACGCGGGCGAGCCGGAGTGGTTCGACTGAGTCTCGCCGTGCCGATGGGTAACGCTCCGGCAGGGCCTTCAATCCATGCGGATGATTCCCCGGCCCAGCGCGGCGGTGACAGCGGCGGTCCGGTCGCCGACCTCGAGCTTGGCGTAGATGTGCAGCAGATGGGTCTTGACCGTTGCTTCGGACAGGCGCAGGGCACGGGCGATCTGCTTGTTGCTCTGCCCCCGGGCCACGGCGGACAGGACTTCGAGTTCCCTGCCGGACAAACCGGCCCCCCGGTCGCCGCGCAGATGGGCGAGGACCTTGGCGGCCACCGTGGGCGACAGCGCGGAACCTCCCCGGGCGGCGGTGCGGACGGCCTCGCAGAGCTCGTGCCGTCCGGTGTCCTTGAGCAGGTAGCCGACCGCTCCCGCGTCGACAGCCGCGGTGATGTCGGCGTCCGTGTCGTAGGTGGTCAGGACGAGTACCCGCACCTCGGGGTGGGCGGCGCGGATGGCGGCGGTCGCGGCGATGCCGTCCATGCCGGGCATCTGTACGTCCATCAGCACGACGTCGGGTGCGAGTGACGCGGTCCGGTGCAGTGCCTCGGCACCGGTGGCGGCCTCGCCGACGACCGTGAGGTCGGGCTGGGTGGCCAGCATGGCGGCAAGCCCGTCGCGGACCACGGGGTGGTCGTCGGCGAGGAGGACCCGGATGGTGGGACCGGCCGAAGTTCTCATGGGGAAGTCCTCATGTCGAAGTCCTCATGATGCCGGGGCCATCCGTTCGGCGCTTGACACGGCTGAGGGTTCGGAGGAGGACGCAGGCTGGGCCAGCAGCGGCACCGTGACGGCGACGGTCGTCCCCTCGCCCGGGGCGCTTTCCACCGCGAACGTGCCGTGCACGGCGGCGATGCGCTCCCGCATGGTGGTCAGGCCGACGCCCGTATGCCGGGCAGCGGGCGCGAAACCGCTGCCGTCGTCCTGGATGTCGATCGCCAGGACGTCGCCGAGGTACGAGAGCGTGACCGAGACACTCGTCGCGCGGGCGTGCCGTCGGGCGTTGGTCAGTGCCTCCTGTACGACACGCAGCAACTCGCCCTCGGTGGCGGGAGGCAGGGCGGCCGGCCGGCCGGTCACGACCGTGTAGGACTCGGTGCCGGTCTCCTCCGCGAGCCGGGCGGTGAGTTCGCGGACCGCGTCCGCCAGGTGCGTGCGGTCCAGCGGCGCCGGGCGGAGGGCGTGCACGAGGCGGCGGCTCTCCACGAGGTTGTCCCGGGCCGTCCGCATGGCCTGCTCGACGCGACGGGCCGCGGCAGAGGCCGGCGGCAGGTCGTCGCGTACGGCGTCCAGCAGCATGGCGATGGACGCGAACCCCTGGGTCAGCGTGTCGTGGACCTCCCGGGCCAGGCGCTGGCGTTCGGCCAAGGTGCCCGCCTGGCGTTCCGCCGCCGCTCGTTCCGCCTGGGTGGCGGTGAGCTCGTCCAGGAGCCGCTGCCGCTTGTGACTCTCGTGGTCGAGGGTGGCGACGTAGCAGGTGATGGTGACCGCCACCGCGGTGCCGAGCACGCATCCCGTGAGCGTCCGCACGTCGACGGGGCCGTCCGTGGTGATGTTCTGCCACGACCAGGCGGCGCCCAGCACCAGCACCCCGCCGGCCGACCACCAGGCCCGCCTCAGCCAGTACGGGCTCAGCACCGCCACGGCGACCGGGAGGAACGCGGGATCCACGACGGCCATGACCGCCCACCCGGCCAAGGCCCCGACAAGGTAGGGGAGTGGCGGGCGACCGGCTCCGCCGCGCAGCGCGATCCAGTACACGTACCAAAGGGCGAGCCCCACCGCCGGGCCGATCCGCGACAGCGCCGCGCCGGTCGTCGTGTCCGCCCCGGCCAGCGCACCCGACATGGACAGGGCGAGCACGGCGGCGAAGAAGGCATGCTGCCCGACGGCCTTCCACCGCTCCCGCGCCCACGCCTGTTGCAGTGCCATGCCCGAAGGGTAGGCGCAGCAGCGCAGCGGGCGGATCAACCGGCCGGTGGAGACGGGTCCACCGATCGGTGGACGAAGGACACGTCGACCGGTCGATGTGCGGGAGGGGCGCGGGCGGCGACGATCAGCCCCGCGGCCGACGGCCTGCGGCTCCACCGCCCCTCGTGAGGATCCACCAGTGCCCCTGGCCTTCATCCCCAGCCCGTCCATCAGCGAGGTCCACCTGGGCCCGCTGCCGTTGCGCGGCTATTCGCTGATGCTGATCCTCGGGATCGTCGCCGCGGTGTGGCTGGGCGGCCGTCGCTGGGCCGCACGCGGCGGAGAGAAGACCGTCGTGGCGGACATCTCCCTGTGGGCGATCCCCTTCGGCGTCGTCGGTGCCCGCCTCTACCACGTGATCACTTCCGGGGAGCGGTACTTCGGTGAGGGCGGCGATCCGGTCAAGGCCCTGTACATCTGGGACGGAGGCATCGGTATCTGGGGCGCCATCGCCGGTGGGGCCGTCGGAGCCTGGATCGGCTGCCGCCGCAAGGGCGTTGCCCTGTCCGCGTTCGCCGACGCCGTCGCTCCCGGCATCGCGCTGGGCCAGGCCATCGGCCGCTGGGGCAACTGGTTCAACCAGGAGCTCTACGGGCGGGCGACCACCCTCCCCTGGGCCCTGGAGATCGACCCCGCACACCGGCCCGAGACCACCCCAGACCTTGCGACCTACCACCCCGCGTTCCTGTACGAGTCGTTGTGGTGTCTCGGCGTGGTCGCCCTGGTCGTGTGGGCGGACCGCCGTTTCGGTCTCGACCGGGGCCGGGCGTTCGCGCTGTACGCCGCCGCCTACTGCGTAGGCCGCTTCTGGATCGAGTACCTGCGGGTGGACGAGGCCCACCACATCCTCGGCCTGCGCCTGAACGACTGGACCGCCCTGCTGGTCCTCGCGGCCGCCGCCGCCCACCTCGTGACCGCGACACGGCGCGCGACCGACAGGGGTGACGGCGACGACGCCGGCCGGGTCCTCCAGCAAGCGGCTGCCACCAGTAACCCCAAGAACTGACCACGTCCCATCCCCTCCCACCACCTGGAGTTGCCATGTCCACTGTCCCTGAGTCGCTTTCCTCACGTCGGGGTCCGCTCGTGGTGGCGGGAGGCGTGCTGGCCGCCGTCCTGCTGTCCTCGTTGGCGAACGCGTTGATCGCTGTGCTGGCGCACGCGGTGGGTGCACCGGAGGACTTCCAACCGTTGGAGCCCTCGGCGTACGTCCCTCTGACCACGCTGGGAGTACTGGCGGGATCCGCCGGATGGGCCCTCGTCCGCAGGTTTTCCCCCGATCCCGAACGGCTGCTCGGCCGGCTCGTCCCCTCGGTCGTCGTGCTGTCCTTCGTCCCGGACTTCTTCCAGTTCGGCAAGGGCGAGGTGACCGGCGTGGTGGCGCTCCTCCTGATGCACGTCGTGGTCGCGGTGATCGCAGTGCCGACGTACCGCAGGGTCATGCCACTGAGCCCGACGCGCTGACCACACGCCGGCCCGGCCACATCCACCGCGACGGCCTGCGGCGCGTCCACGAAAAGACCGTGCCGCTGTACCAGCGCACGAAACACTTCCGCGTCTACGCCTCGAACCTGGTTCCCGGAATGCTCCAGACCGCCGAGTACGCGACAGGGCTTCTGCGGTCCATCACCGACTTCCAGGGCACCCCCGACGACGTGGCCGACGCCGTACAGGCACGGCTGAACCGCTCTCGCGTCGTGCATGAGGGCGACCACCGGTTCGGACTCCTGCTGGAAGAGACGGTCCTGTACTACCGGGTCTGTGACGACGTGGCGATGAGCGGGCAACTCCGATACCTGCTGGAGATCATGTCGCGGCCGAACGTGTCGCTCGGGATCATCCCCTTCACGGCCCGTCGCACCATGTGGCCGCTGGAAGCGTTCTACGCCTTCGACGACCGCCAAGTAGCGGTGGAGACCTTGACGGCCGAGGTCAACATCACGGCTCCAGGAGAGATCCACACCTATCTCAAGGCGTTCGCCAAGCTCTCTCCGATCGCGGTGCACGGCGCAGACGCAAGAGCCTGCATCGCAAGGGCCCTTGAGTCCGTGAGATGAAGCCCGAGCCGAGAGGGGCGGTGGCAGCACGTGCAGAGGGGGAAGGCACAGCCAGGGGAGACAAACCGTGGATCTCCGCGAGTGACCACCCACCTTGGATGGTCTCGGCAACACCTCGTGCCCACCGCCCTGTTGGTTGGGTGACGGGCACGGGGCTCTGAAGTGGATCAGCCGTTCACGCGACGGCTACCGGAAGCAGTCACGGAGACTCACGAGCATGCTCGGCGCGTACAGCCCGGTGAGCGTGCCGACTTCCCAGGCCGTCGCGGCCGCAAGGTGGTGGCCGGCGGCGGCACGGTGACCGGGAGGTGCTGGCCGCGATCGTGTTCGTGGCCACGTCGGGCTGCACCTGGCAGCATTTGCCTTCCGCGTCGTTCGGCCCGTCCGGGGCGACGGCCCACCGGCGGTTCTCGGAGTGGTCGAAGGCCAGGGTGTGGGCCAAGCTCCACCGCCTGGTCCTCGACGAACTCGGGGCTCGTGGCGAGCTGGACTGGTCGCGGTGCGCGATCGACTCGGTGAACATGCGAGCCCTGAAAAGGGGGACCTGACAGGTCCGAATCCTGTCGACCGGGGCAAGTACGGCTCGAAGATCCACCTGATCACGGAACGCTCCGGTCTGCCCATCTCCGTCGGAATCTCCGGGGCCAACCTGCATGACAGCCAGGCCCTGATCCCTCTCGTGAAGGGCATCCCGCCGATCCGCTCGCGCCGTGGCCGACGGCGGCGCAAGCCTGGCAAGCTCCACGCCGACAAGGGCTACGACTACAACCACCTGCGACGATGGTTACGCGGGCGAGGCATTACCCACCGCATCTCCCGCAAGGGAGTTGAGTCCTCACAACGCCTGGGCCGCCACCGCTGGACCGCGGAACGCACGATGGCTGGCTCGCTGGATGCCGCCGCCTCCACCGCCCCTACGAGCGCAAAGCCGACCACTTCCTGGCCTTCACCAGCATCGCCTGCACCCTCATCTGCTACCGCAGACTCGCCAAATGAGATGGTCTCTAAGCGCTTGCTCAGCCTATGTCAGTCGAAGTTACTCATCGGTCACCCGGTCTGTCCAGAGTCCGAGTCTGTGATCCAGCGCCCTTCGGCGGAGTCGTGCACGTACGCCGGCCTCCCCCTGGTCCCGCTCGTGCGGAACGGCTTCCCGCCGTCCGTGATCCGCACCGTCCCCGTACGGCCCTCGGCGCTCCACTCCAGCTCCAGGTACCAGCGGCAGTCGCAGCCCGCCGTCCGCGCGGAGACCAGCAGCTCCTCGGGGTCGGAGGAGGTGACCTTGTACGGGAAGGAGACGGCCGGGATCTTCCGGACCTCGGCGCCGGAGGCGTCAAGGCCGTCGACGGGCCTCGCGAGCGGGCGCGGCCGGTCGAGGTCCACGGCGAAGTGGCGCGGGGTGACGGCGCCGCCACAGCCGTTGTCCATCCGGTACGCGTTCCACGGCAGCGGCGCGGCGCGGTCGACCACGCGCACGTGCAGGGCATGGAGGACGACGGCGTCGGACGGCGACCGGCCCTGGACCGTGATCCGCACCAGCGCCTCCCCGCCGTGCACGGCACCGTGCGTCCCGGCCCACGCCCCGGAGTCGGCCGCGACCGGCGGCGGGGCGACCGCGCGGGGGGCCCGGTCCACGAGGTAGGTGTGCCCGCAGCCGCCCTCCCAGAGCTGGGAACCGATGCTCCAGGTGAAGGGGAGGGGGGCCGCGGTCCGCCCCGGAGCGGTGGAAGCGGGAGCGGGGGCGGAAGCCGTACGGGTGGGGTGGCCGAGCAGGGCGGCGGCGAGGGCGAGCACGACGAGGGCGACGGCGGCGGCGACGAGGAGGGGAGCGGGGGCGCCACGACGGGGGCGGGCGCGGGGCGCCTCCGGCGCGGACGGATCCGCGGCGGACGGGTCCGGGGCGGACGGGTCCGGGGCGGGGCCGGGGCCCGGTTCCGGCGCGGACGGTTCCGGGTTCGATTCCGGCGCGGCCGACACGGCCGGCACAGGCGTGGGCGCGGGCGAGGCCGCTCGGCGGCGGGCGCGGTCCGCCTCCGTCCAGGCCGCCTCCAGGGCCCGCCGTTCCTCCTCGTCCGCCCCGCACAGCAGGGCGAGGCGGTCGACCACGGCGAACTCCTCCGGGACGGTCGCGCCCGAGCAGTAGCGGTGGAGGGTGGACGCGCTGACGCTCAGCCGCCGGCCCAGCGCCTCGTAACTCCTCCCGTCCCGCGCCTTCAGCGCGCGCACGAGCCCCGCGAACTCCTCGACGGCGGCGTCCTTCGGCATTCCATCCCCCTCGACCCTGCGTCCCATCCTTCACGTCCTTGCACGTCAGCGGGGGTGGAATGGTTCCGGGACGGCTGGTGGGCGCGTGATCGTTGCAGCCGGCGGGCGCTGGCCCCACGCTGGTTGAGCACTGACCGAACGAACGACCCGACGGGGGATCCACCACCATGAACAAGCTCCGCACCGCACTCGCCACCGCAGCCGCTGCCGCACTGGGCCTCGCGGCCCTCGCCACAGCCCCGGCGCAGGCCGCTGCCCAGCCCGCCTTCCTCGCCGCCTCCCAGATGCCGCCGTCGTCGACGCCGTGGACCGCCACCCAGGTCTTCACCGGCGTCCCGGAGAACGGCGGCGTCCTCTGCGCCCCGTACAAGATCCCGGCGCAGAACACCCGCTACCGCGAGTTCAGCACCGAGCTCGACACCAACGGCGTCCAGGTCACCACCGTCGCCCGTACCGAGGCCGACGCCGTGAAGCTGGTCGACACCCTCCGCGGGGCCCTCGCCGGCTGCGGCCCCCTGCTGGAGCAGCAGAACCCGGGCCTGCAGGCCGTCAGCGCCTCCCACGGCAAGCTCGCCGTCGAGGAGGGCGCCTGGGTCTACAGCCTGGACACCGCCGACCCGCAGATCGGCATCTCCGACATCCACCTGTTCTCCGTCGGCCGCGACGGCCGCACCGTCACCCTCGTCCGCTGGGGCCAGATGGGCGACCTCGAGGACGCCCCGCTGACCGCCTTCCGCACCACGACGAAGACCGCCGTCAACAAGCTCCACTGACCCGGGGGCTCTCCCGAGGGCTGACCACAGCTCGTCAGCGGCGCGGCCGGAACCCGGGCGCGCCGCTGACGTGCCCACCTGCTCCGCCGGCGGCGACCACTTCCTGGCCTTCACCAGCATCGCCTGCACCCTCATCTGCTACCGCAGACTCGCCAAATGAGATGGTCTCTAAGAGGTCGTTTTCATCTTTAGTACGGTGTTATCTCTAGCTTTGTACCTGCTGATGGTCTGGTGCTGGCGGGTCTGCAGTGTGGGTCGCGGCTGGT
>NZ_JBIRRV010000005.1:0-830 GCF_044333925.1 Streptomyces sp. NPDC020898
AGCGTGAGGGAAACGCCCGGTTACATTCCGAACCCGGAAGCTAAGCCTCACAGCGCCGATGGTACTGCAGGGGGGACCCTGTGGGAGAGTAGGACGCCGCCGAACAATCTTTGGAGGACCCCTGGTCCCAGCGTTCACGCTGGGACCAGGGGTCCTTTTGTTTTTTGAGACAAATACAGCCCGGAGCGCGCCGGGTAGCCGGCTGCGCGAGAATGACTTGCGGTACCGAAGACAGGAGTCACCCATCATGTCCACCAACTCTCCCGACGAGCGCCCGGAGCGCGACCAGCGCCGCCGGGACAGTGGTGACCGCGGCGATCGTGGCGGGTACCGCGGGGCTCCGCGCCGCGACGACGACCGTCGCGACAATGACCGTGGTGGTTCCGACCGTGGTGGTCGACCGACGGGCGGTTCCGACCGTGGTAGTCGACCCACAGGTGGTTCCGACCGCGGTGGTCGACCCACAGGCGGTTACGGTCGCCGTGATGACCGTCCGGCGACCCCCCGCCGTGACGACCGGGGTGATCGACCCGGTGGCGGTGGCGGTTTCCGCCGGGACGACAACCGTGGTGAGCGTGGTGGCTTTGTGCGCCGCGATGACCGTCGTGACGGTGAAGGCGGGGCTCGTCCGGCCTTCCGGCGTGACGAGCGTTCGGACCGTCCGGCGGGACCCCGTCGTGACGACCGAGGTGATCGGCCTGGCGGCGGCGGTGGGTTCCGTCGGGACGACAACCGTGGTGGTGGTGACCGCGGTGGCTTCGTTCGGCGTGACGACCGCCGTGACGACCGTCGGGATGATGATCGTGGTGGGTTCCGTGGCCGGAGTGAAC
>NZ_JBIRRV010000005.1:926-341368 GCF_044333925.1 Streptomyces sp. NPDC020898
GACGACCGTGGTGGTCGTCCTGCGGGTGGTGGGTTTGTCCGTCGGGACGACCGTCAGGATGACCGGGGTGGTCGCCCCGCCGGTGGTGGGTTCCGGCGTGATGACGACCGTGGTGGCCGTCCCGCCGGTGGTGGCGGGTTCCGTGGTCGGAGCGACGACCGCGGTGGCCGTCCCACCAGTGGCGGAGGTGGTGGCTTCCGCGGGCGCGACGATCAGTCGGCAGCCCCCCGTCGTGACGATCGGCGCGATGACCGGCGCGATGACCGCCGGGACGGCGAGCGTTCCGGCTTCCGTCGGGATGATGATCGTGGTGGGTTCCGTGGGCGGAGTGACGACCGTGGTGGTCGTCCTGCGGGTGGTGGGTTTGTCCGTCGGGACGACCGTCAGGATGACCGGGGTGGTCGCCCCGCCGGTGGTGGGTTCCGTCGCGACGACAACCGTGGCGGTGGTGACCGCGGTGACCGTGGTGGGTTCCGGCGTGATGACGACCGTGGTGGCCGTCCCGCCGGTGGTGGCGGGTTCCGTGGCCGGAGCGACGACCGCGGTGGCCGTCCCACCAGTGGCGGCTTTCGTCGGGATGACGACCGTCGTGAAGGCGACCGGGGCGGCTTCCGTCGGGACGACAGCCGGGGCCGGGACGACAACCGTGGTGAGCGCGGCGGCTTTGTCCGTCGTGACGACGATCGTGGTGGGTTCCGTGGGTCGCCTGCCCGAAGCGACGACCGTGGTGGCCGTCCCGCCGGCGGTGGCTTCCGGGGGCGTGACGACCGTGGAGGTCGGCCCGCCGGCGGTGGCGGCGGCGGTTTCCGTGGGCGTGACGACCGACGTGGCGATGACCGGCGGGACGACCGGCGCGGTGGTGGGTTCCGTGAGGAGAGGGACCGCGACCGGGAGCCGATCAAGCGGCTGCCGATCCCCGAGGACGTCACGGGCAACGAGATCGACAAGGACGTACGCCAGGAGCTGATGAGCCTGCCCAAGGGGCTCGCGGAAGAGGTCGCCAAGAACCTGGTGATGGTCGCGCGGCTCATCGACGAGGACCCCGAGGGCGCGTACGGCTACTCGAAGGTGGCCCTGCGGCTGGCGTCGCGAGTCGCCGCCGTACGGGAGGCGTCCGGGTTCGCCGCGTACGCGACCCAGAAGTACAGCGAGGCGCTGGCCGAGTTCCGTGCGGCTCGGCGGATGACGGGGAACGTCGAGCTGTGGCCCGTCATGGCCGACTGCGAGCGTGGGCTCGGGCGGCCCGAGAAGGCGCTGGAGATGGCCGGGGCGCCCGAGGTGCACAAGCTGGACAAGGCCGGGCAGGTCGAGATGCGGCTCGTCGCGGCCGGTGCACGGCGTGACATGGATCAGCTCGACGCGGCCATCGTGACCCTCCAGAGTCCCGAACTGGCCTCCAACGCCGTACAGCCGTGGACCGCGCGACTGCGGTACGCGTACGCCGACGCGCTACTGGCCGCCGGACGTGAGGACGAGGCACGGGAGTGGTTCGCCAAGGCTGTCGAGTCCGACAAGGACGGCAGCACGAACGCCTCGGACCGGCTCGCCGAGTTGGACGGCGTGGAGTTCGTCGATGCCTTTGACGAGAGCGAGGGCGTCGACGAGGACGAGGACGGGGACGACCTTGATGACACGGATGTCGAGTCCGTGGAATCGAGTGAAACCGTCGTTTCTGCCGACGTCGACGACGATTCCGCGGACGACATCGAAGGCGACGAGCGCTGACCTTCGGTAAGCGGTAGCGAAAGGGCGGGATCCCGGTCAGGGGTCCCGCCTTTTTGGGTTTCTGGGGGTGGTGCGTCAGGGGGTGAGGGTGCGCAGGACCAGGCCCGAGGCCGGTTTGGGGCCGAAGGACGTCGACTTGCGGGGCATCGTGACGCCCTGGCGGGCCAGGTCTCGTACGACCTCCTCGCGGACCGGGTGCATCAGGACGGCCGTACCGCCGTCCTGTTCGGCCTTTTCCACGGTCGCCGCGGTGTCGTGGATGTACGCGATGTGGGCCGGCGAGTCCTCGGGGATGTGCCAGATGTGGTCGAGGAGCGTGGCGTGCAGGACCGTCGCGTCCAGGGTGCGCCAGGCCTGCGGGCGGTCGGCCGGGATCGTCCGGGTCAGGAGGGCCTGGTCCGGGCGGTCCACGAGGTGGAACGTGCCGTCGCCGGCCAGGAGGAAGGCGTTGCCCGCGGTGGCCGCCTCCGCGAGGGCGGTGAGCGCTTCGGGGAGGGATGTCGGCAGGTGACGTACGCGGAAGCGGCCTTCCAGGGCCGTCAGGGCCTCGGCGACCGGGAGACCGTGCAGGAGGCGGTGGATCGCGCGGACGCGCAGGGGGTAGCGGGCGGTGTCCACGAGGAGTACCAGACCGTGGTCCCAGGGGCTGGGGGACGGGTGCTCCGCGCGTAGACGCAGATACGTCGCCCAGCGGTGGTGGCCGTCGGCGATGAGGGCCTGGTGCTGGGCCAGGTCCGACTGGATCCCGGCCAGTTCGGCGGGGTCGGTGATCGCCCAGAGGCGGTGGCTGAAGCCGTCCTCCGTGGTCGTCGAGAGGAGCGGAGGGCGGCCGGCCGCGCGTTCGACCACCGCGCTCGTCCCGGATGCGGAGGCGGGTTCGTCGCCCCTGTACGTCAGGAGCAGGGGTTCGAGGTTCGCGGAGGTGGCGCGCATCAGGGCCGCGCGGTCCGCGACGACGTGCGGCATGACGTCCTCGTGCGGCAGGACCACGCCCTCCGACGGCTCGGACAGGCGCAGGGCGCCTATGACTCCGCGTTGGAGATGGCCGGTCGTGTCGCGCTGTTCGTAGACGTACAAGGCCGGCTCGGGGTCGGCGGACAGGATCCCCTGGGACACCCAGTCGTCGAGGGTGTCCGCGGCCTGTTCGTTGCGGATGGAGGGGGTCGCCGCCTGGGGGAGGATCAGCCGGACGATGTTGTGCGGGTCGGCCGATTCGAGGTGGATCAGGCCGTCCGGGCGCACGATGACGTCGTACGGCGGGGAGGTCACGGCGGCCAGGCCACCGACCCGGTCGGGGTCGTAGCGCAGGCCCCGGAACGGGGTCAGTTGAAGGCCCATGCGAGCCGGTACGTCCGCGGGACCTGCAGTGTTCATTGGTGCATCGTAGGGCTGTCAGTGGCATGGGGGATGATCGGGGGAAAGCCGGTCGAACGAGGAGCGATGCACAATGAGCCAGACCGTCAGGACGCGGCCCGAGGGCAGTGCGCGGGCCCTCAGCGAGGCGTACGACACGGCGCTGCTCGATCTCGACGGGGTGGTGTACGCGGGGGGCAACGCGATCGGGCACGCTGTCGAGTCGCTCAAGGTCGCGCGGGACGGCGGGATGCGGCTCGCGTATGTCACGAACAACGCGTTGCGTACGCCGGACACCGTGGCCGAGCACCTCACCGAGCTGGGCATAGCGACCGAGGGCTCGGACGTCATCACCTCGGCGCAGGCCGTGGCGAGGCTGATCGCCGACCAGGTGCCGGCGGGGGCGCGTGTGCTGGTGATCGGGGGTGAAGGGCTGCGGGTCGCGCTGCGTGAACGCGGGCTTGAGCCTGTCGACTCGGCCGAGGACGAACCCGTGGCGGTCGTCCAGGGGTACGGCGGGCCCGAGTTGCCCTGGGGACGGTTCGCGGAGGCGTGCTACGCCATCGCGCGCGGGGTGCCCTGGTTCGCGTCGAACACCGACCTGACGATCCCCGGCGCGCGCGGGATCGCGCCGGGCAACGGGGCCGCGGTGGAGGTCGTGCGCATCGCGACGGGCGCCGAGCCCCAGGTGGCGGGCAAGCCGTTGCCGCCGATGCACCGGGAGACGGTGCTGCGGACCGGCGCCGAGCGTCCCTTGGTCGTCGGGGACCGGCTGGACACGGACATCGAGGGCGCGTTCAACGGGGACGTCGACTCGCTGCTGGTGCTGACCGGGGTGACGGACGGCGCGCAGCTGCTGGCCGCGCCGCCGCAGCACCGGCCCACCTATGTCGACGCAGACCTGAGGGGGCTGCTGACCGGCCAGCCGGAGGTGACGGAGGCGCACGCGGGCAGTGGTTTCCGGTGCGGGGGGTGGACGGCGACCGCGGGGGATGAACGGCTGGAACTGGAGGGCGACGGGGAGGTGCTCGACGGGCTTCGCGCGCTGTGCGCGGCGGCCTGGACGGCGGCGGGCGACGGGGTGTGCGCGTTGGACGGCGGGAAGGCGCTGGCGCGGCTGGGGCTGTGAGGGGGCTGGGCCGGGGGCGCTCTCGTGGACACACAGCGAGGCGATTCGAGAGGGTAGGCTAACCTAACCTCGTGTTTGTCGACAGTCCTCCTGAGCAGCGTGCGGAGACCGCCTCCGCGCCCCCGAAGCGTCAGGCGATACGGGCCGTTGGACTCCTCGTCTCCCTGGGGATCCTGCTTCTCGTCGCCCTCGCGAGTATCGCGATCGGCGCGAAAGAGCTGTCGCTGGAGCAGGTCTGGCACGGGCTGTTCGAGGACTCGGGGACCTACGGCGACGTCGTCGTGGGCGAGCGCGTCTCACGCACCCTCCTCGGGCTGCTCGCCGGGGCCGCGCTCGGGCTGTCCGGCGCCGTTCTCCAGGCGCTGACCCGCAATCCGCTGGCCGATCCTGGGCTGCTCGGCATCAACGCGGGCGCGTCGGCCGCCGTCGTCACCGCCATCACCTTCTTCGGCGTCACCTCGCTGAGCGGCTATGTGTGGTTCGCCTTCCTCGGGGCCGCCGCCGTCGGAGCGCTGGTCTGGTTCCTGGGCGGCAGCCGGGGTGCCACGCCCGTGCGCCTCGCGCTCGCGGGCACCGCGATCAGCGCCGCGCTCTACGGCTATCTCCAGGCCGTGATGATCACGGACGACGCGGCGCTCAGCAGGATGCGCTTCTGGACGGTCGGTTCGCTGGCCTCGGCCACCGACGACACCATCACGCAGGTCCTGCCGTTCATCGTGGCCGGCACGGTCCTCGCGCTGCTGCTCGCCCGGCCGCTCAACGCCATGGCGATGGGCGACGACACCGCCCGCGCCCTCGGCGCCGACCTGAACCGGACCCGCGCGCTGTCCATGGCCGCCGCGACCGTGCTGTGCGGTGCCGCGACCGCCGCCTGCGGCCCGATCGTCTTCGTCGGGCTGATGGTCCCGCACGTCGTACGGTCCTTCACCGGGCCCGACCTGCGCTGGATCCTGCCGTACGCGACCGTCCTGTCGCCGGTGCTGCTGCTCGGCGCCGATGTCATCGGGCGGATGGTCGCCCGGCCCGCCGAACTCCAGGTCGGCATCGTCACCGCGGTCATCGGCGGCCCGGTCTTCATCTTTCTCGTACGACGGCGGAGGACGGCGCAGCTGTGAAGAGCAACCTTGTCCGGTCCGTGCGGTCCGTCCAGCGAGATGGTGGCCCCAACCGTGTGCTGCGGGCGCCGGGCGGGCTCTCCTTCCGGCTGGACGTGCGCGCGCTGGTCGTGGTCGGGGCGCTGCTGCTGACCGTGCTCACCGCGAGCGTGGCGCTGATCGGTACCGGTGACTTCCCGATCCCCGCGGGAGACGTCCTGAAGACGCTGCTGGGCGACGGCAACGCGGGCCAGGAGTTCATCGTCAACGAGCTGAGGCTGCCGAGGGTCCTGGTCGGGCTGCTGGTCGGGGCCTCGCTCGGGCTCGGCGGTGCGCTGTTCCAGGCCATCTCCCGTAATCCGCTGGGCAGTCCGGACGTACTGGGGCTGAGCCAGGGCTCCACGGCCGGTGCGCTGGTCATGATCGTGCTGTTCTCCGGGAGCGCGGGCGCGGTCACCGTCGGGGCGCTTGTCGGAGGGCTGGTGACCGGGATCGCCATCTATCTGCTCGCCTGGAAACAGGGTGTGCACGGGTACCGGCTGGTGCTCGTCGGCATCGGTGTCTCCGCTGTCGTCACGGCGGTCAACGGGTACCTGATCACCAAGGCCGACCTCGTCGACGCGGCCCGTGCGGTCGTGTGGATGACCGGTTCCCTCAACGGGCGTGGCTGGGACCAGGTCTGGCCGCTGCTGTGGCTGTGCGCGGTCCTCGTACCCGTGGTGGTCGCGAACGGGCGGGCGCTGCGGATGACGGAGATGGGCGACGACGTGTCGTACGCCCTCGGGGTGCGCGTCGAGCGTGTACGGCTGGTGCTGATGCTGGCCGCCGTGCTGCTCACTGCGGCTGCCACGGCCGCCGCCGGGCCCGTCGGCTTCGTCGCGCTGACCGCGCCGCAGCTCGCCCGGCGGCTGACCCGCTCGCCGGGGCCGAACCTGGTGGCGTCCATGTGCATGGGTGCCACCCTGCTGATCGTGGCGGACTGGGCCTCGCAGCGGCTCTTCGGCGCCGATCAGCTGCCCGTGGGGGTGGTGACCGGGGTGCTCGGCGGGGTGTATCTGCTGTGGCTGCTGGTCACCGAACGGAAGGCGGGCCGGATATGAGCAGGCCGGACACGAGCGGCCCGGAAGACGGGCCGGCCGTGATCGACTCAGTGAACGAGACCGTCAAGAAGGGCACCGACACCGTGAACCGCCTGTCCGCAGAGAGCGTGACCCTCGCCTACGACCAGCGTGTGATCGCCGAGCAGCTGTCGGTGGAGATACCCGACAACTCCTTCACGGTCATCGTCGGCCCGAACGCCTGCGGCAAGTCCACGCTGCTGCGGGCCCTGTCGCGGATGCTGAAGCCGAGCGAGGGCCGGGTGCTGCTCGACGGGCAGGTCATCCAGTCGATGCCCGCGAAGAAGGTCGCGCGGACCCTCGGCCTGCTGCCCCAGTCGTCGATCGCGCCCGACGGGATCACCGTCGCCGACCTGGTGGGCCGGGGCCGCTACCCGCACCAGGGCATCCTGCGCCAGTGGTCCCACGACGACGAGCGGATCGTCCGGGAGTCCATGGAGTCGACCGGCGTCGCCGAACTCGCCGATCGCTATGTCGACGAACTCTCCGGCGGCCAGCGGCAGCGCGTGTGGATCGCGATGGCGCTCGCCCAGCAGACCCCGCTGCTGCTGCTCGACGAGCCGACCACCTATCTCGACATCCAGCACCAGATCGACGTCCTCGACCTGTGCGCCGAGCTGCACGAGGAGCAGGGGCGGACCCTGGTCGCCGTACTGCACGACCTCAATCACGCGGCCCGGTACGCCACCCACCTCATCGCACTGCGTGAGGGTGCCGTCATCGCCGAGGGCGCACCGCGGGACATCGTCACGGCCGGGCTGGTCGAGGAGGTGTTCGGGCTGCGCTGCCAGGTCATCGACGATCCGGAGACGGGGACGCCCTTGGTGGTGCCGGCCGCGCGCAAGGCCCGTACCAGGGTGACTACAGAAGCTTCCTGAGGCGGAACAGGTCTCTCAGGCCCGCCTCCAGCTTCACCCGGCCCGAACCCCAGGCCTTCGCGAAGTTCAGTTCGCCGGCGACCATCGCCACCAGGTCGTCGCCGGTCATGGCGAGCCGGATCTCGGCCTTCTCGCGGGGCGGGCCCTGGAGGGTGTCCTGGACCTCGATACGGCCGCCCTGGAGGCGTCCCACGAAGGTGACGTCCAGATCGGTGATACGGCAGCTCAGCGAGCGGTCCAGGGCCGCCGCCTCGCGTACGTCCCCGTTCGCGCCCGCCATGTTGTCGGAGAGCTTCTCGAGTGCGCTGCGGCACTCCTCTGTCGTGGCCATCGCGATCGACGGTACCTCAGCGGTTCGAGGTAGCGTCGGGGCATGAACGAGTCAGTACCCCTGGCCGAGGGCGACCTGGAACCCGGACCCGGACTCGAACCGGAATCCGAGGCCGACCCCGCAGCTCCGGCCCCGCTGAACGTCCACCGTGCCCCCACCGGCAACGCCGACGTCGACGCGCTGCTCGACCGGCTCGGTGACGCCGACCACCTCGCCACGGACGGACATGTCGAGGTGTACGAGGATGTGCACCGAGGGCTGCGCGACACGCTCACCGCGCTCGACGCCCGCCCGGGAACTCCGGCGCCCCCGTCGACGTACAGCAGTAGCAGCACCATCAGCAGTAGCGACAGCAATAGGAGCTGAACCGAACGTGGCAGGAGTGGCACGCCGCCGTCTTGATGCCGAGCTGGTGCGGCGGAAGCTCGCGCGCTCGCGGGAACACGCGAGCCAGCTGATCGCCGCCGGGCGGGTCACCGTCGGCAAGGCCGTCGCGACCAAGTCCGCCACCCAGGTGGAGACGGCCGCCGCGATCGTCGTCGTGGCCGACGACAGTGATCCCGAGTACGTCTCCCGGGGCGGCCACAAGCTCGCGGGCGCCCTGGAGGTCTTCGTACCGCAGGGGCTCAAGGTCGGCGGTCGGCGGGCGCTGGACGCGGGCGCGTCCACCGGCGGATTCACCGACGTACTGCTGCGCGCCGGCGCCGCGCACGTCGTCGCCGTCGACGTGGGGTACGGACAACTTGCGTGGTCTCTCCAGAGCGATGAACGCGTCACCGTCAAGGACCGTACGAACGTACGCGAGTTGACGCTCGAAGCGATCGATGGGGAACCAGTGGATCTTGTCGTGGGGGATCTGTCCTTCATCCCGCTCGGCCTCGTGCTGCCCGCCCTTGTGCGGTGTGCGGCGCCCGATGCCGACCTGGTGATGATGGTCAAGCCACAGTTCGAGGTGGGGAAGGAACGGCTGGGGAGCGGAGGAGTCGTACGCAGTCCCGAGCTGCGTGCCGAGGCGGTGCGCGGAGTCGCCGCCCGCGCCGGGGGGTCGGGGCTCGGGGTGCAGGGTGTGACCGCCAGCCCGCTGCCCGGGCCGTCGGGGAATGTCGAGTACTTTCTGTGGCTGCGGGCCGGCGCACCTGAACTCAACCCGGCCGATGTCGACCGTGCAGTGGCGGAGGGGCCCCGTTGACTCAGAGCCGAGCTCGTACTGTTTTCCTGCTCGCCCACACCGGGCGGCCGGCCGCGATCAGAAGCGCCGAACTCGTGGTCCAGGGGCTGCTGCGCTCCGGACTCGGGGTGCGGGTGCTCGCGGCGGAGGCGGCCGAGGTGCCGCTGCCGCCGGAGGTTGAGCTGGTCGACGAGGCCACTCCGCAGTGTCTCGACGGGTGCGAACTGCTGATCGTGCTGGGCGGCGACGGCACGCTGCTGCGCGGCGCCGAGTTCGCCCGGGCCTCCGGGGTGCCGATGCTCGGCGTCAACCTCGGTAGCGTCGGCTTCCTCGCCGAGGCCGAGCGCGACGACCTCGACAAGGTTGTCGACCGGGTGGTGACGAAGGCGTACGAGGTCGAGGAACGGATGACCATCGACGTCGTCGTGCACCAGAACGGGAACATCGTGCACACCGACTGGGCGCTGAACGAGGCGGCCGTGCAGAAGGTGTCCGCGGAGAAGCTGCTTGAGGTTGTGCTGGAGATCGACGGGCGGCCTGTCACCGGGTTCGGGTGTGACGGGATCTGTCTGTCGACGCCCACCGGGTCGACCGCGTATGCGTTCTCCGCCGGTGGGCCTGTGGTGTGGCCCGAGGTGGAGGCGCTGCTGATGGTGCCGATCAGTGCGCACGCGTTGTTCGCGAAGCCGTTGGTCACTTCGCCGGATTCCGTGCTCGCGGTGGAGGTTCTGCCGCACATCCCGCCGGGTGTTCTGTGGTGTGACGGGCGGCGGACTGTGGAGTTGCCTCCGGGGGCGCGGGTGGAGGTTCGGCGGGGGGCTGTGCCGGTTCGGTTGGCTCGGCTGCACCATGCGTCGTTCACTGATCGGCTGGTGGCCAAGTTCGCGTTGCCTGTTTCTGGGTGGCGGGGGGCGCCTCACTGACGCCGGGGTGTGGGGGGTGGATCGGTCTCGTTGGCGGGTGCGGGTGCGCTGTGGTTGTTCGCGCCCACGCGGCGGAGCCGCACATCAGATACAGCCCCGCGCCCCTATCGGGGGCGCTGCCACTCCCCTGGGTGATATGTGAAGGCCGATTGTCATTCGTTACCTGCGCGTTCTCTCATTCGAGGTGGGGGGCGTCGCACATGGGTCGGCTGACCTCGTATGGTCGTGTTCGTGTTGGAGGAGATGCGGATACGGTCGCTCGGAGTCATCGACGATGCGGTTGTCGAGTTGTCGCCCGGCTTCACCGCCGTGACCGGTGAGACCGGTGCGGGCAAGACCATGGTCGTGACCAGCCTGGGGCTGCTGCTCGGTGGGCGGGCGGATCCGGCGTTGGTGCGGATCGGGGCCAAGAACGCGGTCGTGGAGGGGCGGATCACCGTGCCCCCGGGCGGGTCGGCCGTCCTGCGGGCCGAGGAGGCCGGCGCCGAGCTCGACGACGGGGCGCTGCTCATCAGCCGTACCGTTTCCGCGGAGGGGCGTTCGAGGGCGCATCTGGGCGGGCGTTCCGTGCCCGTGGGTGTGCTGGCCGAGCTGGCCGACGAACTGGTGGCCGTGCACGGCCAGACCGACCAGCAGGGGCTGCTCAAGCTGTCCCGGCAGCGGGCTGCGCTCGACCGGTACGCGGGGGACGCGGTCGCCGCGCCGCTCACCAAGTACGGAGAGGCGTACCGGCGGCTGCGGGCTGTCTCCACCGAGCTGGACGAGATCACCACGCGCGCGCGTGAACGGGCCCAGGAAGCCGACATGCTGCGGTACGGGCTCGATGAGATCGCCGCTGTGGAACCGCGGGCCGGAGAGGATGCCGAGCTCGCCGAGGAGGCGGAGCGACTCGGGCATGCCGAGGCGCTGGCCTCGGCCGCGACTGTTGCGCATGCCGCGCTCGCCGGTAATCCCGAGGATCCCGAGGGCATCGACGCCGCCACGCTCGTCGCGGGCGCCCATCGGGCCCTGGAGGCCGTACGGTCGCACGACTCGGCCCTGGCCGCGCTCGCCGACCGGATCGGCGAGGTCGGCATCCTGCTCGGGGACGTCGCCGGGGAGCTGGCGGGGTACGCCGACGATCTGGACGCCGATCCGTTGCGGCTGGCCGCCGTGGAGGAACGGCGGGCCTCGCTCACCGGGCTGACGCGGAAGTACGGCTCCGATGTGGCCGGCGTGCTCACCTGGGCCGAGGAAAGCGCCGCGCGGCTCCTCGAACTCGACGGCGACGACGAGCGCATCGGTGAGCTGACCGCCGAGCGGGACGCGCTGAGGGGCGAACTCGGGGGAATGGCACAGGCGTTGACGGACGCGCGGACGGAGGCCGCCGAGCGGTTCGCCGCCGCGGTGACCGCCGAGCTGGCCTCGCTGGCCATGCCCCACGCGCGCGTGTCGTTCGAGATCCGGCAGACGGAGGACCCGGAGGGGGTTGAGGTCGGCGGGCGTACGGTCGCGTACGGGCCGTCCGGTGCCGACGAGGTCGAACTGCTGCTCGCCCCGCATCCGGGGGCGCCCGCCCGGCCGATCGCCAAGGGGGCGTCCGGGGGTGAGCTGTCCCGCGTGATGCTGGCCGTGGAGGTCGTGTTCGCGGGGACCGACCCCGTACCCACCTATCTGTTCGACGAGGTCGACGCCGGTGTCGGCGGCAAGGCGGCCGTGGAGATCGGGCGCCGGCTGGCCAAGCTGGCGAAGAGTGCACAGGTCGTCGTCGTGACGCACCTGCCGCAGGTCGCCGCGTTCGCCGACCGGCAGCTGCTGGTGGAGAAGACCAACGACGGATCGGTCACCCGATCGGGCGTGAAGGTGCTGGAGGGGGAGGACCGGGTCCGGGAGCTGTCGCGGATGCTGGCCGGGCAGGAGGACTCGGAGACGGCGCGGGCGCACGCGGAGGAACTGCTGGCGACGGCCCGGGCCGACCGGTGACGCCCGGTCGGTTCACTCACCCGTGTGGGTGACCCGCCGCACCCCTCCGTGGTCCGGAACACCCGTACGTACTGGCATCCTTGAAGCAGCACGGAATGCCCCGTACATGGAGGAAGCAGCGCGGTACACCCCCTCCGCCCGATCCTTCTGTACGTTTCGTCCGTGCCCTTTCTTCGTGACCGCCCGACGCCGAACCAGGAGCCCCCGGCCACGTGAGCCCCGTGATCAGCCACTCGCCGCACGGCCAGTCGCCGCTGTGCACCGTGCAGGTGCTCGGCGGTGGCAACGCCGCCAGCAGCGCACATGTGCGTTCGCTGGCCGAGGGGCTCGTCGCACGGGGCGTGCGCGTCATCGTGTGCGCCCCCTCCGACGCCGATGAGGCCTACGACTTCACCGGCGCCGGTGCCGAACACGTGCCCATCCCGCGCAGCAGCGACCCCGGCTCGGTGGCGGCGCTGCGCGCGGCCTGTTCGAACGCCGACCTCGTACACGCGCACGGGCTGCACGCCTCCTTCCGGGCCGCCCTCGCGCTCAGCGGGCGCCGCACTCCGCTCGTCGTCACCTGGCACAACCGGGCGCACGCCGAAGGGCCGCGCGCCCATCTGCTGAGGGTGCTGGAGCGGCGGGCCGTGAAGGCCGCCGCCGTCGTCCTCGGGACCTCCTCCGACCTCGTGGACCGGGCCCGACGGCGCGGGGCCAGGGACGCCCGGCTGTCCGCCGTAGCCCTGGCCGCTCCGCTCGGGGCCAAGGGACGGGACGAGGCCGACCGGTGCAAGACGCGCGCCGAACTCGGGGCCACGGGCCGCCCGTTGCTCATGGCCGTCGGCTCCCTCGACCGGCACCGGGGGTACGACGTCCTGCTGGACGCCGTACCCGCGTGGCGCGGTCTGGATCCCGCGCCGCTGCTCGTGATCGCGGGGGAGGGGCCGCTGCGGGCCCAGTTGCAGGGCCGGATCGAGAACGAGGGGCTGCCGGTCCGGCTCATCGGGCGGCGCGACGACGTGAGCGAACTGCTCCCCGCCGCCGATCTCGCACTTCTGCCCAGCCGTTGGGAGTCGCGCTCCGTTCTCGCCCAAGAGGCCCTCCACGCGCGTGTGCCGCTCGTCGCGACGGCCGTGGGCGGCATTCCGGAACTGGTCGGGGACGCGGCCGAACTCGTTCCGTACGGTGACGCGGCGGCGCTCGGTGCGGCCGTCGTACGGCTCCTCGGGGATCCGGAACAGCGGGAGGCCCTCCGGGAGCGGGGCGTGAGGCAGATCGCCACCTGGCCCACCGAGGACGAGACCGTCGCCCAAGTGCTGAGCGTCTACGACGAGTTCACTCAGCCCCGGCTGCTGTCCTGACGTACTGAGACGCGTCCCCGGGGTTCAGGTCACGTGCCTGCGGGCCCGCAGCGCCAGGCTCAACGCCAGTACCGTCTGCGGGTCGTCGAGGTCCGTGCCCAGCAACTCCCCGATCCTCGCCAGGCGGTTGTAGAGGGTCTGGCGGTTGAGATGGAGTTCGCGGGCCGTCTCCGCCTTGCGGCCCGCGTGCGCCAAGTACGTCTCCAGCGTGGGCAGAAGAGGCGGTTTGGAGCGGGCGTCATGGGTGCGCAGCGGGCCGATCGCGCGGTCCACGAAGGCCGCCAGGTCCGGTTGGTCGCGCAGCCGCCACAGGAGCAGGTCGATGTCCAGGCGGCGGGCGTCGTACCAGGGGTGGTCCGGCAGGCCCTGGGCCGCCGTCGCCGTCTCCGCCGCGTGCCGCAGGCCCGCCGAGGCCGCCGCCCAGCCGCCCGCGACCCCGACCACGACGACCGGCGGCTGGGCGCCCGGGCGCTGCATCCCGGCGCGTTCCACACCCGCGCGCAGCGCCGCCGCGACCCGGTCGGCGACCGCCGCGCGCTCCGACTCCGAGCGCAGGCCCAGAAGCAGCGGTACGCGGCCCTCGACGGGCCGTACGCCCAGCAGCACCGGCACCCCCACCGAGGCCAGCTCCTCGGCGACCGCGCGGGCCAGTACCGCCCACCCGCCGCCGGAGGGCAGCGCGTCACCGAGCCGCATCACCACCGGCAGCAGCGGGCCGGTGCCGGGCTTGAAGCCGAGCACGCGGGCCTGCGCGGGCGCGGCCTCCGCGTCGATACGGCCCTCGGCGAGGTCGGTGAGGAAATCGCCGCGGCCACGCGCCGCCAGCTCCTCCTCCTGGCGGGCCTGCATCAGCACGACGGCCAGGATGCCCGCGGCCCGTTCGGCGGCGATGCGGTGCACCGGGGTCAGCGGTTCGAGGACGGGCAGCAGGACCAGCCGCGCGCGGACCGAGCCGGTGCCGTGGCCGCCCCCGGGGACGTCCACGAGAGCGGAACCGGCGGGCGGCGGCACGTCCTTGTGCTGGGTGCGCAGGCCCTCCCACACCTGGAGCGGGTCGGCGCCCTCGGGGCCCGCTCCGGCGGCGTACAGCAGCTGGCCGTCCGCCGTCTCCAGGAACACCGGGTTGCCGCTGAAGTCGGCCAGGATGCCCAGGACCTGCGGGATGCCGCCGCCGCTCAGCAGGGCCTCCGTACAGCGCCGGTGGACCTCCTCGGCCCGCTGGAGCAGCGCGTAGTGGCCGTTGACGATCTCGGTGTGGATCTCCTCGGTGACGGCCACGAACGGCACCTCGCGGTGCAGTTGGACCAGCGGGAGACCGGTCGAGCGGGCCGTTTCCACCAGGGCCGCGGGCAGCCGGGTGAAGCGGGGGCCCAGTTCCACGACGAGCGCCGCGATGCCCCGCTCGGCCAGGGTGCGGACGAACGCGCGCTGCTCGGCCGGGCGGGTGCCGAGCCCGTATCCGGTCGTCAGGAGCAGCTCGCCGCCCTTGAGCAGCGAGGCGATGTGCGGGACCTCGCCCGCGTGCACCCACCGCACGGTCCGCTGGAGCCGGTCGGCGCCCGCCATGATCTCCGGCAGCCCGCTGCGCAACCCGGGCAGCTCAAGGGCCCGCTGCACGGTGATCCCGGCGCCCCGGTTCTCGAAACGGCTGTCCGTACGGCTGTCCATGCGGCGGACGCTACCCGCACCTACGTACGGACGACGACCTGCGGACCGGCGCCATCAGCGACTCGTCTACGCCGGAACGATGTTGTGGTTGAAGCGGAATACGTTGTCCGGGTCGTACTGGCGTTTCACCGACGCCAGCCGGCGCGTGTTCTCGGCACCCAGGCCCGCGATCACGCGCTCCGCGCCCTCGTCGCCGATGAAGTTGAGGTAGACCGCCCCGGTGCTCCACGGCCGGACGTCGGTGCGGACGTTCCGGACCCACCGGACGCAGCGCTCGTCGTCCGCCGGGTCCTCCCAGATGCCGAAGGGGTGCACGACCCAGGGGGCGTCCCGGTAGGGGACCGGGTACTGGGACGGGCCGTCGGCGACGGCGCCGCCCAGCGGGAACAGCACGTGCTGGGTGCCGGTCGGTACCGGCATGGAGTTCCCGGCGGCGGCGAACACGGCCACGAAGTCGTCGGGGGCGCCGGTCAGGTACTCCGCCGACCAGTAGTTCCGCAGGCCGGGCGGATCGTCGATCATGCACTGGAAGTCGGCGTACGGGATCGCGGTGACGACCTCCGCCTCGTGCGGCAGCGCCAGGAGCGGTTCGGCGAGCTTGCGCATGTCCTGCTCCGGGCCCGCGTACGCCAGCAGGGCGCCGCACAGCAACTCCCCGACCAGGTGCGGCGGGACGAACTCCTCGGGCGGGCCGGTGAGATAGAGGATCCCGCCGCTCGCCTCGACGGGGCCCGCCTCGATCACGTCGCGGTAGGTGCGGGTCGCTTCGCGGCCGAACTCCGGCAGGTACAGGACCAGGGCCATGGAGAACGCGGGCAGCTCGTGCAGCTTCAGGATGAGCGAGGTGGCGACGCCGAAGTTTCCGCCGCCGCCGTGCAGGGCCCAGAACAGTTCGGGGTTCTGCTCGTTGCTCGTGTGCACCGCGGTGCCGTCGGCGGTGATCAGGTCGACGCCGATGAGGTTGTCGACGGCGAGGCCGCAGGAGCGTTCCAGCCAGCCGCTGCCGCCGCCCAGTACGAAGCCGCCGACCCCGGTGGTGGAGGCCCGCCCGCCGGTGGTCGCCAGCCCGTGCGGCTGGGTCGCCCGGTCCAGATGCGTCATCAGGGCCCCGCCCTGGACCCGTACCGACTGCGCCGCCCGGTAGACGGTCACCTCGTGCATCCGGCGCAGGTCGATCACCAGGCCCCCGTCGTTCAGGGCCATGCCCGCCACGCTGTGGCCGCCGCCGCGCACCGCGATCTTGAGGTCCAGGTCACGGGCGAAGCGCACGGAACGGGCCACATCGGCGTCGTCCGCGCACTGCGCGATCACCGCCGGACGCCGGTCGATCATGGCGTTGAAGACGGTCCGGGAGTCGTCGTACCCCGGGTCCCCCGGGGCGAACACATCGCCGGTCAGATCGTCGCGCAACGCGGAAAGGGCCGCGCCCGCCTTCGAGGAGGAAGCCATGGCCGCCACCTTCCGAAAAGGGGCATTTATGTGCTTCCAGCCTAGGTGGACGCGACCCGTGGGGCGCGGTCAGCCGCCGTACGCCCCCGAAGCCGTCAGGCGCAGGGCCGTGTCGATCAGTGGGACATGGCTGAATGCCTGGGGGAAGTTGCCCACCTGGCGCTTGAGGTGCGGGTCCCATTCCTCGGCCAGCAGGCCCAGGTCGTTGCGCAGGGCGAGGAGCTTCTCGAAGAGCTTGCGGGCCTCGTCGACCCGGCCGATCATCGCGAGGTCGTCCGCCATCCAGAACGAGCAGGCCAGGAACGCGCCCTCGTCACCCGGCAGACCGTCGAGGCCCTCGTCGCCGCCCGAGGTCGGGTAGCGCAGGATGAAGCCGTCCGAAGTGGACAGTTCGCGCTGGATGGCCTCGATCGTGCCGATCACACGCTTGTCGTCGGGGGGCAGGAAGCCCATCTGCGGGATCAGCAGCAGGGAGGCGTCCAGCTCCTTCGAGCCGTACGACTGTGTGAAGGTGTTGCGCTCTTTGTCGTAACCCTTCTCACACACATCCCGGTGGATGTCGTCGCGCAGCTCGCGCCACTTCTCCAGCGGGCCGTCCGCGTCGCCGGACTCGATGAGCTTGATCGTGCGGTCCACCGCGACCCAGGCCATGACCTTCGAGTGCACGAAGTGCCGGCGCGGACCGCGCACCTCCCAGATGCCCTCGTCCGGCTCGTCCCAGTGCTTCTCCAGGTAGCGGATCAGCTTCAGCTGGAGCAGGGAGGCGTAGTCGTTGCGGGCCAGACCCGTCATGTGGGCCAGGTGCAGGGCCTCGGTGACCTCGCCGTACACATCCAGCTGGAGCTGGTGCGCGGCGCCGTTGCCGACCCGTACCGGGCTCGAGTTCTCGTACCCGGGCAGCCAGTCCAACTCGGCCTCGCCCAGCTCCCGTTCGCCCGCGATGCCGTACATGATCTGGAGGTTCTCGGGGTCGCCGGCGACCGCGCGCAGCAGCCACTCGCGCCAGGCGCGGGCCTCGTCGCGGTAGCCGGTGCGCAGCAGGGAGGAGAGGGTGATGGCCGCGTCGCGCAGCCAGGTGTAGCGGTAGTCCCAGTTGCGTACGCCCCCGATCTCCTCCGGGAGGGAGGTGGTGGGCGCGGCGACGATGCCGCCGGTCGGGGCGTACGTCAGCGCCTTCAGCGTGATCAGTGAGCGGACGACGGCCTCCCGGTAGGGGCCGTGGTACGTGCACTGGTCGACCCACTCGCGCCAGAAGTCCTCGGTGGCTTCGAGGGACTGCTCCGGCTCCGGCAGCGCGGGCGGCTGCTTGTGCGAGGGCTCCCAGGAGATCGTGAACGCGATCCGGTCACCCGGCGCCACCGTGAAGTCGGCGTACGTGGTCAGAGCCTTGCCGTAGGTCTCGGCGGTGGTGTCGAACCACACAGAGTCGGGGCCCGCGACGGCCACCGTCCGGCCCTCGTGCTTGTGCACCCAGGGCACGACCCGGCCGTACGAGAAGCGCATCCGCAGGGCTGAGCGCATCGGCACCCGGCCGCTGACGCCCTCCACGATGCGGATCAGCTGGGGGGCGCCGTCACGCGGGGGCATGAAATCGGTCACTCTGACCGTGCCGCGTGGGGTGTCCCACTCCGATTCGAGGATCAGCGAGTCGCCCCGGTAGCGGCGGCGGGCCGCCATGGGGGGCGGGGCGTCCGCCGCGTGGGCGGGGCCCAGACGCCAGAAGCCGTGTTCCTCTGTGCCGAGAATTCCGGCGAAGACGGCATGGGAGTCGAAACGGGGCAGGCAAAGCCAGTCGATCGTGCCGTCCCGGCAGACCAATGAGGCGGTCTGCATGTCTCCGATGAGTGCGTAGTCTTCGATGCGCCCGGCCACGTGCAACTCCAGTCGAACGGCCACGTCACCCCCCGAAAGGGGGTGTCGCTCTGGCGGTCAAGGGTTCGTTGTGAATTCGTCGTTGAGCGGTGAAGTAAACAGCAATCTTTGCTCAACGGACTGACGAGCTCTCGTTGTTCCGGGGTTACGGGCGGGGGTGGTGCCGTGTGGCCGGCCGGGCTCGGCAGCGAGTGTCCGAGGAGCATACGACGCACTCAGATGATCCGCGTGCCGCTCCGGACAACCTGGCTCCGCTGAACGAGTGAAGCTCGGGTGAGCGGAACCTGTTTCGGGTGAGCGCCGGACAGGTCGATGGTGACTCGTGTACGGGATGGGTGGCCGCGCATGCGCGGAGCGTGGTCGGAAGCCATCTCCCCGGGTCGCTGATACCCTGGTAGCCCGTGGACCGGTGGGCACGAAACCCCCGAACCGCAGCGACGGCTCCGCCGGCAAAACCCGGAAATCTCCGGGCCGGGCGGCCGTACCGCACCCCAAACCGCGACCACGGGAGCCCCGCCTTGGCCATGACACCCGCTTCGTTTCGAAACGGCACAGCTCGAAACAGCAACGCCACGACGACCAAGCACATCTTCGTCACCGGGGGTGTCGCCTCCTCGCTCGGCAAGGGTCTGACGGCCTCCAGTCTCGGCATGCTCCTCAAGGCGCGCGGCCTGCGGGTGGTCATGCAGAAGCTCGACCCGTACCTGAATGTCGACCCGGGCACGATGAACCCCTTCCAGCACGGTGAGGTGTTCGTCACGCACGACGGCGCCGAGACGGACCTGGACATCGGCCATTACGAGCGTTTCCTCGACCGCGACCTGGACGGCTCGGCCAACGTGACCACCGGCCAGATCTACTCCACCGTGATCGCCAAGGAGCGGCGCGGCGAGTACCTGGGCGACACCGTGCAGGTCATCCCGCACATCACCAACGAGATCAAGCACCGCATCCGGCGCATGGCCACCGACGAGGTCGACGTCGTGATCACGGAGGTCGGCGGGACGGTCGGTGACATCGAGTCGCTGCCGTTCCTGGAGACCGTGCGCCAGGTCCGCCACGAGGTGGGCCGCGACAACGTGTTCGTGGTGCACATCTCGCTGCTGCCCTACATCGGCCCCTCCGGCGAGCTGAAGACGAAGCCGACCCAGCACTCGGTGGCCGCGCTGCGCAACATCGGTATCCAGCCGGACGCGATCGTGCTGCGCTGCGACCGCGAGGTCCCCACCGCGATCAAGCGGAAGATCTCCCTGATGTGCGACGTCGACGAGGCCGCCGTGGTCGCCTGCCCGGACGCCCGCTCGATCTATGACATCCCCAAGACCGTGCACCGCGAGGGCCTGGACGCCTACGTGGTGCGCAAGCTGGACCTGCCCTTCAGGGACGTGGACTGGACGACCTGGGACGACCTCCTGGACCGCGTCCACAACCCCGCCCACGAGATCAATCTGGCCCTGGTCGGCAAGTACATCGACCTGCCCGACGCCTACCTGTCGGTGACCGAGGCGCTGCGCGCGGGCGGGTTCGCGAACCATGCGCGTGTGAAGATCAAGTGGGTGACCTCGGACGACTGCAAGACCCCCGCGGGTGCGAAGAAGCAGCTGGCGGACGTGGACGCGATCTGCATCCCGGGCGGCTTCGGCGACCGCGGGGTGTCCGGGAAGGTCGGCGCGATCCAGTACGCCCGCGAGCACAAGATCCCGCTGCTGGGGCTGTGCCTGGGACTGCAGTGCATCGTCATCGAGGCGGCCCGCAACCTGGCCGGCATCACTGACGCCAACTCCACCGAGTTCGACGCGGCCACCGCCCACCCCGTCATCTCCACGATGGCCGAACAGCTCGACATCGTCGCCGGCGACGGTGACATGGGCGGCACCATGCGCCTGGGCATGTACCCGGCCAAGCTCGCCGAGGACTCCATCGTGCGCGAGGTCTATGACGGCAAGGAGTACGTCGAGGAACGCCACCGCCACCGCTACGAGGTCAACAACTCCTACCGCGCCGAACTGGAGAAGAAGGCCGGCCTCCAGTTCTCCGGCACCTCCCCGGACGGCAAGCTCGTGGAGTACGTCGAGTACCCGCGCGACGTCCACCCCTACCTGGTGGCCACCCAGGCCCACCCCGAACTCCGCTCCCGCCCGACCAGGCCCCACCCGCTCTTCGCGGGCCTCGTCAAGGCCGCCGTAGAGCGCAAGACAAGCAAGTAACCCAAGGACGGTACGGTGACCGGGGTGCGCGCCTTTTGGGGCGCGTGCCCCGGTTTCTTTGGTACGTGCGGGATGCGGGAGGACAAGTCGACATGACCACCATCAAGGACGCTCCGGAGGAGTGGGAGATCCGGGCGGCGGAGACCCCCTTCGTGGGCAACAAGACCTCCGTGCGCACCGACGAGGTGGTCATGCCCGACGGCTCGGTCGTGGGCCGCGACTACCAGGTCCACCCCGGCTCCGTGGGCATTCTCGCCCTCGACGAGGAGGGCCGGGTGCTGTTGATCCGCCAGTACCGCCATCCGGTGCGTCAGCGGCTCTGGGAGATCCCGGCCGGACTGCTCGACGTACCTGGCGAGAACCCGCTGCACGCCGCCCAGCGCGAGCTGTACGAGGAGGCGCACGTCAAGGCGGAGGACTGGCGGGTGCTGACCGACGTCTACCCCACGGCGGGCGGCTGCGACGAGGCCGTACGGATCTTCCTGGCCCGGAATCTGTCCGAGGCAGAGGGGCAGCGCTTCGAGGTCGAGGACGAGGAGGCCGACATGGAGCACGCGCGGGTGCCCGTCGGTGAACTGGTCCGGGGCATCCTCGCCGGCGAGCTGCAGAGCAACTGTCTTGTCGTGGGTGTCCTTTCACTGGTCGCGGCCGAGCAGGGCGACGGGCTCGACGCGCTGCGCCCGGCCGAGGCGCTGTGGCCGGCCCGGCCCTTCGAGGCCTGAGGCACCGGCGGAGGATGCCCGCCCTTCCGGTGTGACCATCGGCTGATCCGATCGAGCGACCTGTCCGCCGTGCTCCGCACAGATCGTC
The DNA here is from genome assembly GCF_044333925.1 of Streptomyces sp. NPDC020898. Classification (NCBI taxonomy): domain Bacteria; kingdom Bacillati; phylum Actinomycetota; class Actinomycetes; order Kitasatosporales; family Streptomycetaceae; genus Streptomyces; species Streptomyces sp. NPDC020898. The sequence goes on from NZ_JBIRRV010000005.1 coordinate 21,957, forward strand.
GCAGAGCGTGAACTAGGCTCTGGAAACGCCCGAACCGGAGTCCCGGCGGGCTTGCGCGTGCAGGTGGACGGGAGTGTGGCCCGTGACGGATCAGGCGGTGGACACAGACGGCACGAAGGTGTCCGGAAACGATCGGTCGCCCGTTCCTACGGAGAGTCAGTTCCTCGGCCGGACAAGAGAGTTGAAGGAACTGCGGGCCGACATCGAGCGTGCCGGACTCGACACTCTCGCGGGCCGGAAAGCGCCCCGCGCGCGCGTGCTGCTCATCGCCGGCAAGCCCGGTTCGGGCCGCAGCGCGCTCGCCGAGGAGCTGGCCCGGGAGGTCGCGGACAGTTACCCGGACGGTGTGCTGCGCGCCCGGCTCGCCGACCCTGACGGCGCGCCCGTACCGACCGAGCGCACCGTCCGCGAACTGCTGACCGCCCTGGAACTGCCCACCCCGCCCGGTGCCGCCGAGGACGACCTGACCGAGGCGCTGCGCGACGCCCTGGCCGACCGGCGGATGCTGCTCCTGCTCGACGACGCGGCCGACGCCGAGCAGGTCGACGCGCTGCTGCCCGACAACCCCGACTGCCTGGCCGTCGCCGTCTCCGGGGGCCCGCTGACCGGGATCTCCGACGTCCGCCCGTGCACCCTGGGCGGCCTCGACACCAAGTCCGCCGTGGAACTGCTGGGCCGCTTCACCGGGTCGGTGCGCATCACCGTGGACCCACGCTCCGCCGAAGTGCTCGCCGAGTCCTGCCAGGGGCAGCCCGCCGCGCTGATGCTGGCCGGCGGCTGGCTCGCGGCCCGGCCCAAGGCGGCCGTCTCCGACCTCGCCAAGCAGCTGCACGCCGAGGGCGACGAGGGCACCGCTCTGAGCCGCGTCTTCCGCCTCGTGTATGCCTCGCTGCCGGTCCCGGCCGCCCGGATACTGCGACTGCTCGCTCTGGCCCCCGGCGGCCTCGTCGACCCGCAGACGGCCTCCGCGCTGGCCGGCTGCTCGGTCGGCGGCGCCCGCGCCACCCTGGACGACTTCGTCGCCCTGAACCTCCTGACGGCCGTGGACTCGCCGCTGCCGCAGTACGAGGTCCCCGGCTGCCTGCTGCCCCTGCTGCGCCCCCTCGCCGGGTCCCAGGACCGCCCGGCCGAGCTCCAGCTGGCCCGCGCCCGGATGCTGGAGCGGACGGTGCGGCTGCTGGTGTCCTGCAGGGCGATCACCGAGACCGACAGCCCGGCGGCGCGCGAGAAGCTCCTCGGCACGCCCGACTCGCTGCGCTTCCCGAACCCGAGGGCGGCGGCGGACTGGCTGGCCATCCGCAGGCCCGCCCTGCTCGCCGCCGCCCATGTGGCCGTGGCCGACGGGGAACTGGACACCCTGGCCCGCCGTCTGATGTCCGCCCTGGTCAAGGCCATGGTCGCGCACATCGGCACCCAGGCCGCCGCACCCGACCTGTACGGCGTCCACCGCCTCGTCCTCGATGTCGCCGAGCGCCGGAACCTGCCCCGCGAGCGGGCCGCCGCCCTGCTGAACCTCGGCGACCTGGACGCGCAGACCGGCCGTACGAACGACGCGCTGGCCCGCTACCGGGCCGCCCTGGACGCCGGACGCGAGGCGAACGACCCGTATGCGACCGGGCGCGCGATGGAATCCGTAGGGGGCGCACACCAGGAGCTCGGGGACTACGACCGGGCCGCCGACTGGTACGGCCGCGCACTTGCCCAGCGCCTGGCACGCGACGAGCGCGAGGACGCCGCCCGGCTGTACGGCCGTATCGCCACCGCGCACACCTACGCGGGCCGCTACGGCGAGGCGCTGCGCAACTGGCGTGCCGCGGTGGCCGGTTACCGCAAGAACGGCGATGTGGGCGCGCACGCACGAGCGTTGAGCGAGCTGGCCCGGGTCCAGGAGTACGCGGGGCGGCCCGAGGAGTCGCTGCGCACCTGCCAGGAGGCGGTGGAGTGGGCGCGCCGGGCCGACGACGTACGGCTTCAGGCGGCCCTCCAGCTGCGGCTGGCCGACACGCTGGAGCACCTCGGCGATCCGGTGGCCGCCGGGCTGCACCGGGGCACCGCCGAGCGGCTGCTGAGCGAGGAGCCGGACCCGCAGGAGAGCGAGCCGGAGCTCCCTGAGAGTGATCCAGAACCGGAACACCGCCCTAACGCCTGCGAAATCCGCAGTACATCAGTCGAAGATTGATGCATTAGAAGGCTGGACACCGAGAACACCTTCATTAGACTGGCTCTACCGCGCCCTCTCCTGCGGTCTCCTGGTGTGCCCTCGCACGTCCGGGTATGTCTTGCTATGCCCCCACACCCTCCGAGCCAAGGACCGTGATCGACGTGAAGGTCGGCATCCCCCGCGAGGTCAAGAACAACGAGTTCCGCGTGGCCATCACCCCCGCCGGTGTGCACGAGCTGGTGCGCCACGGCCATCAGGTCGTCATCGAGCGGAACGCCGGCGTCGGCTCCTCGATCACGGACGACGAGTTCGTGGCCGCCGGTGCGCACATCCTCGCGACGGCCGACGAGGTGTGGGCCACCGCCGACCTGCTGCTGAAGGTCAAGGAGCCCATCGCCGAGGAGTACCACCGCCTCCGCAAGGACCAGACGCTCTTCACCTACCTGCACCTCGCCGCCTCCAAGGAGTGCACGGACGCGCTCGTCGAGTCCGGCACCACGGCGATTGCGTACGAGACCGTCGAGCTGCCCGGTCGCGCCCTGCCGCTGCTCGCCCCGATGTCGGAGGTCGCCGGCCGGCTGGCCCCGCAGGTCGGCGCCTACCACCTGATGCGCTCCGTCGGTGGACGTGGCGTGCTCCCCGGTGGCGTCCCCGGCACGCAGCCCGCGCGGGCCGTCGTCATCGGCGGTGGCGTGTCCGGCTGGAACGCCACGCAGATCGCCGTCGGCATGGGTTTCCACGTCACGCTGCTCGACCGCGACATCAACAAGCTGCGCGAGGCCGACAAGGTCTTCGGCACCAAGGTCCGGGCGATCATGTCCAACTCCTTCGAGCTGGAGAAGGCCGTTCTGGACGCCGACCTCGTGATCGGTGCCGTGCTGATCCCCGGCGCCAAGGCCCCGAAGCTGGTCACCAACGAGCTGGTGTCGCGCATGAAGCCGGGCAGCGTGCTCGTCGACATCGCGATCGACCAGGGCGGCTGCTTCGAGGACTCGCGTCCCACGACCCACGCCGAACCGACCTTCCCGGTCCACGGATCGGTCTTCTACTGCGTCGCCAACATGCCCGGTGCGGTGCCCAACACCTCGACCTACGCGCTCACCAACGCCACGCTGCCGTACATCGTGGAACTCGCCGACCGCGGCTGGGTGGCCGCGCTGCGTCGCGATCCCGCGCTCGCCAGGGGGCTCAACACCCATGACGGCAAGGTCGTTTACCGCGAGGTCGCCGAGGCGCACGGGCTGGAGCACACCGAGCTGGATTCGCTGCTCGGCTGAAGTCGCCGGGTTGGCGTTCCCGGCCGTCCCGCAGGGGCTCCCAGTCGACAAAAAGACCAAGTCATCAGCGGGTAAAAGCGATACGTCAACAAGGATCGTCAACGCCCCGCGCCCCGCCGGACCTTGCCCGACAAGGTCCGGCCGGATGTGTGTATGGTCACTTTGCGACACTCGTTCAACTCGCCTCGAACGTAACGCTTCAACCGATTCGCGCACCGGTGAAACCTGCCGTGCGACGGCCGTACGCCCTTGACAGTGGGATGTTTCATTGCCGACACATCGGGCCCGGTCCGGCGGATTGTGTTGCTGCGAACGGCCGACACGCCATAGAGTCGCCAACCGTCGGCATGGTGCCACGCTGACCTATCGAGAAGTTTCCTGGTCACCAAGGAGGTAAGACGACTTGTGAATGAGTCGACATTTACTCCCGGGGGTGGTCAACCAGGAATGCCGGCGCGGGGCTCGGGCCCCACGGGGCTCGCGGCTGTCGGCTCCGTCGCTGTCCGCACCTTCGCAGCCCACCAGGGTCACCAGATGCCAGGGGTGACTCGGCCAGCACACATGAGCATGGATGGTCATCACGTGAACGCCATGGCCGGCGACGGTAGTGGCGGGGTCCACAACCACTTCGCCGACTACGACGAACTGCCCGACGGGCACTTCTACGACCCCGACGCCGAGTACGAGCCCGATCCTGAGTACGCGGCCACGCTCGCGCCCGATGCGGCCCGCCAGCGCCGTGAGCGCATCGGTCCGACCGGACGCCCGCTGCCGTACTTCCCCATCCCGGGTCCGCTGACCAGTCACGGCCCCGCGACGATCGTCGCGATGTGCAACCAGAAGGGCGGCGTGGGCAAGACGACGTCGACCATCAACCTGGGTGCCGCGCTCGCGGAGTACGGACGCCGGGTCCTGCTGGTCGACTTCGACCCGCAGGGCGCCCTTTCGGTGGGCCTCGGTGTGAACCCGATGGAGCTCGACCTGACGGTCTACAACCTGCTCATGGAGCGGGGGATGTCCGCGGACGAGGTCCTGCTGAAGACAGCGGTCCCGAACATGGACCTGCTGCCGAGCAACATCGACCTGTCGGCGGCCGAGGTGCAGCTGGTGTCGGAGGTCGCGCGCGAGTCGACGCTCCAGCGCGCCCTGAAGCCGCTCATGGCCGACTACGACTACATCGTGATCGACTGTCAGCCCTCGCTCGGCCTGCTCACCGTGAACGCCCTGACTGCGGCTCACAAGGTGATAGTGCCGCTGGAGTGCGAGTTCTTCGCACTGCGGGGGGTCGCGCTGCTGACGGAGACCATCGAGAAGGTCCAGGAACGGCTCAACCCGGAACTGGAACTCGACGGCATCCTCGCCACGATGTACGACTCGCGCACGGTGCACAGCCGTGAGGTGCTCGCACGTGTCGTCGAGGCGTTCGACGACCACGTCTACCACACGGTCATCGGACGCACGGTCCGCTTCCCGGAGACCACGGTCGCCGGCGAGCCGATCACCACGTACGCCTCCAACTCCGTCGGCGCCGCCGCCTATCGCCAGCTCGCCAGGGAGGTGCTCGCCCGGTGTCACGCCGAGTGAGTCTGCCGGGGGCCGACGAGCTGTTCCGCACCACCGGGGGCATGGCGCTCCAGTCGTCCACCCCCAGGCGCCAGGCCAACGGCGAGGCCCGGGTCCCGGGTCCCGCCGGGGAGAGCGACGGGGCCGCCGCCTCGGAGGACGCGCCGCACTCGGTGCCCGTCCAGGGTGGTGACGGCGACGGCGACGAGCATGTCGCCGCCGGCGCGGCCCCGGCCGACGCCGGGGAGTCGCGCAGCCGGGGGGCCACCGCGGAGCGTCCGCTGCGGCGTCAGGGCGAGCAGGAAGGTTCTGCCTCCGGGCAGGGGCCCTCACCGCAGTCGGTGTCGGCGTCCCGCAAGCGCGGCGGACGGGCCGCCTCACGGCGGCCCAGCGGGCGCGAGCGGCACGACGAGAAGATCACCGTGTACGTCTCCGCCGAGGAACTGATGGACCTGGAGCACGCGCGTCTCGTGCTCCGGGGCGAGCACGGGCTCGCGGTCGACCGCGGGCGGATCGTGCGCGAAGCGGTCGCGGTGGTCCTCGCGGATCTCGAATCCCGTGGGGACGCGAGCATCCTCGTACGACGGTTGCGTGGGCGGTAGCGGTAGCCTGCGACGGCTATGACCTCGAACGACCTCCCTGCCCCCGCCGCCGGCTCCGCCGGCCGTCGGCGTGTGCTGGGGAGGGGGCCGGGGGAGTCGCCGCCGGTGCCGGCCGACGTCGCGGTGGCCGTGGACGTACCGGAGGTCCCGGTTCCGCCGGTGGAACCGGAACCCGCACCGGAGCCGCCCGCCGAACCTGACCCGCCCGTTGCGCCGGCCGCTGTGCCGGTCGAACCCGATGACGGGGTCTTCACGGTTCGGCTCGCCAACTTCGAGGGACCGTTCGACCTTCTCCTCCAGTTGATCTCCAGGCACAAGCTCGACGTCACCGAAGTCGCCCTCTCCAAGGTGACCGACGAGTTCATGGCACACATCAGGGCGATGGGCCCGGACTGGGATCTCGACCAGACGACCGAGTTCCTGGTCGTCGCGGCCACCCTGCTCGACCTGAAGGCCGCGCGGCTGCTGCCCGCCGCCGAGGTCGAGGACGAGGGTGACATGGCCCTGCTGGAAGCCCGGGACCTGCTGTTCGCCCGGCTGCTCCAGTACCGCGCGTACAAGCAGATCGCCGACATCTTCAGCCGCCGCCTCGATGACGAGGCCCGCCGCTACCCCCGTACCGTCGGGCTGGAACCGCACCACGCCGAACTGCTGCCCGAGGTCGTCATCAGCATCGGGGCGGAGGGGTTCGCGAAGCTCGCCGTGAAGGCGATGCAGCCGAAGCCGAGACCGCAGGTGTACGTCGACCACATCCACGCGCCGCTGGTGAGCGTGCAGGAGCAGGCCGGGATCGTGGTCGCGCGGCTGCGGGAGCTGGGCGAGGCCACCTTCCAGGACCTCGTCGAGGACGCCGACGACACCCTGACCGTCGTGGCGCGCTTCCTGGCCCTGCTGGAGCTCTACCGGGAGAAGGTCGTCGCCCTGGACCAGGAGACGGCGCTCGGGGAGCTGGTGGTGCGCTGGACGGGCGGGGAGGGCGATCAGCAGCCGACGGTCACCGACGAGTTCGACCGGCCGCCGGAGCCGGCGAAGGAGGAGAAGGCGTGAGCGAGGAGACCGGGACCGAAGAGGCGACCGAGGTGCCGACGGGACTGCGGACCGTCGCCGATCTCGATCTCAGGCCTGCCCTGGAGGCCGTCCTCATGGTCGTGGACGAACCCGCGACCGAGGAACACCTCGCGAAGATCCTGCAGCGGCCCCGGCGCCAGATCGCGGACGCGCTGCGCGCGCTGGCCGACGAGTACACCGTCCAGGGACGTGGTTTCGAGCTGCGGCTCATCGCGGGCGGCTGGCGTTTCTACTCCCGCCCCGAGTACGCGGCGGCCGTCGAGGGCTTCGTCCTGGACGGGCAGCAGGCCCGGCTCACCCAGGCGGCACTGGAGACGCTCGCGGTCGTCGCGTACCGGCAGCCGGTCAGCCGCAGCAGGGTCTCGGCGGTCCGCGGAGTCAACTGTGACGGGGTCATGCGGACCCTGTTGCAGCGCGGTCTCGTCCAGGAGGCGGGCACGGAACCCGAAACAGGTGCGATCCTGTACACGACGACGAACTACTTCCTGGAGCGAATGGGCCTGCGAGGCCTGGACGAGCTCCCGGAGCTCGCGCCCTTCCTTCCGGAGGCGGACGCGATCGAGGCAGAGACGCTGGAAGGGGTCCCGTCGTTCGATCCGGATGCACCGGATGCAGACGCAGACGACACGACGACGACGGAACTTTGATGCGAAGCAGTGGCAGTGGCAGTGGCAGTGGCAGGAACAACGGGCGCGGAAACCCCCGCGGGGCCGGTGGAGGCGGCAACTCCCGTGGTTCCGGTGGTGGCGGTAACCCGCGCGGTTCCGGTGGTGGCGGGAACTCCCGTGGCGCCGGTGGGGGCGGCGGCCCCCGTGGTGCCGGTGGGGGCGGCGGCTCCCGTGGTGCCGGTGGGGGCGGCGGCTCCCGTGGGACGGGCGGGGGCGGCAACCCCAGGGGGACCGGCGGGAGCGGCAACCCCAGGGGCGCCGGCGGGGCCGGCAACTCCAGGGGCGCCGGTGGCGGCTCCCAGCCGAGGAGCGCGGGAGGGCGCGACGATCAGCCGAAGCGCGCCGCCAATCCGCGTCCCGAGGAGCGCCGGTACGACGTAGGCCCCACCCCGTCCCACGAAGGTCCGAAGTCCGGGCGCGGTGCCTCCGCGCGCGGCGGTGCCAAGGGCGGGCCCAAGAAGGGCCACCTCGGCACCGGACGAGGGCGCTGGGTTCCGGCGACCTCTCGCGAGTACGACGCGCGGGCCGAGGAGCGCAACCGGGAGCGGTACGCCGACAAGAAGGACGTCAAGCTCCCCAAGACGTTCCCGGGCGCCGAGCAGGAGGGCGAGCGGCTCCAGAAGATCCTCGCGCGTGCGGGCTACGGTTCCCGGCGGACCTGCGAGGAGCTGATCGAGCAGTCGCGCGTCGAGGTCAACGGCGAGATCGTGGTGGAGCAGGGGCTGCGCGTCGACCCCGAGCACGACGAGATCAAGGTCGACGGGCTGACGGTGGCCACGCAGTCGTACCAGTTCTTCTCGCTGAACAAGCCCGCGGGCGTCGTCTCGACGATGGAGGACAACGAGGGCCGGCAGTGCCTCGGCGACTACGTGACGAACCGCGAGACGCGGCTCTTCCACGTAGGACGGCTCGACACCGAGACCGAGGGCGTCATCCTCCTCACCAACCACGGTGAGCTGGCGCACCGGCTGACCCACCCCAAGTACGGCGTGAAGAAGGTCTACCTCGCGCACATCGTGGGCCCGATCCCGCGCGACCTGGGCAAGCAGCTCAAGGACGGCATCCAACTGGAGGACGGGTACGCGCGTGCGGACCACTTCCGGGTCGTCGAGCAGACCGGCAAGAACTACCTCGTGGAGGTCACCCTCCACGAGGGCCGCAAGCACATCGTGCGCCGCATGCTCGCCGAGGCCGGCTTCCCGGTCGACAAGCTGGTCCGCGTCTCCTTCGGCCCGATCACCCTCGGAGACCAGAAGTCGGGCTGGCTGCGCCGCCTGTCCAACACCGAGGTCGGCATGCTGATGCAGGAAGTCGATCTGTAGGCGATCTGTGGTTGATCTGCAGGGGCACCGAGTGCTCTTGTCGACGTCGACGGCCGGTTCCGGAGTTCTCCGGAGCCGGCCGCTTCGTTTCCGGGAGGGCCGTCGACACGCCTGAAGGTGCCTGTGGGCGCCGGTGAGGCCTCGTTGGTGACCCCGGCGCCCTGAGAGTCCTCCAGGGTGCCGGAGGGGCCGCTGAGGGACTTTGGGCGTATGGGAGTCGTCAAGAAGGCTTGTGCGGGTCGCCCGCGCTCTTTATAGTCGGAATGACTATTGGTCACCATGACTCTAAAGAGCGACCGTGAAGGGGGTGGGCGGGCATGACCGCACCTATGAACGGAGCGGCGCGGGGCAGGGTCCCCGCGGGGTACGACAAGTACGCCTTCGAACCCTTCGCCGTCACCGTCGATCTGGCCGTCCTCACCCTCCGCGCGGGCACACTGCACGTGCTGCTCGTCGAGCGCGGTCACGAGCCCTACGCCGGCCGCTGGGCGCTGCCCGGAGGGTTCGTCCTGCCCGACGAGTCCGCGGAGACGGCGGCCCGGCGTGAACTCGCCGAGGAGACCGGCCTGTCGGACGTGTCCGGGCTGCACCTGGAGCAGCTGCGCACATACAGCGAGCCCGACCGGGACCCGAGGATGCGGGTGGTGTCCGTGGCCTTCGCCGCGCTGCTGCCGCATGCCCCCGAGCCGCACGGCGGCGGGGACGCGGCGCAGGCCCAGTGGCTGCGGTACAACGCGCTCGGACCGCTCGCCTTCGACCACGACCGCATCCTCGCCGACGCCCACGACCGGGTCGGCGCCAAGCTGGAGTACACCTGCCTCGCGACCGCCTTCTGCCCGCCCGAGTTCACCCTCGGAGAGCTGCGGCAGGTCTACGAGACCGTGTGGGGCACCGCGCTCGACCGGCCCAACTTCCGCCGCAAGGTGCTCGCCACGCCGGGCTTCGTCGAACCCGTACCGGGCGCCGCACGTCTCACGGGCGGCCGGGGCAAGCCCGCCGCCCTGTACCGCGCGGGCACCGCGGTCACCCTGCACCCGCCGCTGCTGCGCCCGACGACGTCCGTGTCACCCGCCTCGCCCCCGTCGTCACCCTCGCCTGCCTCACCGACCCCGTCGTCACCGGAAGGACGCCCCGCATGACCACCACGACCGTCAGGAAGCGCGCCGCGAGCGGGGCGTTGATCGGGCTCGCGCTCGGCGACGCCCTCGGCTTCCCGACCGAGTTCAGCGACATCCCGTCCATCCTCGCCAAGTGCGGTCCATGGCGGCAGATGGAGCTGCCCACGCCCGCGATCGTCACCGACGACACGCAGATGACGCTGGCGCTCGCGCACGGTCTGCGCGCGGCGATGGACCGGGGGCTGCTCGCGCCGGCGGGGATGGAACGGCCGGTGCGCGAGGAGTTCGTGAAGTGGTTCCGGTCGCCGGACAACAACCGGGCGCCGGGTCACACCTGCCTGGTGGCCTGCAACCTGCTGGCGAACGAGCGGCTGCCCTGGCAGGAGGCCAGCCAGATCGGGTCGAAGGGCTGCGGCGCGAACATGCGCGTGGCGCCTCTGGGCCTCGTCCCGGGCCTGAGCGACGAACAGCGCGCGGGCGCCGCCCAGTTGCAGGCCGCGCTCACCCATGGTCACCCGACGGCCCTGGCCGCGTCCGACCTCACCGCGCACGCCGTACGGCTGCTCGCCCAGGGCGCCCGTCCGGCCGAACTGGTGACCCTGCTCCGTACGTACGCGTACGAGAGCCGCTCCCGCTACTACCACCGCTGGCTCGGCGACCTGTGGACACGCAGCCACGACCCGAGTCCCGAGCACTTCATCACCCGCGGCTGGGACGAGTGCCTGGCGATCCTGGACCGGCTCCAGCTCGCCGTCCGTACCGTCTCGCCCGAGGACGACCCGTGCCTCGCCACCGGCGCGGGCTGGACCGCCGAAGAGGCCCTGGCCACCGGCCTGTTGTGCTTCCTGCTCTTCCCCGGCGAACCCCTCACGGCCCTGCGCCGCGCCGCCTGTACGTCCGGCGACTCGGACTCGATCGCCTGTCTCACGGGAGCCTTCGCGGGCGCCCACCACGGCACCGACGCCTGGCCGACCCGCTGGGCGGACCGCATCGAGTACGGGGGTGACCTGCAGACCCTGGGAGCGCTCTGGGACTCTTGACGGATGAACGATGCGCTGGAGTCCGTGCACCTCGCGGACCTCGACCTGACGTCGGTGGTCGCCGAGCAGCCCGACCCGGTGCTCTTCGCCACCGTCTCGGGCGCACACCTCTACGGCTTCCCGTCCCGCGACTCGGACGTGGACCTCCGGGGTGTGCATCTGCTGCCGGCGGCCGACCTGGTCGGTCTCCACGAGCCGGCGGAGACCCGGTCGCGGATGTGGGACCGGGACGGCGTCGAGATGGACCTCGTCACCCACGATCTGCGTAAGTTCGTACGGCTGATGCTGCGCCGCAACGGCTACGTGCTGGAGCAGCTGCTCTCCCCGCTGGTCGTGCACACGTCCGACGCCCACCGGGAACTCGCCGCGCTCGCCCCTGGAGTGCTGACCGGCCACCACGCCCACCACTACCGGGGCTTTGCGGTGACGCAGTGGCGGCTCTTCGAGAAGACCGGTGAACTCAAGCCGCTGCTCTACACGTTCCGGGTGCTGCTCACCGGTATCCATCTGATGCGCGCCGGTGAGGTGCAGGCCCATCTGCCCACACTCGTCGGGGAGATCGCCGAAGCCCCCGTGTACCTGCCGGAGCTGGTCGCGGCCAAGGCGGAGCAGGAGCACGGGATGGCGGATGTCGATCACGCGCGCGTGGCGGGTGATGTGGAGCGGCTGCACGGGGTGCTGGACGCGGCGCAGGCCGTTTCAAAGCTGGCGGAAGGCCCGGCCGGGTACGACGCCCTGCACGACTTCGTCGTACGGGTCCGGCTGGAGGGCTGAGGCCCGGCGGGCGCGGATGAGGAAGTCCTCGATGCGGCGCCGGTCGGGCTCCTCGGGGAGCGGGCTGTGGTGGGACGCTTCCTCGGCCTGGGTCGCGAGGTGGTTCATCCGGGACTCGACCTCCTGCCACGGCACCTCGCCCCGTTTCACCGCCAGCAAGGGCTCGCGCTCGTCGCCGACGTCGATCGTCAGGGTGCCTGAGCGCAACAGGTCGCGGCAGCTCATCAGCAGGCGCAGCAGGTGCATCGCGTGTTTCCAGCGGGGGGCGCCCTGGGTGCGGACGTCGGCCTCCAGCTTCTTGTGCTGGCCCAGCGCGTAGCGCGCGAACGTCTCGTGCGCCTGGCGGGAGAGGAACGCCCCGCGCAGGGCAAGGAGTTCGCGGCCGGTGTCGTCGGCGTACTCCACGAGAGGGGAGTGGAGGCACTCCAGGATGTTCGGGTTGGCGCGCAGGGCCAGGGTGCAGAAGCGTTCCAGCTCCCAGCTGAACTGTTCCTCCGCCGGGCCCTCCACATGCGTGGGCGGCTTCTCGAAACGCCAGAACAGGGGAGTCGGCGCGAGGAACACCCCGCGCCGGTCCGTGTCGCTGCCGTCCGTCGCCAGCCCGAAGGCGCGCGAACCCATCACGCAGGCGTAGATCGTGTGGTCGCGTACCAGGGCCTCGGGGGCGGGAAACGGGCGCATCCCGGGAGCGTACGCGCGAACGTCATGCCAGGCGGATCGAGTTTCCCGTCACCGTGATCTTCTTCTCGGCCAGTGGCTTGGTTGCCGGCGGGTTGGCCACCGAGCCGTCCGTGATGCTGAACTTGCTGCCGTGGCAGGTGCAGTTGATGGTGCCGCCGTTGACGTTGGCCACCGGGCACTGCTGGTGCGTGCAGATCGACGTGAAGGCCTTGAACTCGCCCTCCTTCGGCTGCGTCACCACGACCTGCTCGTCCTTGAAGATCGTGCCGCCGCCGACCGGGATGTCGGCCGTCGTGGCCAGCTCCTGCCCGGGGGAGCCGGCGGAGGTCTCCGGGGACGCCGATTCGTCGCCGTACTCGCCGCAGCCCGCCGTGAGCGCCGCCGCGCCCGTCGCGAGGAGGACCGTGCGTCGGGTCGGGCCTTGCGTCATGTCGTCACTCCGAAGTTGCGGAAGAACCAGAGGGCGGAAGTGAGCCAGACGATCGTGAGGACGGCGAAGACGAGTCCGCCGACGATCGGCAGCAGCCAGCCGGGCAGTCGCTCCCAGCGAAGCAGCAGCATCTTTGCACTGAAAGCACCGAAGAAGAAGCAACCCAGGAGGGAGTGCCACATCACGCGCGAATCGTAGGTTTGATATCCGAACGCGTACAGACAGTGCACCGCCACCGGAACCGACACCAGGAACGCGATCCGCCCCGACCAGCGGTGCAGCGTCGCCGACCAGCTCGGGCCCGGCAGCTTCCCGTAGACCATGAGCGCCGAGACGACCTGGACGAGCGCGAAAGCGAACGCCGTCGTCGCCAGCCACGACTTCACCGCGCCCGTGCTGCTGAACCCGGCCAGGTTGAAGGCGGTGCCCTCCGGGTCGTGGACCTTGCCGTACACCCCCAGGGCCACCGCGACGCCCGCGGCGACCAGTGCCGGGACGAGATAGCGGGCGGGGCTCGGGCCGCTCGGAGCCGGTGGGCGCGGCGGGAAGCTCTGGGTGGCGGCGCTCGGGTCCACGGTCATGGTCGGCTCCCTGTGTGGAGGCTCTGGAGTGGGCCTGAAGTTCCGGACGAGAGTGGTGCCGGGGTCGTGCGTCAGGGCGTGACGGGGCGGGCCGTGAGCTGCTGGCCGTCGATCGTCACCGCGCCGGTCTCCGGGTCGATCCGGGGTGCGGGAGAGGGCTTGCCGTCGCGCTTGAGGATGCCGACCTGGTCGCCGGTGGACAGCACGATCCAGCCGCCGTCGATCTCGGCGTCCCGCACGGTCGCTGTCGCCCGGTAGAGCCCGGACGGCTTGACCGCCTTGTCGGCGGTGAAGGCGTAGTGCCCGCCCTCGATGTCGACCGTGCCGCGGATGCTCTTGCCCTTGAGCGTGCCGTTGAGTACGGAGCCGCCCTTGCCGGTGAGCTTCATGGAGCCGTCGGCCTCGACATCGCCCTTGAGCCACGACTCCTTGTCGCGGCCGTCGCAGAAGTAGGCGATCGCCCTGCCGTCGCGCAGCGAGACCGACACCGCGGAGGAGTCGTCGTCCGTACGGCCCGCGTAGTCGGCGTTCGGCACGGGCGCCTTGGTCGGTGACGGTGACGGGGTCGCGGGTGGGGAAGGCGATGGCGACGCCTTCGTCGGAGCCGGCGACGGTGACACCTTGTCGGCGGGTGAGTCGGCCTGGGACGTGGACGCCGGCTTTGTCCCTGTCGTCGCGTTGAGCGACAGCATGAACAGGCCGAGCAGTAGTCCGGCGAGAAGGGTGAAAAGTGGTCCGGTGCGCTTCATCGGGCCTCCCCCGAGGCGAGCTTCCTGCTATTCGAGCGGACCCGCGCCCCCGCGTCCAGAGGCGCACAGGCGTGTTCGCACCCCAAGTCGCGGATTGGGGCGAATCGGGTGACATTGACAGAGCCCGACGCCGGGGCCTCTGACCTGCGCCCGGCCGTTCGTTCCGGAGAGGCGTGACCATGGCGGGTAACGATTCGAGCAGGCGGTGCGAGCCGCGCGGCGTGTCTCAGGGGGCGGGCGCCGCGTACCGGCCCGACGCGGGCTGACTAGGCTGGACGTACAAAAGTGTCTGCATCACCAGTGCGTCTGCACGTACATCAGCGAGGAGCATCACCGTGGCGGTACGAGCGGTCCGGGGCGCCGTCCAACTGGATCGGGACGAGGCCGGGCACATGGACGAGCGGGTCAGTGAGCTGCTCACCGCGGTCCTGGAGCGCAACAGTCTCACCGCGGACGACCTGATCAGCGTCTGGTTCACGGCCACCCCCGACCTGCACAGCGACTTCCCGGCGGCCGCGGCCCGCAAGCTCGGCATCGTCGACGTACCGCTGATCTGTGCCCAGGAGCTGGACATCGAGGGCGCGATGCCGCGGGTGGTCCGGATCCTCGCGCACATCGAGTCGGACCTGCCCCGCGCCGACATAGCGCACGTCTACCTCGGTGCCGCGGGAGCCCTGCGCAAGGACATCGCCCAGTGAGAACCGCACTGGTCATCGGCACCGGCCTCATCGGTACGTCCGCCGCGCTCGCCCTCGCCGCGCGTGGCGTCGTCGTCCACCTCACCGACCACGACCCCGAGCAGGCCCGTACCGCGTCCGCCCTGGGCGCCGGCACGGACGAGCCGCCGGAGGGGCCGGTCGACCTCGCGATCGTGGCCGCGCCGCCCGCGCACGTCGCCGGTGCCCTCGCCGACGCGATGCGCCGGGGTGTCGCGCGCGGCTACCTCGACGTGGCCAGCGTCAAGGGCGGCCCGCGCCGCGAGCTGGAGGCGCTGGGCCTCGACCTGTCGTCGTACATCGGTTCGCACCCCATGTCGGGCCGCGAGAAGTCCGGCCCGCTGGCCGCGACCGGTGACCTCTTCGAGGGCCGCCCCTGGGTGCTGACACCGACCCGGGACACGGACACCGAGGTCCTGAACCTCGCCCTGGAACTGGTCTCGCACTGCCGTGCGGTCCCCGTCGTCATGGACGCGGACGCCCACGACCGGGCCGTGGCCCTCGTCTCGCACATGCCCCACCTGGTCTCCAGCATGGTCGCCGCGCGGCTGGAGAACGCCGAGGAGGCCGCCGTACGGCTGTGCGGGCAGGGCATCCGGGACGTGACCCGGATCGCCGCGTCCGACCCCGGCATGTGGATCGACATCCTCTCCGCGAACCCCGGGCCGGTCGCCGACCTCCTCACGGATGTCGCCGCTGACCTGGAGGAGACGGTCCAGGCACTGCGCTCCCTCCAGTCCTCCGACGAGGAGAAGCGCCGCGCGGGCGTCACCGGCGTCGAGGACGTTCTGCGGCGCGGCAACGCGGGCCAGGTCCGCGTCCCTGGCAAGCACGGGTCCGCTCCGCGGGCGTACGAGATCGTGGCCGTTCTCATCGACGACCAGCCGGGGCAGCTGGCCCGCATCTTCGCCGATGCGGGGCGGGCGGGCGTCAACATCGAGGACGTACGGATCGAGCATGCGACGGGGCAGCAGGCGGGGCTCGTGCAGTTGATGGTGGAGCCGAAGGCCGCACCCGTTCTTTCGGCTTCGCTGCGGGAGAGAGGGTGGGCGATTCGACAGTAGGGGGAGTTTCCCGGTGTGAGATTGCCTGAACCGGCGTCGAAGAGGCACCGGCTGAAGACACACGCGGCCAGACGGGCTACCCGCACCCAGTAACCTTGTCCGGGGCACCAACCGCCCTCACCCCGACACCCCGGACCAGGAAAGGTGCCCCACAGTGGAACGCGCCGCAGTGATTGTTGCCATCGACGGCCCCTCCGGCACGGGCAAGTCGAGCACGTCCAAGGCCGTTGCCGCGCAGCTCGGGCTGAGCTACCTGGACACCGGGGCCCAGTACCGGGCGATCACCTGGTGGATGGTGAGCAACGGGATCGACATCACGGACCCCTCCGCGATCGCCGCCGTGGCCGGCAAGCCCGAGATCGTCTCCGGTACGGACCCGGAGCACCCGACGATCACCGTGGACGGCACCGATGTCGGCGGCCCGATCCGCACCCAGGAGGTCACCTCCAAGGTCAGCGCGGTGAGCGCCGTACCCGAGGTGCGGGCCCTGATCACCGAGTTGCAGCGGTCCATCGCCGGGTCCGCCGAGAAGGGGATCGTCGTCGAGGGGCGGGACATCGGGACCACCGTGCTGCCCGGCGCCGACCTGAAGATCTTCCTCACCGCGTCGCCGGAGGCGCGTGCCGCCCGGCGCAGCGGTGAGCTGAAGGGTGCCGACGTCAATGTCACCCGTGAGGCGCTGCTGAAGCGGGACGCGGCCGACTCCAGCCGCAAGACCTCGCCGCTCGCCAAGGCGGACGACGCGGTGGAGGTCGACACCTCCGAGCTGACCCTCCAGCAGGTCATCGAGTGCGTCGTCACCCTCGTCGAGGAGAAGCGGGCCGGGAAGTGAGCGTTGCGCCGAAGGCTCCGTCGAAGCGGGGCGCCGAGGTCGGGCGGCGCATCGGCGTCGGCCTGATGTACGGGCTGTGGAAGCCGCGCGTCCTGGGCGCCTGGAAGGTGCCCGTGAGCGGGCCGGTCATCCTCGCCGTCAACCATTCCCACAACATCGACGGGCCGATGGTCATCGGCGTCGCGCCCCGGGCGTCACACTTCCTGGTCAAGAAGGAGGCGTTCATCGGCCCGCTCGGCCCTGCCATGCACGCCCTCGGCCAGGTCGAGGTGGACCGCTCGACCGCCGACCGCACGGCGATCACCCGGGCACTGGACGTGCTGTCGAGCGGCGGGGTGCTCGGGATCTTTCCCGAGGGCAGCCGCGGCGAGGGCGACTTCGCCTCGCTGCGCTCCGGGCTCGCCTATTTCGCGGTGCGCAGTGGAGCCCCCGTCGTTCCGGTGGCCGTCCTGGGAAGTACCGACCGGCCCGGACGGTTGATAAAGGGGCTGCCTCCGCTGCGCAGCCGCGTCGACGTGGTCTTCGGTGACCCGTTCGAGGCGGGTGACGGCAGCGGGCGGCGTACGCGCTCGGCGCTGGACGAGGCGACCGTACGCATCCAGAAGCAGCTCACCGCGCACCTGGAGAACGCCAGGCGCCTCACCGGCCGCCCGGAAAACGCCGGGCGTCCCGCTGAGCGCTGAGAGACACTTGAGTACTTGAGCAGTTTGAGTAGTGGATCACCCGATAACGGGGGGTTGCACCGATCACCACGATGAACGAGGTACGGACTTCATGAACGACCACATTCCCTCCGGCGGCTCGGAAGAGCACGAGCACGGAGAGCTTGGCGATGCCGAGTACGCGGAGTTCATGGAGCTCGCCGCGGTAGAAGGCTTCGACGTCGAGGACGTCGAGGGCGCGCTCGACGAGGCGGGGCACGGGCCGCTGCCCGTCCTCGCCGTCGTGGGGCGGCCGAACGTCGGCAAGTCGACGCTCGTCAACCGCATCATCGGGCGCCGCGAGGCAGTCGTCGAGGACAAGCCCGGCGTCACCCGCGACCGCGTCACCTACGAGGCGGAGTGGGCCGGACGGCGCTTCAAGCTCGTCGACACCGGCGGCTGGGAGCAGGACGTCCTCGGCATCGACGCCTCCGTGGCCGCGCAGGCCGAGTACGCGATCGAGGCGGCCGACGCGGTCGTCTTCGTCGTCGACGCGAAGGTCGGCGCGACCGACACCGACGAGGCGGTCGTCCGGCTGCTGCGCAAGGCCGGCAAACCCGTCGTGCTGTGCGCCAACAAGGTCGACGGGCCGAGCGGCGAGGCCGACGCCACGTCCCTGTGGTCCCTCGGGCTCGGCGAACCGCACCCCGTCTCCTCCCTGCACGGCCGCGGCACCGGCGACATGCTGGACGCCGTCCTGGAGGCGCTGCCCGACGCACCCGCGCAGACCTTCGGCGTCGGGGTCGGCGGCCCGCGCCGTATCGCCCTGATCGGCCGCCCGAACGTCGGCAAGTCCTCGCTGCTGAACAAGGTGGCGGGCCAGGAACGCGTCGTCGTCAACGAGGTCGCGGGCACCACCCGTGACCCGGTCGACGAGCTCATCGAACTCGGCGGCGTCACCTGGAAGTTCATCGACACCGCGGGCATCCGCAAGCGCGTCCACCTCCAGCAGGGAGCCGACTACTACGCCTCGCTGCGTACGGCCGCCGCCGTGGAGAAGGCCGAGGTCGCGGTCATCCTGATCGACGGCTCCGAGAACATCTCCATCCAGGACCAGCGGATCGTCACCATGGCCGTCGACGCGGGCCGTGCGATCGTCCTCGCCTACAACAAGTGGGACACCCTCGACGAGGAGCGCCGCTACTACCTGGAGCGGGAGATCGAGACCGAGCTCGCCCAGGTGGCGTGGGCGCCGCGCGTCAACGTCTCGGCGCGCACCGGCCGTCACATGGAGAAGCTGGTCCCCGCGATCGAGGCCGCCCTCGCGGGCTGGGAGACCCGGGTGCCGACCGGTCGGCTCAACGCCTTCCTCGGCGAACTGGTCGCCGCCCACCCGCACCCGATCCGGGGCGGCAAGCAGCCGCGCATCCTGTTCGGCACCCAGGCGGGCGTCAAGCCGCCGCGGTTCGTGCTCTTCGCCTCCGGCTTCATCGAGGCGGGCTACCGCCGCTTCATCGAGCGCCGCCTGCGCGAGGAGTTCGGCTTCGACGGCACGCCGATCCACATCTCGGTGCGGGTGCGCGAGAAGCGCGGCCGTAAGAAGTAGAAGTGGGACATGACTGAGGGCGGCCCCTTACGGAGCCGCCCTCAGTCATGTGCAGGTGGTGTTCACACGCCCCGGCGCGAACCCGGTGGCAGGGCCGCCGGGATGTGGGTCATTCCGGTGTAGTGCTGCTGGCGTCCACCCGTCTGCCAGACGGCGGTCGCGGTCGCCGTCTGCCCTTGCTGCGCGTCGAGTTGGCCGACCCGCTGCCACACGGACTGCTGCCCGCCGCCCTGGCTGGCCTGGGCGCCGCTGCGCGCGCTCAGCGCCCCCGCGCTGTAGGCGCTGTAGGAGCCCGAGGGGTGCGAGCCGAACGTGTTCGAGCCGTGCGAGCCGCCGTACGGGGCGAGGTTGTGCGGGCTGGGCCCGAAGGCCGTGAAGCCCAGCTCGTCCTCGCCGTTGCGGTCGCCCGGCCGTGAGCGGAAGGACTTGCCGTACTCGGCATAGAGCGCGTCGTAGATCGGCGTGGCCGAAGGGCCGCTCGAGTAGTCCTGGGCCGACCGCGTGGACGGGATCGCCTGGTAGGGCTGGCGGCGGGGGACGTCATAGGTGTGCACGTACCTCCAAACGACCCCACCGCCCAACAGATGCGGCCACCACCCGGACTTTGCAGGGCGCGCGAAGCGCCCCTGCAGGGGCGCGGGGAACTGCGCGACCAGCCACACTCAACCGGTAGTCGCCAACCCGCTGAAGCACCCCCGGTCTATAGCGCTCACGTGCCCGCCAGAGGCAGAGCGCTGGCGACCAGCTTCCCGTTGCCCGCCGCCTTGTCCAGCGCGTCGCGCAGCAGGTCCTCGCGGGGCTGGCGGCCGATCGAGCCGACCGGCGCCGCGAACATCAGCACCTGCTGGTGCTTGTTGGCGGCGGCGCGCCAGCTCTCGGTGACCTGGAGCGGCTGGTGCGCCTGCCACCAGGCCACCGCGGAGCCGCCGTTCGGGCCCGGCTGGAGTACGGCGTGCAGCTGGCCCGCGGCGAGCAGTACCGACCAGCCGTGCAGCACGGGCGGCACCTCCGTCAGCTGGGTCAGCGGCATGAAGCCCTGCTCGATGAGCAGCGGCAGGAAGTCGTCGCCGGCGCCACCGGCGCCGGGGCGGACGATCGGGGCGGTCGGTTCGACGACCAGGGCGGGGTGCAACTCGCCCTCGATCAGGACGAGTCCGCTGGTGACTCCCAGCACGGCCTGCTCGGGTGCGGCCATCGGGGCCTCCTCATCGGCGTTGATGGAGCGGACCGCGCCCTGCAGCTGCTCCTCGGTGACCTGGACGACCTGCGAAGGCAGGCAGCCGGCGTGGGCGAAGGCGAGGACTGCGGTCTCGTCCCCGATGAAGAGGACGGTGCTGGTGCGCTCCTGGGCGGAGTCGCCCGGCGTGCGGCAGGACGTGCAGTCGTAACTGCCCGGGGCGTTGTCTCCGGCGAGCAGCCGGTCGGCTTCTTCGTCGCCGATCTCGGCGCGGACCTCGTCGCTGACATCGAGCATGCGCGGCACGGGTGGCTCCCTCAAGATGCGGTGAACCCGGAGGGTCCAGGCTCATGAAGATGACAACGGGCGATCTGTGGTGGGGGTCACGCTGCACGGCGAACGGAATACAACCATCCTGCGCGCACTGTCACCCTGGGTGCGGAATTGGCCACTCCATGTCAAGTAACGGACAGGTTACGGAAGTTGATTTGGTGAACTGGCTCACAGTTTGTCCGAGTAGCTGGTCGACAAATACGGATATGCGCGAATGAAGTGGGTGTCCGGAATTCGTCGCTACCTGCGGTAACCGTGAACTGGCCTGGGACAACGGGGAGTTGGTTGATAACGGGTCGTCAGGGTCCATAGATTCCTCCGCCGTGTGCAGAGAGCACCGCTCGGGTACGTCCAACGGCAGCGCAGAACCAGACATCGCGCAGCACCACCGCCGACGGACGGGGCGGAGCGCGCCGACCGCGTCATCACGCGGCCGACGCGCCCCGGTCAGGGGGAGCCCGGGTCTGTGGAGAGGGATCTTCATGTCCGAATGTGCCGATAGTTACACCCGCAAGTCGCGTACGACGGCCGTCCTCGCCGGGGCGGCACTGCTCGCCCCCCTCGGACTGCTGGCCGCGACCGGCAACGCCGCGGCAGCGGACAGCGGGGTGTGGGACCGCATCGCCCAGTGCGAGAGCGGCGGCAACTGGCACATCAACACCGGCAACGGCTACTACGGAGGACTCCAGTTCTCCGGCAGCACCTGGCGCGCCTACGGCGGTACGGCCTACGCGGCCACGGCCGACGGAGCCAGCAAGTCCCAGCAGATCTCCGTCGCCACCAAGGTCCAGCGCGCCCAGGGTTGGGGCGCGTGGCCGACCTGTTCGGCGCGCGCCGGAGCCTCCGGCAGCGCCCCGGCCGCATCGGGCACCGACTCGGGCTCCGGTTCGGGCACCTCCAAGTCGACGAAGAAGTCGACCCAGCAGTCCACGAAGAAGGCCACCGGCTCCGGCGGGTCGGCCGCGTCCAAGGCTCCGTCGCAGGCGCCGGAGCGTTCGTCGGCCCACACCGGCCGCAGCTCGTCCCGCGGCGACTACACGGTCCGCGCGGGCGACACCCTGAGCGGCATCGCCTCCCGGTACACGACCACCTGGCAGCACGTGTACGCCGCCAACAAGGCCGTCATCGGCGGCAACCCCAACATGATCGTGCCCGGACAGCGGCTCGACATCTGAGCCGCCCCCCTGCCCCGGGCACGGTGCCCCACCCGGCCCTCGACCCGGGTGGGGCACCGGCGTCCGGCCCCGGGCGCGCCGCCACAGGTCACCGGGAACGACGGGCCAGTTCGGCAGCCTCCCCGCTGAACACGACGGCGCCCCGGCGGAGTTCGTGCACGAGAGCCCGGCGGCCGTGCAGGACGGGCGGCAACCGCTGTTCGGCGACGATCACACAGGCGTCCAGCGCGCTCAGCAGTTCGTACGTGTGGGCCGCGACCGCCGGTGACATGCCCTGCGCCGGTTCGTCGACGAGCACCACGCGCGCGCGTGTCAGCAGGGCGCGGGAGAGCGCGAGCATGCGCTGCTCGCCGCCGGAGAGGGTGCCGGCGCGGCGCGACAGCAGGGGCCTCAGCTGCGGGTAGGCGTCCAGCGCGGGGGAGTGGTCGTCGGCCGCCGCCAGTTCCAGGTTCTCCCGGACGGTCAGCGACCCGAACACGGCCTGCCGCTCCGGCACCAGGCACAGACCGCGCCGGGCCCGCTCGTACGCGGGCATCCGGGTCACGTCGGCGCCGTCCCACACCACCGCGCCGTCCGACAGCGGTACGACCCCGGCGAGGGCGCGCAGGACGGTCGTACGGCCGGAGCCGTTGCGGCCCAGCAGGACGGTGAGGCCGGGGCCGGGCGCGGTGAGGGAGACGCCGTGCAGCGCCTCCAGCGGGCCGTAGCGCACGCGCGCGTGCAGGAGGGAAACGGTGGAGGGGGTCATCGGCCCGCCGTCGCTTCCAGGGTGTCGAGGATGTGACCGGGCGGGCCCGAGGCGACGATCCGGCCGGCCGTCAGCACATGGACCTCGTCGGCGAGGTCGGCCACCAGATCGAGGTCGTGCTCGACGACGAGCAGGGCGGTGCCGTCGGCGGCGAGGGCCCGCAACACGCCGGTCAGCGCGTTGACTTCGGCGGTGTCGAGACCGGCGGCGGGTTCGTCGAGGAGCAGGACACGCGGGTTTCCGGCGAGTGCGCGGGCCAGCTCGACGCGGCGCAGGGTACCGGTCGGCAGGCCGGCCGCGGGCAGCGAACGTACCGGTCCGTCGAGCCTGAGCAGCCGGAGCGCCCGCTCCACGGCGCCCGGATCGGTGGCGCGGCCCTGCTCGGCGCCCACACGGACGTTGTCGGCCACGGTCAACGACGGGAAGACGGCCAGTTGCTGGAAGGTCCGCGCGACACCGAGCCGGGTACGGGCATGGGCGGCAAGGCGGGTGATGTCCCGTGCCTCGAAAAGCACCTCCCCGCGCGTGGGACGCACGGTTCCGGCGAGACAGTGGAACAGGGTGCTCTTCCCGGCCCCGTTGGGCCCGACGACCGCGGTGACCCGCCCCGGCCGGACATCGAGATCCACCCCGTCGAGCGCGGCGAAGCCGCCGTACCGGACGTGGAGGTCACGGGCGCGGAGCAGCGGGGCGGGGGCGGGAGAAGGGGAGCGCCTGGGAGGGACAGGGGCCCGAGGGCGCGATGGGGCAGCCGGGGGAGTCGGGCCGCCGGACGGGCCCCGGCCGTGGTCCACGCCCCGCAGCCGCCCCCGCACAGCGACCCCCAGCGGTGTCAACCGCGCCCCGCGCCCCGGTCGCAGACGTCCGGTCGCCGTGCGCAGGGCGTCGTACGGGCCGCCAGGGAAGCGCCCCACCAGGACCGCCAGAACGCCGATCAGCGCAGCCGCGACACCGCCCCGCGCCCCCGCGTCCAGCCCCACCAGCAGGGCCGCGGCCAGTAGTGCGCCCAAGGTGCTGTCGGCGCCCAGGACCACCACCGCGGCGAACCACAGCAGCCCGCGTACGGGGTCGAACGCGCCGGGGTCGAAGGCGCGCACGCCCATCGAGAGCAGGGCGCCGCCGAGGGCGGCCAGGGCGGCGCCCGCGACGAACGCGAGCAGCTTCAGGGACGGGACCCGCACTCCCGCCGCCGACGCCCCCGACTCGTGGTCCCGCATCGCGGCCAGGGCCCGGCCCGTACGGCCCGTACGCAGGGACCGTGTCGCCAGCAACGCGCCCGCCAGCAGGGCGAGTTCCAGGACGTAGAACGCGCGGTCGCTCTCGAAGCCCGCCGGGCGGTGCACGGACAGGCCCGAGGTGGCGTAGGGCTGGGCGAAGACGAAGCGGCTCACGCCGACGCCCACCGCGAACGTGGCCAGCGCCAGCGCCAGGCCGTGGCGGCGGATCGCCGGCCAGCCCGTCAGCAGGCCCAGGGGAGCCACCAGGAGCACCGCCACCGCCAGCGCGGCCAGTTCGGGCAGCCGGGGCAGGCCAGGGAAGCGGCCGGCCGCCAGCAGTGCCGTGAAGAGGGCACCCAGGCCCGCGTACGCCGCCTGGCCCAGCGAGATCTGGCCGCCGCGGCCGGTCACCACCACCAGCGACAGCAGCACCACGCCCAGCGCCGGCACCTGGACCGACGTATGCAGGTCCGAGCCCGCGAAGCCCAGGGGGAGCAGGAACAGCACCGCGGCCACGATCCACGCGCCCGGCGGGGTCGGTACCCGGGCCGTCGCCGTGCGCGGCAGCGCGTCGCGGGTACCGATGCCGGGCAGGACGAGCGCCGCGACCAGCAGCGCCACGACGAAGAGGTTGGTGCTGACGGCCTGGAGCAGCGGCTGCGCCCAGCCCGACGGGTGCAACCGCGTCAACTGGCTCTGGGCGACCCCGATGCCCAGCGCGACCAGCACGGCCACCGGGAGGCTGCGCATCCGGGCCGCCACCGCGACCGCCACCACCTCCATCACCAGCAGCGGCATGCCGTACGGGTCCAGGCGCACGTACGGAGCCAGCAGTACGCCCGTCAGGCCCGCGGTGAACGAGCCGAACGCCCAGCCCGCCGCGGCCACCCGGTCCGCGTCGATGCCGCCCAGCACGGCCAGTTGCCGGTCGTCGACCACCGCGCGCAGCTGCCGCCCGAACCGGGTCCACCGCGTGACCGCGCCCACGGCGGCGGCCAGGACCAGCGCGACCGCCAACTGCCCCCGCGGTTCCGCCGGGACCACCTCGGGCGCGTCCGCGCGTGCCCCCGGGCCCCACATCAGTACGGCCCCGCCCACCAGCAGCACGAACACGCCGATCGACGCGACCAGCGTCTGCGCCGGATCGCCGCCCAGCACCGCGAGCGGCCGGAACACGAACCGTTCCAGGGCCATCCCGATGGCCGGGGCGAGCAGGAGAAGCGTCACCAGTGCGCCGAGCCACAGGGGCCAGCCCCACTCGACCGTGCACTGCCGCAGGGCGTACGCGCAGACCATCGCGATCGCGCCGTGCGCGAAGTTCAGCACGCCGGTCGCGCGGTGGGTGACGATCAGGCCGATGCCGGTGAGCGCCGCCGCACTGCCGACGGACAGGCCCGCGAGCGTGAGGTCGTACGTCAGGGACGACATGGGTCAGTCGTCCGCCGAGTCCGGCTCGCAGATCGGGCAGGGGTCCAGTTCGCCGGTCGCCAGGAGTCTGCCGTCCACCGGAACCGCCTCCGGCTTGCCGGCGACGAGTGGGCAGTCCGCGCGGTGCCACAGGGTGCCGTCCGGCACCATCAGCAGTCGGCCGCTCACGGCCACCGGAGCGATGACGGGCTCTCCGGGAGCCTCGGCGGGCTCGGTGGCCACCAGGAGGCCGTACAGCTCCTCCACGCGGGCCGCCGCGAGCGCGCTGCGGCCGTGGGTGAGGAGGACGGCGCCCGCGACGATCAGGGCCGCGCCGGGGACCGTGCAGGACGCGAGGTACGGCAGCTGGCGTTCGGCGAAGCGCTCGCCCGAGACGCCGTACCAGCCGAGCACGCACAGCGCCGCGCCCGCCGTGAGCGCGGCCCAGCCCGTCCAGAGGACGGGACGCACGGCCCGCAGTCGAACTGATCGAGCTGTCGGCATCCTTGGCTCCCACACGTCGTGTGTCCTGGCTGTGTCTGTCCAAGCCGGCCAATGGCTTGCACTATGCCTTCTGTCAGCTGACCCTGAAAGCACCGGGCACGCATGGCCCGGACCGACACCCGGTGGTGAGCCAGATGGTTCTCGGGAGCGACCTCAGGCGGGGTAACACACGGCGGGGCACGGCGATCGCGGCCGCCCTGCTGCTCTTCCTCGGCCCGGCCCTCGCGGCGTGCAGCGACGACAACGGCGGTGGCGGCGACGCGACGAGACTGCCCACCCCCTCCGCCGCCACGGGGACGACGGCACCGACGGAGACGTCCGCGGAGCCGAGTGGTGACGGCCCGGCCGATCCGGTCGCGGCCGAGAAGGAGATCAGGCAGAACTGGGTGAAGTTCTTCGACCCGGCCGTCTCCATCGAGGACAAACGGGCCGTCCTGGAGAACGGCGACCAACTGGGCATGCTGCTCGATGCCTTCAGCGGCGACCAGCGGGGCGGAAAGGTCGAGGCGAAGGTCGACGAGGTCGAGTTCACCTCACCGACCGCGGCGAACGTGAGTTACGCGCTCCTCCTCGACGGCGCCACGGCCCTGCCCGACGCCTCGGGCACCGCCGTCGAACAGGAGGGCACCTGGAAGGTCACCGTCAACACGCTCTGCGCGCTCGTCGGGCTGAGCGGCAATGCGCCGACGGCTCCGGGTTGTTGAATCGGCCGTCGCGGGGCTGCTCCTCCTGCTGAGCGCGGCCTGCGGCAGCCGCCTCCCGGAGAGCGACTTCGAGCACCGCGGTACCTCGACACCGTCGGCCGGTACGACGCCCGTCCGCGTCGGCATCATCACCAGCGCCACCAGCCCGGTCGGCGGCGCCGCCTTCACCGGCCCCCGCGACGGCGCCAAGGCCTGGTTCGAGCGGCTCAACGCGCGCGGGGGCATCGACGGCCGCCCGGTCGAGGTCCGGCTCTGTGACGACGGCGGCAGCGGCGTCGGCAACAACGAGTGCGTGCACCGGCTGATCGGCCAGGACAAAGTCGTCGCCCTGGTCGCCACCACCGCCCTCGACTACGCGGGCGCCGACCGCGTCTCACGCGCGCGCGTGCCCGACATCGGCGGACAGCCCATCGGCGCCGCCTACGACACCTATCCGCACCTGTACGGCATCTACGGCAGCCTCGCGCCCCGCGACGGCACCCCGGGCTGGGGCGGGCAGCTGTACGGCGGTACGGAGGTCTACCGCTACTTCGCGCGCGAGCACGGCGCCCGCACGGCCGCGGTCGTCTCGTACAACCAGGCCGCCTCGGCCGCGTACGCCCGGCTGGTCGCCCGGGGGCTGAAGGCCGAGGGCTATCGCGTGGTCACCGAGGAGGTCGACTTCGCGCTGCCCAACTTCCGCGCGGTGGCGGCCGACCTGAAGGAACAGGGCGCCGACCTCGTCTTCGACGCCCTCGACACCCACGGCAACGCACAGCTGTGCGAGGCGATGGACAAGGTCGGCGCCGAGGTCACCGCCAAGGTGACGAACGTACAGAACTGGACGTCCACGGTCCCCGAGGACTACAAGGACTCCCCGCGATGCCGCAACGCCCTGTGGGCGACGGGATCGAGCCGCAACTACGAGGACGCGGATCACGCGGCCGTACGGGAGTTCCGGGAGGCCACCGAGAAGCTCGGTGCGCACTCTCAGTGGCAGCTGGAGGGGTGGGCGGCGGCGATGTGGTTCACGGAGGCCGCCGAGGCGTGCGCGGAAGCGGGAACGGGCGTCACGCGCGCGTGTGTCGACGGCTTCATGAACCGCAGGGAGGGACAGGACGAGGGATACACCGCCGACGGGCTGCTGATCCCGGTGCGGTTCGAGCGGCTCGCCGAACCGCCGAAGACGCGTCGCGCGTGTCTGTCGGTGGCCCGGTGGCAGGACGGCGAGGGCTGGGTCTCGCAGGGGGACATGAACGCCGACTGCTTCGACGTACCGCAGCTGGCGTACCGGCCATGACAGTTGAGGACAGTAGTTGTCCGCGACCGCTGGCAGACTCGGGCCCATGTTGGAGACCACGGCACGGCTGCTGCGACTGCTCTCGCTGCTCCAGGCCCACCGCTGGGGGCACCGCCCACGCCCTTCAGGCAGTGGGGGAGGTCCGGCGCCGACCTGGCCGGCCGCCTCGGGGTGACCCCGCGTACCGTCCGCCGGGATGTGGACCGGCTGCGTGAGCTGGGCTATCCCGTGGACGCCAGTCCGGGCACCGGCGGCGGCTACCGGCTCGGCGCCGGGGCCGAGTTGCCGCCCCTGCTGCTGGACGACGACGTGGGGGTCCCCCCGCCCGAGCAGGTTCGAGGGTGGGGGAGGTCGCCGTGCCGTCGGGCTGCGCACCGCGTCCGGGCAGGGCATCGAGGGCATCGGCGAGACCTCCGTACGGGCGCTGGCCAAACTTGAGCAGGTGCTGCCCGACCGGCTCCGCCGCCGGGTCGGGGCCCTGAACGCCTTCACGGTGCCGATGCTGCACGGACCGCAGTCCTCCGCCGTCGACCCGGCCGTCCTCACCGAACTCGCCAACCTCTGCCGGGACACGGAACGGCTGCGCTTCGAGTACCAGGGACGCGACGGGGCCGCGTCGATGTCCCGCCGTACCGTCGAACCGCACCGCCTGGTGTGCACCGAGCGCCGCTGGTACCTGGTCGCCTGGGACGTCGACCGGGCCGACTGGCGGACGTTCCGCGTGGACCGCATCACGCCGAAGCCGCCGCACGGACCACGCTTCGTCCCTCGTACGCCCCCTGCCGAGGATCTCGCCGCCTATGTCTCCGAAGGGGTCTCCACGCGCGCGTACGCCTCGCATGCCGTCGTGCGGCTGCTGGTGCCCCTCGCGGAGGCCGCCGCACGGGTCTCGCCGTCCGCCGGGACACTGGAGGCCGACGGAGAGGGAGCCTGCCTGCTGCGCACCGGGGCCGCCAATCTCGACGTGATGGTCATCCACGTCATGCTGATGGGCCTCGAGTTCGAGGTGCTGGAGCCGGACGGGCTCACGGAGGCCATCAGGACGGCCCGGGACCGGCTGTCCCGCGCTCTGGAGCGGTCGCCCGGTCAACCGGCGCCGCATATTCCGGATGGCGCGGGTCGAACGCCGGACGGCAGGTCGTGCGGGGGTTCTGTGCGGAAGGCGTGAGTGTTTTACGCGCCCTGGCGGCAGGGTGGGCCGGCCGGGACGCGTGGCATCAGCACGTAAGACGCCACAGAGCGGACGGCTCGGTGCAATTCGCCTTCTGCGGACTGCCCTTCCGAAGGCCCCGAACCGTCTCCAGCGGGCTCTCGCGCCGCGATTTCCCGGGGTTTATCAGGGGCTCACGGAGAGGTGGCGAATTACGTTCGAATGGCGGTGGAAGACGGGCGTGACCACCCTTACGCATGGTGATTATCGTTCGAAGTGGCCTGTCGGCGTTCTGTCGTGATCTTGTGACAGAAGCGTGACCGGAGTGGCGCCGGGAGGCGTTCGGTACCGCGGTCCGGGCTTCCCCCGGCCGCCGGTGGGCGCCTACGGTGACGGACATGGCATCGATTCCCAGGCCCGAAGAACCCCAGGACCATCCGGACGCGTACGTCGGCCTCGACTCGGCGCGGGCCGAGCGGCTCGCCCGGGAGCGCGGCTGGTCCGCGGTCCGGTCGTTGCCGCCCGGGGCGATCATCACCATGGAGTACCGCTCGGGGCGGCTCAACTTCGAGGTCGCCGACGGCAGGGTGACACGCTGCTGGAAGGGCTGAAGCCCGGTCGGTGATGTGCGTGAACAACGAAGGCCCCGGCCCCTGGAATCCACGTCCAGGGGCCGGGGCCTTCGGCGTCGGTGGTGTCGCCGGTCTCGCCGGTGGCTCAGCTGTTGCCGGGCAGGGGGCGGGCCGAGGGGGTGCCGGTGCTGGAGCCGGCGCCGCGCGGGACGCGGTCCGCGTGCGGCGGGCGTCGGCTGCCGGCCGGGGTGACCGGGGTGCGCTCCGCCCGGCTCGTGTGCGGGCCCGGGGCCAGGACGGCGGGGTGGATGGGTGCGTGGGAGGAGCGGGCCGCCGGGGCGGTGTCCTCGCGGGTCGTGGCCTCTTCGTCGGCGACCGCGCGCGGCTTGAACATCGCGGGGGTGCCGACCCGGGCCGGTGCGGGCGCGGCGCCGGGGCCAGGGGCGCGCCGGCGGTCGCGCAGCGACAGGATCCAGGTCTCGGCACGGGTGATCAGCGGCTCGAACCACGGCAGCGCGAGCAGGATCAGCAGACCCGCCACCCAGCCGAGGACGACATCGCTCAGCCAGTGCGTGCCCAGGTAGACGGTGGTGAGACCGACGCCGAGCGACATCAGCGCCGAACCGGCGGACAGCCAGCGCCTGGTCCACGGGGTCGAGGCCAGATAGGCCAGGATGCCCCAGGTCACCACGGCGTTGGCGGTGTGGCCGCTGGGGAATATATCGCCGCCCAGGCCCATCTCGTTCGAGCCGATCGTGGTCGCGTAGTGCGGTCCGAGGCGGCCCATCCCGATCTTGGCGGCACCGACGGTGATGTTGAGCAGCAGCAGCGCGACGGCGAACACGAGCAGCGGACGCAGGGTGCGCTGCCGCCAGGCGCGCCAGCCCAGCCAGGCCGAGATCATCACGGCGGTGGGGCCGCGCTGACCGAGTACCACGTAGTAGTCGAGGAACGCGTGGATCTCCGGCCACTGCTGGTAGGGCCGGAAGAACATGACCTGCCAGTCGAGCCGGACCAGCCATGAGGTGATCACGACGGCCCACACGATGGCGAAGTAGATGGCCAGGGCCGCGACCAGCAGCACGATCCTGTGCCGGCTCATCTTCGGTTCATCGATGTGGGTCGGCCGTTCCGCTTCGCGGTCCAGCCTCGCGAACACCCGGTCCAGACGGGCGAGTTTTCGTTCGGTACTCACCCAATCGACGTTACAGCGAGTGAGCTCAGTTCTCCGCCCAATCAGCGGCTTTGTAATGACGATGTGATGTGGGATTCCTCTCAAGATGATGTTTAATTCCGCAGAATCCCTATTCCGAGGCCCGCGTTCCCTTCCTTTCCATTGATCATGCAGAGGTACTGTTTTATAGCCCTTTCGAATTAGTTCACCGGGCTGTGGTCTGGAATTCGCCAGGGGTCAGGGCGGACCGGAGCCGTTCAGCCAGAACGCCCCGTAGACCGCCGAGGCCACCGCGACGACACCCGTCACCAGCGCCGACCTGCTCGTCCGCAGCCGGGCCAGGGCCAGGGCGAGGGGCAGCAGAAGCGGGAAGGCGGGCAGCAACAGGCGCGGTTTCGAGCCGAAGTAGCTCGACGCGCACAGGGCGAGCAGGGTGACGACACCCGCGTACACCAGCAGCGGCAGGGGCTGGCGCTGCTGTACGCAGACGACGTACAGCCGGATCAGCAGGCCCACGCCGACGATCAGCGCGACCCCGGCGAGCGCTGACGGGAACGACGTGAACTTGTCGGCGACGAAGCGGGCGAAGGCGGCGCCGCCGTCGAAACCGTTGCGCCAGCCGGCCTGGACGTCGAGATAGCCCAGAGGGCCCTTGCCGGTGCGGTGGCCGACCCACAGGACGTATCCGGCAGCGCCGAGCGGCGCGATCAGCATGCCGAGGGCGCGCCGCCAGACGGGTGCGCCGTCGGATGCGGGAGAGCGCGGGGCGCTGGTGCCGGGGGGCTGGTCGACGGCGTGCGAGGGCTCCGGGGCGCCGTGTGGCCCAGGCGTGCTTCGCTCTCGTACGAACGAGGGAATCAGCCGGGTCCGTACCGCCGACGTGTCCTCTCGCTCCCGTGCGAAGGAGGCGATGGCGGCCACCCACACGGCGGCCACCACCGCGAGACCCACCGGGCGGGTCAGGCCGGCCAGCAGGGCCAGGGTGCCGGCCGTCAGCCAGCGGCCGGTGAGGACCGCGTACAGGGACCAGGCCGCCAGGGCGGTGAACAGGGACTCGCTGTACGCCATCGACTGGACGATCCCGACCGGCAGCACCGCCCACAGCAGTACGGCGTACACCCCCGCCCGTCGGCCGTACACATGGTCCGCGACCGCGAAAACGCCCCAGGCCGCGGCGAGCGAGGCGAGGGCGCTCACCGCGAAGCCCGCGTCGGCGTACGACATCGGGGTGATCGAAGCCAGGAGCCGCTCCAGCCAGGGGAGGAGCGGGAAGAAGGCGAGGTTCGAGTGCACGTCACCGTTCGGGAGGCGCACCTCGTAGCCGTAGCCGAGTTCGGCGACCCGCGTGTACCACAGCGAGTCCCAGCGGGCGGTCAGCAGCTTGTACGCGCTCTTGTCCCGCGCCGCGCTCCACAGGGCCAGCGCGACCAGGCCCAGGACGCGGACGGCCACGTACCCGAGGAGGGCGGGCGCCGCCCGGCGGAGGGCGGGAGGCGGCGGGCGGGTCGCAGAATCGGTCACCGATCGATTATCGGTCGTGTGCAAAGGGGGGTGTGAGCCGCGGGGTACGGGCCGGGCAGCCCGTCGACCGGGGCGTGGCGTACGCCACACAGGTTCGGTGGACGCGTGAGAGGTCTGCCACTTTTCGCCGCTGCGAACTCGCGTACGCTGACCCACCACTCGCCTTTCGCCGCGCGGCTGAGGACACCGCTCCTCCTCAGCCGGAGCCCCGGGGACTCCCCACCCCGCGGACCGCCGAACGCGAGGGAATCTTGGAGGTACGTACATGTCCGGGACGACCACGGCTGCCGCGCTGCGCCGTTGGGCGGCCGGGGCCGGTGCCAACCGCTGGGTCGTCCTGGTCGTCCTCTGCACCAGCCTGCTGCTCGTCGCGGTCGACGCGACCGTGCTGCATGTGGCGGTGCCCGCGGTCAGCGAGGACCTCCGGCCCGGCGCGATAGAGCTGCTCTGGATCGTCGACATCTACCCGCTCGTCTGCGCCTCGCTGCTGATCCTGTTCGGCACGCTGGGCGACCGCGTCGGCCGTCGGCGGATTCTCCTGCTCGGGTACGGGCTGTTCGGCGTCGCCTCCGCCATGGCCGCCCTCGCGGACAGCGCCCAGACACTGATCGTGGCGCGGGCGCTGCTGGGTGTCGGCGGCGCGATGATCATGCCCGCGACGCTCTCGATCCTGCGCCAGGTCTTTCCCGACCGGCGTGAACGGGCGCTGGCGATCGGTATCTGGAGTGCGGTGGCCGCGGTGGGCGCCGCGGTCGGGCCGCTGCTCGGCGGCTTCCTGCTGGAGCACTTCTGGTGGGGCTCGGTCTTTCTTGTCAACATTCCGCTGATGCTGGTCAGCCTTCCGGTCGGCCGGCTGCTGCTGCCCGAGTCGCGGGGCGAGCGGACCGAGGGTCCGTGGGACGTGGTCGGCGCGCTGACGGCGGCGGGCGGTCTGTTCGGCGTCGTGCTCGGCGTCAAGCGGCTGGGCGGCGGCGAGGGGGCCGGGCACGTCCTGACGGTCGTGCCGCTGGTGGTGGGTGCGGCGCTGCTGGTCGTCTTCGTACGGCGGCAGCGGCGGCGCAAGCATCCGCTGGTGGACCTGCGGATGTTCGCCCGGCCCGCGTTCAGTACGTCGGTGGGGTGCATCGTGCTGGCGATGCTGGCGCTGGTCGGACTTGAGCTGATCGCGGCGCAGTATCTCCAACTGGTGCTGGAGCTTTCGCCGCTGGAGACGGGGCTACGGCTGCTGCCGCTGACGGTGGCGGCGATGGCGGCCGGGCTGGCGGGGGCGCGGCTGCTGCGGAGGTTCGGGCCGCGGGTGATGGTGTGCTCGGGGTTCTGCGTCACGGCGCTGGCGGTCGTGATGCTCACGGCGATGGGCGGGGAGGACAACGCGGGGTTGATGCTGTCCGGGTTCGTCCTGCTGGGCTTCGGGCTGGAGACGACGCTCTTCGGGGCGTACGAGTCGATGCTGAGCGAGGCTCCGGCGGCGCAGGCGGGTGGGGCGGCGGCGATCGGCGAGACGTCGTACCAGCTGGGCGCGGGGATCGGTATCGCGCTCCTGGGGAGCGTGATGAACGCGGCGTACGCGCCGGGGGTGGGGTCGGTGCCGGGCGTTCCGGCGTCGGCGTCGGCTGCGGCGGGGCATTCGCTGGGCGAGGCGTACGAGGTTGCCGGGCGGCTCGGGGGGACGCCGGGTGAGGCCCTTCGTTCGGCGGCTCGGGACGCGTTTGTGCACGGGCTGCATGTGACGTTGCTGGTGAGCGCGGGGTTGTTGGTGCTCGGGGCGGTGATGGCGTTGCGGTTGCCGCGGGTTATGCAGTGCGGGGACGGTTCGCTCGCCGCGGTGCCTGGTCCTCGGGAGGTCGCGTCGTCCCGTGTCTCGGTGTGAACGCCGGGTCTCCCACCCACCCACGCACCGCCTGTGGCGGTCACTTGGAGGGTGGGCCTCGCCTGTGGGGGTGCGGGTCGCGTCGGCGGGTGCGGGCAGGTGCAGTGCGAAATGGTTGTACCGGTGGGCCCGTGGGCGTACCGTCGGCGGCGTTGTGACTAGCGGTGCTAGTTTTAAGTTATCGGAGGCTTCCTCATGGCCGCGTTCGCGAAGCTGCCCCCTTTCGACCCCGCCGATCCGCTCGGCCTCGACGACACGCTCGACGCGGAGGACCTGGCGATCAGGGACACCGTGCGGACCTGGGCGGCGGACCGCGTGCTGCCGTATGTCGCCGGGTGGTTCGAGGAGGGTGAGCTGCCGGACATCAGGGAGCTCGCCCGTGAACTGGGCGGCATCGGGGCCCTCGGGATGTCCCTCAGCGGATACGGGTGCGCCGGTGCCTCCGCTGTGCAGTACGGGCTCGCCTGCCTGGAGTTGGAGGCCGCCGACTCCGGGATCCGTTCCCTTGTCTCCGTACAGGGGTCCCTCGCCATGTACGCCATTCACGCCTTCGGGAGTGAGGAGCAGAAGCAGCGCTGGCTGCCGGACATGGCCTCCGGCGACGTCATCGGCTGCTTCGGGCTCACCGAGCCCGACCACGGGTCCGACCCCGCCGGCATGCGTACGTACGCCAAGCGCGACAGCGCGGGCGGCGACTGGGTGCTCAACGGGCGGAAGATGTGGATCACCAACGGGTCCGTCGCCGGCGTCGCCGTCGTGTGGGCGCAGACCGACGACGGGATCCGCGGGTTCGTCGTGCCCACCGACACCGCCGGGTTCTCCGCGCCCGAGATCAAGCACAAGTGGTCCCTGCGCGCCTCCGTCACCAGTGAGCTCGTGCTGGATGACGTGAGGCTGCCCGCCGACGCCGTACTGCCCGAGGTCACCGGGCTCCGCGGGCCCCTCAGCTGTCTCTCCCATGCCCGTTACGGGATCGTCTGGGGCGCCATGGGCGCGGCCCGGTCCTGTTTCGAGGCCGCCGTCGAGTACGCGAAGACGCGTGAGCAGTTCGGGCGGCCCATCGGGGGGTTCCAGCTCACCCAGGCCAAGCTCGCCGACATGGCGGTCGAGCTGCACAAGGGGATTCTGCTCGCCCATCATCTGGGGCGGCGCATGGATGCCGGCCGCCTGCGTCCCGAGCAGGTCAGCTTCGGCAAGTTGAACAACGTACGCGAGGCCATCGACATCTGCCGTACGGCCCGGACGATCCTCGGCGCCAACGGGATCTCGCTCGAATACCCCGTGATGCGGCACGCCACGAACCTGGAGTCGGTGCTCACGTACGAAGGCACCGTCGAGATGCACCAGCTGGTGCTGGGCAAGGCACTCACCGGACTTGACGCCTTCCGCTGACCTGAACACCGGAAGGCGGGGCCGGTGAGCTGCCTTGCTCAGCTCTGGTTGAAGAAACCGTCCGCCCGGTGCGGCTGGGCCTCTCCGCTGACGATCTCCGTGTCGGCGGGGGTCAGCAGGAACACGCGGTTGGACACCCGCTCGATCGAACCGCGCAGGCCGAAGATGAGACCGGCCGCGAAGTCGACGACGCGCTTGGCGTCGGCGGCCTCCATGGCCGTGAGGTTCATGATGACAGGGATTCCGTCCCGGAAGAGCTCGCCGATGGCACGGGCGTCCCGGAAGCTGTCCGGGGTGACCGTGCCGATCCGGCGGCCCTTCTCCTGGGCCACCTCGCCCGCGACCTTGACCCGGGGGTCCGTGACCCAGGCCTCCCCGGGCTGCTCGGTTCCCTCGGAGTAGTCGTCGTCGTAGTAACGCTCGTCATCGTTGTCGTCGACGAGGCCAAGCCAGGCACTTGCTTTGCGTACCGATCCCATGGACGCCTCCTCTCACAGCGGTCCTTCTTGCTTTCCGCATCCCTATGGTCATCCATGATGCGGATGGCGCGCCAAGTGAATAGACGCCGCGCGGGGGTTTCGTGACGGTACTGGTGCACAACCATTTCGTCGAGAGCCCCGGTCCCGCAAGGGTCTTGCTGTGTGCGGCTGCTGACTGAGAGTGAAATATGATTCTTCGTGGCGTATGGGTGAGCGTTGGGACGTATGGGTGAATGGGCGCCCTGCCCCGCTTTCCTGACGGATGCTCAGGAGCGGTCGGCGGACGCCCGGTCACATCTGACGTCGGGTCAGTCCTTGATCTCCGGGGGCGAGATCTGCGACTTCTCGATCGCCGAGCCCGCCGTGCCCCACTTCCGGAGAATCCTGTCGTACGTCCCGTCGGCTATGAGTTTGTTCACTGCGGCCTGGAAGGCGGGGGCCAGTTCTGTGCCCTTCTTGAAGGCGAAACCGACGTCGAGGCGGTGGAACTCGTTCAGAAACTTCACATCTTCCTGCCGGGCGACCGCGTATCGCAGGCCGTTGATCGTCGACATCACGATGTCGCTGCGGCCCTGCTGGAGCGATGACCAGATGGCGCCCTGTTCGCTGTAGGTCTGCACCTTGTACGTCTTCTCGCCCGCGTCGGAGCAGACGTGCTTGTTCCCCTCCAGCGTCGCCTCGAAGGTGGTCCCCGCGCCGGTCGCCACATTCAGGCCGCACAGCTGGGAGAGATCCGTGATCTTCGTCAGCTTGCTGTCCTTGCGCGTGGCGAAGCCCTGGCCGTCGTTGATGTAGGTGACGAAGTCGATCGTTTTCCGGCGCTCGTCCGTGACGCCGAAGTTGCTCGCGCCGAAGTCGTACTTGCCGCTGTCGAGCGCGGGCAGGATCGCCTCGAAACCGGCCGACTCCCGCTTCAGCCCGATGCCGAGCACCTTGGCAACGGCCTCCGCGAAGTCGACGTCCTGGCCGGCCAGTGTTCTGCCGTCCTCCAGGTACGAGGTGCCCGGCGGTGAGCCGCCGACGCTGATCGCGACGGTGAGCGAGGTCGTGCCGGCCGGGAGCAGCGCGGCCGCGGCCGGGTCCTTTCCGATGGCCGTGACGACGTCCGCGGTGGGGATCGCGCCGACCTTCGCGGCGGCCCGGGCGGTACCCCCGCCGTTCGCGGCGTCCGAACCCGAGCCGCACGCGGTGAGCAGCAGCGCCGCCGAGGTGATCAGGGCGAAGGGGATGAACAGCCGATTACGGGCGCGCGTGGGGGTGGACATGGTCGTGCGCATGCTGTCGCTCATGCTGTGCGGTCTCCTGGGCAGGCAGGGCGAAAGGAGCTCAGCGTGAAAAGAGCTCAGAGGGAAGGGAGTTCAGGGAGAAGGGAGTTCAGGGAGAAGAAAGGGGTACGCGTGAGGGGAGGGGTGTGCGCGGGTGTGAAGGCGCGGATGAGCGTGAAAAGTGCGGGAGAACGCGAAAAGGCGCCCGGTCAGGCGGGCGCGCAGGGGGTCAGCTCAACAGGAGGAGGACCACACTCGACCGAGGTCGATGTGGGAGCGTTTGACCAGCCACTGCTGTGGATGCATGGGGCAAGTGGAACAGGCATCCGGTTTGGCGTCAACTGACGTGAGACGAACCGCCCACAGTTCGGACACCCTTGACAGTGGGGGG
This sequence comes from Streptomyces sp. NPDC020898, assembly GCF_044333925.1. Classification (NCBI taxonomy): domain Bacteria; kingdom Bacillati; phylum Actinomycetota; class Actinomycetes; order Kitasatosporales; family Streptomycetaceae; genus Streptomyces; species Streptomyces sp. NPDC020898. Next base: position 59,208 of record NZ_JBIRRV010000005.1, read on the forward strand.
AAACGTCGCCGTACAGTCGGTGGACGGCCCTGCTGAGGGGCTCGGCCGTATCGCGCGGAGCTCGCCCGTGATCACTGTCACCCGCAAGCCGCGCCGTGCGACATTCCGTGTGCATCCGTGTGAAGGCACCACCGTGTTCGACCAATCGCGTCACGGAGCCTTCGCATGTCCTCAGACACCCTGGCCAAGGTGGTCCCACCGGCAGATCCGGAAGACCCGGGAAGTGCGCGGCACTCCGCGCTCCCGACCGTCGTCCGGCGCCGCCGGCACGGCCAGTGGACCGCCGCCGTTCTCGTTCTCGTGCTGCTCGGGCTCGCCGTCAACTCCGTTGTCCGCAACCGGGCGTTCCAGTGGGACGTCGTCGGCGACTACTTCACCTCGACCGCCGTACTGCGCGGCCTGTGGCTCACCCTCTGGCTCACCGCCGTCGTCATGGTGCTCGGCTTCGCGCTCGGCGCCCTGCTCGCCGCGGGCCGGCTGTCCGCCAACCCGGTGCTGAGAAGCGTCAGTTGGGGATACGTGTGGCTGTTCCGGTCGATCCCGATCCTGGTGCAGCTGCTGCTCTGGTTCAACATCGGCGCGCTGTACCCGCAGATCCTCGGAGTCCGGACGGTCGATCTGCTCGGTCCGGTCACCGTCGCGATCATCGGGCTGACACTGCACGAGGCCGCGTACGCCGCCGAGGTCGTCCGCGGCGGCATCCTCTCCGTCGACCGGGGGCAGATCGAGGCCGCGCAGGCGCTCGGGCTGAGCCGGTGGCGGCGCTGGTGGCGGATCGTGCTGCCGCAGGCGATGCGCTCCATCGTGCCGCCCGCCGGGAACATGCTGATCGGCACCCTCAAGGGCACCTCCATCGTCAGCGTCATCGCCGTACAGGACCTGCTCTACTCGGTGCAGCTCGTGTACCACCGCACCTACCAGGTCATCCCGCTGCTGATGGTGGCCACCGTCTGGTACGTCGTCGTCACCTCGGTGCTCAGCGTCGGCCAGTACTACATGGAGCGCCACTACGCGCGCGGTTCGGAGCTCGCGCGATGAGCCGGCCGTCGCTGGTGATCGTGGGGGCCGGTCCGCGGGGGACCGGTCTCCTGGAGCGGATCGCCGCCAACGCGCCCGAGCTGTACGGGGATTCGGGCCTCGACATCCATCTCGTCGACCCCTATCCGCCGGGCGCCGGCCGGATCTGGCGGCAGGAGCAGTCCCCGCTGCTGTGGATGAACTCGCAGGCCCAGGACGCCACCATGTTCACCGACGAGACGGTGGCCATGGCGGGACCGGTGCGCCCGGGGCCCACGCTGCACGAGTGGGCGGGCATCGACGGGCGCGTCTTCTCGGACCGGCAGCGCCTCGGCGCCTATCTGAACTGGGTGTACGAGGAGGCGGTGGCCGCCCTGCCGCCCGGCATCCGCGTCCAGTACCACGTCGGGCGCGCGCTGCGGGTCGGCGGGCCGCGCGAGGGGCGCCAGCAGGTGTGGCTGGAGGGACGCGCCCGCCCGCTGCTCGCCGACCTCGTCGTGCTGACACTCGGCCATCTCGACGCCGAACTCGACGACGAACAGAGCGAGTTGGCCGCGCACGCGCGGGCGAACGGGCTGGTGCATCTGCCGCCGGACTTCACCGCCGACAGCGACCTGTCCGCGCTGCGGCCCGGTGAACCCGTCCTCGTGCGCGGCTTCGGGCTCGCCTTCGTCGACCTGATGGTGCTGCTCACGGAGGGGCGCGGCGGGCACTACGAGAGTGATCCCGCCGGCGGCGAGGGGGAGTTGGTCTACCGGCCGTCCGGGCGGGAGCCCGTGCTGCACGTCGGCTCGCGGCGCGGGGTGCCGTACCACTCGAAGATCGGCTACGACTGGACCGGTGAACGGCCGCCGCTGCCACGGTTCTTCGGTCCCGGCGAGGTGGACGCCCTGCTCGCGCGACCGGACGGGTTCGACTTCCGGCGGGACGTGTGGCCGCTGGTGGAGAAGGAGTTGGGGTTCGCGCACTATCACCGGCTGTTCACCGTGCACCCGGAGCGCACCAGCGGCGCCTGGGCGGACTTCGAGGAGAAGTACGCCGCCGCGGACGCCGAGGAACGGGCGGTGCTGGTCGGCTCCGCCGTACCCGACCCTGCCGACCGGCTCGACCTCGGGGCCCTCGACCGTCCGCTGGAGGGGGTCCGGTATCCGTCGTACGAGGCGCTCCAGGAGGGGCTGCGGGGTTATATACGGGCGGATCTGACTCGGCGTCATGATCCCTCGTACAGCCCGGATCTGGCTGTCTTTCTCGGGCTGCTCTCCGTCTACGGGCAACTCGTGCGGCTCGGGGACATCGGGTCCTGGTGGCACGGGTTCTTCAGTTATCTGGCCTCCGGGCCGCCCGGGCCCCGGCTGCGGCAGATGCTCGCGCTGTCCCGGGCCGGGATCCTCAACTTCCTTGGCGCCGACGCGACCGTCACCGCCGAGGACGGGGTCTTCCGGGCGAGCGGTGCCAGTGTGCCCGGTGCCGCGGTGGACGCCCGCGCGCTCGTCGAGGCGCGGCTGCCGGAACCCACCCTGGAGCGCGCCCGCGACCCGCTGCTGCGCGACCTGTATGCCGACGGGGCCGCCGCGACCGCCGAGGGGCTGCTCGCCGTGGACCCCGGCGACGGGCGGCTCCTGGACCGGGCCGGCCGGCCGCATCCACGGCGCTTCGCGCTCGGGCCGCACACCGAGGCGCGGGGCGCCGGGGCGTTCACCCGGCCGCGTACCGGCGGGCCGGCGTTCCGGCAGAACGACGCGACCGCACGGGCCGCGCTGTCCTTTCTGCGGGCACTGGACTGTCGCGATGACGGTGCCGGACAAGGGATCGAACAAAGGGCTGGACAAGGTGCCGAACGCGACACCGCTGCGTGACGCCTTGTTCGCCTGACGCTCGCCCGACGGGGTCCGCCCATCCGCCCAACGCGCCTTGAGGTGCTGTGACGCACCGACGAAAGGTTCCTCCTCATGACCTCAACGCACGGCCGGGGGCTGCCGCACCTGGCCGCCGCCGTCGACCAACACGCTCTGCCGGACGCCGACCTGTACGTCGAGGCGGCGCGGCTCGCCGAGCGCGGCGGGCTCGACTTCGTGACGCTCGGCGACTCCTTCGCCCGGCCCGGACCGGACGCGCTCGGCGTGCTCGCCCGGGTCGCGCCCGCCACCGCCCGGATCGGTCTGGTGCCCACCGTGACCAGCACGCACACCGAGCCCTTCCAGATCCGGGCGGCGGTGGCGACCTTCGATCGGATCAGCGGCGGCCGGGCCGGCTGGCAGCTCGACGTGTCAGCCACCGGGGCCGAGGCCGAGGCCAGGCTTTCCGGCCGTCGCCGCCGCGCCGCACCCGGCGACGCGCTGTGGCGGGAAGCCGGTGAAGTCGCCGACGCGGCGGCCCGGTTGTGGGACGGCGGGGAGGGCGACGCCGGGACACGGGACGTGGCCACCGGCCGCTTCACCGGCCGCTTCACCGACCGGGACGAGCCGCACGACGGCGACTTTCCGGGTGCCGCCTTCTCCGTAAGGGGTTCCTCGACCGGGCCGCGGCCACCGCAGGGTCACCCCGTCTGTGTTGTCGACGCCACCGAGGGACAGGCCCGGCCGACCGCGGCCCGGTACGCCGACGTGGCGCTCGTGCGGGCGGTGAGCGCCGCGCAGGCGGGTGCCGTACGGGACGAACTGCGGGTGGCGGCGAAGGACTTGGGGCGTGATCCGGACGGGCTGCGGGTCCTGGCGAGCCTGGTCGTCGACCTCGGCGGCGGTGAGTACGCGGCCGAGCCGGGGCACGGGGGCGGTGGTCCCCGGCCGAGTGCGCACGGCCCGCTGTACCTGGGCGGGCCCGTCGACCTCGCCGAACTGATCACCACCTGGCACACGTCCGGCATCGTCGACGGCTTCCATCTCGTCCCCGCCGAGCCGCGCCGCGACCTGGAGCGGCTCGTCAACGGAACAGTGGCGCTGCTCCAGCACCGGGGCCTGTTCCGCACCTTCTACCCGGGCCGCACCCTCAGGGAGCACCTGGGGCTGGCCCGGCCCGCCGGCCAGTACGCCGGGCCGGGCGAACCCGTATGGACGGGCTGAACGAGCACGGTGCTCATAAAGGTGACAGACAGGTTGCGTACGGTCCGCGCACAGAACGCGTGGTCCGGGGCGTGTGCCGGAGGCGGCCCACGAGTGTTCCACGGAGTGTTCCAGGAGTGAGCTGGAGTGAGTTCATGACGGCGGACGAGGCCGAGGCGTGGCAGGCGTGGCAGGAGTGGCGCGAACGGCGCGTCGGGACGGTGTCGGCGCCCTACGGGCCGCTCTCACTCGTCGGTACGCACTGGATCGAGGACTTTCCGGACGGTCGACTTCCGGCCATCCCCGGGCAGTGGACGGCCGAAGACGACGGGGTCGCCCTGGCGGCCGGGGCCGCGGACGGGCTGACGCTCGACGGCGCGCCCTTCGCCGGGGAGGTCCGGCTGGCCGCCGACCAGGGTCCGGCGGCCGGGGCCCGGGTCGGCCTCGGTGAGCGGCGCCTGGTCGTACTGGTGCGCGAGGGCGGCTGGGGCGTACGGGACTTCGACCCCGGCGCGAAGACGCGCACGGCGTTCAAGGGCGTCGAGGCCACCGCGTACGACCCGCGCTGGTCGGTACCCGGCCGGTTCACGCCGTACGACGGGCGGCAGACCGTGCGGGTCGCGAACGCGGACGGGCGGAAGCGGGGGCTCGGGCTGGGTGGTGAACTGGCGTTCTCGCTCGGCGGGCAGGAGCTGACGCTACGGGTGACGGTCGAGGAGGACGGCACACTGTGGGCCGTGTTCGCCGACTCGACCAGCGGCGACGGCAGTTACCGCTTCCGGTTCCTGCGGTCCGCCGCGCCGGACGCCGAGGGGCGCACGACGGTGGACTTCAACCGGTCCCTGCTCCCACCGTGTGCGTTCGCCGATCATTTCGTCTGCCCCTTTCCCCCGCCGGGGAATACGCTGGGCGTCGCGATCGCCGCAGGGGAGCGCAACCTTCTGTAGGGCATCTCTCCAGGAATCGAGTTCGTTGATCAACTCCTGCGGATCGTACGGGGGTTGAACAATGTGCGGCCGAAAGGCGCCCTTGCGTCGGTCGGTCGTACCGCCGAATACTCCGACCCAGCGCTTGTCAGGGGCACAGCATGTTCGGAATCCGGACAGAAGCGTCCCTGACTGCGCCTCACGGGCCCCGACCCCACGCGGGCCCCCGACTTCCCATGTGGAGGAACGACAAGTGAGGATCAAGCGCACCACCCCCCGCAGTGGCATCACGAGACGGACCCGGCTGATCGCCGTCAGTACCGGACTCGTGGCCGCGGCCGCCTTCGCGATTCCCAACGCGACCGCCGCCGACGTCACCACCTTCAGCGCGAGCCAGCTCAGCAAGGCGAACAGCTCGGTGCTCAAGGCCGATATCCCGGGCACCGCCTGGGCGACCGACGCCAAGACGAACCGCGTTGTCGTCACCGTCGACAGCACGGTCTCCAAGGCGGAGATCGCGAAGATCAAGCGACAGGCGGGTACCACCGCCGGCGCCATCACCATCAAGAAGACCCCGGGCACGTTCAGCAAACTGATCTCCGGCGGCGATGCTATCTATGCGAGTAGCTGGCGCTGCTCCCAGGGCTTCAACGTCCGCAGCGGCTCCACCTACTACTTCCTGACCGCCGGTCACTGCACCGACGGCGCGGGCAACTGGTGGTCCAACTCCGGTCGTACGACGCTGCTCGGCGCGACCTCGGGCTCCAGCTTCCCGACCAACGACTACGGGATCGTCAGGTACGCCACCAGCTATCCCGTGAGTTCGATCTCGGGCACCGTCGGCAGCGTCAACATCACCAGCGCCGCCACCCCGTCCGTGGGCACCACGGTCACCCGCCGCGGCTCCACCACCGGCACGCACAGCGGCCGGGTCACCGCCCTCAACGCGACCGTCAACTACGGCGGCGGCGACGTCGTCTACGGCATGATCCAGACCACGGTCTGCGCCGAGCCCGGCGACTCCGGCGGCCCGCTCTACTCCACCAGCGGCATCGCCTACGGTCTGACCTCGGGCGGCAGTGGCAACTGCTCCTCCGGTGGCACGACCTTCTTCCAGCCCGTCACGGAAGCCCTGAACGCCTACGGCGTCAGCGTCTTCTAGGGCAACGCCCCACGGCACCATCGGATTTCGCACGGCACGACCTGCAGTCGGCAGCAGCAGGAGAGCCCCCGTACGCAACTCGCGTGCGGGGGCTCGCCCTTGTCCGCCTGACGGAGTTACCTTCGGAGTACAGGAAGAAGTACGGGAAGTATCGGCAGTACGGGAAGTCTCCCCCTGCATACGCCCACTTCGGACCCTGGAGGACCGGCATGGTCGAGGAGCTGGTGACGGCGGGAGTCGCTCTCGCGTCCGTCGGAACGGTGTACGCGATGTCGGCGGCGAGAGTCGTCAAACAGTACGAGCGGGGCGTGGTGCTCCGGCTCGGCCGGCTCAGGCCGAGGGTGCGCGGGCCCGGGTTCACCATGATCGTGCCCTTCGTGGACACGATCCGCAAAGTCAACATGCAGATCGTGACGATGCCCGTGCCGGCCCAGGAGGGCATCACGCGGGACAACGTGACGGTCCGGGTCGACGCGGTCGTCTACTTCAAGGTGATCGACGCGGCCGACGCGGTCGTCCAGGTCGAGGACTACCGGTTCGCCGTCTCGCAGATGGCGCAGACCTCGCTGCGCTCGATCATCGGCAAGAGCGATCTGGACGATCTCCTGTCCAACCGGGAGAAGCTCAACCAGGGCCTGGAGCTGATGATCGACAGTCCGGCGATCGGCTGGGGTGTGCAGATCGACCGGGTCGAGATCAAGGACGTGTCGCTGCCGGAGACCATGAAGCGGTCGATGGCCCGTCAGGCCGAGGCCGACCGTGAACGCCGGGCCCGGATCATCAACGCGGACGCCGAGCTGCAGGCCTCCAAGAAGCTCGCGGAGGCCGCCGAGGTGATGTCCGAGCAGCCCGCCGCACTCCAACTCCGGCTGCTCCAGACCGTGGTGGCGGTCGCCGCCGAGAAGAACTCGACCCTCGTCCTGCCCTTCCCGGTGGAGCTGCTCCGCTTCCTGGAACGGGCGCAGCAACCGGCCGGCCCGCCGCCCGCACCGGCCGCCGCCGAGGCGGGGCGGTCACGGACGGCGCAGGTGCCACAGGTGTCAGAGCCACCGCAGGCGTCAGGGGCACTGCAGGCGTCAGAGGCACTGCGGGCGTCAGAGGCGCCACAGGTGAAACGGGTGTCGCAGCGGGAAATCGTCGAGCAATCGATGCAGGAGCAACTGCCGTCCGCCGAGTCCCTGTTGGATTCGGACCCCGAAGGGGCGAATTCAAGACAGGACTAGACCTCACGATCCGCACACCGGTTACTCACGCGTAGTGTTTGCAGTGCGAATTCCTGTGGAGCAACCGTGAGATGACCGTGGACAGTCAAGGTGGGTTGAGCGCAGGGGGCGCGCGGCCGTTTATCTACGCGCGTCCTGAAGTCGACCTTGTGCGCCCCCTGGGCGTCTCGGAATAGTGGTCGCCGTTCAACCGGTACGGGAGGTCCCCACAACCTCCGGGCCGAACCCCCCACAGGAGGACCCAAGTTGAAGCACCGACGCATACCCAGGCGCCGTGCTGTCGTGGTTGGTGCGGGCATCGCCGCACTGGTCGCCGCGGGAGTGACTTTCCAGAGTGCGAACGCGAGTGAGGTCACCAAGGCCGCCGAGCCCAAGGTTCTTTCGGTCCTCGCGGCCGGAAAGATCGCCTCGACGCTCGGCAAGGACCTCGGCACCGACGTCGCGGGAACGTACTACGACGCGAAGGCGAAGAACCTCGTCGTCAACGTGCTCGATGAAGCGGCGGCCCAGGCCGTCGAGTCGGCCGGCGCCAAGGCCAGGATCGTCGAGAACTCCGTCGCCGAGCTCGACAGCGCCCGTACGACCCTGAAGCAGGACGCGACCATCCCCGGCACCTCGTGGGCGGTCGACCCGACGGCCAACAAGGTCGTCGTCACCGCGGACCGCACGGTCTCCGCCGCCGAGTGGGCCACGCTCACCAAGGTCGTCGACGGCCTCGGCGGAACCACTGAACTCCAGCGTACGAAGGGGGAGTTCAAGCCCCTCATCGCCGGCGGCGACGCGATCACCGGCGGCGGTGGCCGCTGCTCGCTCGGCTTCAACGTGGTCAAGGGCGGCGAGCCGTACTTCCTGACCGCCGGGCACTGCACCGAGTCGATCTCGACGTGGTCGGACTCGTCCGGCGTGATCGGCGAGAACGATTCGTCCAGCTTCCCCGGCAACGACTACGGCCTGGTCAAGTACACGGCCGACGTCGCCCACCCGAGTCAGGTCAACCTCTACAACGGCAGCTCCCAGCGGATCACCGGCGCGGCCTCGGCCACCGTCGGTCAGTCGGTGACCCGCAGCGGCTCCACGACCCAGGTGCACTCCGGCACGGTCACCGGTCTGAACGCCACCGTGAACTACGGCAACGGCGACATCGTCAACGGGCTCATCCAGACCGACGTCTGCGCCGAGCCCGGTGACAGCGGCGGCTCGCTCTTCTCGGGCAGCAGTGCGATCGGCCTCACCTCCGGCGGCAGCGGCGACTGCGACTCGGGCGGGGAGACCTTCTTCCAGCCGGTCACGGAGGCGCTGTCGGCGACGGGTACGCAGATCGGCTGACGCTTCTTCTCGCACCATTTTTTTCCCCGGGTCGATCGGTCCGGGACGGTCCCGCCCCTGGTTCCAGGGGCGGGATTTCGTCGTTCCACGGAGGCGGTGGAGGGGCCGGCCGTGTCCTTGATCGAGTCGCTGACCGGGGCCGATGGGGTTAGAGTGAATGAATCAATCGAACGACAGTACGAATAGCGCATCGAACTGATGGTCGAGCGAGTGGCCGAAAAGGGGTGGAGTGATGGAGGTGCGGCATGACGGGCTTCGCTCATCTGCACGTCGCGTCCGGTTACTCCGCCCGCTACGGCGCGGCACACCCGGAGCAGCTCGTCCGGCGGGCTGCCGAGCGTGGCATGGGGACGCTGGCCCTCACTGACCGGGACACGGTCACCGGCGCCGTACGGTTCGCCCGGGCCTGTGCGAAGGAAGGGGTCCGGCCGGTCTTCGGCGTCGACCTGGCGGTGGCGGCCCTCGCGCCGCCGCCCCCGGACCGGCGGCGCCGTACCCCGGTGCGCGGCGGGGCCCATGTGGCCGAGCCGCCGCTGCGGTTCACGCTGCTCGCGCAGGACCGGGCCGGGTGGGCGCGGCTGTGCAGGATCACGTCGGCCGCGCATGCCGGTACGGCGTCCGGTGCGGCGCCGGTGATGGTGCCGTGGGAGGCGCTGCGCGAGTACGGCGGCCCCGGTCTGAGCGTGCTGCTAGGGCCGCTCTCGGAGCCGGTGCGGGCGCTGGCGGTGGGCCGGGAGGATGTCGCGGCGCGGCTGCTGGCGCCGTGGCTGGAGGTTTTCGGGGGCGGGGTGCGGCTGGAAGCGATCATGAATAAACGTTTCGGCACCGGCGGCGGGGCAGGTGCCGACGCCGGTATCGGTGCTGGGGCTGGTGTCAGTAACGGCGTCACAGGCACAGGCACAGCCACAGGCACCGGTCCCGGCTCTCTCCGCCTCGCCGCCCGCACCCTCGCCCTGGCCGACCGCACCCGTACCCCCGCCGTCCTCACCAACGCCGTCCGCTACGCCGACCCCGGTCAGCACCGCCTCGCCGACGTCCTGGACGCCGCCCGGTTGCTGCGGCCGATCGACCGGCGACGCCTCGACAGCGGGGAGCGCTGGCTGAAGGACGAGGGAAGGATGACGGAGATCGCGTACGCCGTCGCCGAGTGCGCCGGGGCCGACGCCCGCCGGGCCCGCCGTCTGCTCGCGGACACCGTCGACACGGCGGACGCCTGCGCCCTCGACCCCGTGGCCGACCTGGGCCTGGGCATCGCCCACTTCCCGGAACCGGCCGTGCTCGGCGCCGGCCCCGGTGCGGGCGGCGCGGCCCGGCTGCTGCGCGAGCGGTGCGAGGCCGGCCTGGTCCGGCGCGGCCTGGACGGCGACGGCGGCGGGGCCGGCGGCGGCGACGGGAACCGTTACCGGGCCGCCCATGACCGGCTGGACGACGAACTGGCCGTGATCTCCAGGCTGAAGTACGACTCGTACTTCCTCGCCGTCGGCCAGGTCGTCGCCGACATCCGGGAGCTGGGCATCCGGGTCGCCGCCCGTGGCTCGGGCGCCGGTTCGATGGTCTGCCACGCCCTCGGCATCGCCACCGCCAACCCCCTCGACCACCGACTGCTGTTCGAACGCTTCCTCAGCGAGCGGCGCCGGAGTCTGCCCGACATCGACATCGACGTGGAGTCCGCCCGGCGCCTGGAGTGCTACGACGCGATCTTCGAGCGGTTCGGCAAGGAACGGGTCGCGGTCACCGCGATGCCCGAGACCTACCGGGCGCGCAGGGCTCTGCGGGACACCGGTCTTGCTCTGGGGATCGCGCCCGCGGACGTCGACCGGATCGCCAAGAGCTTCCCGCACCTGCGGGCCTCGGACATCTCCGGTGCGCTCGCCGAACTGCCCGAGTTGCGTCAACTGGCAGCCGAGGCAGGCCGGTTCGGGCCGTTGTGGGAGCTGGCGGAAGGCCTCGACTCGCTGATCCACGGCATGGCCATGCATCCCTGCGGTGTGGTCATCAGCGATGCCACCCTCCTGGACCGGCTGCCGGTGCAGCCCACGCCGCAGGGCGACTACCCCATGGTCATGGCCGCGAAGGAGGAGATCGAGGCGCTGGGCAACATCAAACTCGACGTCCTGGGCGTGCGGATGCAGTCCGCGATGGCCCACGCCGTCACCGAGATCGAACGCACCACCGGCAACCACATCGACCTGGACGACCCACGGCAGGTGCCGCTCGACGACGTCTTCGCGTTCAAGCTCATCCAGGAGAGCCAGACCCTGGGCCTGTTCCAGCTCGAGTCACCCGGCCAGCAGGACTTGCTCTCCCGGCTCCAGCCCCGCGATCCGCAGGACGTGATCGCGGACATCAGCCTCTTCCGCCCCGGTCCGGTCGCCGGCGGCATGCCCGAGCGGTACATCGCCGCCCGGCACGGCGGCACACCGTCGTACGCCCACCCGGACCTGGAACCGGTGCTCGCCGACACCTACGGCGTGACCATCTGGCACGAGCAGATCATCGAGACGCTGCATGTGATGACCGGCTGCGACCTGGCCCTCGCGGAGATCGCCCGGCGGGCGCTCGGCGACAAGAACCGGCTGCCCGCGATCAGGGACTGGTTCCACGGCCTGGCACGCGCGCGTGGCTACAGCGAGGCTGTCCGGGACGAGGTCTGGAAGACCGTCGAGGCCTTCGGCGCGTACGGCTTCTGCCGGGCCCACGCGGTCGCCTTCGCCGTACCGGCCCTGCAGAGCGCCTGGCTCAAGGCGCACTATCCGGCGTTCCTGCTGGCCGGGCTGCTCGAACACGACCCCGGGATGTGGCCCAAGCGGGTCCTGGTCTCCGACGCCCGTCGGCGTGGTGTGCCGCTCCTGTCCGTCGACGTCAACCGCTCCCGGGTGAGGCACACCGTGGAGAAGGCCGGCGGGGAGCAGTGGGGGGTGCGGCTCGCGCTGTCCGCGGTGCACGGCATCAGCGAGGACGAGTGCGCCCGGATCGAGGAGGGGCAGCCGTACGGATCGCTGTCGGACTTCTGGCAGCGGGCCCACCCCAGCAGACCGGTCGCCGAACGCCTCGCGGAGATCGGCGCCCTGGACTCCCTCCACGACGGCCGCCTCACGCGCCGCGACCTGCTGCTGCAGATCGCCGAACTCCACCGGGCCTCCCGTACCCGGTCCGCGGGCAAGGGCCAGCTGCCCATCGACGCGAACCCCGTCGGCGGAGCGGAGCCGAGCGGCCTGCCGGAGCTGACCGGACGCGAAACCCTGAGCGCCGAGCTGAGCACCCTCGGCATCGACGTCTCCCGGCATCTGATGGAGCACCACCACCGGCTGCTGCGGGAGATCGGCGCGACCGACGCGGCTCACCTGGCCGGACTGCGCGCCGGTCAGCAGGTCCTGGTCGCCGGCGTACGGGCCTCCACGCAGACCCCGCCCATCGCCAGCGGCCGGCGGATCATCTTCGTCACCCTGGAGGACGGCTCCGGCCTGGTCGACCTGGCCTTCTTCGAGGACTCCCACCCGGCCTGCGCGCACACCGTCTTCCACAGCGGACTGCTGCTGGTCCGCGGCGCGGTCCAGGTGCGCGGCACCCGCCGAACCGTCGTCGGCACCATGGCCTGGGACCTGGACGAGATCGCCGCCGCCCGCCGCGACCACGGCCCCGAGGCCGCACTCGCCCGCATCGGAGCCAGCCACCCGCACCCGACCCCCGCCCAGCCGCAACGGACCCTGGCCAACGGCACCACAGGCGCCCGCCTCCACCCGTACGCAGACCTGCAGCCCGCCGGCACCCGCTCGGCCGACCTCAAGAAGTTCGGTCACCGCAGCCAGGGGAGCGCGGGATGACCACACGTCAGCGGCACATCGCCCACCTCCACCTGCACGCCGCACTCAGTGAGGATCAGTACGACGACGTGATCAAACTGATGTCCGGTGTCACTCCTCACGTCCAGGCCGTCCCGCCCGACGCGGTCCAGCTGGACCTGACGTCAGCGCTCAGGTACTTCGACCTGTCTCCCTACGACGTGGTCCAGTTGGCGAAGATGAGGCTGAAGCTCTTCTACGACATCGACAGCAGCGCCGGGCTCGCGAACAACCGCATGCTGGCTGCCATGGCGGCCGACGCGTCCGCGCCGGGCGACACCACCTGGGTCCCCGACGGGCAGGCCGCCGATTGGCTGTACCCCCGCCCGGTCACCGCACTGCCGGGGATCGGCCGAGCCACAGCGGACACACTCAACAGATACGGGCTGCACGCCATCGGGCAAATCGTCGAGATACCTTCGGCCACCCTGCAGCGACTTCTCGGAGCCGGCACTGCACGGCTGCTGGCCGAACGCGCCCGCGGCCACGATCCCCGGCCGGTCACCCGATCGGAACCGGCAGTGCATCTGCTCGCCGACCTCGTACTCGAGCGGGACTGCCTCGACCCGGCACAGCATCACCGAGCCGTCCTCGGGCTTGCCGAGCAGATCGGCCAACGCCTGCGTGGTGAAAGCCGGCTCGCCGGCCGACTCACCCTCACAGTGCGGTACGCCGACGGCAGCTCCAGCACACGTACGCGCACGCTGCCGGGACCGACCGGCCATTCACCCGCACTCGCCACCGCTGCCCTGGGGCTACTGGCCGCCCTGGGGCTGCAGCGAGCACGAGTTCGCGCCTTCGCGATCCGTGCCGACGGCCTGGTGCCGACCGACAGCGCCTACCACCAGCTCTCTCTGGATCCAGGCGATGCCCGTGCCCGCGCGGTCGAAGCCGCCGCGGACCGTGCTCGTCGACGCTTCGGGTCGGAAGCTGTGCGTCCAGCCGCTCTGGCTGACTGACTCATGGGTCGGTCAGTCGGGTGTCTCGGTCGAGTCGGCGGGCTCGGAGTGGTCGGCCGGCGTGGACCGTTCGATGTGGTCGTTGGTCGCGGCCCAACTGGCCAGCAGGTTCAGGGCGTCCTGGGTGGGGGAGGCGGGTTCGGCGGTGTAGGTGAGGAGGACCTGGCTGGGGTCGCCGCCCACGGGGAAGGTTTCGAACGGCAGGTCGAGGTCGCCGACGACCGGGTGGTGCAGAAGCTTCACGCCGGTGGCGTGCATCCGGACGTTGTGGGCGGCCCAGCGGTGCCGGAACTCCTCGCTGCGGGTGGACAGTTCGCCGATCAGGTCGGTCAGCCGCCGGTCGTAGAGATCGCGGCCGGCCTCGGCGCGCAGCATGGCGACACAGTCGTTTGCGACCTGGTCCCAGTCGCGGAAGAACTCGGTCGCGTGCGGGCTGAGGAAGACGAACCGGGCGTTGTTGGGCGGCCGTGCGGGGTCGGTGGCGTAGACCGGGGAGAACAAAGCGCGCCCGAGGGGGTTGGTGGCCAGGATGTCTCCGCGGCCGTTGAGGACGAACGCGGGTGTGCCGGCCATCGAGTCGAGGACACGCTGCACGGTGGGCCGCACACGCTGCTGGACGGGCCTGCGGCGTGGTGGGCGGGTGGTGCCGGCGCCGCGCAGGAGGTCGAGGAGGTGGATGCGTTCGGCCTCGTCGAGCTGGAGGGCCTGGGCGATGCCTTCGATGATGCTCTCGGAGACGCCGGTGGCGTTGCCACGCTCCAGGCGGGTGTAGTACTCGCTGGAGATGCCCGCGAGGAGGGCGACCTCCTCGCGGCGCAGCCCGGTGACCCGTCGGCGCTCTCCGCCGTAGACGGGCAGCCCGGCCTGCTCGGGGGTGACCCTGGACCGTCGCGTGCCCAGGAATTCCCGGATCTGGGCGCGGACGTCATCGCGAATGTCGCGGTTGCTGCCTTGTGGGTCGTTTCTGCCTGCCATGCGTTTCACTCTACGAACCCTTCCGCCGGGCTGGGGGTCCCTGTCAGTGACCCTCTCATCAGGGACTCCCACGCCCCCGTGACAACCGGTTCTGTTGGTGGTGCACCGCTCACGGCGGTGTGAACGGCCCGGATACGGCGGTGCTCGTGCCGCCCGTCTCCAGCCCCTTCGCGGCGCCGTCGGCGCTGTGACCACCGCAGTCAGAAGGACGATCATGCGTCGATTCGCCAAGCCGGCCGCCGTCGTGACGGCGCTGGGAGCGCTCAGCCTCGCGGCCTTCGGATCGGGAGCCGTGGACGCGGCCGGTGCGGCCGGCCGCGACACGGGTTCCGGGTCGCCGTCCCGGGTCACGGCGGAGTCCGTCTCCTGGAGCCACGGGAGCACTCAGGTGAACAAGCGCATCATCGAGCGCTACACCAGCGAGTACCTGCCCGGTCGCAATCCCGCTCTGGCGAGCAGGTTCGGCAGCCCGGACATCGTCGTGCACTCCGGCGGCCAGACGTGGCAGGGCCGGGACACCTATCTCGGCATCGTCGCGGCGAACCTGAAGGCGTTCCCCGACCTCAAGTGGACGGTGCGGGACATGCGGGCCGAGGGCGACACCGTGGCCGTCCGCTACGCCATGACGGGCACCCACGAAGGACCCTTCGCCGGGGTCGAGGCCACGGGCAGGGCGATCCGCTCGGAGAGCATGGCGTTCTACCGCCTGTCCCACGGCAGGATCGTCGAGGAACGCGGCCAGCTCGACATGCTCGGCATCCTCCGGCAGATGGGCGCCCTCCCCGCCGCATAACAGCGGAGCGCGGTACCTCACCCGCATCCCCTCCTCTCCTCCCGCGCGGATGTGATGACCGCGCTCGCCGCGCCCTCGGCACGCTGACGCAGTCCGGCCCGCCCGGCCCTTTGCCGCCTGGTCGGCCGCCGAAAGGGCGCGACACATCACCACCAGACCCCCCCGGGTGCCGGATCACGGCGCCTGAAAGGAACCCCCCCCATGAGCAAGGTCATTCTCGTCACCGGTGCCGGACGCGGTCTGGGTACGGACATCGCCCGCGAGGCCCTGGCCGCCGGTCACCGGGTCGTCGCCACCGGTCGCCGCCCCGAGGAGGTCGAAAAGGTCCTCGGCGGGCCGCAGGACAACCTGCTGGTCACCAAGCTGGACGTCACCAGCCTGGACGACGCCGAGGCCGCCGCGCAGGCCGCCGTCGACCGATTCGGCCGTATCGACGTCCTGATCAACAACGCCGGGAACCTCTTCACCGGCTACTTCGAGGAGATCTCGCCCGCGCAGATGCGCCGGCAGTTCGAGACGAACCTCTTCGGCCCGATGAACGTCACCCGCGCCGTACTGCCGGTCATGCGGAAGCAGCGCGCCGGCCACATCATCACCATCACCTCGACCGCCGGTCTGGTCGGCATGGAGTTCACCTCCGCCTATGCCGCCTCCAAGTTCGCGGAAGAGGGCTGGATGGAGTCCCTGCGCTACGACGTCGAGCCGTACAACATCCACACCACGGTCGTGGAGCCCGGCTACTTCCGTACCGAACTCCTCGTGGACGGCTCCACCGTCTGGCCCGAGCTGTCCATCGACGACTACGCCCCGCGCACCGCCCCGAGGATCGCGGGCATGAAGAGCATGAACGGCAAGCAGCCCGGCGACCCCGCCAAGCTCGCCCGCGCCCTGCTCACCATCACCGGCCAGGGAAAGCCGCTGCAGCGCTTCGTCGCCGGTGCGGACGCCATCGAGGCCGTCGAGGCCAAGGCGAAGGAACTCCTCGCCCAGGCCGAAGCCTCCCGCGAACTGGGCGACAACCTCGCTCACGACGACACCCACGCCTGAGAGGGCAGCACTGACCGGGCCTGACGGCCGTCACGACAAGGAGTACCTGATGAAGCACATATCCCTGGGCGGGCTCGATGTCTCGCGCATCGGTCTGGGTGCCATGACCATGGCCGGCACCTACACCACCGGCGGCGGGCTCGACGACGCCGAGTCGATCCGTACCATCCACCGGGCGCTGGACCTCGGGGTCACCCACATCGACACCGCCGAGATCTACGGCCCCTTCCACAGCGAGGAACTCGTCGGCAAAGCCATCAAGGGCCGCCGTGACGACGTCGTCGTGGCGACCAAGTTCGGCCTCGTCTCCCACGCCGGTGACGACCCCGGCGTCATCGACAGCAGCCCCGGCAACGTGAAGACGGCGGTCGAGGGCTCACTCCTGCGGCTCGGCACCGACCACATCGACCTGTACTACCAGCACCGCGTCGACCCGAACACGCCCATCGAGGAAACGGTCGGTGCGCTGGCCGAACTGGTCGCCGAGGGCAAGGTGCGCCACATCGGACTCTCCGAGGCCGGCCCTGCCACGATCCGCCGGGCCCACGCCGTGCATCCGGTGGCCGCGCTGCAGACCGAATACTCCCTGTGGACCCGCGACGTCGAAGCCGAGATCCTCCCGCTGCTGCGCGAGCTCGGCATCGGATTCGTGCCCTACTCCCCGCTCGGCCACGGCCTGCTGACCGGGCAGATCCGCACCGTCGACGACTTCACCGACGACGACTGGCGCAAGACCAACCCGCGCTTCACCGGCGAGAACTTCCAGCGCAACCTGCGCATCGTCGACGAAGTCCAGGCCATCGGCGCCGAGATCGGAGCCACCCCCGCCCAGACCGCCCTGGCGTGGCTGCTGACCCGCGGCGACGACATCGCCCCCATCCCCGGAACCCGCCGCGTCACCCGCGTCGAGGAGAACACCGCCGCCGACGGTGTGGAACTCAGCGCCGCTCAGCAGGACCGCCTCAACAACCTCACACCCGCCGCCGGCGAACGCCACAACGAGGCCAACATGGCCAGCATCGACCGCTGACCGCTGACCGCTGACCGCTGACCGCTGACTGCTGACCGCTGTTCCCGGATCAACCAGCGCTCCACCCGTCACACCGACCACCCACGTCCATTCACCTCTCCCTGATCACTGAAAAGGTCTTCTCACCATGTCCAAGGTTCTCCTTGTCGTAGGCCACCCCGACCTGTCCCAGTCGAAGGCCAACGCGGCGCTCGTGGACGCCGTCCGCGACCTGGCCCATGTCACCGTGCACGACCTCTACGCCACCTACCCCGACTTCCGGATCGACGTCGCCGCGGAACAGGCGCTGCTGGCCGAGCACGATGTGATCGTCTTCCAGCACCCGGTGTTCTGGTACAACACCACCCCGCTGTTCAAGCACTGGCAGGACACGGTCCTCACCCTCGGCTGGGCCTTCACCATCGACGGATCCGCCTCGCAGCTGGCCGGCAAGAAGGCCGTCATCGCCGTCACCACCGGCGTACCCGCCGACCACTACACCCCCGAAGGCTCGAACCAGGCCACCATCGAGACCCTCCTCAACAGCTGGCACGCCACCCTGCGGCTGTGCCAGTTCGACATCCAGCAGCCGATGGTCAAGGTGCACGGCACCGCCTTCGGCCTCTCCGACGAAGACCTGGCCACCACCGCCAAGCAGTACAACGAACTGCTTGCCTCCTACGCCGCCTGACGCGGTGGCGCTGGGGGTTCTTCCGTCGTCAGCCGGCCGAAAGAAGCGTCAGCGGGGCTTCAGGCCGTGGAGCAGGTGGTGGACCAGGGTGTCCACACCTGCCAGGGCTGCCTCCGGGGTCAGCATGCCGCCGGCGATGAAGGCGGCCATGCCGTGGAGGGTGGCGCCTGTGACCAGGTTCAGGTCCGCGGGGTCGCCCGCGATGATCTCGCCGCGTTTCTGGGCGTCCGAGATGACCTGGACGAGGCCGCCCACCGTCCGTTCGACGGCTGCGGCCATCTGTTCCGAGGCGTCGGGGTCGTGCTTGCGGGCGTACATCAGTTCCAGCAGCTCGGCGTTGTCGACGGCGAAGCGGAGATAGGCCCGGGCGAGGGCGGTGAGCCGGGGTTCGATGGGGAGTGCCGGGGCGTCGGCGGCGTCCAGGGCCTGGCTCAGCCGCTCGTACCCGGCCAGCGCCAGTGCGTTGAGCAGGGCCTGCTTGTCCTTGAAGTGCCGGCCGGGCGCGGCGTGGCTCACGCCGACCTCGCGGGCGAGCTCGCGGAGCGACAGGGAACCGACACCCTTCTCACGCAGGGTGCGTTCTGCGGCTGCGAGCAGGGCGGCGCGCAGATCTCCGTGGTGGTAGGGGCGGCTCTCGGGCATGGGGGACATCATAACTCGATGTAGGCAGCGCCAGCATAGTTGTCGATGCCATCATTGTTGTCATTGACATCATTGTTGGCGACGCCTACATTCGAAGCATGGCTGAGAAGACGAAGAACAACGCATGGGACGCGACCCGCATCCCCGACCTCACCGGCCGCACGGCGGTCATCACCGGCGCCAACAGCGGCATCGGCCTCACCGCGGCGGACGCGCTGGCGCGTGCGGGCGCCCACGTGGTCTTCGCCGTACGGGACCTGGAGCGCGGGCGGGCAGCGGCGGCGACGGTGAGCGGCAGCACGGAGGTACGGCGTCTGGACCTGGCGGACCTGTCCTCGGTACGGGAGTTCGCGGACGCCTGGGACGCCCGACCGCTGGACCTGCTGATCAACAACGCCGGCGTGATGATGCTGCCGAAGCAGCAGACGGCGGACGGCTTCGAAATGCAGTTCGGCACCAACCATCTGGGCCACTTCGCGCTGACCAACCTGCTCCTGCCGCACATCACCGACCGGGTGGTGACGGTGGCCTCCGGCGCCCACCGCTGGGCCGACGGGCGGATCCGCTTCGAGGACCTGAACTGGAGCTCCGACTACGACCCGCGGCGCGCGTACGCCCAGTCGAAGCTGGCCAACCTCCTCTTCACGCTGGAACTCCAGCGCCGCCTGACGGCCTCCGGCTCCCCGGTCCGCGCCCTCGCCGCCCACCCCGGCTATGCGGCGACCAACCTGCAGAGCCATGCCGCGAGTCCGGTGATGAAGGCGTTCATGCAGGTCGGCAACAGGTTCTTCGCCCAGGACGACAAGGCGGGCACCCTGCCGACGCTGTACGCCGCGACACAGGACCTGCCCGGCGCGAGCTACGTCGGTCCTGACGGGCGGGGCGAGATGCGGGGCGCCCCGACGCTGGTCGGACGGTCTGCGGCGGCGAGCGATACGGCGGTGGCGCGGCGGTTGTGGACGGTGTCCGAGGAGCTGACGGGCGTGAGCTGGCCGGTGGAGCACCCGGCCACCGGACGCTAGTACCAACGCCCTGCAGGCCGTGCAGTGGGAAGCCACTGGGTCGTCGTCCGCGAGAACAGCGAGGGCGAGTACGCGGGCCTCGGCGGCCGCAACTTCTCCGGACGCGGACCCGGCGGTGAAGTCGCCGTCCAGTCGGCCCTGTTCACCGAGGTCGGCTGCGAACGCATCATGCGGTTCGCCTTCGACCTGGCCCGGACCCGGGTCCACAAGAAGGTCTCCTCCGTCACCAAGAGCAACGCCCAGCAGTACGGCATGGTCCTGTGGGACGACGTCTTCAAGCGCGTCGCCGCCGACTACCCGGACGTCGAGACCGAGAGCGTGCTCGTGGACGCGATGTCGGCGAAGTTCGTACTCAAGCCGGAGGACCTCTCGGTCGTCGTGGCCTCCAACCTCAACGCCGACATCCTCTCCGACCTCGGCAGCGCCCTGGCGGGCAGCCTGGGCCTGGCGGCCAGCGCCAACCTCAACCCCGAGCGCCGCTTCCCCGGCATGTTCGAGCCGGTCCACGGCTCCGCCCCGGACATCGCCGGCCAGGGCCTGGCCAATCCGATCGGGGCGGTCGGCAGCGCCGCGCTGATGCTGGAGCACTTCGGCCTGCCCGACCAGGCCGCCCGCCTGGACAAGGCGATCGAGGCCACGACCGCCGCGGGCATCCTCACCCGCGACGTCGGCGGAACGGCCACGACGGAGGATGTCGTCAAGGCCCTGATCGACGCGCTCAACGCCTGACTGACGGTCCGCAAGTGAGCCCCTCTCCGCCGCGCGGCCAGGGCTGTTGGGGGCGGCGGGGCCGAGATCGCCGCTGCCCGCCGGGACAACGGTCCCGAGGCGGCCCTCGCCCTCATCGGCGCCGAACCCCGTACGCCGATCTGCAACCCGCCGACAGCCGTTCGGCCGACGTCAAGGAGTGGGAGCGTGCGTCACCAGCTGATTCCGGCCGCCACCGGCAGGTGGTCGCTGCCGGTGGCCGGCAGTACCCACGCGCTCTCCGGCCGCACACCGCGGACCAGGATCTGGTCGATCCGCGCCACCGGGAACTCCGCCGGCCAGCTGAAGCCGAAGCCGTCCCCGGCCGCGTCCTGGACCGGGTGCAGCTGCGAGGTGAGGCCGGTGAACGCGCGGTCGTCCATGGTGCCGTTCAGGTCGCCGAGCAGCACCACCCGCTTGTTCTGTTCGGCGGCGACGGCTTTTCCGAGCGCCTGCGCGTTCCTGTCCCGCGAGTCCGTCCAGAAGCCCGCCCTGGGATTCACACGTACGGATCCCAGGTGGGCCACATACACCGCCAGCGGGCCGTGGTCCGTGGCCACCGTGGTGCGCAGCGCCCTGTTGTAGGCCAACTTGACCTCGGCCGGCTTGGTGTCCCCCAGCGGCCCGGCGTCCTGCGCGATGTCGACCGGCCGGGTGTCCGACAGCGGCAGCTTGCTCCACAGCCCGACCGTGCCCTGGACCGTGTGGTGCGGGTACGCCTTCGCCAACTCCTTCTCGTACGTGCCCCGGGCCTGCGGGGTCAGCTCCTCCAGTGCCAGCACGTCCGCACCGGAGGCGGCCAGTTCGCGGGCGGTGCCGGCCGGGTCGGGGTTGTCGGCGCCGACGTTGTGGCTGACCACGGTGAGGCCGCCGCCCGGGTGGGACTTGTCGCTGAGCAGCCCGCCGAAGAGGTTCAGCCACACGGTCACCGGCAACAGGAGCGCGGCCACCGCGGAGGCGGAGCGGCGCCACAGCGCCCCGGCCAGCAGCACCGGAACGAACAGGCCGAACCATGGCAGGAGCGTCTCCACCAGGCTGCCGAGGTTCCCGATCCGGTTCGGGATCTTCGCGTGCAGCAGCATGAGCAGGCCGAGCAGCAGCGCCAGGGTCGCGAGCAGCGGGCCGCGCTTCCAGGGTTCCGGCCGGGAGACGACGCGGATCGCCCGGCGGATGCCCGCGCGCCAGATACCGGAACCGGCGTCCCGGCGGTCCGTATCGCCCTGTCCGGTCGCCGCCGTGTCCACCTGGGTCATCGCCGGTCCTCGCTCGCTGCCGATCACTGCTGCATCCTCGGGTCCTGGGTGGGGTCGGCGTACAAACGCGGGCAGCCATGGTCGATCGCATGGGTGCGCAGTTCGTAGTGCCAGGGTTCGTTCCGGTAGATCCGGCACAGCCCGTACTCGGCACCGTGCTCGGACAGCCACGCCGTCGCATCGGAGCGCCCGATGTCGACCGCGTCCCCTGACACGTGCGGGGACGTCTCCGCGGTCGTCACCCAGCGGGCGGCCTCGTCTTCGGAGCCGTACTTGGCAACGGCCTCGCGCAGAAGTTGATTCTGGTATTCCGGGGAACGCCAGCCGCTGTTGACCAAGAACTCGACTCCGTTGTCCGCGGCGGCAGTTGCCGCCTGACGGAGGGCATCGAGCAGACCTGGATCGAGGTTGGCCACCGCCGGAATCGCGTCGTCGAAGACCGTCACGCCGTCGGGGACGACACCGTCGGCCTCGCCGAGCGCGCCAGGGTGCTCCAGGTGAAAGGAGTTCAGGGGTGAGGCGGCCGAGGGGGATGAGCCGGACGAGGACTTCGCCACCTGGTGGCCGAGGGCTGCGGCGATCACTGCCAGGACGGCCAACAGGGCGGCTACCAGGACGACCGGGAGGGCAACTGGCAGGCCGACGACACGGAGCCGGCGAATCCGGCGGGTCGGTGTTCGTGCTGATGGTGGAGTTCGAGCCATACCGCCAGTCAAGGCAGCGCGGTGTTGCCGGCACGTATCCGGTTTTCGATATGCCGGCGATACGCGGCGGCTCGTAGCCTCGGAGCATGCGTGTGCTGATCGTCGAGGACGAGCCCTATCTGGCGGAAGCCATCCGCGACGGACTGCGCCTGGAAGCGATCGCGGCCGACATCGCGGGCGACGGTGACACCGCTCTGGCAGCACTGAGCGTCAACGCCTACGACATCGCCGTCCTCGACCGCGACATCCCCGGACCGTCCGGTGACGAGATCGCCGAACACATCGTCGCCTCCGGCAGCGGCATGCCGATCCTGATGCTCACCGCGGCCGACCGTCTCGACGACAAGGCCACCGGGTTCGGACTCGGCGCCGACGACTACCTCACGAAGCCGTTCGACCTGCAGGAGCTCGTACTCAGACTCAGAGCACTCGACCGCAGGCGCGCCCACCACAGGCCGCCCGTGCAGGAGACCGCGGGCCTGCGGCTGGATCCGTTCCGCCGCGAGGTCTACCGGGACGGCCGCTATGTCGCGCTGACCCGGAAGCAGTTCGCCGTGCTGGAAGTCCTCGTCGCCGCCGGAGGCGGTGTCGTCAGCGCCGAAGAGCTCCTGGAGCGGGCGTGGGACGAGAACGCCGACCCGTTCACCAACGCCGTACGCATCACTGTCTCGGCACTGCGTAAACGCCTCGGCGAACCCTGGATCATCGCCACCGTGTCAGGCGTCGGCTACCGCATCGACACGCAACCAGAGGCCGGACACGAGGCCGGCCACGGGGCCGGATACGAGGGCGGAGACCGTGGATAGGGCACCCGGGTTGAGCGTTCGCCTCAAACTCACCCTCAGCTATGCCGGATTCCTCATGCTTGCCGGCGGCCTGCTGCTCGCCGCGGTGTGGGTGTTCCTCCTCCGCTATGTCCCCGACCGCGCGATGCTCATCAACCCCGACGACAGACCCGGGAACGGTGTCTTTCCCGTCCGGTCCGCACTCCTGGACGTCTTCGCTCCGAGGGCGGCCGCAGTACTGGCGTTCCTGCTGGTCTTCGGCCTCGTGGGAGGGTGGATCCTCGCCGGCCGGATGCTCGCCCCGCTGACCCGCATCGCCGACGCGAGCCGCCTGGCCTCGACCGGATCGCTCTCGCACCGGATCCGGCTGCCGGGCCGCAACGACGAGTTCCGTGAGCTCGCCGACGTCTTCGACGGCATGCTGGAGCGGCTCGAAGCGCACGTCGCCGAACAGCGGAGATTCGCCGCCGACGCCTCCCACGAGTTGCGCACCCCGTTGGCGATCTCGCAGGCACTTCTCGACGTGGCCCGCACCGATCCGAACCGCGACACCGGTGAAATCATCGACCGCCTCCACGCCGTCAACGCCCGGGCGATCGACCTCACCGAAGCACTGCTCCTGCTCAGCCGCGCCAACCAGCGGTCCTTCACCCGAGAACACGTCGACCTGTCTCTCCTGGCGGAAGAAGCCACCGAAACACTCCTCCCCCTCGCGGAAAAGCGCGGCATCACCATCGAGACGTCCGGCGACATCACCCCCACCGCGGGATCGCCGGCGCTTCTGCTGCAACTGACCACGAACCTCGTGCACAACGCGATCGTCCACAACCTGCCCGAACAGGGCACCGTGTGGGTGAGTACCGACGTCGGCACCGGCGTCCGCCCCGACACCGTGGTACTCACTGTCGAAAACACCGGCGAGAAGCTCACCCCCCAGCTCACCTCGAAACTCACCGAACCGTTCCGCCGCGGCACCGAACGCGTACACACCGACCACACCGGCGTCGGCCTCGGCCTGGCCATCGTCAAAACCATCACTCACGCCCACGACGGAACCCTCACCCTCACCCCGCGCCCTGCCGGCGGGCTCCGCATCACCGTGGAACTGCCCGCGATGTCGCGTACGACCGGGGCCGCGGCGCTTTGAGGCGCCTGGCAGGAGTCCGTCGGGCGTTCGTGGACATGGCCTCCGGCCGCTCGGGCGAAGTGGCGCTGAATGGGGCTCCTGCGGTCAGGGGGTGAGCTGCTGGTTCCCTATGACGGAGAGCAGTTCGAGCTTGCTGTGGCTTTCCGTGCCGGGGCGGGTGGTCAGTACCACCAGGGTCTGGGCGCGGTTCTCGGTGAACAGGACCTGGCCGTCGACCTCGATACGGCCGAGCTCGGGATGGAGAACGGTCTTGCTCTCGTCGTAGTGCTGGGCGACTTCCTGCAATTCCCACAGACTGGCGAACTCGGGGCTGTTTTTCTGGAGTTCGGCGAGGATCCGGGTGGCTCGGGGGGTGTCGCTGCCGGTTGTCAGCGCGGCCCGCAGGCGGGCCGCCTGGGCGCGGCCGTGGCGTTCGTGGTCCTCCTCGGGGTAGATCAGGCGTTCGGCGGGGTCCATGAACCAGCGGTAGTAGGCGCTGCGGACCAGGCCGGAGTGACGGGTCTGGTCGCCGAGCAGCGCGATGGCGAGCGGGTTCATGGCCAGGGTGTCGGCCATGTCGGTCAGCACCAGGGCCGGGGAGTCGTCCAGGCGGTCCAGGACCCGCAACAGGGTCGGACCGACATGCTCGGCGCGGTGGAAGCGGGCCGGGGCGTTGTGGCCGACGAGGGCGAAGAGGTGGTCGCGTTCGTCCAGCGTCAGCCGCAGCGCGCGGGCGAGGGCGGCGGCGATCTGGACGGAGGGCTGGGGGCCGCGCTGCTGTTCCAGGCGGGCGTAGTAGTCGGTGGACATGCCGGCGAGCTGCGCGACCTCCTCGCGGCGCAGCCCCTGCGTACGCCTGCGAGGCCCCTCGACCATCCCGACGTCGTGGGGGCGCAGGCTGTCGCGCCGCCGACGCAGGAATTCAGCCAGCTCCTTCTTGTCCATGCCCTCCATCATGACCACTCCCCGTTTGCCCAGCCAGGGACCGCCGATCCCTGGACAAGCCGTCCTCTCCCGCCCCCGCGAAGGCGCTCCTACGGTCGAGGCTGCGGGCGCTCACCGGCCCGCCGTACCGAAGGAACAAGACCCCCATGAAGATGACTGGCAACACGATCCTGATCACCGGCGGGACCTCGGGCATCGGCCTCGGTCTGGCCCTGCGTCTGCACGAGGCCGGCAACAAGGTGATCGTCGCCGGCCGGCGCAAGGAACTCCTCGACGAGATCACGGCCGGGCACCCGGGCATCGACGCCCTCGTCCTCGATGTCGCGGACCCCGACTCGATCGCCCGGGCCCGCGAGACCGTGGCGGCGAGCCACCCGGGGCTGAACGTCCTGGTCAACAACGCCGGCATCATGCAGCGGGAGAACCTCCTCGACCCGGCCGAACTCGCGGTCGCCGAGGATCACATCACGGTCAACCTGCTCGGCACGATCCGGATGACGTACGCCTTCCTGCCGCTACTGCTGGGCAAGGACGACGCGGTGGTCATGAACGTCTCCTCCGCGCTGGCGTTCGTCCCGCTGCCGATCACCCCGACCTACAGCGCGACCAAGGCCGCGCTGCACTCCTTCAGCGAGAGCCTGCGCGTGCAGCTCGCAGACAGGGGCGTCCAGGTGATCGAGGTGGCCCCGCCGGCCGTACGGACGACCCTGCTGGGCCAGCAGGACGACGAGAACTCCATGCCCCTGGAGGACTTCCTCGACGAGACCCTGACCCTGCTGAGCAACCGGCCCGACGCCAGGGAAATCGTCGTGGAGCGCGCCAGGTTCACGCGCGAGGCGGAGGCGAAGGGCACGTACGACGACGTCCTGGCCATGCTCGCAGCGATCTGAGCCTGTCGGCGACGTACAGAGACGTCATGGATTCCGTCACAGGCCGTACGAGGTGCCGAAGAACTGGTCGATCTCCCGGCGGCCCGGGGCCGGTCGGGACAGGGTCTCGGAGCCGGGGGCGCGCAGCCCGTCGAGGAGTACGCCGAGGTGCCGGTCGGCCAGGTCCGCCGCGGCGCTGCCGTCCTCCCCGTCGGGCAGGCGCGGCGGGATCGAGTTGAGCATCAGGACGATGTCGAAGGCGTTCACGTCGTCGCGCAGGGCTCCCGCACGCTGGGTCCGTGTCACCAGATCCTCCAGAGCGGCCAGCAGCTGTGTGCGGACACCGGCGAGCTCGGGGCCCGGTTCTGTGGCGCGGCCCCGGGACACGGGGAAGAGCTGGCTGCTGCGCAGGCGTGTCGTGTGGCGCATCACCCGGGTGAAGGCGGCCCACGTGGCCGGTTCCTCGGCCAGGGCGCGCAGTACCTCGGCCAGGCTCTCCCGCATCACCTTGATCGCGATGCGTTCCACCAGGACGGTCTTGTTCGGGAAGTGCCGGTAGATGGTGCCCATGCCCAGGCCGGAGCGCCGGGCGACCTCCGCGATCGACGCCTGGTAGCCGAGGTCGGCGAAGACGTCCTGGGCGACCTGGAGGATCTGCTCGACGTTCTGGCGGGCGTCGGCGCGCAGCGGACGTTCGTCAGGGGCTGTTGATCGGCTCATGTGCTCCCGATGTTAGCCTCTGTACACGTAACCGGAAATTGGTTTTCCGGTTACGTGTACAGCCCTGAGGAGGCCTCCATGACCCTGTCGGCAGACGCCCACCCCCACACCGACTTCCCCTCCGACGTCCGCGGCGCCGTACTGCGGCCCGGCGACGACCGGTACGACGCGGCCCGAGCCCTGTATCAGGGGCGCGCCGCCGACGAAGGCCCCGCGCTGATCGCGCAGTGCGCCGACGAGGACGACGTCGCGGCCGTCCTGCGCTACGCCTCCGCCCACGGCATCCCGGTGGCTGTTCGCGGCGGAGGGCACGGGTCCGACGGTTACGCGATGCCAGGCGGCGCCCTGGTCGTCGACCTCTCGGCGCTGAAGGCGGTCACCGTCGACCCCGAGACCCGCGTGGTGCGGGCCCAACCAGGCGTACTGCTCGGCGAGTTGGACGCCGCCGCCCAGCAGTACGGCCTCGCCGTGCCCGCCGGGACGGTCAGCAGCACCGGCGTCGCCGGACTGACCCTGGGCGGCGGCATCGGCCACCTGATGCGCCGCTTCGGCGCCACCGTCGACAACCTGCTGGCCTGCGAGATGGTCACCGTGGACGGCCGTAGGGTCCGCGCCGACAAGACCGAGAACCCCGAGCTGTTCTGGGCGCTGCGTGGCGGCGGCGGCAACTTCGGGGTCGTCACCGCGTTCGAGTACCGCGCGCACCCGGTGGGCCCCGACGTTGTCGCCGGGCAGCTGATCTTCCCGTTCGACCAGGCCGCCGACGTACTGGCCGGGCTCCCCGCGCTCATGGCCACCGCGCCCCGCGAGCTGGGCCTGCTGGCCGCGATCGCCCCCGCCCCTGCCCTGCCGACGCTGCCGCCGGAGGCGCACGGGAAGCCGGTGCTGGTCCTCGTCCCCGTCTACAGTGGGGATCCCGCGACCGCCGGCGAGGTCATCGGGCCGCTCGCCGCGCTCGGCAGGCCGGTGGCCGACCTGGTCGCGACGGTGCCGTGGCTGACGGCGAACAGCATGCTCGACGCCGTCGCCCCCTACGGCAAGCGCATGAACCTGCGCGGCGGATATCTGCCGGCCCTGTCCGCCGACGCCGTCGGCACCCTGCTGCGCCATGCCGCCACGGCGCCGTCGAACCCCGGCGCGACCACCGTCATCAACCTGTGGTGCATGGGCGGCGCGATCTCCGAGGATGTCGCGGAGGACGCCACGGCCTTCTCCCGTGAGGGAGCCGCCTGGCTGTGGGAAGCCGTCAGCATGTGGGACGCCCCCGAGCACGACCCGGCGTACGAACAGTCGGCGAAGCACATCACCGAGGCGATGCGGTCCCACGCACTGGACACCGGCTACACCAACCTCACCGACGACCTGGGCGAGGCGTGGCGGCGCGGAGTCCACGGCAGCGAGGCCAAGTACCGGCGGCTGCGCGAGGTCAAGACAGCCTGGGACCCGCGCAACCTCCTGCGTCACAACAAGAACATCAGCCCCGAGAACACCGAGAACATTGAGAACGCCTGGAACACCGGGAGCTATGCGGAGTCGGCGTCGGGGCCGGGATCCGGATCCGGGGCCGTGGTCTCGGGGGCGGGGGACTCCTCGGCCGTCGATGCCGTCGATGCCGTCGCTGCCGACGTCGTCTGAACGGGCGTCGTTCGCGCGGCAGTTGACTGTGCTGTCGGTGTCGCGGTGCGTTGTGCGGTCTCCAGGGCGTGCAGGCGGCGTTTGATGTCCCGCAGCTCGGTGAGGAGGGTGTCGGGGCGATTGATCCTGGTCATCAGGTGCTCCTGTTTCCTGGTGTGACGGTCAGCTGGACCTGTTCCTCACCCGCGTCGTTGCCCGGGGTGACCTCGATGCCCGTGATCCGTACGTCGAACTGGGTGCCCTCAGGGAAGAACGCGTCCTTGATGACGACCGTGGCGTCGTCGCCGACCTGGTAGGAGCCGAGTACGGGTTCGAGGTCGGCGCGCACCGTCAGTTCGGGCAGGACGACGGGGGCCGAGACGGCGGCGAGGGCCGAGCGGGCCTGGGACAGCAGCAGGGCCGGGTCGGTGAGGTGGACGTAGGAGACCTCGGTCTCGGTCAGGGGGCGTCCGGTGGTGCGGTCCTCGGCGATGGCGACGAGTTGGCCGCTCTCGCCCTCGCCCTGCTCACCGAGGGCGAAGACCCGGCTCGCGGTGGAGGCGCCGTCGACCGGCCAGGTGTAGCCGATCAGGTTGGCCCCGTACTCCCACACGTGAGGCGTGCCCTGCTGGCCGAGGCGGGGTGTGCCGACGCGCAGCCTGCGCACGGGGCGGCCGTCCGAGCCGTACGTCATGTCCAGGAGGAAGTCCGGGCCGTGTTCGAGGCTGGCCAGCTCGCGCAGCGCCTCGCCGGTGCTCTTGAGGCCACTGCCGGAGTAGACGACGGTGCGGGGGATACCGGAGACGGTGGTGGCTTCCGGACGTACCCGGATGTCGCCGCCCGGGTGGGCCTGCGCGATGGCGACGAGTTCGCGGGCGATGTCCGACTGGTCGCGGTCGGTGAAGGGGACGTCGGCGGAGGCGAGGTCGGCGGTGGCCGGGTCGAAGTCGGCGGGCAGGACGCGGCGGTGGTCGAAGTAGGAGAGGAAGCCCGCCGCCGCGATCTCCAAGTGCTGGTCCGCGGACGTGTACTTGACGGTCCAGACGACTCCGCCCCAGACGAGTACGCCGTCCCGCTCGACGTACAGGGCGGCGCGTCCGGGTTCGGTGATCTCCCGGGGGTGATGGACCGTCACCCGCGGGTCACCCAGGGGGAGTCGGCCGCGGAACTCGCCGGCCTCGTTGAGCTCGGTGCTGAACGTGACGTCGTACAACGGGAGTTCGTCGGTGATGGCGCCGGTGGTGAGGTCGGCGGTGTAGTAGGTGTAGCGGGTCGCCGTGCGGGTCACTATCCCACCAGCCAGGTGGTGTTGAGGTAGACCAACTGGGTGGCCGGGAGCGGGGATTCCTGCGGATACAACGCCACGCTGCCGTCGGGGCGGAGCATGAGTTCGAGGCCCCGCGTCGTGCCGCCGATCGCCGTGTACCAGTGGTGTCGTACCGCTGGGCGGAAGCCGGCCGGGAGGTTGATGAGGGCGGTGCCGTTGGCCGTCAGGGCGAGGGTGGACTGGAGGGCGCCGCGCAGGTGGACGGTGGCGCCGACCCGGCGTACGGCCGGTGTCTCGGCGTTGTACACGGTCCAGTTGGGGAGAAGGGGGAGGTTGGTCCAGCCGGTGTCGTCGTTGACCGCACGCCAGCCCGCCGTGCTGTCGTACCGCTCCAGATGGTTGGTGTCCGAGCGGTGGATGTACATGCCGGTGTACGGGTACGTGGGCCGGCCGCCCTCGCCCCAGACCCGGAGGATGCCGCCCGCGGCCGTGGTCCAGGGGCGCAGGTCCTCGATGTTGGCGTTGGCGATGGACGTGGCGCTCTTCGGGACCTTGACGCGTGCGAGCGGGATGCAGTCGCCGGTCAGCGCGGGGTCGATCGGGACGGCGGCCTCGTCCCCCTTGACGAGTTCGACGGTCATGGCGGTGG
The DNA here is from genome assembly GCF_044333925.1 of Streptomyces sp. NPDC020898. Classification (NCBI taxonomy): domain Bacteria; kingdom Bacillati; phylum Actinomycetota; class Actinomycetes; order Kitasatosporales; family Streptomycetaceae; genus Streptomyces; species Streptomyces sp. NPDC020898. The sequence continues at coordinate 89,559 of NZ_JBIRRV010000005.1, forward strand.
TGGCGTCGCCGTACTGCGTGTCGCGCTGCCGGGCGACGATCAGGTCCTGGCGGGGGTTGAGCGTACTGGCGGGGTGGGTGCCGAGTACGTCGATGGTCTTCTGCTGGTCGAGCGTGACGAGGTAGGCGCCCGTCGCGGTGGCCCTCGTCCCCTGGATCACGCCCTGGAAGGGGCTGACGGTGACCTTTCCGGAGACGGTGGCCGTGGCCTGCACCTTGCCGGGGTCGCCGGTGGCGGGCTTGATACCGCTGCGGGCCTGGATCTGCCCGGCGCCGGGGGCGGCGAACACGCCCGTGGCGAGGCGGGCGTCCTCGGCGTCGAGGACGCCGCCGGATATCCAGGCGGAGTCGCGTTCCGGTGTGGGCGTGCTCATGGTGATGCTGCCTCTCCTCGATGGGGTGTCACGGGACGGGGAACGCCACCACACGCAGGCCGGTGTAGACAGGGGAGACGGTGGGCACGGTCGCAGTGCCGGTCGTGACGCCGCCGCCCCGGCCGAGGTACTGCGCCAGCAGCAGCGGCGCCGCTGTCGCGGGGATCACCATGTGGCCGGTCGCGACGGTGCTGATGAGCCTCGTGGGACCGCCGTGGAAGGTGGCGACGGAGATCAGGCCGTCCGGTCCGCGTAGCACGTGGTCCCACCGCTCGTCGGTGCCCGAGCAGGACACCATCACCTGCCCGGTGATGAAGATCAGCCGGGGGTAGGGCGCCGCCGGGACGGTCACCTGGTTGAAGGTGAAATTGGCCGCGCCCGCCGAACCGGTCTGCGGCCAGCCCGTGTCCGCCGGGCCGAAGAACTGCACCGAGCCGGTGACCGCGGGACGCCAGGCGCTGCCGACGCGTACGAGGTCGAGCCCCGTTTCGAGGTCGTACACGCGTTGCCCCGAGAAGCCGTCGGCCGGGAGGTTCTCGTGGGTCTGGAGCGGGAGCACACCGCCGGCGGCGACGGTGGACACGCGCAGGTCCTTGATGTCGGACTGGGTGATCGCCCCCGCGTTCGCCCGGACGGTGACCGAGGCGAGCGGGATGAGGTCGCCGGTCACCGTGGGCGCGACCGGGGTCACCGCCGGCGCCCCGGCGACCACCCGTACGAGCATGCCGTCGCTCTCGTCCCCGTACTGCCGGTCGGTCTGCTGGGCCACGATCAGCGCGATGCGCGGATTGGACGAGTTGGCCGGGGCCGCGGTCAGGACGTCGAGGGTCTTCTGCTGGGCCAGCGTGATGAGATACGCGCCCGCCGATGTCTTCCGGGTGCCCTGGATGACGCCCTGGAACGGACGTACGGTCACGTAGCGGGACGGCGTCTCGGCCGCTTCCACGGCACCGGGGCTGCCGGGGCCGGGCTTGATTCCGGTGCGGGCGGCGATCGGGTTGCCGGGGTCCGCGGAGGCCGCGGCGAGCACGCCGGTGGCGAGGCGGGCGTCCTCGGCGTCGACGACGCCGCCGGAAAGCCATCCGGAGTCGCGTTCGAAGTCCGGTTCGATGTCAGCCATGCGGGTGCGTTCCTTCTGTTGCTGGTGTCAGTAACTGCCCCTGCCGGGGCCCGAGTCGGACGGGGCGGAGCCTCAGAGCCAGGCGTCACGCCATTCGGCGGTCAGCCGGGCGAGCGGTTGGTGGTCGCGGGCGCGGAACAGGACGGGCGTCGCGCCCGGGCGCAGCGCGAACCAGTCCGATCCGGGCAGCAGAGCGGAGCGGCGGGAGGCGGTGCCCTGGAGCAGGACCGAGCGGGCGTCGGTGTCGATGACCAGGAACTCGCCTTCCTGGAGGGTGAGTTCGAAGGCGAGCTCCTCGCCGGTGGCGGTGTTGGTGATCACCGGCTGGACACAGGGCCCGCCGATCCGCCACACCGGCCAGGTGGGTGCGGTGCCCTTGTTCTCCAGGAGCAGCCGGCCGCCGGCGGACCCGCTGCCGAAGTTCAGCGGGAAGGAGAGCGGGAAGGCGACCCCGCCGCTGGAGGAGGGCAACGGGCAGGTGCTCGCGTTCAGGCCGTACGAGTAACGCAGCGGATCCGGCGCGGTCATGGTCAGGGAGAACTCGAAGGCACCGGCCTTGCGGTCGGCGATCTTCGACTCGGCGGTGAGCCGGACCAGGGCCCGGCGGGTGCGGTGCGGTTCGGTGACGACGAGCGGCGACAGTGCGCTGCCGTCGGCGAGTACGGCGGCGAGCCGGTCCTTCGCGGCCTCCTTCGCCGCCCGGTCGGGGGCGATGGCGGTGCCTTCGAGGGTGATGACCCGGGGGCCCCGGTAGGAGGGGGCGTCGAACGCGCCGTGCCGCTCGGGCCGGTCGGTGAGGGTGAGCCGGACGGGCGGGGTGGAGGCCCAGCCCTGTTCGGTGACGACCCACCACTCGACCCCGGAGTCGTCGACGGTGTTCCCGGCCCAGCCGTCGACCTCGAACACCGGCTGCTGGAGCTGCCGCCCGCTCATCGCTTGGCCGCCCAGGCGAGTTCGCGGGCGGTGATCCGGCCGATCTCGTACTCGGACTGGCCGGGCCGGGGATGGACGTTGACGGTGACGGCTCCGGCCGCGGTGCCGACGCCGCTCCGGCTCACCGACCGGGCGCCGGCCGCTCCGGCCAGGCCGTAACCGGGGCCGATCACCCCACGCGCGGTCGCGGTGGCGAGCCGCCCGGCGGCACCGGCCACGCGGTTGCCGGCGCCTTCCATACCGATGGCGAGGCCTTCACCGACGTCGCCGCCGAAGCCCATCATCACCTTGGAGGGGGAGGAGATGCCGAGGATGCTGCGGATGGGGCCGGGAATGGTGTTGACGATGAAGTTCTTGACGGTTTCGAGAAGGGCAGAGGCCTTGTTCTTGATGCCGTTGATGAGACCCATGATGAGGTCGCCGCCCATGCTTTTGAGCTTGTCGGGAAGATCACTGAAGAAGCCCGCGATCTTTCCCGGAACGCCCTTGAGGAAATCGACGACGGAGTTCCACTTGTCGACGATCCAGTCCCGTACCGCGCCGACGGCTTCTTTGATCTTGTCCCAGTTCCGCACGATCGCGAGTACGGCGATACCGACGGGCCCGGTGAGAATGGCGACCAGCAGCGGCCAGTTGGCCTTCAGCCAGTTGACGACACTCTTGGCCGCGTCGACCAGCCAGTTGATGGCGGCGGACGCGCCTTTCATGACCGTACCCACCACCTGCCCGATGATTTTGAACGCGGCCTGCACGACGGCCTGCACGGTTTTGGACTGCATGGCCATCTCGATGAGCTTGGTGATGAGCGGCATGACGAGCGCGAGGATCGCGCCCAGGATGTTGGCCTTCATCGCGGTGTTCAGGCCGCGTTGGGCGGTGGTCGCGGTGCGCAGACCCTGACTGAACCGGCTGAAGAGGCCTCCGCTGGTCGCCGCGCTCCGGCCTGCCCGCTGGACATCGGCGGAAGCCCGGGTGGCGGCGGTCCGCACCTGATTGAGGCCGCTGCTCGCCTGGGTGGCCGAGGTACGGAGCCGACCGGTGGCGGTGCTCGCCTGGGTCGCCGAGTTCCTGAACCGGTCGACCGAACCACTGGCGCCGCTCGCCGCGCTCCGCAGCCGGGTTCCGGCCGTGCTGGTCTGGGTCATAGCGGTCCGGAAGCGGGTGAGCGCGCCGGTTGCCTGGACCAGTGCGGTTCTCATCGCTGCAACTCCCGCTCGATCTTGTTGATCTGGCTGGAGAACGACTTCATCTCCGGGGCCGCAGATTCCACCAGACGCACGAACTTCAGGATGGCCTTCCTGAGTTGTTCTTCCTGCCGCTCCAACTGATGCACGCTCGGCATCGACGGGGCGCGTCTGCTCATCTTGTGATCTTTTGCCGGATCCTTCGAACCGCCGAGTGCGTTGATGCGGTTCTTGGCCCAGGCCGCGTGCTTTTCAAGTTTGGCGAGATCTTTGCGCATCTCGGGCAGATCTGGCTTGATGCCGAGATTCTTGCTTATGCCATTGGCTTTCGTGTGTGCGCCGTCGACCTGAGTCTGCATCGCGGAAACATCCTTCGACAGCTTCGGGATCGTGTCGTCTTCGAGGGCTTCGATCTTCTCCAGCAGCTTCTCCGGATCAAGATCCTTCGACCTGACGGTCTTCCCCCGCGCCGCGAGGAGACGGTCTTTCCAGAACGCGTCGATTCTGTCCTGGATGCCAAGCAGCTTGATGGGGTCGAAAAGGTTGACTTCGGCCTTGATTCCGTTGACCGCGGCATTCAGGCCCGCGACTTCCCCTTTGAGTCCGCTGATCGGCACCTGCGCGACCATGTCACGGTTGACGGCCGCCTCGGCATCGGCCTTGAGCTTGTCCACCGTGCTCCGCAGATCTTTGACCTGGGTGTCGACCACGTCCTTGACCTGTTTGTCCACGCCGGCCCTGAAACTCTGGACCTGTGTGTCGACAGCGGACTTGAAACGCGGCGATCCAAGAAAGTCCTGGACCCAGTCGGGGATCTTGTGGGGATCGGGAGGCGATGTCACGTTCATTGTCCTGTCATCCGGGGGAGCTCAGAAACGCCACGATCTCGGCCGGGCTCGCGGAACGCTCCTCCCCGGTGGCCGCCAGGTCGGCCACCGGTTCCCCGGTTGCCGCAGGAGAGGGACCCGCGCCGCCATCCGGCCGCGGCAGCGGTTCCGGATACGGCGCCGGGTCGGTGTCCTCGTCGCGGTTGACCGTGGCGAACATCCAGTTGGCGACCGCCAGTTGGTCGACCACCGCGGCCAGCAGGTGGTCGGTGACCGTCCAGTCCGCCTGTTCGCCGTGGACCGCCCGGGCGAAGGAGGAGTCCGCGGGGAGGTGTTCGGTCAGGACGCGCAGGCGGCGGGAGGACAGGGAGCCCCGGTGCCAGTCGAGGAGGTCGACGCCGTAGTGGCGGAGCAGGTCCGCCTCCAGGGCCTCGGCGTGCTCGTCGACCAGCGCGCCGAGGCTCAGCCTTCCCCCAGCGTCATGCCCGTCTCGTTGCCGTACGCCTCCAGGATCGCGGAGACGTCCTGGACACTGATGTCGTACTTGGTGAACCGCTCGAACTGCTCGGCGCCGAGCAGCAGCGCGAGCAGCCCGTCGATGTCGTTGTCCTCCAGCGTGGCGATCTGCTTGGCGATGCTGCGCGGGAACTCGGTGGGCAGCCGGAAGACATCCGTGTCCACCTCGAACTCCCAGTCCGTTCCGAGGGTTTCGAGGCGCTGGGCGCGGGCGGCGTTGACGTTGAAGCGGGCCATGGTGGCGTTCGGGCTCCTTGTACGGGCGGTACGGGTGATACGGGCGGACGGGGAGAATCAGCGGCTCAGGCCGCGCTGAAGCTGGGGTCCTTCATGAGGAACATGGCCAGCGGGGCCTCGTCCGCCGCCGCGAGTGCCGTGAACGTGACGCCCAGCTTGACGGGGGCCGTGCGGACGAGGGAGATCTCCTCCGTCTCGGTCACCTGACCTCGGGCGACGATCATCCGGTACTTGACCTCGGTCCCGTCGGTGAACTCCAGGCCGAGCATCCGCTCGTCGAACTTGGGCTCGGCCGCCAGCTCGTACTTGTAGAGGCCGGACCCGGTCGCCGTCTCCTTCACCTGGCCGCCCCCGAAGAAGAACGGCAGCGTGGCCTCGTTCAGCTGGAGGAGCTGGAACTTGAAGCTGAGGTCGCGGTCGGAGTAGACGAACCGGGCCGCGCTGACGCTCTGCCAGGTGTCCACGGCGTCGAGCTTGTCCTTCTTGGAGATCTTGACCCCGTCGGTGGTGGTGTAGCCGAGGTCGCTCCAGCCGGTGCCCCACGCGGCGCTGGTGTCGGCGGGCGGTGCGGTGGCGAGCGGGGCGATGAGGACGCGGCCGCTGCCCGCGACCCGGATCTCCTTGGCGTTCGTTCCGGCCATCACTGCTCCTTGGTGGGAGATGAACACGACGTGCTAGGGACGTGCGAAAGGCGTACCGGGGGGTGAGGAGTGGTGCGGTGTGGTGTGGCGTGCTGCGGATCCGCGCTGTGAGCACGGCGATTGCGGCAGTTCAGGCCGGTCGGACGACCAGCCGGGTCGTCGAGACGTAACGGCTGGCGGTGGCGTGCCGGTAGTCGGGCAGCCAGCGTGGGCCGTCCTCCTCGACGACGTCGAGGACGGTTGCCGCGCCGTACACCGTTCCCCGGAGCTGGAGCATCAGGGCTCGGGCGACGAGGGAGACGGTGTGGGCCGCGGCCTTGTCCGGCCCGTACACCTCAAGGTCGACCAGTGGATTGTCGAGCCGGGGATCCTCCGCCCACGCTCCGCCGACCCGGGAGACGAACACGGCACGCTGGGTACCGTCGAATCCGGCGGGCGGCTGGACGTCGACGACGACGCCCGCCAGTTCGGTGCGGTCCTTGAGTTGGTCGACGACCAGCCGTTCCACATCAGGGAAGTTGATGTACGGCTCGCTCATCGCCCAGACTCCGGCTGGAGCTCGACGTCCGCTGTGTCCTGGTCCTTCGCGGGCCGCGCGATGACGCCGAGGACTTCGCGTGCGGTCTCGTCGTCGACCTCCACGATGTCGCCGGGCTCGTGCCCGCTCCACCAGTAGGTCAGCTGGATTCTCGGCACAGCACTTTCCCCCCGATAGTTCGGCTGTACGGCGGTACGGCTGCGGGGACGGGCGTGGTGACGGAGTCGCAAGAGCCCCCCGGCGTCCTGCCCTTGTTTCCCACTACAGCTAACGGAACCTCAACTTCCCCTGCACTTATGGGAGTTGGAGCCCCCGGAACCCCAAATGTAACGGGAGCCCCAAGAGTGGTGTGAGCCAAGTTACGTTTCGAACCGATAACGATGCGTCGGGTGCGCTGGGGGGTGAATCGGCCGTGCCGTCGGCCAGTTCGACCTCCAGTCCGGTGCCCGGGCGGCGGAGGAAGCGGCTGCCGAGGTGGTGGGGGCGTGGCCCGCCTGGTGACGTTTCAGTAGCCCAATATCACAGTCAACGGCCATCACTCGAAGTTTTTACTGACGCGTAACTTCCCACGTCGCGCTACTCGCTCGTAACTTGACGAGTGAACAGCATCCTCGTGATCCGGATCACAGGGCGTAGAGCCGTCGCAACTCCCTTGAGCCGCAAGGAGATCACTCGATGCTGCCCTGGAAACGAGTACTCAGACCCCTCGCCGCACTGCTGCTGGCCGCCGCGGCCGCCCTCGTGCCCGCCACCACCGCCCAAGCCGAAGCGCAGGCTGATGCGCAGGCCGGATCCGCGTCAAGCAGCAGTGGCTGGAACGACTACTCCTGCAAGCCGTCCGCCGCCCACCCCCGCCCCGTCGTCCTCGTGCACGGCACCTTCGCGAACGGGGTCGACAACTGGCTCACCCTCGCGCCGTATCTGAAGAACCGCGGCTACTGCGTCTTCTCGCTCGACTACGGCCAACTGCCCGGCGTCCCCCTCTTCTACGGCCTCGGCCCCATCGACAAGTCGGCCGAGCAGCTCGCCGCCTTCGTCGACAAGGTGCTCGCCGCGACCGGGGCCGCCGAGACCGATCTCGTCGGCCACTCGCAGGGCGGCATGATGCCCCGCTACTACCTCAAGTTTCTCGGTGGGGCCGCCGAGGTGAACACCCTCGTCGGTATCGCGCCCAGCAACCACGGCACGACCCTGAACGGCCTCACCAACCTGCTGAAGTACTTCCCCGGCGCCGAGGACCTGCTCTCCACGTCCACACCCGCCCTCGCCGACCAGGCCGCCGGATCGGCTTTCCTCGCCAAGCTCAACGCGGGCGGCGACACCGTCCCGGGCGTCCACTACACGGTCATCGCCACCCGGTACGACGAGGTGGTCACGCCGTACCGCAGCCAGTTCCTGAGTGGATCCGACGTACGCAATGTCCTGATCCAGGACCTGTGCCCGCTCGACCTCTCGGAGCACGCCGCTCTCGGGCTGCTCGACCGGATCGCGTTCCATGAGGTGACGAACGCTCTCGATCCGGCGCACGCCACCGCCACCACCTGCCTGTCGGCGATCGGCTGAACCCGGTCGGGGAGACCGTCTGTCGGTGCCTGGCCGGCCTGAGCCGGGCCCCGGCGGCCCGGACGACCGCGTCCGCTATCGGTACCGGCACGGCAGAACGCTTGCCCGGCAGCTCTCAGCCGTCCGGCCACCAGGTGCGTGCGATGTCCTTGCGGACCTCGGAACGCTCGGTGGTGCGTTCGTCGGCCTCTTCCCGCACCCGGCGGGAGTCCGACTTCTTCAGGGGCTTCTGCACGGTTACGCGGCGCATGGCTGCCTCCTTCGGTCCACCGGGTTCCGCGTTTTCACGGAGGTAGACCATTTCCGGGAGGGTGACTCATCGGCGCCGGTCTGTCAGTGGCGGCCGTCACGATTCGATTGTCAGTGGTGGGTGTCACTCTTGGGCGCATGACGGACAACGATCACAGCGGCGACGCCGCGACCTCGGCACTCCCCGTCACCGACTGGGACGCGGAGGCGGCCGGCTTCGACGACGAGCCCGACCACGGCCTGCGTGACCCGGTCGTGCGCGAGGCCTGGGCGGCCCGGCTGAGGTCCTGGCTGCCGGACCACCCGGCCGATGTCCTCGACCTGGGCTGCGGCACCGGCAGCCTGTCGCTCCTCGCGTCCGAACAAGGACACCGGGTCACCGGCGTCGACCTGTCCCGGGCCATGGTCGACCGGGCCCGGGGCAAGCTGGCCGGCCGTGACGCGGTGTTCCTCGTCGGCGACGCGGCGGCACCTCCGGTGGGGGAGGAGCGCTTCGACGTCGTGCTCGTACGGCACGTCCTGTGGACCCTGCCCGATCCCGCGCGCGTGCTGCGCCACTGGCAGGGGCTGCTCAGGGCCGGCGGGCGGCTGGTGCTGATCGAGGGGGTGTGGGGGACGGTCAGCCCGGCCGGCATAGCCGCCGACACTCTCACCGGGCTGCTCGCGCCCCTCGCCGCCGATGTGCGCGTGGAGCGGCTGTCCGGCGACGCGCGGCTGTGGGGGCGCGAGGTCGAGGACGAGCGGTACGCGGTGGTGGCGACGGTGTGACCGGACTGGAGTCGCTCCCAGGCCAGGCCAGACCTACGCCAGGAGCGACTCCAGGCCACCGTCGACGGTCGCGACGACCTCCAGCTCGTCGAGGGCGGTCATCGCGGCGGCCGCGGCTTCGGGATCCTGCTCCGCCAGCCCGCTCTCCGCGAATTCGTCCTCGTCCAGCCGTCGTACGTCTGTGCCGTCGGCGGAGCGCCACAGGTCCAGGTCGAGATCCTCGACGACCAGGTCCGTGCCGGCGAGCGTGGCCGGGCGGGCGATGTCGCAGTACCAGCCCTTCAGCGTGCCCTGCCCATCACGGACCTCCTTCACCGAGTACCAGCGGTCCCGCCAGTAGTACTCCGTGAACACGTCACCGGGCTCGAAGCGGACGAAGCCGAAGTCGCGGACTCCGTCGCCTGCCCAGGGGGCGCGTACGGCGATACGGGTGCCGTCGTCGTGGAGCAGCTCGGCAGGGTAACTGATCTTCGTACGGCCGCCCTTGACCAGGACCACGTTCACCATGGGAGCCATCTCAGCCATCTCAGTCATCTCGTTCACCTCAGTCGTCTCGGTTGAGTTCGCGGACATACCTCGCCTCCGTCGCGCAGATCTCGTACCCGAACCAGTTGTTGATAGCGATCATCGGCCCGTTCCCGGCGTCGTTGCCCGTCAGCGCCTCCGTGCAGCCGGCGGCGCGGGCCCGGTGCAGGGAGTCGTTCTTGGCGAGCTTCGCGAGGCCCCGGCCACGGAAGTCGCGGGCGGTGCCGGTCATCACGGTGCCGTAGCGGGTGGCGCCGTCGGTGCGGGCCGCGCTGAAGGCGGCGGGGCGGCCGTCGACGACGGCGACCGAGGTCAGCTCGGGGCTGAACAGGGGGTGCTGCCAGGTCTCGCGGAGCCAGGCCTCGTAGTCCGTGAACGAGTAGACGACGTCGCTCGGTTCGTCCGACATCGTCTCCGCGTCCAGGGTGAACAGGGCGCGCGGGTCGGCGGCGAAGTCGGAGCCCCTGCGCAGCTCGACGCCCGGCGGGGGGTCCTGGAGCGGGGGCAGGGTGCCGTTCGCCAGGTCCAGGCGGAGGAAGTGCGCGGTGCGGCTGGAGTGGTAGCCGTGACGTTCGGCGAAGGCGCGGTTGCCCGGCGCGTCCAGCACCCAGGCGAAGGCCTTGGTCACCCCCGCGGCCGCCAGGTGCCGCTCGGCGGTGCGGACGAGGAGCGCACCGGCACCGCGCCGCGTCCGCTCCGGGTGCACGTACACGTTGACGTAGCCCTGGCCGGGCTTTGGGCTGTCGTGGACGACCCCGGTCTGGGCCGTGCCGAGGACCTCGCCGTCCTCCTCGGCGACGAGAGCCCGGAAGTGGGCGTCCGGATGGGCGTGCGCGATGTCGTACGCGACGGCCTCGGGGGTGAACAGGAGGAAGGGGAGAGCTGCACGCCGGACGCCGGCGAAGGCCTCGATGTCGGCACGGTCTTCGGTACGGAGGGAACGCACGGTCAGTGTCATGAGCTCGGACGTTACGTGGGGAGATACGGCGGGTGCCTCTCATTTTCCGGCCGGTACGGGACAATCGCAGCGTGACCTTGAAGATCCGCATCGACGACAGCGCGCCGCCCTACGAGCAGGTGCGTGCCCAGATCTCCGAGCAGGCCCGGGCCGGGACGCTGCCGGTGGGGTACCGGTTGCCGACCGTGCGTGGGCTTGCCGAGTCGCTCGGTCTTGCCGCGAACACGGTGGCGAAGGCGTACCGGGCGCTGGAGGGGGACGGGGTGATCGAGACGAGGGGGCGTAACGGGACGTTTGTCGCTGCGGCGGGGTCGGCGGCGGAGCGGGAGGCGGCGTCTGCCGCGCAGGTTTATGCGGAGCGGGTTCTGCGGCTCGGGTTGGGGGAGGGGGCGGCGTTGGATGCGGTTAAAGATGCCCTGCGGGCGGCTTATAAGGGGTAGTTGGGGTGGTTCTTTTGCTGCGGGGCGGTGGGGGCTTGTCGCGCAGTTCCCCGCGCCCCTATCGGGCGCGTCCTCCGCAACCCCCTCCTACAAGTACAACCCCGCGTCCGCGCCCTCCCTCTGGTCCGGGACCGAGGTGGGGGTGGTGCCCCGGCGGAGGGCGTAGAGCTCGGCCAGGGTTGCGCCCTCGCGGGGTACTCCGTCCTCTGTGCCGAGCCAGGTTGTCGCCTCGCGGCGGGTCAGGGGGCCCACCTCGATGCGGGCCAGGCAGCGACCGGGGCGGACGACGGCCGGGTGGAGGCGTTCCAGGTCCTCGTTGGTCGTGACGGCGACCAGGACGTTGCGACCCTGGCCCAGGAGGCCGTCCGTCAGGTTCAGCAACCGTGACAGTGCCTGGCCGGCCGTGTGCTTGGCCTCGCCCCTGATCAGCTCGTCGCAGTCCTCCAGGAGGAGCAGGCGCCAGCGGCCCTTGCCCGCGCCGTCCTCCTCGCCGATCGCGATGTCCATCAGATAGCCGACGTCGGAGAACAGCCGCTCCGGATCCAGGACGCAGTCCACCTGGCACCAGTCCCGCCAGGAACGGGCCAGCGTGCGCAGCGCGGACGTCTTGCCGGTGCCCGGCGGGCCGTGCAGCAGCAACAGCCGGCCCGCGATGTCCTCCGGGGTCGTCTTCATCAGGCCGTCCATCGCGTCCGCCACCGGCGCCGTGTAGTTGGCGCGGACGTCGTCCCACGTACCCGCCGAGATCTGGCGGGTCGTGCGGTGCGGGCCCCGGCGCGGGGACACGTACCAGAAGCCCATCGTCACGTTCTCCGGCTGGGGTTCGGGCTCGTCCGTCGCGCCGTCCGTCGCCTGGTCGAGGACCTTCGCGGCCAGCTCGGGGGTGGTCGCCGTCACGGTGACGTCGGCGCCCCTGTTCCAGCGGGACACCAGGAGGGTCCAGCCGTCGCCCTCCGCCAGCGTGGCGCTGCGGTCGTCGTCGCGGGCGGCGCGCAGGACGCGGGCGCCCGGCGGGAGGAGGGTCGCTCCGGACCGTACGCGGTCGATGTTCGCCGCATGCGAGTACGGCTGCTCACCCGTCGCGAAGCGGCCGAGGAACAGCGCGTCGACGACATCGGACGGTGAGTCGCTGTCGTCGACGTTGAGCCGGATCGGCAGCGCGTCGTGTGGGTTCGCAGACATGCCGCCATGATCCGGCACCCGGGCGCCGAGTGCACCCGGTTTCCGCCTGGTACGTACTCTCCCCTCAGGCCCTGCCCCGCCGTTACTGTTGCCCTTGATGGGACGTCATGGGTGGAATTCGGGGGCTCGGCGGTGGCAGCTCACCGCTCTGCTCGGTGTGGGGGCCGCCGCGTTGGCCCTGGTCCTGACCCTGCTCAACACGCTGCCGTCGAACGGCGGCAGCACCGCGGGCACCTCCCGCGACGGCGACAAGGTGCACGGCACGCCGCCCGCCTCCTCGCCCGCGTCGTCGGAGCCGGACGTCGGGTGGGGCTTCACGCACACCCAGTTCAGCGCCGACGAGGGGAGCGCGGCGGCCGTCGGCCGGGTCGAGGGGCTGCTGTCGAAGGACCCCGGGCTGCCGCAGAACCAGCACATCATGGGCTGGGGCGCGGGCAACCCCGAGCCGGTCAAGGGGCGTTACGACTTCGCGGAGATGGACCGCCGCATCGACTTCATGCGCGCGACCGGCGCCACCCCTGTCGTCACCCTGTGCTGCGCCCCGGACTGGATGAAGGGTGGCAAGTCCGGCTCCGACAAGACCGACTGGAGCCAGGCAGCCTTGGAGACCGCGCCAACTCGCGCGCACTACAAGGACTTTGCCGCGCTCGCCGCGACCGTGGCCAAGCGCTATCCCGACGTACGCCACTTCATCGTGTGGAACGAGTTCAAGGGCTTCTGGAACAACGGCGAGGCGCGCTGGGACTACGAGGGCTACACCGAGCTCTACAACCTGGTCCACAAGGCGCTGAAGAAGGTCGACGAGGACATCATGGTGGGCGGGCCGTATCTCGTCATGGACAGCCTCGACCCGCGGCAGAAGCCGGACGCCTCCACGACTTTCAAGGGGCCCTGGGGCGCGATGGACCAGCGGGTCCTCGACGCCTTCGACTACTGGAACACGCACAAGGCGGGCGCCGACTTCGTCGTCGTGGACGGTTCCAGCTACACCAAGGACGACGAGCTGCTGCCCGACGAGTTCGCGGCGACCGACAAGTTCACCGCCGTCGGCGAGTGGGTGCGCGCACGGACACGCGGACTGCCGCTGTGGTGGGCCGAGTACTACGTCGAGCCCGCCGAGGGCAACGACGACCGCACCGGCTGGTCCGAGACCCGCCGCGAGGCCGTCCAGGCCGCCGGCCTGATCGCGATGGCCAAGGGCGGCGCCTCCTCCGGCTTCTACTGGAACCCCGAGGAGGAGAAGGGCGGCGCGTGCGCCGGCTGCCTGTGGACCCCCACGTCAAGTGGCAGTGGGGGAGCGGCACTTCCGATGTTCGATCTCGTCTCCCGGTTTGGTGCCGCTTTTGGGCCGGGGACCGAGTACGAGACCGTCCCGGTGGCTCCGGACGACGCGCCCAACGTGCGCGTCCTCGCCGACGACAAGGCCGTCCTCGTCGTCAACGTCCTGGACCGGCCGATCGACGCGCAGATCGACGGGAAGCGGTTCGAGATGGGTGCCTACGAGGTGAAGTGGCTCAGCCGGTAGGACCGGCAGGGCGGGCGACGAACGCACAGGGGGAGTACCCACCCCTTTCCACTCTCAACGTATAGCGCACCGGGGGGCTTGCGGCAAGGCCCCGGTGGTGCCGCAGAATCGCTGGCCGAGGCCAGTACCTGCGGAAACGGGAGATTCGCGAAGTGCGTGACATGACCCCCCTGACCACCAGTGCGTTCGACCTTCCCGACCGTCTTTCCCTCAAGGCCGACCCGGCGCTGATCGCGGGCGACGAGCAGCACTTCGCGGCCATCGCGGAGAGCCTCGACCAGGCGATCGCCGAACTGTCCGACCGCCTCGACGCGGAGCGCAGGGCGCCCGGCGGCATCGGCCGGGAGGCGATGGAGCGGGACCTGGAGATCCACCGGCTGACCGGCCGACTGCGCGCCCTGCGCCGATTCGGCCTGGACCTGTGCCTGGGACACATCGTCGGCGCGGACGACTCCGAGCCCGTCTACGTCGGACGGCTCGGCCTCACCGACAGCACGGGCCGCCGGCTGCTGCTCGACTGGCGCTCCCCGGCGGCCGAGCCGTTCTTCGCGGCGACCCACGCCAACCCCATGGGACTGGCGAGCCGCCGCCGGTACCGCTGGACCGGCGGCCGGATCAGCGACTACTGGGACGAGGTGTTCACCGCCGACGGGCTCCAGCGGCGCGCCGCGCTCGACGACCAGTCCGCCTTCATCGCCAGCCTGGGCAGCAACCGCTCGCCCCGGATGCGGGACGTGCTCGCCACCATCCAGTCCGACCAGGACGCCGTCATCCGGGCGGGATCCCGAGGCGCTCTCGTCGTCGACGGCGGTCCGGGTACGGGCAAGACCGTCGTCGCCCTGCACCGTTCCGCCTACCTCCTCTACGCCGACCCCCGTCTCGGTCACCGTCGCGGCGGCGTGCTGTTCGTCGGCCCGAGCCGGCCCTACCTGTCCTACGTCGCCGATGTCCTCCCCAGTCTCGGCGAGGAGGGCGTACAGACCTGCACCCTGCGGGACCTCGTCGCCGAGGGCGCCGGAGCGGCGACCGAGACGGACCCGGAGGTGGCCCGCCTGAAGTCGTCCGCGGACATGGTGAAGGCGGTCGAGAAGGCCGTCCGGTTCTACGAGGAGCCGCCCACCCACGGGATGACCGTCACGACCCCCTGGGCCGACGTCCGGCTCAGCGCCGCCGACTGGACCGAGGCGTTCGAAGCGGCCGGACCCGGTACCCCGCACAACGAGGCACGCGAGCTGATCCGGGAGGAGCTGTTCACGATCCTGCTGGACCGGCACGACGACGACGTCCCGCCCGACCAGTTCCGCCGGGCGATGCTGCACGACGAGGAGCTGACCGGGACCCTCGACCGCGCCTGGCCGCTGCTCGAAGCGGCCGACCTCGTCTCGGACCTGTGGTCGGTCCCCGCCTACCTGCGGATGTGCGCGCCCTGGCTCGGTCCCGACGAGGTGCGAAAGCTCCAGCGCACGGCGGACCCCAAGGCCTGGACGGTGTCCGACCTGCCGCTCCTCGACGCGGCGCGGCAGCGGCTCGGCGACCCGGAGACGGCACGGCGCAGGCGCCGGCACGATGCCGTCCTCGCCGCCCAGCGCGAGCGCATGACGCAGGTCGTCGACAACCTGATCGACGCCGCGACCGACTCCGGCGCCGACGGTGACGACGGCGTGGGCCTGGTACGGATGCTGCGCGGCCAGGACGCCAAGGTCAGCCTGGTCGACGAGTCCGAACTGCCGCCCGTCGAACCGGACCTGCTCGCCGGCCCGTTCGCGCACGTCGTCGTCGACGAGGCCCAGGAACTGACCGACGCCGAGTGGCAGATGCTGCTGCTCCGCTGCCCGTCCCGGAGCTTCACCATCGTCGGGGACCGCGCCCAGGCCCGGCACGGGTTCACGGAGTCGTGGCGGGAACGGCTGGAGCGGGTCGGCCTCGACCGGATCGACGTGGCCTCGCTGAGCGTCAACTACCGGACGCCCGAGGAGGTCATGGCGGAGGCCGAGCCGGTCATCCGGGCCGCGCTCCCGGACGCCAACGTGCCGACCTCCGTCCGCAGCAGCGGCATCCCCGTCCGCCACGGATCCGTCACGGAGCTGGACGCGGTCCTCGGCACCTGGCTCGCCGAGCACGACGAGGGGATCGCCTGTGTCATCGGCACCGGTGGCAGCGAGGGCGGCACGTTCCGGGCGACGTCGTCCCGTGTGCGGTCGCTGACCCCGGAACTGTCGAAGGGACTGGAGTTCGACCTGGTCGTCCTCGTCGACCCGGAGACGTTCGGTGAGGGCGTCGAAGGAGCGGTCGACCGCTATGTCGCGATGACCCGGGCGACCCAGCGACTCGTCGTCCTCACGAGCTCCTGACGCCGGAGGTCCTCCTGATCGCCGCCCGCCGCTCGGCGGTCGCCGACCGGGAGGACCACCCACTCGGCATCACTTCATCGTCAGGAACCGCTGCACCAGCGAGGCCAGCAGCACCGCCAGCAGCGGCAGCGAGAACCAGAAGCTGCTCTGGAGCCACCGCAGTTGCCGCACACTCGGCGGCATCGCGACCCGTACGGCTTCCCGGGCCGTGAGCAGCAGGATCAGGGCGACGGCCGCCAGGCCGCCCACCACCGACCACGGTGTCCACGTCACCTGGGGGCCGATCGGGCCGGGCTCGGCCTTCGGGACCTTGCCCTCCGGCTGCTGCCGCATCGTATACATCGTCACGTCGGAGTTGACGAACACCTTCTTCAACTCGTCCCGCCCGTCCAGGTTCTGGAGCAGCCGGTTCTCCCAGGCCGCCGAGTAGCCCACGTCCATCTGGAGGTAGACGACCTGGCTGCGGTTGACCATCAGATACGAGTTCGGGCCCGCGTCCTTCAGCGACTTCACCAGCCCCGACACCAGCACCGGGTCGACCGGTGCGAGCGTCGGCACGTACTGCACCTTCTCCATGTCCCGCGCGCCCCACGGCATCGCCGGCGTCACGTTGTCGACGAGGTCGTTGCTCAGCCACAGCAGCCGCACGGTCGGATCGTCGTGGGCGTACACGTAGTTCATCGCGGCGACCTCGCCGGGGCGGGTCCGCTCGAAGGGCTCGTTGCCCCAACGGGCCACCAGGAAACCGCCCATGAGGACGAGCCCCGCCATCAGTGCCGCCAGCGGAGCGAGACTGATCCGGTCCCTGTCCCGTTCCTTCGCCGTGACCCCGGTGCGCGGGAAGAGCGCGAGCCCGGCGAGCAGGGCCGCGCCGGGCAGGGCGAACATGAAGACGCGCAGGGCCATTTCGCCGCCGTACGACTGCATGCCGAAGCCGAAGAACGGGACGAAGGCGAGGACGAGCAGGGAGCGTTCGCGGTACTTGTGGTCGCGGCGGCGCCACCAGCCGTAACAGGCGAGCGCCATGACCCCGCCGGCCAGCAGCACACGGGCGTAGAGGACGAGCTTGTGGGTCGAACTGCCGCCCTCGATACGGCCGGAGACGCTCGACGACACATTGCCGCCGACTCCGCCCATCCCGCCGAACATGTCGTCGAAGTGTCCCGACCAGTACGGCTCGGCCATGAAGCCGACCCAGGCCGCGACGACGACACCGAACAGGATGGGCAGGCCCCGCAGTTCGGACCGGCCGATCAGGACCAGGACCGTCAGCACGCCCAGCATCACGAACGGCGTCAGCTGGTGGGCCGGGACCGTCGCCGCGAACAGGGCGATCAACAGGCCCAGCAGTACGGCCTGTTGGCGACGGTTCGTCGGCTCGACCTCCGCCTCGCCCGGCCGCATCTTCGCCCACAGCACGCGCGGCGCCCGGAACCACACCAGCAGGACGGCCACGAACACCAGGTACAGCAGATACGTGAAGCCCTGAGGAGAGAAGTAGTCCTGCCCCACCCAGCCGCTCAGCACGAAGATCCACACGCCGGTCCACTTGGCGCGCCAGCTCGCCCGCAGCGAGCGCGTCAGCAGGAACAGCGGTGCCAGATAGAGGAGTTGCATGGTCAGCGGCCACCAGCGGATGACCTCGGTGAGGTCACTGATCCCGCAGGCCTTCGCCACGAACGCGGCCCCGGCGAAGAAGCCCGGCCAGCTCCAGCGCGCGTCCAGGTCGGGTACGGCGGACCCGGTCCGGTCGATGTAGTCGATGAACCCGAGGTGCTGCCAGGCCGTAGCGAACCGCGGCTCGGTCTCGATCACCGCGGGCAGCGCGTGCAGCGACACGACCGTCGCGAGCAGCGTGAGCGCCAGCAGCGCCCGGTGCTCCCGCTTGCCCCACAGCAGCGACGAGAACACCAGGACCAGCAGCCCGGCCCCGACCAGCGTCGGCAGCGGCAGTACGGAGATCAGCCCGAGCCCGCCCATCCGGTCCAGGTCGGCCTCGCCGAGGCGCAGCGCGGGCACCCAGTAGAGAAGGAGCGCGGCGATGAGCAGACAGCCGAGGACGACTCCGGAGCGGGTGGGCAGCAGACGCGCGCGCACGGACAGCGGCGGCGTCGGCGGCGGCTCGGCCAGGGCGTGCGACGACCGCAACTCCCGTACGAGGGACGCCTTGGCAGCTCGTACGAGTTCGGGGTCCGCGCCCATCGGGACATCAGGCTCCCCGGACGTGCCCTCCGCCGACCGCCGTTCCTCGACGGGCAGCCCCACCTGCTTCAGGGCCCAGGCCGGCCGGTGCACCTCGCGCGGCGCCGGTGTCCCCGTGGGCGGGGTCCCCGGCCCTGGGCGGACGTCCGGGCGCCGTTCCTGGTGGTCGAAGTCGAGGTGGACGCCGAGCGCGAGCGTGTCCGAGTCCAGGGGCCGCGCCCAGCCGGCGCCCTGCTTGCGGGACCCGGCGGCCTCGCGGGCCCCCAGGTCGGCGAGGTCCCCGTCCGGTGCCGAGCCCTCGGGGACGGAGTCGGCCGGCGCCGCCATGACCGTCCGGTACAGCTTGGGCGCGGCGATCGCGACGATCACCGCGAGGGCCGAGATCTCCGCGACGCCCGCTCCGGTCAGACCCGTCCGGGGGAGCAGCAGCAGCGTCAGACCGAGCACCAGGGCGCACAACAGGCCCTGCAGCCAGGCGAGTCCGGCGGTCCGGCTCTGGGCGCGCAGCACCGCGAAGTACGTCTCCATGACGACCCGCAGCACCGCGCCGACCGCGAACCAGCGCAGCAGCGGCGTCGCCGCGTCCGCGTAGCCCGAGCCGAAGACGCCCAGGATCCAGGGCGCGCCGAAGAACAGCACACCGGCGACCGGCAGCATGATCCGCGCCATGCGCTTCAGCGCGGCCCGGGTGTTGGCGGCCAGCCGGGCCGGGTCGTGCGAGCCCTCGACGGTCAGGGAGGCGCCCATGTTGATGGCGAGCAGGTTGACCGTGCCGCCGATGGTCGTGGTGATGTAGAAGTACGCGTTGTCGGCGGAGCTGACCTGCGAGGCGACGATCACCGGCACCAGGTAGACCACCGCGAGGGAGAACAGTGAACCCGTGTAGTCGCCCGCCAGGAACCGGCCGACCTCCCTCAGCGTCGGCGCTTTCGCGTGCTCCTCGGTCGCCTTGACGTGCCGGGGCACCAGCCGCCGGAACACCAGCCAGCCGAGCGGCAGCACCGACACGGCGATCGCGGCGACCCACGACACGAAGACACCGCTCGTCGGGATCGCCGCCGCGAAGGCGACCAGCAGCGCCAGCTTGACCGCCGAGAACACCGTGTTGCCGACCGGCACCCACAGCGCGTTGCGCAGCCCGGTCAGTACCCCGTCCTGGAGCGTGAGCAGGTTCCACAGGACGACGGCACCGACGAACCCGAGGGCGGGCACAGGCCCGTGCAGGAAGCTGTACGACGGCCCCCATATGTCCAGCGTGAGCAGGAAGACACCGCCTGCCAGCGCCACGATCACCGAACTGCCCGCGTACGTACGGAAGATGAGCCGTCCGGTGGCGCGGCCCGCGACCGGGATGAACCGGGCCAGGGCGCCCGTCAGCGTCAGCGCCGTGAGACCGGCGAGGAGCTTCATGGCGGCGATCGCGGCGGAGCTCTGGCCGACCGCGGACTCGGAGTAGTAGCGGGCGGCGGCCAGCCAGAATCCGAGCCCGAGCACGGCGGAGATGCCGGTGTTGAGCATCAGCGCGTAGGCGTTGCGGAACAGCTGGCTGCCGCCGCCCCGGCCCTTGCCCAGGCCGGGCAGCCGCAGCCGGCGCCCAGGACGCTGCTCGGATGTCTCGGCCTCGGGCGTCCCGGTGGCCTCGGTCGCGGGTGTGGTCGTCGTGTCAGACACGGGAACGGATGGCCTTCCGGCGGACCTGTCGGGCTCTGCGGACCATGGCGTACCCCTTGGTGAGGGCACGGTCCCGGGCGAACTCGCGGGCGATCGACCGGCCTTCGGCCAGCCGCGCGAACTCCTCGATGCCGGTGGAGCGGCGCACGGTGACGCGCCGCAGGGCGTACGGCCCCTGCTCCCGGCGTGCCAGAGAGTTGCCGACGGCGAGCGCCTGGGCGAACCCGGCCGCCCGCACCGCTTGCCTCACCCGGCGGCTGGAGTAGCCGTAGGGGTAGGCGAACGACACGGGCACGGCGGCCAGTTCACCGGCGACGACCTCCCGGCAGCGGGTCAGCTCGAAGCGCAGCGCGTCGTCGTCGAGCTGGTCCAGCTGCGGGTGCGTATGACTGTGGCCGCCGATCTCGACGCCGTTGCCCGCGAGTTCGCGCACCTGGTCCCAGTCGAGCATGGTGTCGAGGCCGCCCCCGGTGTCGTACGGGCCCCTGAGCCAGCCCGTCGACACGAACAGCGTGGAGGGGAAGCCGTGCTTGGCGAGCACGGGCAGCGCGTGCCGGTGCACGCCCTCGTAGCCGTCGTCGAAGGTGATCAGCAGCGGGCGGGCGGGGAGCGGGCGACCGGATCGCCAACTCGCTGCCAGATCCGCCGTGTTGACCGGCGTGAAGCCCTGATCCGCCAGCACCGCCAGCTGTTCGGCGAACGCCTCCGGTGCCACCGACAGGGCCCGGGTCGCGTCGTTGGGCGCGGTGGCGACCGAGTGGTACATGAGGATCGGTACGCGTGCGTCGGTCATCGGGGGCCCCCTCCCTCGGTCTCCACCGCGCTCTCCGTCTTCACGGTGCTCTCGATCTCCACCACCGTGAACGTGGCCCCGCCCCGGCGCGCCCGTACGCTCCCGAGCACGTAACCACCCGCCGCCGTCAGCACCCCGGCGACGATCGCGCCCGCGCGGCCCGCGCCGCCCGGACGGGCCAGCAGGGCGTCGCGCAGACCGCGCGCGACCCCGGCGGGCAGCACCCGGGTGGTGTACCGGCGTTCGGACTCAAGTCCCTTGTCCGCGCCCACACTTCGGGCGACCAGCGCCTTCGACAGGCCCTCGGCGTAGGTGCGGGTGCGGAAGTACCCGAAGTGTTCGCGGACCTCGGGCACCCGATGGTGGATCACCGCACGGTCGTCGATCAGCAGGACCGCCTCGGGTCTGGCCCTGGTGAGCCGGATACACAGTTCCGTCTCCTCGCAGCCCAGCGGGCGCTTGTCGCCGTCCCGTCCGATGCCGGTGGCGAAACCACCGGCCGCGTCGAAGGCCGTACGCCGGAACGAGGCGTTCCCGCCGAGCACGTTGCGGACCTCGACGAGCCCCTCGGGCAGCCCCTTGTAGGTGCAGCCCACCACCCAGTCGAACTCCTCCGGGAACCACGCGGGCCGGCGGCCCGACGCCCAGATCGGCATCGTACGGCCGCCGACCGCCATCACCCGGGGGTCCGCGTACCCCTCGGCGAAGTGGCGCAGCCAGTCGCGTTCGGCCACGGCGTCGTCGTCGAGGAAGGCGATGATCTCCCCGCGCGATGCCGCGATCCCGGTGTTGCGGCCGGCCGACAGGCCGCGCGGGCCCGCGTTGGCGAGCACCCGTACCCCGTCGGTCTCCTTGTACTCCTTGGCCAGCCGCTCCAGGAGAGCCTGGTTGTGGTCGACGACCAGGAGTGTCTCCAGGGCCGGCCGGGACTGCGTCCGCACCGAGGCGACCGCCGCGAGGATGTCCTCCCAGCGGTCCTCGGTGTAGACGCAGACGACGACCGAGACGTCCAGCTCGCTCAAGACGCCTCTCCCCGGTTCGTGCCGAGGTGGAGGGAGCGGTGCGAACGGCTGCGCAGGGCACGCCGGTTGGAGCGCTCCCGCAGGATCACCCGCAGCACGCGCAGCCCGTCGCGCACGGCCCGCAGATTGCTTGCGCCGTGGATGCGGAGGTACTCGTGGCTCGGTATCTCCTGCACCTTGAGCCCGGCCTTGACCACCCTGATGTTGATCAGGGTCTCGATCTCGAAGCCGGTGCAGTCGAGGTCGATCTTGTCGAGGCAGTGCCGCCAGAACGCGTTGTAGCCGTAGCAGAGGTCGGTGTAGCGGGCGCCGAACTTGCGGTTGACGATCGTGCACAGCGCCCAGTTGCCGAGCTTGCGGATGAACGTCATGTCGTCGGTGCCGCCGCCGTTGGCGAAGCGGGAGCCCTTGGCGAAGTCGGCGCCCGAGACGAGCGCGGAGACGTACGACACGATCTCGTTGCCGTCCGCCGACCCGTCCGCGTCGACCATCACGATGATGTCGCCGGTGCAGGCCTCGAACCCGGTGATCAGGGCATCCCCCTTGCCCTTGCCCTGCTGTCCGACGACCTTGACGCCGGGCCACAGGTCGCGGGCGACCTGGACCGTGTCGTCGGTGGAGTTGCCGTCGACCAGGACCACCTCGTGGATCCAGTCGGGCAGTGTCTTGAAGACGTACGGCAGGTTCTCCGCCTCGTTCATGGCGGGGATCACCACACTCACCGGTGGCGTGATCGCCAGGTGGGAGGAGATGGGCCGGTACGCGCCGGCTGTGGTCGGTTGCTGGTTCGCGATCGCGGGCTCCTGGCCCGAGATCGCCGGTCGCAGAACGGAACTCATGAGTCTGGTCCCTCTCGTCCGGTGGACCGCCCGCCCCTGGGCGGCCCGGCTCTTTGTCCGGTTCGAAAGGGGGGTTCTCACTTACGGCATGACGAATGGTTTCTCCGTACCTGTCCTGGTACCTGTCCTGGTACCTGTCCTGCTGTCTTCGTGCATACCGGGTGAGCTGGCAAAGCTGGCCGAACGCCGTGACTCGGCGGTCGACCTCGCGGCACGGCTCGGCAAGACGTACGTTCACCGAGCACGGCACCCCCCTACCGCGTACCGCACCGACGGTCGTCGTGGACCCTGAGCCCTCCCCTGAGTCACAGGACGACGTACCGATGCGGGTGAGATGTATGACGGTATTGACGATTGCGCCCTTATGGCAAGACCTGGAACGAGGCCTCACGTTTTTGTTGGTTTGACCGTTACACAACTACTTTGATCGATTTCTGGAACGGAGTTGTCCCATCCGTTTCAGTATCCTGTCGGCCGGCTCGAACAGCTCCGGCCGTGACAGCACCACGTTGCGCAGCGCCCGGACCGGGGCGCGCCGCGCCCGGTGTCCGACCGCCACCGGGTGACGACGTGTCACCCACCCTTCGGACACGAGGAGTTCACGTGTCTTCAGGGAGTCCTTGTAGTCCTTCTGCCCCCGGCCGAGATCCAGGTACGCGATCCCGTCGGCGGCGGCCGCCTCGGCCATCCGCAGATGCAGGATCAGCCCCGGCGAGTACTTCGAGTACGCCGGGTCGTACGCCGGGAACCAGCAGGCCAGCACGCGTTCGGAGCGCAGCCCGAAGTGGGCGGCGATCGGCTTGTCGTCGGCGTACAGCACCGAGAGGATGCCCGCGAACGGCTCGGAACGGGTGTGGAAGAGCTGGTGCACCAGCTGCGTGATCCAGGGGTGCGCGAAGCGGTCGCTGCGGCCGGTCCTGCGGTACTGGGCGGACTTCCAGGCCATCAGCGCGCGCAGCGCCTCGGGATCGCGCTCGTCGTGGACGTAGCGGACCTCGCCGGCGTCCCGGCCGAGCTTGCGCTCCTTGGCGAGCGTGGTGCGCGTGAACTTCGGTGAGCGCTCCCGGAGTCCGGCCAGATAGGCCTCGTACCCCTGGTCGACGTCCATCACCGGGGACGGGAAGGTGCCGGAGGCCTCGGCCTCGAACGGCGCCTGGCCCTGGGCCAGATGGTCGAACTCCCACACCGCGAGCCCGCAGGACCGCAGCAACTCCTGTGCGTCCCAGGTGAATCCGGGACGGTGCACCACTCCCTGGCAGTCGGAGACGCCGAGCCCGACGGCCCGGCCGACCCCGGCAGCGGATCTCTGGAACGGGAAGAACGCGGCCGGTTCCCCGCCCTCGCGGACCACCGCGATGCGTACACCGCGTCTGCAGCGGCCGATCGCGAGGGCGAACTCCGGGGACAGGAAGGGGTTCGCCAGTCCGGGCGAGCCGTGCAGATGGGCCTTGGACTGCATCGCCGTCCAGGCGGCCCGGTCCGCGGCCGTCAGTTCGCCGGGCCGGTGCACGGTGAGGGTCACGTCTGAGGTCTGATTGCGGGTCACGTCACCAGCCACGTCAGGAAGTCCGTCTTCTCGCCGTACGGCCGCGCTGCCGCCGTACCAGAACCAGCAGGAGGATGAGCGAGCTGATCACGGTCACGGCGACGACTCCGCCGCGGACCGACCACTGGTGCGTCGCGATCATGCCCTGGGCGACCAGGAGGTCGAGTGCGACCGCTGCTGCCACCGACGTCACGATCCGGCCGAACGGTTCCAGTCCGCGCAGCGCGGCTGAGACGGCGACCGCCGGTGCGGCGAGGAGGAAGAACAGGGTGAACGGGCCGCGCAGCGGTGAGGCGGTGTCGGTCAGCGCGAGGACCGCGCCGACGGCCGCGACGGCCACCGCGACGCCCGCGAGCAGCGGGAACAGGTCTTTCCCCAGGCCCTGTTCCGGTGTCTCACCGCTCCCCGATCCGCTACCGGATGAAGGTGGCTTGATACGTATGGTCTGCATTGGCGACTTTGCCCCCCGACGCGCCGGATGCCGGGCTTCAATGTCGCGCAGTGGGACGGGCGAGTCAAGATGTGGAACTCGGACAACACGTTCCCCGGAGGGGAGGGAACGGGTGGACAGACAGGTTCCCCGGAGGCGCCGGCTGCCTCCGGGGAACTGCCGTTCGGGTCAAGCGAGTTGCTGATTCGCCTCAGATGTCACGAGCTTCAGGTGTTACGGGACGAGCTTCAGCAGACGGTTCGGCGAACCGGTACCCGGGCTGGTGACCACGCCGGTGGTGGCGCCGCCCGTCAGTGCCGTGGCGACCTGGGCCGGGGTGGCCGAGGTGTGGCCCGCGAGGTAGACGGCTGCCGCGCCCGCGACGTGCGGCGTGGCCATCGACGTACCGGAGATCGTGTTCGTCGCGGTGTCGCTGGTGTGCCAGCCCGCGATGATCGAGGAGCCCGGGGCGAAGATGTCCAGGACCGCGCCGAAGTTCGAGTAGCTCGCCCTGGCGTCCGTGCTGGTGGTGGCGCCGACCGTGATCGCCGAGGCGACCCGGGCGGGGGAGTACCCGGAGGCGTTGGCGCTGCTGTTGCCCGCCGCGACCGCGTAGGTGACGCCGCTGGCTATGGAGTTGGCGACAGCTGTGTCCAGGGCGGTGGAGGCGCCGCCGCCGAGCGACATGTTGGCGACGGAGGGGCCGCTGTGGTTCGCGGTCACCCAGTCGATGCCCGCGACGACGCCGGCCGTGGTGCCGGAACCGGCGTTGTTGAGCACCCGGACCGCCACGATCTTCGCGGCCTTGGCGACACCGTAGGTCGAGCCCGCGATGGTGGTGGCCACGTGTGTGCCGTGGCCGTTGCCGTCCTGCGCGACGGTGTCGCCGTCCACGGCGTCGTAGCCGTTGGCGGCCCGGCCGCTGATCTGCGCGTGCGTGATGCGTACGCCGGTGTCGATGACGTAGGCGGTCACGCCGGCGCCCGCCGTGTCGGGGTAGGTGTACGTGCCGGACAGCGGCCGGGCCGTCTGGTCGATGCGGTCCAGGCCCCACGGGGCGCTGGTCTGTGTGGCATCGAGGTGCACCGTCTGGTTCTGCTCGACCGAGGCCACCGCCGGGTCGGCGGCGAGTCTGCGGGCCTCCGTCGCCGAGAGGGTCGCCGAGTAGCCGTTGAGCGCGGTGCTGAAGGTCTTCTTCACCGTGCCGCCGTACTCGCCGATCAGACTCTTGCCGGCGCTCGACGCGGCCTTGAGGCCCGTCGTCTTCTTGAGCGTGACGATGTAGCTGTCCTTGACGGCCGTGGGGGAGCCGGCGGCCAGCACCGTGCCCTCGGCGGGTGCCGGGGCGGCCTGGGCGGGAAGCGCGGTGAATCCGCCGACGAGAGCGGCGGCGGCCACGACGGTGGTCGCGGCGGTCCTGATCTTCTTGCTACGCAGTTGTGCCATTACGAGGGAGTCCTCCTCTTAGGCAGCACACGCCTGGGTGCGGGCGCGTCTGTGGGGGGTGCCCGCGAGCGCGGGGCACAGCCCGGAGCGTCGCGTTCCGCCCGGGCTGAAGTAAAGACTCGGTCATGCACGGGAGTTGCTCAAGAGGCTGGGCAGCTTGTCACGCATCTGTCATGCACACGCAATAGAACGTAATGTGAACGGGGGTGATCCGTTCGGGTAGGGACGGAAAA
The DNA here is from genome assembly GCF_044333925.1 of Streptomyces sp. NPDC020898. Taxonomy (NCBI): domain Bacteria; kingdom Bacillati; phylum Actinomycetota; class Actinomycetes; order Kitasatosporales; family Streptomycetaceae; genus Streptomyces; species Streptomyces sp. NPDC020898. Next base: position 115,671 of record NZ_JBIRRV010000005.1, read on the forward strand.
GTCTTGGCATGAACACTTCCATTCAACACGCGTAGTTGCTACGAACGTTGAGGCAGAGATCCTGCTAAAGGGAGGTTCCATGAGACGTTCCCGAATTACGGCATACGTGACCTCGCTCCTCCTCGCCATCGGCGTCGCCCTCACCGGCGCGACATCGGCGCACGCGTCCCAACTCGCCGCGGCCACCGGCTATGTGGCCCTCGGAGACTCCTACTCCTCCGGTGTCGGCGCCGGTGGCTACATCGCCTCCAGCGGCAACTGCAAGCGCAGCACGAAGGCGTACCCGTACCTCTGGGCCGCCGCCCACTCACCCTCGACGTTCAACTTCACGGCTTGCTCGGGCGCCCGAACGGGTGATGTTCTGGCGAGTCAACTGACCCCGCTCGGCTCCTCCACCGGCCTCGTCTCGATCAGCGTCGGCGGCAACGACGCGGGCTTCGCCGACGTCATGACGACCTGCGTACTCCAGTCCGACAGCAACTGCCTCAGCCGCATCAACACCGCGAAGGCGTACGTCGACTCGACCCTCCCCGGTCAGCTCGACACCGTGTACGACGCCATCAGCTCCAGGGCCCCCGCCGCCCATGTGGTCGTCCTGGGCTACCCCCACTTCTACAAGCTCGGCCAGGCCTGCCTCGGCCTCTCCGAGGCCAAGCGGTCCGCGATCAACGGCGCGGCCGACCACCTGAACGGCGCGCTCGCCAAGAGGGCCGCCGACCACGGCTTCACCTTCGGTGACGTCAGGAATGCCTTCACCGGTCACGAGCTCTGCTCGGGCAGCCCCTGGCTGCACAGCCTCAACCTGCTCAGCATCGGCGATTCCTACCACCCGACGGCCGCCGGCCAGTCGGGCGGCTATCTGCCGGTGTTCACCAGCGCCGCCTGACCGACCGACGGCACGTCACGGCGAAGCAGTGGGGGAGGAGGCCCCGTCCGACGGGGTCTCCGCCTCACACGTCACCGAGAACGGCACGGTGTTCGACTTCACGCTCACCGGGTTGCGCACCTCCACCCCGATCGCGTTGTTGATCGTCCCGCTCTCGTCGTACGTCGTCACATAGACCTTGTTCTGCTTGGTCGTGCCGCCGCCCTCAGGGAAGGACAGTGTCCGCCAGCCCTGCTCCGGGGCCTCACCCGTCTCCGTGACCCAGCGGTAGGAGACCTCCGCGGGCACGTTGCCCACCGTGAACGTCGCCGTGAAGCCGGGCGCCTCCGAGTTGGGCGGCGGACAGGGACCCGAGTACTCCGTCTCCGAGCCGACGACGTTCACCTTCACGGACTGGGCCGGCTGCGAGGTCGTACCGTCGCCGCTGTTGCTCGGCGTCGCGCTCGTCTCCTCGGGGTCGGACTCGCTCGGGCTGTCCTTCGGTGAACTCGCCTCGCCCGTCTCCCTGTTGCTCTGCTGCGCGCTGCTCTCGACACCGGCGCCGTTGTCCTTCTCGCCGTCGCCTCCGTTGCCGTTCAGCAGGGCGTACGTCAGTCCGGCCACCGCCAGTGCGACGGCGGCGAGGCCGGCCACCAGGACGACGGCGGCGCGCCGGTTGGGGTCCCGTCCCGACACGGGACGATCCGTCGAGGGAGAGGGCGGGGGAGGAGGAACCGGCCCGGTCGCCGCCGTGGGAACGGGAGTCGGTCGCGGAGGCGTCGCCGACGGCTGCGGGAAGGCTGCCGCGATCGTCGGTGTGTACGGGGGAGTCTGGACGGTGTCCGCGCTCAGAGTGCCGCCCGCGCCGATGATCCGCAGGTCGTGCTCGGCCTGGTCGGCGGCCAGGCGTTCGGCCGGATCCTTGCGCAGCAGCCCCTCGATGACGGGCGTGAGCGGCCCGGCCCGGTGCGGGGTCGGCAACTCCTCGTCCACGATGGCGCGCAGGGTGCTGAGCGGGGTGTCCTGGCGGAACGGGGAGTTGCCCTCGACCGCCGCGTACAGCAGCACGCCCAGCGACCACAGGTCGGACTCGGGGCCGGGGGTGCGCCCCAACGCCCGCTCAGGCGCGAGGAATTCGGGCGAGCCGATGACCTCGCCGGTCATGGTGAGGGCCGAACTGCCCTCGACCATCGCGATCCCGAAGTCGGTGAGCACCACCCGACCGTCGTTGGACAGCAGGACGTTGCCCGGCTTCACATCCCGGTGCAGCACACCGGCCTCGTGCGCGGCCCGCAGCGCGGCGAGCACCTCGGCGCCGATGTGCGCGGCCTGCTGCGGGGACAGTGACCCCTCGGCATCCAGCTGGTCGGCGAGCGAGACCCCGCGGATCAGCTCCATGACGATCCACGGCCGGCCCCCGTCGGTCGCCACGTCGTACACGGTCACGACGTTCCGGCTGGAGACGCGGGCCGCGGCCCAGGCCTCACGCTCCAGTCGGGCGTACATCCGTTCGATATCGGAGTTCAGTAGTCCGGAGGGCGCGCGTACCTCCTTGACAGCGACCTCTCGGTGCAGCACCTCGTCGCGGGCCCGCCACACCGTCCCCATGCCGCCCTCGCCGAGCGGTGAGAGCAGCCGGTAGCGTCCCGCGATCACACGGTCATTGCCCGATTCTTCGGACACGGACGTCCCCCCATCGCAGCCACGCGTTCAATGGACTCCGTTTTTCTGCACTGTTTTCTGCACTCCGAGCGATTTCTCCCCAAAAGTAGCTCAGCCAAGAGCGGATGCCGCCCCTTTGAGCACCAATCCGGCCCCCAGGGCGACAACAAGGAACGCGGAGCCCAGTGGGGCGGTACGCCGCAACAGCGCGACCACCGGACCACCGGCCAGCCCCGGACGCCGGTCCAGCAGCCGGTTGGCCCCGCTTCCCAGCCTCACGACGAGGAACCCGGCCCCGGTGAGCGTGAGCGCGAGCCCGACCCCGTACGCCAGCACGAGCAGGAACCCGAACCACGCCTTCCCCAATGCGGCGGCCCCAACCAGCACGACCACGGCCGAGGGACTCGGCACCAGCCCACCGGCGAACCCGAGCAGGATCGTGCCGCGCAGGGTGGGGGCGACGGCGTGGGTGTGCGTGAAGCCGCCGTGAGTGTGTTCGAGGGTGGTGGAGGCGTGCGCGTGCTTGTGGTCGTGGTGCTCGTGGGTGTGGTCGTGCTTGTGGTCGTGGTCGTGGTCGTGGTCATGCACGTGCGTGGGGGCTGCGGCAGGTGCTGTGGGAGCGGTGTCCGTGTGGCTGTGCGCGTGCGCCGCGTGTGCGAGGACCAGTTCGCGTTCCGGTGCCTTGTCGGCGGCGTGAGTGTGGAGGTGATCGTGATCGTGGTCGTGCGTGTGGCCGTGGTCACCGGAGCTGTCGTGCGGGTGCGGGTGGGGATGGGGGTCGGCGTGCAGATGCGTCCGCTCGTGGACGCGGTGGCGCCAGGCCCGGCGTACGAGGGTCAGGCCCGCCCCCGTCACGAGGAGACCGCTCGCCACGCCCAGCCAGGCGATCACCGAGGGCGCCGCCGCCGAACCGGCCGTCACCAGCAGGCCCAGGGCGACCACGCCCAGGGTGTGGGTGACCGTCACGGAGGCGGCCAGCGGCATGACGTCGCGCAGGCGGGCCCTGCCGCCCCGGGCGGCTGCCGTGGCCGCCATCAGGGTCTTGCCGTGGCCCGGGGCGAGCGCGTGCATCGCGCCGAGGCCGATCGCGATGACCAGGGCCAGCGCGGCGAAGCCGACCGTGAGGTCGTGCCGGGCCACCAGGGAGTCCAGCGCGCGGGTCCAGCGGTCGGCGCCCCGCGGCAGCACGGAGGAGGCCGGGGCGTCGTCCTCGCCGCCCTCGGCGAGGGCCGGGCCGCCCGGCCGCACCTGGACAGCCGCGGTCGCGGTGTCGGCCGGTGAGGAGAGCAACTCCTGCGGATAGCTGGTCAGTTCACCGGAGACCGACTTCTCCGGTACGTCGGACCCGGTGAGCGTCATCCGGTCGCCGCGCGCGGTGATCTCCCGCCACCCCGGCCCCGACTCGCTGCCCGCGCTGCGGAAACCGACGGAGAGGGTGTCCCCTTCGGCGACCTCGGGAAGGGCGGCCGTGAGGTCGCACTCCACCCGCAGGGTGTCGAGGCCGGCCTGACCGGGCCGCACACTCGCCTCGGCGCTGCCGACGGAGAGCGTGACCGCCCGCCCGGCGACGGTGACCTCGCTGCCCTGCGCGGCGGTCGCACACCGCTGCTCGGCCCAGCCGGTCAGCCCCAGCTTCTCGAGGTCGGGCTTGGCCTGGGTCGCCGGGATCTCCGCGAGGTCCTCGACATGGGCGACGCGGAGCTCACCGGGGGCGACGACGAGACCGTCGTACCGGTTGACGGTGAAGTTGCCGAGCGGATGCGCGCTCGCGGCCCCGGCGGGGACGAGCACGAGCGCACAGGCGGCCGTGAGCACGGCGCCGCCGGAGGCGAACAGTCGACGGGACTTCACTTCGCCGCCTCCAAGGACTTGAGGGCCGTGCGCGCCTTCTGGGCGCCCAAGGGGGAGAAACCCGGGTTGAGTTCGAGGGCGGCGGAGAGCGAGGTGCGGGCTTCCCTGTCGGCGCCCGTGGCCTGCTCGATCATGCCGCGGTGGTAGAGGAAGGAGGCGTTGCGGTAGCCGGTCGCGGTGGCGCGGCGCGCGTACGGCAGCGCTTCCTCGTCCTGGCCGTTGACGTGCAGCGCCCAGGCGAGGGCGTCGGCCGTGTGCACGGTCTCCCGGCGGTCCCACTCGGCGCGGGCCGCGCGCAGCGCCGACTTCTTGTCGCCGTGGTCGGCGGCGGCGAGCGCGGTGTCCAGGTCGGCGTTGACGCCGTTGGCGCGGGCGATGGCCGTCCAGGCGTTGACGAGCGCGTACTGGTCGCGGGCCCTGTCCAAGTCGCCGTCGTCGCCGCGGACTTCGTACAGCTCGCCGAGCTCGACGAGCGGACCGGGCAGCGGAAAGCGGGAGACGACGTCCTCCATGCCCTTGACGGCACCGGCCCGGTCGCCGTTCGCGTACTGGGCGCGGGCGCGGCCTTCGAGCGCCGGAAGGTAGGCGTCGTCGGCGGCGAGGGCGCGGGCGTAGTACTCCAGGGCGCTCTTGTACTCGCCCTGGTTCCAGTCGAGTTGACCGAGCGCGGTGGCCACGTACGCGATGTCCCCGCGAGAGCTTGCGGAGCCCAGCGCCTGCTCCAGCACGCGCCGGGCGGTACCGACGTCCCCGCGCAGCTCGCGTACGTACGCGTACCGGGTGAAGACCGGCACCCCGGGCCGTTTGGCGTCGGCCTCGTCGGTGGCCTTCAACGCCTCCTCGTAGCGCCCGAGTTCGACCAGAGCGTCGATACGGGTGGACAGGGCGCGCTCGCTGTACGGGTTCTGGGCGAGGGCCTGGTCCGCGTACGTGAGGGCATCGGGAAAGTCATGGCGGGCGGCGGCGAGGGCGGCGCGCCCGGCGAGGGCGGAGTCGTTGTCGGGCCTCAGCTCCAGGGACCGCTTCAGGGCCTCCTGCGCCTGCGGATACCGGGACGGGTCACCCTTGGTGCGGGCCTGCTCGACGTACGCGAGCCCGAGAGTGGCCCAGCTGCCGAAGTCCTTGGGCTGGCTGCGGAGATGGCCCTGAAGAGAGGCGATGCTCGCGTCGAGGTCCCCACTGGCGAGCAGCGCGGGAGACATCACGGCCGGCGCGGAGGCGACGGCGGCCGTCCCGCCCCCGTCGCGAAGGGCCCCCAGCACGACGGCTCCGGCGGTGAACGCCACCGCCAACGCCACGGCGCAGGCCCCGAGTTGCAGCGACCGCCACCGCCGGGACGACTCCCCGAGCCGCCGGACAGCGGCGACACGCTCGTCGGGGCCGGAGGCGGTGTCGGCCGTGCCGGTGACGGGCGTACCGGGTGCTGCCCCCGCCGTGTCGGCCGGCTGCTCGCCGGGCTCACGGCCCGGGTGCGCGGCCGGCGGCTGTGGCGCCTGCTCGCGTTCCGGTGCGTTGTCGTTCGTACGCGGGGGCATGCCCTCTCCTCAGGTGCCTAGGCGAGTCGTCGGTGGACGGTGAACGGCGCGGCCCGCGCCGTGGGGGATGGATACGAGCGGGCCGCGCCAGTCGGGTGGGAGCGTGAGCGTCAGTACGCCCGGTGCCGCATGTTCCGGCGCCACCAGACCAGGCCGGAGGCGATCAGCAGGAACCCGGCCGCACCGGCCGCCGCCGAACCGGCGATCAGCATGGTGTCGGTGCCACCCTCGGTGCCGGCGGGCTGGAGCGCGTCGCCGAGCTGGCTGCGGACGTCGTTGCTGCCGTCGGTGCCCTTGGCGAGCGGACCGCGCGAACCCTCGGTCGGCAGCGCGACGTACGGGAAGTAGGTCTCGAACTTCTTGTCGTTCTCGTCGACCGCGTCGCCCAGGTCGTTCTTCGCGCCGAGCAGTTCACCCTCGACCACCTGGAGCGCGGCGTCGAGCACGTCGTCCGTCAGACGGCGGCCGTTCGGGAAGCCGGCGGTGTCGCCGTCCAGCACACCGAGGCGCTTGGGCTCCTTGGCCGGCGCGATCGAGGTGTTGAGGCGCAGTTCCTCGGCCGGAGTGACGTGCGGCGGCTGGTTGAGGCCCTCGACACCCTTGAGGAAGACGTCCACCAGGTCGTTGCGCGGCTCGTCGGGCGCCGGGATCTTGTAGATCGCCTCGATGAGCTTCGGCAGCTCGGGGTTGGTGACGTTCTTCAGGAACTGGGCGTCCTCCCACGGCGAGGACGCGTTGAACTTGTCCTTGTCGCCGATCGGGTTGACGACCTCGTTGACGAGCGGCATGCCCAGACGCGAGACCTGCGCGAAGTGGCCACTGGCGTTCTTGCGCTGGGTCGTCGACCAGAGACCGACGATCGGCTGCTTCTCCGACTCCACGATCATGTGCGTCGGCACCTGGAGCGCGATCGAGTTGACGTTGTAGCCCTTGAGCGTGTCGTTGCCGACCTCGGAGAGGTTCCCGCCGTACAGCAGGTCGAAGACGCGCAGGTCGAGGAAGAACGGGTCGTCGGCCTGGCCCGCGAACGTCGTCGAACCGTTCGTCAGCTTGTGGATGGCCTGGTCGCGCAGCTTCTTGTAGTCCGGCATCGACGCCTTGCCGACGTTGGACGGGGCGACCGGCACATCGTCGGCGATCTTCGTCTTCGACTCGACGTACTGGTTCTTGAGCTTGATCATCTCGATGTCGTATGTCTGCGTGATGTTGAGGTCCGGGTCGTCCAGACTCTCCACCGCGCCGGTGTTGTACAGGAACGTCCTGTCGTTCTTCACATGCGTCTTGAAGGTGTAGCGGAACAGGATCTCGCCCTGCGCGTCACCGTTGTTGTCGATGTGGATGTCGTACTGGGCGTCCTCGGCGAACTGGAAGAAGTTCGGGCCGCCGGCCGGCTCCTCGAACGGGATCCAGTTCGCGATGATCGTGGTCGTGTCGGGCTTGTCCGGGCTCACGAACGCGTACACGTCCGTGTTGTCGTACTGCGGTGTCCCCGAGATGAGCGGCGCTTCCCGGTGACTGGAGGCGGCGGCCGCCCCCGGCAGAAGCGCGGTGACGCCGGCGGCTGCGAGCCCCCCGGCGGCCAGCGCACCACAAATGAGGGTCGCGAGGCTCCTGCGCCCCGCGCCGCCCTTGGAGATAGGTGTCGTCATGCCGTCCGTCCTCAACGTGCCAACTTGCCTGACGAACGGGGATTCGGAGCCGCCGGGGATGCGGATTGGTCGAATCTCAAAACTTTTTTCGGAAGCCGGACCACCCGCGTTTCAACGTCCGTTGATCCGTACCCATCCGGAGTCGTGTCGGCTTCGAATGCCTAAGGTGACGGTGACAAGCGTGATGGAGCGGGGAGGGGCCGTGTGCGGCCATAGAGAGGGGACGCGGGTGGGAGCGGACGAGCTTCTGGTACTCGTGGCAGGGGGCGACCAGAAGGCTTTCGAGGAGCTGTACGGGATCGTGTCCGGGCCGGTGTTCGGATTGGTGCGGCGCGTGGTGCGGGACCCGGCGCAGTCGGAGGAGGTGTCCCAGGAGGTCCTCCTCGAACTCTGGCGTTCCTCACCCCGGTTCGACCCCAGGAAGGGCAGCGCCCTGGCCTGGATACTCACGCTCGCGCACCGCCGGGCCGTCGACCGGGTGCGCAGCGCCCGCGCGGCCGGTGAGCGCGAGCAGCGTGAGGCCCAGCGCTCCCACCGCCCCGCCTTCGACCACGTCGCCGAGGAGGTCGAGGCCGGCATGGAGCGCGAGTGGGTGCGCCGCTGCCTGGACCGGCTCACCACCCTCCAGCGCCAGTCCGTCACCCTCGCCTACTACGAGGGCTACACGTACCGTGAAGTGGCGGAGCGGCTCTCGCTCCCACTGGGCACGGTGAAGACAAGGATGCGCGACGGACTGACCCGGCTGCGCGAATGCCTGGGAGGTGTCGCATGAGCGTGCTCGGCAGACTGTTCCGCCGCGAGGATCTCCACTCCCTCGCCGCCCCCTACGCCCTCGACGCCCTCGATCCCGACGAGCGGCGCCGCTTCGAGAAGCACCTGGACCGCTGCGACTCCTGCACCGCCGAGGTGCGGCTGCTGTCCCAGGACACGGTCCGACTGGCCTGGTCCACGGCCGCGCCGCCGCCGTTCGCCATGCGCGACCGCGTCCTGTCCGCCGTACGCGCCACCCCGCAGGAGTCCCCGGGACACTCCCCGGCGCACGCTCCCGGGCGCTCCGCCGACGTGCCCCGCAAGCGGAGCCATCAGTTGCCGGCGCATGTGTGGGGCACCGAGCCGCCACCGCCGGTGCGCCGTGCGCCCCGGCTGCGCCCCCTGTTCGCCCCGTTCGCCACGGTCACGGCGGCAGCCGCCCTGGTCGTCGCCGCGCTGTTCGCCGTACAGAACACGCAGACCCAGGACAAGCTGGACACCGCGCAGGCCCAGGCACGTGAGATTGCCGACGTTCTGTCAGCCCCCGACGCGCGGGCGACCGCCGGCCGGGACGCGCAGGGGCAGGGCATCACCGCCATCGCCTCCGCGTCCGAGGGGCGGGCGGTAGTGACCCTCAGTGGGTACGAGGAGCTGCCGAGCGACCGCGTGCGCCAACTGTGGCTCATGCGCCCTGATGTGCAACCGCGCTCCCTGGGACTCTTCAAGGGCGACACGCCCTTGGTCGCGACCGGTCTCGACAAGTCGGCCACATCACTCGCAGTGACCGTCGAACCCGACGGAGGATCAGAGCAGCCCACCAGTGCGCCAGTTGTCCAACTCGCCCTGGAATCGGTTGGATTCGGAGAGTAATCATCGAGGAGTCGTCAACACCCTTGTGGGGAAGGTGAATCCTGTGACCGCGATACACGCGTGCCCCGAGGGGGCGATAGGGTTAACCTGCCCGGGCCGGGTGGACTCGTACGGGTGGGGAGTGACATGGAACAGATAACGATGCACAGCAGGGCACGTGTCCCTGCGATCACGTGCGGGAGCAGTGCGACCAAGGCGCGCCTCGACCGCCATCTCTCAGTGCTGTCGGGACCCGCGGTCCCACAGCGTGAGACGGCGGAGGCGACCTCGCTGATGCGTGAGCTCACCTCACGGGACACCGTGAAGCAGCGCAGCGACCTGGGCACCCGCGTGAGCCGTCTCTCGCTCTTCGCCCCGCTGCGCCGACTGAGCCGGACCCTGTTCGGCGGGCGCTGAGCGACCGTACGGCGTTCTCGCGCCGTTCGGTCCCAGGTTCCACGCCCGCGCTCAGGCGGCCACACCGTCCCGGCGCAGTGCTGCGATCTCCTCGCCCGTCATCCCCACGGCACGCAGCAGCGCCTCGGTGTGCTCCCCGAGCGCGGGCACAGCACCCATCGGCGCCTCGTTCCCGCCCGGCAGCGTGATCGGGGGCAACAGCGCACGCAACGGCCCCACCGGTGACCCCACTTCCCGCCACCGGTCCCGGGCCGCCAGCTGTGGATGCTCCGCCACCTCCTGTACGTCCCTCAGCCGCGCGCAGGCGATCCCGGCGGCCTCCAGCCGCGCCACGGCCTCGTCGGCCTCCAGGGCGCCGAGTGCCGCGCCCACATGCGCATCGGTCCGCTCCCGGTTGGCGACCCGCGCCGCGTTCGTCGCATACGCCGGATCGACCCCCAACTCCGGCCGCCCCAGCACCTGTTCGGCCAGCCGCCGCCACTCACGGTCGTTCTGCACCGACAGCAGCACCCGCCCGCCGTCCGCCGTCGCGTAGGCGTCGTACGGGGCGATGACGGCGTGCGCGAGCCCTGTACGGGCCGGGGGCGTGCCGTCGTGCATCGCGTGATGGAGCGGGTGCCCCATCCACTCGGCGAGCGCGTCCAGCATCGACACCTCCACCGGCCCGCCCCGCCCGGTCACGCCCCGCCGGACCAGCGCCGCCAGCACCCCCGAGAACGCGTACATGCCGGCCGCGATGTCCGCGGCCGGAATCCCCGCCTTCACCGGCTGCTCCGGGGTCCCGGTCACCGACACCAGCCCCGCCTCGCACTGCACGAGCATGTCGTACGCCCGCTTGCCGGCGTACGGTCCCGTCGCCCCGTACCCCGAGATGTCCACGGCGACCAGTCGCGGGTGCGCGGCGCACAGGGTGGCCGCGTCGAGGCCGAGCCGGGCGGCGGCGCCCTGGGCGAGGTTCTGCACGAACACGTCCGCGTCGGCGAGGAGCCGCCGTACGACGGCGAGCCCGCGAGGATCCTTCACATCGAGCGCGAGGGACTCCTTCCCCCGGTTGCACCACACGAAGTGCGAGGCGAGACCGTGCGCGGCGGTGTCGTACCCGCGCGCGAAGTCGCCGCCGTCGACCCGCTCGACCTTGATGACCCGGGCGCCGAGATCCGCGAGCTGACGGGTCGCGAAGGGCGCGGCGACGGCTTGTTCGAGGGCGACGACGGTGAGGCCGTCGAGGGGGAGCGGATCCATGCGAGCGATCATGCCGGGTTTTCGCCCCCGCCGCCCCTACCCGTCCCATCCCTGGGGGCTGCCGCCCCCAGACCCCGCTACGGCCCTGAACGGGCCTTGTCCTCAAACGCCGGACGGGCTGACATACCCAGCCCGTCCGGCGTTTGAGGACGAGCGCGTTCAGCGCGATACGGGGGTTCGGGGGCAGCGCCCCCGAGGATGGGACGGGTAGGGGCGGCGGGGGCGAAGAACTCGACGGCGCCTCACCCCTCGCCCTCCGCGTACCGCCGGACGGCCAGCGGCAGGAACACAGCCAGCAGTACCGCGCACCACGCCAGCGACCCGGCGACGGGATGGGTGACCGGCCACGCGCCCTCCACCGGCACCGGCGCGTTGCCGAACAGGTCCCGCAGAGCCGTCGTCACCGCGCTGATCGGGTTCCACTCGGCCAGCGCCCGCAGCCACCCCGGCAGATTGTCCGTCGGGATGTACGCGTTCGACAGCAGCGGCAGGATGAACGTCGCGCCGCCCAACTGCCCGGCCGCCTCCTCGCTCCGGGACAGCAGCCCGAGGTAGATCCCGATCCACGTCATGGCGAACCGGAACAGCAGCAACAGCCCCACCGCGCCCACTGCTTGAAGCGCGGACCCCTCGATCCGCCATCCGACGGCGAGTCCCACCAGGAGCAGGGGCACGGCCCCGGCGGCGGTGACCACGAGGTCCGCGAAGGCCTGCCCCAGCGGTACGGCCGCCCGGCTGACCGGCAGCGTACGGAAGCGGTCGGTCACGCCCCGATGGGTGTCCTGGGCCGCCTGGAACATCCCCGTCATGATCCCGTTGGCGGCGGTCGCCACCAGCAACCCCGGTACGAGGAAGGCGCGGTAGTCGTCGCCCGGCATCGCGAGGGCGCTGCCGAAGACGTAGCCGAAGAACAGCAGCATCGTGATCGGCATCGACTGGGTGAGGATCAGCAGCCCCGGGTTGTGCCGCAGCCGCCGCAGATGCCGGCCCAGCATGGCCGTGCCGTCGTACGCCAGAGAGGTACCGGAGGTCAACGTGCTCACGCGGCAAGCTCCTTACGCTCCGTCAGCCGGAGGAAGACGTCGTCGAGGGTCGGCGGGCGCAGGCTCGCGTCGAGCAACGCCACGCCTGCGGCGTCGAGTTCGCGCACCAGACGGGGGAGGGTGACCGTCGGGTCGGTGGTGACCGCGCCGACGGTGAGCCGGTCCCGGTCCAACGCCGGTTCCGAGCCCGTGAGTTGGTCGAGGACCCCGGCCGCGCCGACGAGCGCGTCGGCATCGGCGACCACGACCTCGGCGTAGGAGCCGATGAGCGCCTTGAGTTGGGCGGGGCTGCCGGTGTGGGCGACCCGGCCGCGCTCCACGAGGGCGATCTCGTCGGCGAGTTGGTCGGCCTCCTCCAGGTACTGCGTGGTCAGCAGCACGGTCGTCCCCTCGTCCCGCAGCCCGCGTACGGCCGCCCAGATCTGGTTGCGGGCCGCAGGGTCGAGCCCCGTCGTGGGCTCGTCCAGGAAGAGCACCTCGGGCCGCTCGACCAGGCTCGCCGCGAGGTCGAGGCGGCGGCGCATCCCGCCCGAGTAGGTGGACGCGGGCCGGTCGGCGGCCTCGGCCAGCCCGAACCGGCCGAGCAGCTCGTCCGCGCGCGCCGCGGGTCCCCTGACCCGGTGCAGCCGGGCGAACAGGCGCAGGTTCTCGCGGCCGGTGAGGTCCCCGTCGACCGACGCGTACTGCCCGGTGACCCCGATCCGCCGCCGTACGGCAGCCGCCTCGCGCACGAGGTCGTGCCCCGCGATCCGTGCCGAGCCCGCGTCCGGTCGCAGCAGCGTGGTGAGCAGCCGCACGGCCGTGGTCTTGCCGGCCCCGTTCGGCCCCAGCAGCCCGCACACGGACCCCTCGGCCACGGCGAGGTCCAGCCCGCGCACGGCATGGACCTTCCCGAAGGACTTCTCCAGCCCTTCACTAAGTACAGCGTACGTAGTAGTCATGGGGTGACCATAGCGCACTACGTACGCCGTACGTAACTACGATGGGTGGTCGAGGTGATGATCAATGGCCGGCCGAGCCGCCGTACCCGAAGTGATCTGGGCGCGTCCCGAACGTGCGGGCCGTGGCCCGAAGGCCGCGTACAGCCGCGCCGACATCGCGGCTGCCGCGGTGCGGATCGCGGACGCGGAGGGGCTCGACGGGGCCTCGATGCGTCGCGTCGCAGCGGAACTGGGCTGCGGGACGATGTCGCTGTACAACTACGTCCCCCGCAAGGAGGACCTGTACGAGCTGATGGTTGACGCCATCGGCGGCGAGCACGAGCTGTGGGAGCCGACGGGGGACTGGCGGGGCGACATGCTGCGGGTCGCGCACCAGACGCGTGCGCTGATGCTTCGGCACCCCTGGCTGCCGAAGCTGATGTCGCCGGTCTACGGCTTCAGCCCGAACGCCCTGCGCTATCTCGAACACTGCCTGACCTGCCTCGACCCGTTCGAGGGGACGTACGGCACGAAGTTCGAGCTGATCGCGATGCTGAACGGGTTGGTGACGACGTACGTCGGCAATGAGTTGGCGACGGCTGAGAGGGTGCGGTCGTTGCCGTGGTCGGAGGAGCAGGAGGGTGCGGTTCGGATTGCCTATCTCGGGGGGCAGGTGGCTACCGGGGCGTATCCGAGGATGGCGGCGGCGTTCATGGAGGACTCGGGGCCGATTGATCTGGAGGCGGTGTTCGAGCGGATGCTTTTGCGGGTGTTGGACGGGTTTTCGCCGCGGGGGTGAGCTGTTCGTTGCCGGGTGCGGGTTCGTTGTGGCTGAGCGCGCAGTTCCCCGCGCCCCTTCAGGGCGCTCATAGCAGCGTGAACTGGCCTTCTGGGCCCTCCTCTTGGTGGTCCAACACTGATGCGGGGCGGCGTGCTGTGTCCGGCACCGGGAGTACGCCCGCCCTTCGTAGCTCGGTTGCCGTGATCGGGGTCTTCACCGTCAACTCGTCGCGCTGTGGGCGCAGTTCCGCCAGTAGTGCCAGTACGGTGATCAGTTCCAGCAGCTCGGAGGTCCACGTCTGCGGCCAGGTGGTCGGCCGGATCGCCTCCAGGGTCCCGGGGTCGACCGCACCTCCCACCCGCACCGCGAACCACTGCTCAAGAACCCGCACTCCGCCCACCTCGAAGTCCCAGGCCTCGGGCGGTACCGGGGAGATGCGGCCGTCGTCGACCTGGAGGGTCTCCTCGTCGCGGTCGTAGTGGACGGTGACCGGGCGGGAGGGCAACGGGGACCGTACGTACGGGCGTCGGCCGCCGGGGAGCTTGGGGCGGTCCCCGTCCCGGCGCATCAGCCACAGCACCCGGCGGCCCAACTCGACGCCCCGGGACCAGAGTTCGGGGTCGGCGGTGAGCGGGACGGTGAGTCCCGGGCGTACGGCGACCAGGGCCCAGGCGAGGACGTCGGCCGCGTCGGGGCGGTGCCCGAGACGGTCGGTGAGGTGGTCCAGCAGGCCCGGGGCCAGGTTGGGTTCGGTGGCGCCGGGGCGTCGGTACAGGGGGCGGATGCGGCCCGGCCGGATCAGCGGCAGCACGGAGGAGGCGAGCAGCAGCGGACCGGCGGACGAGTTCGCGGGCACGGCCGGCGCCTCGACGACGAACACCTGCCGCTCGTCCGCCACCCGCCACAGCTCCGGGCGGGCCGCGTCGATCAGCCGGTGGTCCGGGATCAGCCACTGCTCGTCGAAGGGGGCCTGGAGGACCCGTACGGGCTCCGCGCAGGGGCCCGTGGTGCGCGCGAGCTTCTCCGTGCCGGTGTGTCGGCCCGGCAGCTGCCCGACCGCCGAGTGCGGGGTGCGGGAGCGCGTCGGCTCGAACAGGGCCTCGCGGTCCGGGCCCTCGGCCTTCATCAGGGCGTCCCAGCGCGCCCTCAGGGAAGCCTCGTCGGGGGCCGTCGGCCACCCCCGGCCCAGCCGCGGCGGTGCGACGGACCACGGCATGAGGTCCGCGAGCAGCGGCGCATCGTCGTCGTACGGCACGCTGGGCATCGTACGACGACCCCCGCCGCCCCCTGCCCTACGTCGCATCGAGGGTCACCGTGAAGGAGAAGCGGTCGCCCCGGTAGTGGATGACGGCGACGTCCAGGACCCGGCCGGCCTCGTCGTACGCGATGCCCGTGTAGTGGAGGATCGGGCTGAGCAGCGGGACGCGGAGCAGCCGGGACGTCTCCGGGTCCGCGAGGCGGGCCTGGACGGTGTCCGTGATCCGGCTGATGTCCGCGCCCACGATGTCCCGCAGCACCTTCGTCATCGGCCAGCGGACCAGATCCCGCAGGTCGATGCGCTCGGCCAGTTCCGGACGGACGTAGTTGCGGGCGTGGTTGGTCGGTTCGCCGGTCTCCTCGTCGCCGCGCAGCCGGTGGTACGTGGCCACCTCCACGAGATCCGGGAAGTACTCGGTGACTTCGGCCGGTACCGGCGCGCTGCCGTGGTCCAGGAGCTCGGTCGTCATGCCGGACTGCTGGGCCACGATCGCGTCGACCGAGCCCAACAGCCGTACCGGAGCGCCTCGTTGGGCGTCCGGTTCGATGAAGGTGCCGCGCCTGCGGTGGCGGCTGATCAGCCCCTCGTCCTCCAGCTCCTTCAGTGCCTGCCGCATGGTCAGCACGCTCACGCCGTAGTGCCCCGCCAACTGCTCCTCGGTGGGCAGTCGGAGCGGGTCCCGCGAGGAGCGGCCGAGGATCGAGGCGCGCAGGGACTGCGAAACCTGGTACCAGAGCGGCAGTTTGCGGTTCAGGACGATCGAGTCCGGCGCGAAGGAGGTCACGGAGGTATCCGTACCGGTCGTGAACGCTCAGTGCAACGGGCGGAAGTGCCGCTGGAGGCCCGACCACACGTCGTCGTACCCGTGTTGCAGATGCTCCGCCCGCGCCGCCTGTGCCGTCAGGGTCACCGGCCAGCGTGTCTCGAACATGAACGCCAGCCCGTCGTCGATCCGCTGCGGACGCAACTCCGCGGCGCTCGCCCGGTCGAAGGTGTCCCGGTCGGGCCCGTGCGCGGACATCATGTTGTGCAGCGAGCCGCCCCCGGGCACAAAGCCTTCCGCTTTCGCGTCGTACGCGCCCTCGATCAGACCCATGTACTCGCTCATCACGTTCCGGTGGAAGTACGGCGGCCGGAACGTGTCCTCGCCCACCAGCCAGCGCGGCGCGAAGACGACGAAGTCGATGCCCGCGAGCCCGGGGGTGTCCGACGGGGACGTCAGCACGGTGAAGATCGACGGGTCCGGGTGGTCGTACGAGATGCTGCCGAGGACGTTGAACCGGCGCAGGTCATAGGCGTATGGGACATGGTTGCCGTGCCAGGCGACGACGTCGAGCGGGGAGTGGTCGTACACCGCCCTCCAGAGGTTGCCGCAGAACTTGTTGACGACCTCCACCGGCCCCTCGACGTCCTCGTACGCCGCGACCGGCGCCCGGAAGTCCCGTGCGTTCGCCAGCCCGTTGGCGCCGATCGGCCCGAGGTCGGGGAGCTGGAAGGGGGCGCCGTAGTTCTCGCACACGTATCCGCGCGCGGAGGCGTCGAGCAGCTCCACCCGGAAGCGGACCCCCCGCGGGACGAGGGCGACATGGCCGGGCTCGACGTACAGCAGCCCGAACTCGGTGCGCAGCAGCAGCCCGCCGGCCTCCGGGACGATCAGCAGCTCCCCGTCGGCGTCGCTGAACACCCGTTCCATCGAGGAGTTGGCGTGGTAGAGGTGCACGGCCACGCCGGTGCGCTGCGTGGCGTCTCCGTTGCCGCCGAGGGTCCACAGGCTCGCCAGGAAGTCCGTGCCGATCGGCGGCTCGGGCAGGGGGTTCCAGCGCAGCCGGTTGGGATCGGGCACGGATTCCGTGAAGGGGGCGGTGTCGACCGTGCCGTTGTCGGTGCGTGTGAACGGGGGATGGGCTGCCGAGGGGCGGATGCGGTACAGCCAGGAGCGGCGGTTGTGGGCGCGGGGCTCGGTGAACGCCGTACCGCTGAGCTGCTCGGCGTAGAGACCGAGGGGGGCGCGCTGCGGCGAGTTGCGGCCCTCGGGCAGGGCTCCCGGCACGGCCTCCGAGCTGTGCTCGTTGCCGAAGCCGGTGAGATGGGCCAGGCCCTCGGCGATCTTCCGCGCGTCCCCGCTCATGTTCGCTCCCTCGTTCCCTCGCTCTCATTCCTATGCTTCACCGTAGGATTCGGTCTTCGCAGGCGCAAGAGGGGGAGGGTGGGAGAGGGGCGGGGGAGCGGTGGGGAATGAGTGTGAGGGGCATCCACATCCGTAACCGGGGGCAAGGTTCACCGGATCGCCGTGGAAAGGCATCATGAAGACCGTGCCCCCAGCGACCTCGCTACGTCGTGCGCCCGTACAGCGGCGCAGTGCCGAACGGCTGACCAGAATTCTCGACGCCTCCGCCGACCTCCTCGACGAGGTCGGCTACGACGCCCTGAGCACCCGGGCGGTGGCCATTCGCGCCGGCGTCCCCATAGGCTCCGTATACCGGTTCTTCGGCAACAAGCGCGCCATGGTGGACGCGCTGGCCCAGCGCAACCTGGAGCGTTACATCGCGCGTGTCACCGAGCGCCTGCGGCAGGAGAGCGGAGGCGGCTGGCGCCAGGCCATGGACGCGGTGCTCGACGAGTACATGTCCATGAAACGGACCGCGCCGGGGTTCTCGCTCGTCGACTTCGGCAACCAGATCCCGGTCGGCAAGCGCGACGCCGAACCCAACCACCGGGTCGCCGACACCCTCACCACCCTCCTCGCCGACGTCATCGGCCGCGAACCGGACGACGACCTGCGCCGCACGTTCCTGGTCGCCGTGGAGACCGCCGACACCCTGATCCACCTGGCCTTCCGGGTCGCGCCGGAGGGGGACGAGCGGATCATCGCGGAGATGCGGGAGTTGTTGCGGGCGTATCTGGCGCGGGTTCTGGACTGACGCGCCCGCCCGGCCCGTCCGGCTCGCCCGGCCCGGCGGTGGGCGTGCGCAACCCGTCGAGGTGGGTGTGCGCAACCCCTCCCCGCCATCCGTACCGGTCGGTATGCTCGACAGCGATCGTGCGTCGCCGTCGCCGCCACCCACCCGGGAGGACCCGTGTCCAGCCCCACCGACTCCCGTACCGACTCGCATACCGCCCTGCGGATCTGCCCCCTGTGCGAGGCAACCTGCGGGCTGACCCTCACGATCCAGGGCAGCCGGGTCACCGGCGCCCGAGGTGACCGTGACGACGTGTTCAGCCAGGGGTTCATCTGCCCCAAGGGCGCCTCCTTCGGGGCCGTCGACAGTGACCCCGACCGGCTGCGCACCCCCCTCGTGCGCCGGGACGGCGAGTTGCGCGAGGCCACGTGGGCGGAAGCCTTCGACGCCGTCGCCGCGGGCATCCGGGGCGTCGTCGAGCGGTACGGGCCGAACTCCGTCGGCGTGGTCCTCGGGAATCCGAACGTGCACACCATGGCCGGCGGCCTCTACCCGCCGGTCCTGCTCGCCGGCCTCGGTACGCGCAGCATCTTCACCGCCTCCACGGTCGACCAGATGCCCAAGCACGTCTCCAGCGGGCTGCTGTACGGCGACGCCAACGCGATCCCCGTGCCCGACCTCGACCACACCGACCACCTGCTGCTCATCGGCGCCAACCCCCTTGAGTCCAACGGGAGTCTGTGCACCGCACCCGACTTCCCCGGCAAGCTCAGGGCGCTGAAGGCGCGCGGCGGCACGCTCACCGTCATCGACCCGCGCCGCACCCGCACCGCCAAGCTCGCCGACCGGCACATTGCGATCCGCCCCGGTACCGATGCGCTCCTGCTCGCCGCGATGACCCACGTCCTGTTCGACGAACACCTCGTGGACCTGGGTGAGTTGGCGCCACATGTCGTAGGGGTCGACGAACTGGCGGCCTCCGTACGGGACTTCACCCCCGAGGCCGTCGCCGAAGCCTGCGACGTCGACGCGGACACCATCCGCACCCTCGCCCGTGAACTCGCCGCCGCGCCCACCGCTGCCGTCTACGGCCGCATCGGCAGCTGCACCGTCCCGCACGGCACCCTCGCCAGCTGGCTCGTCGACATCCTCGACATCCTCACCGGCAACCTCGACCGGCCCGGCGGCGCCCTCTTCCCCCAGGCGGCGACCGACAGGACACCCCGGCCGGCCGGGCCCGGTCATGGGTTCGCCCTGGGCCGCTGGCACTCGCGGGTCAGTCAACACCCGGAGGCGAAGGGTGAGTTGCCGCTCTCCGCACTCGCCGAGGAGATCGACACCGCCACCACCGAGGGCGAGCCGGTCCGCGCCCTCATCGCCGTCGCCGCCAACCCGGTCCTCTCCGCGCCCGACGGCAACCGGCTCGACAAGGCGCTGGACTCGCTCGACTTCATGGTCAGTGTCGACCCGTATCTCAACGAGACCTCGCGCCACGCCCACGTCGTCCTGCCGCCGCCCCCGCCCTCGCAGAGCCCGCACCACGACTTCGCCTTCAACACCCTCGCCGTACGCAACCAGGTCCGCTACACCCGCCCCGCCGTCCCCCTGGAGGCGGGCAGGATGGCCGAGACCGAGATCCTCGCCCGACTGGTCCTGGCCGCGACCGGCATGCACGGCGCCGACCCCGCCGCCGTGGACGCCCTGGTCATCGACCAGACCCTCGGCAAGGCCGTCAAGGAACCCCACTCCCCGGTCCACAGCCGCGACCCCCAGCAGCTCGCCAAGGAACTCACCGGCGACACCGGCCCCGAGCGCCGCCTCGACCTGATGCTGCGCCTCGGCCCGTACGGCGACGGCTTCGGCGTACGACCGGACGGCCTGACCCTGGCGAAACTGCTCGCCCACCCGCACGGCATCGACCTCGGGCCGCTCCGGTCGCGCCTGCCGCAGCCGCTGAAGACGCGCAGCGGGAAGATCGAGCTGCTGCCGCAGCCCATCGCCGACGACCTTCCCCGCCTCCGCCAGGCCCTCCGTGAGCGTCCCGCCGGGATCGTGCTCATCGGCCGGCGTCATCTGCGCTCCAACAACAGCTGGATGCACAACGTGCCCGCCCTCACCGGCGGCACCAACCGCTGCACCCTGCACATCCACCCCGAGGACGCCGCCCGCCTCGGGGTCGCGGACGGCGCCCCCGTACGGATCAAGGGCGCCGGGGGAGAGGTGGTGGCCCCCGCGGAGATCACCGACGTCGTACGGCGCGGGGTCGTGAGCCTGCCGCACGGGTGGGGACACGACCGGCCCGGCACCCGGCTCGGGCACGCCTCCGCGAACCCCGGAGTCAACGTCAACCAGGTCCTCGACGGCAGTCTGCTGGACCCGCTGTCGGGCAATGCCGTACTGAATGGTGTACCCATCGATCTCGCGCCAGCAGGGACAACGCTGTGACCTGGAGTTTTGCGCTTATTGCTCGCACGTCAACATCTTGTTAAGACTTGCGTGGGCGACCTAACGTCATCGCACTGCCGACTCCGGTGGGAGTTCAAGGGCGAACGTTAGGTAACCCACTCATGTTGACCATCCTGGGCTTCACGATGATCGCGACCTTCCTGGTCCTGATCATGATGAAGAAGATGTCGCCGATCGCGGCGCTCGTACTGATCCCGGCACTCTTCTGCGTCTTCGTCGGGAAGGGCGCCAAGCTCGGTGACTACGTCATCGACGGCGTCACCAGCCTCGCCCCCACCGCGGCGATGCTCATGTTCGCGATCGTCTACTTCGGTGTGATGATCGACGTCGGCCTCTTCGACCCGATCGTCCGGGGCATCCTGAAGTTCGCCAAGGCCGACCCGCTGCGCATCGTCGTCGGTACGGCGCTCCTCGCGGCGATCGTGTCCCTCGACGGCGACGGCTCGACCACCTTCATGATCACCGTCTCGGCGATGTACCCCCTGTACAAGCGCCTGAAGATGAGCCTCGTCGTGATGACCGGCGTCGCCGCGATGGCCAACGGTGTGATGAACACCCTGCCCTGGGGCGGCCCGACGGCCCGTGCGGCCACCGCCCTCAAGCTGGACGCGAGCGACATCTTCGTCCCGATGATCCCGGCGCTCGCCGTCGGCCTGCTCTTCGTCATCGCCCTCTCGTACGTCCTCGGCCTCCGCGAGCGCAAGCGGCTCGGCGTGCTCACGCTGAACGAGGTCCTGGTGGAGGAGCCGGAGCAGGAGCAGGAGTCGGAGACCGTGCTCGTCGGCGCCGGTTCGGGCGTGAAGTCGGCCGGGGGATCCGGTGCGGGCAACTCGGCCGCACCCACCGGCGGTTCGGGTGCCGAGAGCATCCGTGACGACGGCATGGACGATGACGACGACCGGATGCTGAAGGTCCTCGACCCGAACCGCACCACCCTGCGCCCCAAGCTCTACTGGTTCAACGCGCTGCTCACGGTCACGCTTCTCACCTCCATGATCATGGAGTGGCTGCCGATCCCGGTGCTGTTCCTGCTCGGCGCCGCGCTGGCCCTGACGGTCAACTTCCCGCACATGCCCGACCAGAAGGCCCGCCTCGGCGCCCACGCCGAGAACGTCCTCAACGTCTCCGGCATGGTCTTCGCCGCCGCCGTCTTCACGGGCGTCCTCACGGGCACCGGCATGGTCGACAGCATGGCCCGCTGGCTCGTCGACAACATCCCCGACGGCATGGGCCCGCACATGGCCTTCGTGACCGGCCTGTTGAGCATCCCGCTGACCTACTTCATGTCGAACGACGGCTTCTACTTCGGCGTCCTGCCGGTCCTCGCCGAAGCCGGCGCGGCCCACGGTGTCTCCCCCCTGGAGATCGCCCGCGCCTCCCTCATCGCCCAGCCCCTGCACATGTCCAGCCCGCTCGTCCCGGCCGTGTACGTCCTCGTCGGCATGGCGAAGGTCGAGTTCGGCGACCACACGAAGTTCGTCGTCAAGTGGGCGATCCTGACATCGCTGGCGATCCTCGGGGCAGGAATCCTCTTCGGCATCATCTAAGCCGGTGATCCACTGATCCGCCGATCCACTGATCCGCACCCGAACCGTGTGCTTGTCCGGAAGGACCCGACCATGAGGCCCGGTGGGAACCGCGGCTGGCTGCTCCGCCTCGTCATCGCCTTCAGCTTCACGCAGGGGGCGGTGTCGATGGCCCGGCCGGCCGTCTCCTACCGGGCCCTCGCGCTGGGCGCGGACGAGCGGGCGATCGGCGTCATCGCCGCCGCCTACGCCCTGCTGCCGCTCTTCGCCGCCGTACCGCTGGGCCGCCGCACCGACCACGGCCGCTGTGCGCCCCTGCTGACCGTCGGCGCCGTCCTCATCTCCGGCGGCTGCGCCCTCGGCGCCACGGCCAACTCCCTTGCGGCGATGGCCGCGTGGAGCGGAGTGATGGGCCTCGGCCACCTCTCCTTCGTCATCGGCGGCCAGTCGCTGGTCGCCCGGCGGTCCGCCCCGCACGAACAGGACCGCAACTTCGGCCACTTCACCATCGGCGTCTCGCTCGGCCAGTTCATCGGCCCGATCGCGGCCGGCGCGCTGATCGGCGGCCACGACATGGCGGGCACCAGCGCCCGCGCCCTGCTGGTCGCGGGCGCGGTGGCCGCCTTCTCGTTCACGTCGTTGTGGCGCATCGAGGACCGTACGGCCGTCAAGTCCCGTACGGAGCAAGGCGATCGCGTCCCCGTGCACCGCATCCTGCGCACCCGGGGCGTACCCGCGGGCATCTTCGTCAGCCTCGCCGTGCTGTCCGCGACCGACATCCTCACCGCCTACCTTCCCGTGGTCGGCGAGCACCGGGGCATCGCGCCGGCCGTGATCGGCGTGCTGCTCGGGCTGCGCGCGGCGGCCACCATCGCGTGCCGTCTGGTGCTGACGCCCTTGCTGCGACTGCTCGGCCGGCGCCTGCTGCTCACCGTCACCTGTCTGCTGGCGGCGCTGCTGTGCGCGGGGATCGCGCTGCCGGTGCCGGTGTGGGGGCTGGCCCTGATGCTCGCGGCGCTGGGCTTCTGCCTGGGCGTCGGACAGCCGCTGTCCATGACGACGGTCGTCCAGGCAGCCCCGGCCGGCGCCCGCTCCACCGCCCTCGCACTGCGGCTGACCGGCAACCGCCTCGGCCAGGTCGCGGCACCGGCCACGGCGGGCCTGGTCGCCGGGGTCACGGGCGTGGCGGCGCCCTTCGTGATGCTCGGGGTGCTGCTGTTGCTGTCGGCGGGGGTCGCGGCGCGTTCGGCGGCGCGGGCGCCGGTGGAGACGCCGGAGCCGTCCGCTCCTGAGGACCGCGGATCCCGGGCGCCCTCGGGCCGGAAAGGGCCGGACGGGTGATATCCGACGGGGCGTAGGGCGATGCTCCCGCCCTTGAGGACGCAGATGTGAAAGGGAGTCAGGAGAAGCGTGATTTGTATGTAAATCACCTGACTCTGACTCGGAGGAACTCGCATGACCACCTCGCTCCGTCCACGCCGGGCCGGCGCCCGCACCGCCGCCCTCGCGGCCCTCACCCTCGCGGGCACCACCCTCATCGGGGCCCCCGCCGTCGCCGCCCCGGGCGACAACGGAGACGTCAAGATCCACAACGTGGGTACGCCCTACGACGATCAGCGCAACGAGCCGAAGGTCTGCGACTTCTACCTCGCCGCGTTCAACTTCGACGACCTCCCGGACGGCCAGGACATCGAGTGGTCCATCGCGACCCAGCCCCTGGATCCGAACGGCGCCACGCTCGAGGACACCATCCAGCTGGAGTCCGACGGCACCGGTCACACCATGGACCTCACGCTGCCGGACGACCAGTACAAGCTGACGTGGAAGATCGTCGGCGGCCAGGGCGCCGCCAAGCAGAAGGTGTTCAGGGTTGACTGCTCCGACAGTCCGACCGCGACGCCGACCCCGACCCCGACCCCGACCCCGACCGGCGGTCCTGGCGGGCCCGGTGGCGGTCCGGGCGGGCCGCACGGCGGGGTTCCCGCGGGCGGCGGCGGTGTCGCCCGGGCGGAGGCCTTCTCGCCGGTCGCCGGCGCGGCCGCCGTGGGCCTGATCGTGGTCGGCGGAGTGGTCTATCTCCGGACGCGCCGACGTGCCGATGGCGAGGCGTAGCCACGCACGTCGGCCCACGCCCTGGCGCCGGACGCGCGCCTACCGCCTGACCCGCACGGTCGTCGTGACCGTCGCGCTGGCGGTGGGCGGCGTCTGGTGGACCCAGGCCGACGAGTCCGCGCCCGCGCCCGCGGCAGCGCCCGTCCCCGCCGCCGACGGTGCGGAGGCCACGGCGTCCACCAGGAGCGGCGAGGGCGCCGGCGCGGGCGCGGCGCAGCGGCGGCGGGCAACGGCGCCGCCCACCGGGCGGGCCGAGCCGGCCGCGCCGACCCGGCCCGCCAAGCCGGCGAGGAAGCAGCCGGAGCCGTCCAAGCCAACGGCGCCGCCCAGGCCGACGAAGGCCACCGAGCCGGCGAAAGGGCAGCTGAAGCCAGGCCAGCCAGGGAAACCAGGGCGGCCAGGGCCCGGCCGACCGCAGGCGCCGCCCGCCCACCGGAACGCGTCGGCCACGCCGCGGGTGCCGGGAGCGCCGGCCACCCTCCCGCGCTCCCGCCCCACCACCCTGACCATCCCGTACCTCGACATCGAGGCCCCGGTCATGGATCTGCGGCTCGACCGCCGAAGGCAGCTCCCCGCGCCCCCGGACGACGACAACAACCTCGCCGGCTGGTATGCGGGCGGACCGTCCCCGGGGGAGAACGGCACGGTGATCGTCGTAGGGCATCGCGACACCCGTTCAGGGCCCGCCGTCTTCGCCGGCCTCGACGAGATCGAGCCCGGGCGGCTGGTCGAACTGCGTCGCGCGGACGGGCGTATCGCCGTCTACACCGTCGACGCCGTGAAGACGTACGACAAGGCGCACTTCCCCAGCCGGGAGGTGTACGGCGCCCGCGCGCGCCCCGAGTTGCGGCTCATCACCTGCGGTGGCGACTACGACCGGCGGACCGGCTACACCGGCAACATCGTCGTGTACGCCCATCTGACGGCGACGCGATAGGCGAGCCCGTCCGGCGGCTCAGCGCAAGGCCGTTGCCTCGATGCCGAGGAGCTCGGCGAGACGGCGTTCCCCTTCGGGGGTCACCTTGACCGCGCGTTCCGAGCCGATGCGTACGCACCAGTGCGCGTCCAGCACGTGCCGGCACAGGGCCGCGCCGGCGGTGCCCGCGAGGTGGGTGCGGCGTTCCGTCCAGTCGAGGCAGGCACGGGCGAGGGGGCGGCGACCGGTGCGGTCGAGGTCGATACCCGCGGCGGCGAACCAGTGCAGCCCCGCGTCCGTGAGCGCGAACCCGGTGTCCTGGCGGAGCAGCCCGCGCACGGTCAGGGCGTCGGTGAGAGCGATACCGAGCCGTCCGGCGAGGTGGTCGTAGCAGGTTCGGCCCCGTGCCATCGCGGATCCGGCACTCGACTCCCGCAACGTACGCGGGAGTTCGGCCGTGGCGGGTCCGGCCCGGGCGGTCAGGTCCTCGACGAGCTGGGCCACGCGGGCGTCGGCCAGCCGTACGTATCGGTGCCGTCCCTGCCGCTCCTCGGTGAGCAGCCCACCGGCCACGAGCTTGCCCAGGTGTTCGCTGGCCGTCGACGCGACGACCCCGGCGTGCCGCGCCAACTCCCCGGCGGTCCACGCTCGCCCGTCCAGCAGCGCCAGCAGAAAACCGGCCCGGGTCTCGTCCGCCATCAGTGCGGCCAGCGCCGCGAGCCCGGACGCCCGGCCCGGCTTCCCCGTACTCCCCGCACCCGTCGTGGTCATGGACTCAGCATGGGGTACGGACACTTCGGCGCTCGCCGAAGTGTGCCCATCAGGTGCCGTCCTACGCGGTGGTCGGCTTCAGCTGCTCGTACTGCTGTGCCAGCCCGTCCAGCAGCGCCCTGAGGCCGGTCTCGAAAGCCCGCTCGTCGATCTTCTCCTGCTGCTCGGCGAGGAGGTGGGCCTGTCCGAGGTGGGGATAGTCGGCGGGGTCGTACGCGCTCTCGTCGTCCACGAAGCCCCCGGCGAACGAGCCGAGCGCGGAGCCCATGACGAAGTACCGCATCAGCGCGCCGATCGACGTGGCCTGGGCGGGCGGCCAGCCCGCGTCGACCATCCCGCCGTACACGGCGTCGGCGAGGCGCAGGCCCGCCGGGCGGCGGCCGGGGCCGCGGACCATCACCGGGAGGATGTTCGGGTGGTCGCGCAGGGCGGCCCGGTAGGAGACGGCCCAGTCGTGCAGCGCGGTCCGCCAGTCCAGGCCCTCGTCGTGCCCCTCGCCCGCCTCGCCCCCCTCGAACATCGACAGGTCGACCAGCGCGCTCACCGAGTCCGCGACCGCCTCCAGGATCTGGTCCTTCGTCCGGAAGTGGTTGTAGAGGGACGGTCCGCTGACCCCCAGCTCGGCGGCGAGCCGACGCGTCGACAGGGCGGACAGCCCCTCCGCGTCCACCAGGGCCCGTGCCGTCTCGATGATCAGGTCGGTGCTGAGGAGGGGCTTGCGCGGTCGGGCCATGGCGCACATAGTAGGGCTGCATCAGTAAACTAGCACTGCTAATTTAAGCGTCCGTTCGCATCCATAGGGGGCTCGTCATGAACCTGGAACTGAGCGAGGAGCAGACCGCCGTCCAGCGGCTCGCCCGGGACTTCGTCGACCGCGAGATCACCCCGAACGTCGTCGCCTGGGACCGTGCCGAGGACGTCGACCGCGCCATCGTGAAGAAGCTGGGCGAGGTCGGCTTCCTGGGTATGACCATCGAAGAGGAGTACGGCGGCTCGGGCGGCGACCATCTCGCGTACTGCCTGATGACCGAGGAACTCGGCCGCGGGGACTCCTCCGTGCGCGGAATCGTCTCCGTGTCCCTGGGGCTGGTCGCCAAGACCGTCGCGCACTGGGGGAGCGAGGAGCAGAAGCGCCGCTGGCTGCCCGGACTCACCTCGGGCGCGTACGTCGGCTGCTTCGGCCTGACCGAGCCGGGCACCGGGTCCGACGCGGGCAACCTCACCACGCGGGCGGTGCGCGAGGGCGACGAGTACGTGGTCAGCGGCACCAAGATGTTCATCACCAACGGCACCTGGGCCGACGTGGTGCTTCTTTTCGCCCGGTCGACCGACGCTCCTGGCCACAAGGGTGTCTCCGCCTTCCTCGTACCGGCCGACAGCCCCGGACTGACCCGCCGGACCCTTCACGGCAAGCTCGGTCTGCGCGGTCAGGCCACCGCCGAACTGGTCTTCGCGGATGTGCGCGTGCCGGCCTCCGCGATGCTGGGTCCCGAGGGCAAGGGCTTCTCCGTGGCCATGTCGGCGCTCGCGAAGGGCCGGATGTCGGTCGCCGCGGGCTGTGTCGGGATAGCCCAGGCGGCCCTGGACGCGGCCGTCCGGTACGCGGGTGAGCGCGAGCAGTTCGGCGGGCCCATCGCCCGGCACCAGCTGGTGCAGGAGCTGATCAGCGACATCGCCGTGGACGTCGACGCCGCCCGGCTGCTGACCTGGCGGGTCGCCGACCTGATCGACCGCGGCCTGCCCTTCGCGACCGAGTCCTCCAAGGCCAAGCTCTTCGCCTCCGAGGCCGCCGTCCGCGCCGCGAACAACGCCCTCCAGGTCTTCGGCGGCTACGGCTACATCGACGAGTACCCGGCCGGCAAGCTCCTGCGCGACGCCCGCGTGATGACCCTCTACGAGGGCACGAGTCAGATCCAGAAGCTGCTGATCGGCCGCGCGCTGACGGGCGTATCGGCCTTCTGAGTACCTGCCGGTGCATGTCTGGTGATTGTCTGAGTACTTCGACGGATGTGGCGCGGGCCACGGCCGCCGATTCTTGTCCCCATGAGTGAGACAGCGGTCAAGCAGCAGAGCACCTCGGCCTTCTACGGCCAGGCCGTAGCGTCCTTCGCCGTCGCCATGGCGGCGACGGCCATCGGCATCTTCCGGCTGGACGCCAACGCCTGGGTGCGTGGCTTCCTCGCCATCGCCGTCCTCTATCTGGTGACCTCCGCCTTCACCCTGGCCAAGGTCATCCGCGACCGCCAGGAGGCCGGACAGATCGTCAGCCGGGTCGACCAGGCCCGGCTGGAGAAGCTGCTCGCCGAGTACGACCCCTTTGAGAAGCACTGACCTCGGCATGCGCCGAGCGGGCGCGCTAAGCGCCCGCTCACCCGCGGCGGTACAGTGGGGGGTCACTGTCGGTGGAAGGGGCGAACGGGCGATGAGTACGGCGGAGGAGACGGTCGGCGGCGAGGCGGCGCCGTGGGGCGAGGTGACCCCCGACGCGGCCCGGCGGCTGCTCGTCGCAGCCGTGGAGGCCTTCGCCGAGCGCGGCTACCACGCGACGACGACCCGGGACATCGCGGGCCGCGCGGGCATGAGCCCGGCAGCGCTCTACATCCACTACAAGACCAAGGAAGAGCTGCTCCACCGGATCAGCAGGATCGGCCACGAGAAGGCCGTCGACATCCTGCGTACGGCGGCCCAGACCGAGGGCACCGCGGCCGAGCGGCTGGCCGAGGCCGTCAGCTCCTTCGTCCGCTGGCACGCCGGGGGGCGCACCACCGCACGGGTCGTGCAGTACGAACTGGACTCGCTCGGCCCCGACGCCCGCGCCGAGATCCTCGCGCTGCGCCGCCAGTGCGACGCCGAACTGCGCGGGATCCTCGAGGACGGCGTGGAGGCGGACGAGTTCGACGTGCCCGACCTGCCGGGCACGACGGTCGCCGTGCTGTCGCTGTGCGTCGACGTGGCCCGCTGGTTCAACGTCAACGGCTCGCGTACGCCGGACGAGGTCGGCGCGCTCTACGCCGACCTCGTGCTGCGGATGGTGGGGGCCGAGCAGGTCCCGCAGGGAAGCGGGTCCCGGACCCGGACGATCGGGTGACCTGCGACGTACGGGTCTAGAACTCGAGGGCGTGCTGCGAACAACAGGGTTCGCGGCGCAGCTCCCGGCTGACGGTGAGCCAGTCGGTGTGGTCGGTGGTGCGGTCCTCCGCCGGCCTCGTGGCGAACTGGCCGACCAGGTCCTCCTGGCGGTGGACAACGCCGTCGCGCATGACCCATGAGGTGCGGATCAGGTCGTCGAAGTTCTCGAAGGGGTTTCCGTCGACCGCCACGAGATCGGCGAGCTTTCCTGGTTCCAGGGTGCCGAGGTCGTCACCGACTCCGAACAGTTCCGCGGGCACGGCAGTGACTGTGCGCAGCGCCTGTGCGGCGGACAGGCCCGCCGAGTGGTGCAGGAGGCGGAGGCCGAGGTGGAGCTGGAGGCCGTTGGGAGTCAGGGGAGCGTCGGTGCCCAGGGCGAGTGTTCCGCCGTCGGCGACGATCTTCCGGAAGACGGCCGCGTCCTGTTCGACGGCCTGGGTGGCGGCGTCGTTGCGTGGGGCCGCCGCGATTCCTTGGACGAAGGCGGTGTCCCAAGGGGGCATGAGCGTGGTGACGCGTGGGTCCTTCGCCGGCGAGGGGTCCGTCATGAGCATCGCCAGAGCGATGAACGGCGTGACAATGATCTTGAAGTCGCCGCCCCCGTACATCTCGTGGACATCCTGGTAGGCGTGCCCGGTCGCGGAGAGGCTGTGTCCGTATTCGGAACGCTCGGTGGCCTGCAGATGCGTGCTGAGGTCCTGGCCGACGGCTGCGCCCGGTGACAGGAAGTGGCTTCCGGTGAGGACCCCGAGTTCCTGGTGGGCGGTTCGGGCGGCCTCCCGCATGATCCACGTGGGTGCGCGTACGTAGGTCTTGACGAAGTCGTAGTCGAGCGCGACCGCCCGTTCCAGGGATCGCCTGACGCCGTCCTGGGTCCGGTGGGCCCTGCCCATGCTGTAGGCGACCCGGCTGCCGTCGATCAGCTCCCCGGTGGCGAACAGGCGCGGTCCGGTCATGCAGCCCGCGGCCACGGACTCCCGGATGCGCACCGCCTCGTGGGCGAAACCGCCGAGCGAGACGCTGCTGGTGATGCCGTACGCGAGCATGAGGCTGTTCTGCCGGCCTCCGTACGTGTACTGCCACGGGTGCATGTGGGAGTCCCACAGGCCAGGGATGACGGTGGAGGAGGACGCGTCGATCAGCTTCTCGCCCGCCACCGCCCGGGCGCGGTGTGGTTCCACGGCGGCGATGCGGTTGCCGTGGATGACGATGTCGACGTCCTCGCGGACCGTCTCACCGGTCCCGTCCCACAGGCGTCCGACGTGCACCCGGGAGACGTCGGAACGGGACGGCAGGTGGCGGCGGTACCGCAGCGGCACGGGGACGGCGCGTCGGCCGGAGCCGTCGCGGTTGATGAGCCGGAGCCGACCGCTCGACTCGTAGAGCAGACTGCCGGAGTCGCCCGACCATGAGGGGTGGTCGGCCGCCTCGTCGGTGAGGCACACAGGATCACCGGCAGGTACGCCGTCGGGGTGCACCGGCATCACCCACAGTGCCGACTCCATGATGAACGCCATGGCCGAGCCGTCCGGCGACCACACCGGGCCGCCGGCACCGCGGTCGGACAGGGAGGCGTGCGGGGCGGGAAGATGGGCGGTCCACTGTCCGGTACCCGTGTCGACGACGCGGATGACGTTGTATCCCTCGCGGAACCGGTCGTTGAGCTTGTTGCGGTCGCAGAACGCGATGTACTTCCCGTCGGGCGACCAACTCGGAGGGCCGGGCAGGCCGTTGGCGCCGAGCGGCGCGACCAGGGTCTTCTCGGTTCCCGTGGCCAGGTCGCGGATGAGGAGGTTGCCCGTGGAGTCGTGGCAGGCGAGTCTGGAGCCGTCGGGGGAGAGCACGGGGTGCAGGCGTCCTCCGGTGGCCAGCACCTCGGTGCGGTCACCGGTGAGCCATTGACGGTGGACAGCTATCAGGCTGCTGCCGTCCGCGCCTCCCTCGCAGGAGAACAGGATGCTCTCCCCGTCCGGCGCCCAGGACGGCATCTGCACGTAGGCGGACGCGTGCGCCTGCACCAGCTTGCGGGGACGGCCGCCGATCGGCATCACCCACAGCGCGTTGAGCGCGGCGAAGGCAACCGACCTGCCGTCGGGAGAGAGCACCGGAAGGTGGATTCCCTGCACCTCGCGGTCGGCCGACGAGTCGAAGTCGTAGCGTTTTTGGCGGTACTCCGGCCGCGGGACGTCCAGCGACGCGGTGAAGGGGATCAGTTCCGGCGCGGGCTGCGCGGACTGTGCCGTGCCCGGTCGCCGGACCTTCAGCTGTCCGTCGGCGACGTAGAAGAGCTCGCCCTTCGGGGTCCAGCAGGGCGGGAACGGAGAGACGTCCTCATCGCCGGTCACGGGCTCGCCGTCCAGCATGAGGACGGAACTCGCGGCATTGAAGGGCTGTACGGCATCGCCCACATGGACATAGGCCACCCGGCCGTCCGCGGCGACCGCCGGACCCACCAACGTGCCCTTGTCCACCGTCCGTTCCACCGAGACCTTCCCGCCCCTGGCCGGGACAGAGGCCAGAGTCCGTCCGCCCTTGGCTCCGGCTCTGACGAACACCAGCCGGGTGCCGTCCGGGTGCCAGGCGGGGTCGTAGTCCTCGACATCCGGGTCGTCGGTGAGCTGCGCCAGCTCACCGGACCGCACATCCACGGTCCAGATACTGTAGGAGCTTCCCGCCACCGGATGCCCACCGCGCTCGGACGCGAACGCGATCCGTGAACCGTCCGGTGACCATGCCACGCCCCGGTCGTCCCACGGACCGGACGTCAGCCGGCGCAGACGGGAACCGTCCGGTGCCATCGTCCACACATGGAACCCGCCCCCCTGGTACGCGCAGACGGCGATCCGTGAACCGTCCGGCGACCAGGCCGCGCGGGCCGGTTCCAGGTCCGCGGAGGTCAGCGCCGTCGCCTGACCGCCCCCACGCGGAATCGACCACAACACGCCCTGCACCTGGGCGATCAACTGGCCGTCGACGGGCGAAGCGGTCACAAAGGCATTGGTACCGGCCGTGAACTCAAAAGTCGTGGCCGGTGCGGAAAGCGCGGCCGCGCTGTCGGCAGAGGTGGCAACAGAAGAAGCAAAGGCTTGTTCTGAAGACAGTGAGAGGGCTCCGCCGGCCAGCCCGCCCAACCCGGTCTTCAAAGCGCGCCGACGAGACAATTCATCGTGGTGATCCATCAGGCCTCGAAAGTCAGTGCGTCGGCGAGCGGCCCGGCGGACGGGACCGGGCGTGGCTGACCGCCCCGCCCACGCCGTCCGGACCACCTGCCGACACGTTCCATGAAAATGACGTGCTTCTGCAGGGCCCGGCGGTCGCTTTCGTGATGAGGGAGCGACCGCCGGGCCCCGTCTCACGCACCAATCCCCGTCCCCACGGGTCGGCACGTGGCGGGGCCGTCATCCTCCGCTTCGGATACGGCCCAGCTGGGGGGAGTTACGTGTGTCCTGCGGGCTGACGTCAGGGCCGGCCTGCGCACGCCGGGGACATGGCCCGTGTGCGCGCGGAGAGCGGAGAGCTGACTGTCCGTGAGCGTCGTAAGCCTCAAGCGAGACTGTCGCCCCAGGTCAGAGGCGCTCCGAGGCCCGCTCATGACCCGGATCAGTGTCCTCGGGCCTGGACTGGCCGCCCGATCAGGACAGGTCGCTGCTCGGCTGATCCATTCCCGAACAGGTCTGAATCTCGTGTGGGGGGCGCGAGTGCAATGATCACGCTCCGACGCTACGCACGAAGGCAGGGAAGCGGATCCGTCACGGGATCCGTCACCGTATCCGTCAGGGAGCTGCCCACGCGGGTGTGCACCGGCGTCGCACCCTTCAAGCCCACGTTCCCTGCCCCATGCCCGGAGAGGTCACGGGCGGCGAGGGGACGGCCGGAGTGCCTTCCGAGAGGCCGGTGGCCGGGCCGTCGGCCTTGCGCTGCCGGAGCATCAGGAGCGCGAGGGGTACGGCAAGGGCGACCGTACCGGCGCCGGCCCAGAGGGCCGGGATCAGTCCGTCCATGAACGTGGAAGCGGATTCGTAGCCGCCCTGGGCGGAGAAGACGGCGGTGAGGTCGGCGCGGCCGACCTCACGGATGGCGTTGTCGGCGCCGGAGGCGATGCCCTTCGACGCCGACATCGGGCAGACCCGCCGGCCACAGACCTGAAACGGTGGCCTGCGAAGTCCTGGCCTAGAGGGCCTAGAGGTAGTAGCGCGACACGGACTCCGCCACGCACACCGGCTTGTCGCCGCCCTCGCGTTCCACGCTGAAGCCGACGGTGACCTGGACGCCCCCGGCGACGTCGTCGACGCCGTTGATCGTGGCGGTGGCGCGCAGTCGGGAGCCGACGGGGACGGGCGCGGGGAAACGCACCTTGTTCGTCCCGTAGTTGACGCCCATCTTCACGTTCTCGACCTTGATCAGCTGCGGCCCGAAGAGCGGCAGCAGCGAGAGGGTCAGATAGCCGTGCGCGATGGTGGTCCCGAAGGGGCCGGCGGCGGCCTTCTCCGGATCGACGTGGATCCACTGGTGGTCGCCGGTGGCGTCCGCGAAGAGGTCGATGCGCTTCTGGTCGACCTCCAGCCAGTCGGTGTACCCCAGCTGCTCACCGACCGCCGCCTTCAGGTCGTCCGCACCCGTGAAGATCCTCGGCTCTGCCATGTCCCGGCCTCCTCGCCACTGTGTCCAAGTGTCCAAAGCAACTGCACTGTATCTACCTGAGCAATCTACCTAAGCAACTGCTTAGCATGATGGGCCGCGGCCCTCATGTCAACGGACTGCGGTCCGCATTGGGTGGGTAGGGTTCGAGGGGTGCCCCAGCTTCCCGAGAAGATCCACGAACTCACGGTCGGCCAGCTCGCCGCCCGCAGCGGCGCCGCCGTCTCCGCCCTGCACTTCTACGAGTCCAAGGGCCTCATCACCAGCCGCCGCACCTCGGGCAACCAGCGCCGCTACAGCCGCGACGCGCTGCGCCGGGTCGCCTTCGTGCGAGCCGCGCAGCGCGTCGGGATCCCGCTGGCCACGATCCGTGAGGCGCTCGCCGAACTCCCCGAGGAACGCACCCCGACCAGGGAGGACTGGGCCCACCTCTCCGAGGCGTGGCGCTCCGAACTGGACGAGCGCATCAAGCAGTTGAACCGACTCCGCGACCACCTCACGGACTGCATCGGCTGCGGCTGCCTGTCCCTGGAGGGCTGTGTGCTGTCCAACCCGGACGACGTCTTCGGCGAACGCCAGGCGGGATCCCGGCTGATGGTGGAGAAGCGCGGCGCCGGTCCGGCTACTCGTACTCCGTCCCGCCCTTCCGCGTCAGATACGCCGGACTGACCGCCTTCGCGATCGCCCTCCCGCCGGTCACCGCGCTGTACCGCTCGACGGCCGGCCGGATCACCACGCCCTCCCGCAGATGCAGCCCACGCCCGGACACCGTCTCGCGCCCGCTCGCGACCTCCAGGACCCGGTCGATGTCGTACGGACCCTCGAAGAGCCTTGGTACGAGCGGCAGTTCCCCCTCCAGCAGCGCCGCCGCGTCCAGCCAGCGCACCGCCCCGTCGACCTCCACCGAGACGTCGAACACGGAGTAACCGAGCGTCTCGCGCCGCCCGTCCGCGCCGTACGCCAGGTCCTGCACGCCCGCGCCGAACACCTCGCCGAAGATCCCGACCCGGCGCGCCCCGAGCCGTTCGGCGAGCCGGGCGGCTGCCTCGGCGACCCCGTGCCCGCGCACCGCCCGCCAGTACAGGTTGCGCGGGTCCTCCTTCAGGGCGAGCTTCTTGGCGCCGAATCCCTTCGACGAGACCTGGACGCGTCCCTCGTCCGCGAGATACGTCAGCAGGCAGGCCGAGCCGTGCAGTTTCTCCGTGAGGACGACGGGCTCGCCCGGCGTGAAGATGCCGGGGTAGCGCTGGATGTTCTCGATGTCGACCCAGGACATGAGGTCGGGCGCGGACTCGACGTCGCCGTTCATCGTGGGCGGGATCGGCGGCACCCACTTCACGATGCCCAGCCGCTCCGCGAAGTCGGTGCCCTCCGTCGCGGCCCGCGCCAGGTCGACGCCCGTGAGCGCGCTCGGCCGGCACACGATGCCCTGCGACAGCTCGCCGCGCAGCCGCACCGCCTTGACCCGGTCCGACCTGCTCCCCGCCAGCCGCCCGGTCAGCCCCAGCTCCTCGACCAGCTCACCCGGCAGCACGGACTGCTCGGGGATGTAGAGAGCCGCGTCTCCGGTTCGGTACGCCCCCTTGGCGACGACGGCGCGATACAGGCCCACCTGGGCCAGTTCGAGCGCGTCGGCGTTCGGATGCGAGTGGATGGTCAGGACTTCGGCGGTGACGCGCAGCGTCGACATCAGGGCTCCTCAAGTGTCGCTCAGGTGGGTTTCATTGCCGCCAACTCTCCTTGTGGGAAAGGGGTGGAGCTACGGGATTTTTCGCTGCTATGGGCTCCGCCGGGGTTGCTGGTTGTTCACTGCGGGTCCGGTGGGGGCTGGGCGCGCAGTTCCCCGCGCCCCTATCGGGGCCGCGTACTCCGCCAGGCCCGCCCTCACCAACTCGGCGTTGGACGACGCCCGTTCCCCATCCGGCAGGTACAGGGTGTCCTCCAGGCCGATGCGGGTCGCGAGGCCGAGGCGGGCCGCGAGGCGCAGGACGGGCCAGGTGCCGCCGTTCTCGCCGTGCAGGAGGACCGGGCGGCCGTGGGGTGACATGCCGAGGTCGGAGAGGAGGGTGCGGGCGGTGTGCTCGGCCGTGTCGGGGTCGGTGTCCGTCACCTCTGCGAGGACGCACAGCACCTTGGGGGCGACGGGTGAGGCCGCGAACCGGGCCGCGCCGTCCGTCCCGGACCAGATGCCCGCCTCGACGCCCACGCCGAGGTCGATGAGAAGGGCCGCCAGTTCCTCGGCGCCCGGCTCGTGCCAGTTGACGGACGCGTGGTCGGGCAGGACGGTCCACGCACGGACATGCTCAAGCCGCCGCGCCGGATCCGGCTCGGCCCAGGCGCCCGTGGTCACGCCGAGCGGCACGGTGACCCGCGACCGTATCTCCGTCAGCGTCGCCGCGACCGCGCGCGGGGACAGGGTGTCCTGGCCGCAGGGGGACTTGGGATGGACGTGGACGTCGGTGGCCCCGGCCGCCACAGCGGCTGCCGCCGCGTCGGCCATCGCACCCGGCGACAGCGGTACGACCGCACCGTGGGCGGCTCCCCGGGAGCCGTTGAGACACACCTGCACCATGCCTCGATGATGCCGGTCGCCACTGACAATCGGGCCGTCGGGACGCTCGATTGGGGGGTGCGGCATCCCCGGCGCACCCCCGTCGTGCTCAGGCCGACATGAGAAGCAGCCGTCCGCGCCTGGACTCCGCCAGGGCCTCGGGGGTCAGTACGGGCCGCGGCACCACGATGCCGCACTCCGTGCAGACGGGACCCGACGACGGTTCATGGGCCAGGTCGTACTTCCAGGTGAGGTGCTCCCCGACGCACACCGGGCAGACCGAGCCCGGTTCGCGCTCCAGGGCGGCGATCAGCCGTCGCAGCACCTCGGCCAGTGACTCGTGGGGGTGCACCCCCGGGTCGTCGCACCAGGCCACCCCGAACCCACCCCAGGTCAGCCGATGCCAGTCGTCCACGCTTCCGGGCCGGCGCAGCCCGTCGTACTTCTCCTTCTTGCGCCGCTTCGCGAACTCCACCTCGTAGGCCAGCCAGACCGAGCGCGCTTCCTCGAGTTCGTCCAGTGCGGCCACGAGCCGCGCTGGGTCGGGGGAACGGTCCTCCGGGCCGAACCCGGCCCGGGAGCTCAGATGGTCCCAGGTCGCCCTGTGCCCGTAAGGGGCGAACCTCTCAAGGCACTTGCGCAGTGAGTACCGCCGCAGCGCCAGATCGCTCCGCGGATCCCGCACCTGTCTCGCCAGACTCCGGAAACCGGCCATCGCCTTGCACCTCCGTCACACCTGCACCTGTACTTCGGTCACTTCGGCGTCGTCGAACGGACGTCGCCGAATAGACGTATCGACAAGCGATTCGGCTCCATCCGATTTCCGATGACGGCCATAAGCCGTTCGTCGGCCCCCTTCGGACCGCCGTCAACGGCCCTGAGCCGTCCGCCGGACCACCCTTCACGGCTACCTCCTGAAACTGTCGGCCGCCTGTGCAACACCTGTTGGACACGGCACCGGACCGAATGCGCGCCCGGCGCCCCGAAGTGCCCCCGCACCTCTCCAACGCATTCGCAGTACCACGTTGTTCAAACGTGACGCATGTTCATCTTCAATACCGGGGATACCGGCGGTAACGTCTGGCCCACCCCGTTCGGAGTGGTCCACCCCCCGTCCGGAGGAGTCGCCATGTCACGGCGCACCCCAGGCACCACCGTCGATCGGACCTTCAGGCCCGTCAGGACCCTCGACAGACTGAGAACTCCCCGCGGACTCTTCGGGTTCCTGAAGACCGCGACCGTATGCACGCTCATTGCCGGCTTTTTGTCCCCGCTTTCCCCTCTCTCCCCGGCGACCGAGGCCCACGCAGCCGCGGCCAACGACTACTGCGGAGCCCAGTGCTCCGACATCCTGCCGCCCGGTCAGAACGGCAACGCGACCCTCTCCCAGATCCTGCTCAACCAGGCCTTCGGCTCCCAGCCCGAGCACGCGGAAGACCAGCTCGGGCCCTATGCCAACCTGGCCACGGGCTACTCCGGACTCACCAACGCCACCATCAACAACTTCTTCAACGACGCCTCGTTCGGGGTCGCCGCCGACCAGGTCGCCTCCACCCTGAAGCCGGCCGGCCGCACCGACGTGACGATCGTCCGCGACAAGAAGACGGGTGTGCCGCACATCACAGGCACCACTCGTTACGGCACCGAGTTCGGCGCCGGATACGCCGCCGCCCAGGACCGCCTCTGGCTGATGGACGTCTTCCGGCACGTCGGACGCGGCCAGCTGACGCCCTTCGCGGGCGGCGACCCCTCCAACCAGGGCCTTGAACAGGAGTTCTGGCGTCACGCGCCGTACACCGAGGCCGACCTCCAGGCCCAGATAGACAACGCGGTCGCCACCAACGGAGCCCGCGGCCAGCAGGCCCTCGCCGACGTCAACGCCTATGTCGCGGGCATCAACGCGTACATCGACGCCTCCGACAGCGGGCGCTACTTCCCCGGCGAGTACGTCCTCACCGGCTGGAAGG
Source organism: Streptomyces sp. NPDC020898 (assembly GCF_044333925.1). Lineage (NCBI taxonomy): Bacteria > Bacillati > Actinomycetota > Actinomycetes > Kitasatosporales > Streptomycetaceae > Streptomyces > Streptomyces sp. NPDC020898. Next base: position 153,469 of record NZ_JBIRRV010000005.1, read on the forward strand.
ACTCCGTCACCAACGCGGGCACCATCCAGAAGTTCAAGTCCACCGACCTGGTCGCGCTGGCCTCCGTCATCGGCGCGCTCTTCGGCTCCGGCGGCGGCGGTGAGGTCAACAACGCGATCTCACTCATGGCCGCCCAGTCCAAGTACGGCGTCGTCGAGGGCACCAAGGTCTGGGAGTCCTTCCGCGAGCGCAACGACCCCGAGGCCGTCCTCACCCTCCACAACGGCCAGAGCTTCCCGTACGCGACCCCGCCCGCCGACCCGCAGGGTGAGGCCCTGCCCGACGCCGGCACGGTCGCCACGGAACCGCTGGTGTACGACCGTACGGGCAGCGCCGCCACCGCGACCGCGACCAGTACCTCCCGTACGGCGACGGCCACCGCCCTCACCTCCGCCAAGCGCGGAATGTCCAACGCCCTGGTGGTCAGCGGCGCGAAGACCGCCAGCGGCCACCCGATCGCCGTCTTCGGCCCGCAGACCGGCTACTTCGCACCCCAGTTGCTGATGCTCCAGGAGATCCAGGGGCCGGGCCTCAGCGCGCGCGGCGCCTCCTTCGCGGGGCTGAGCATGTACGTCGAACTCGGCCGCGGCCAGGACTACGCGTGGAGCGCGACGACCTCCGGGCAGGACATCATCGACTCGTACGCGGTCGAGCTGTGCCAGGACGACGTCCACTACCTCTACCACGGCACCTGCACCGCGATGGAGAAGATCGAGCAGACCAACGCCTGGAAGCCGACCACGGCCGACGGCACGGCTGCCGGCTCCTACCGGATGCAGGTCTACCGGACGAAATACGGCCCGGTGAGCCATCGGGCGACGGTCGGCGGAAAGAAGGTCGCCTACTCAACCCTGCGCTCCTCCTACATGCACGAGGCCGACTCGATCATCGGCTTCCAGATGCTCAACGACCCCGATTATGTGAAGGGTCCCGCGACCTTCCAGGCGGCGGTGCAGCACATCAACTTCACCTTCAACTGGTTCTACGCCGACTCCACGCACACCGCGTACTACAACAGCGGCGACAACCCGGTGCGCGCGAGCGGCGTCGACGCCGAGTTCCCGGTCTGGGCGCAGTCCGCGTACGAGTGGCGGAACTGGAACCCGACGACCAACACCGCCGACTACACGCCGCCCTCCGCCCACCCCAACTCGGTCGACCAGGACTACTACATCTCCTGGAACAACAAACAGGCCAAGGACTACACCAGCGCCTCCTGGGGCGAGGGCTCCGTCCACCGCGGCAACCTCCTGGAGGACCGGGTCAGGAAACTCGTCACGGCGGGCGGAGTGACACGGGCGCAACTGGTGAAGGCGATGGCCGACGCCGCGCTCGCCGATCTGCGGGCCGAGGACGTGCTGCCGAAGCTGCTGCGGGTCGTCAACAGTTCGACGGTCACCGACTCCGCGGCTGCGGCGGCCGTCAGCAAGCTGTCCGCGTGGGTGACGGCGGGCGCCAGACGCACGGAGACGTCGGCGGGTTCGAAGGCGTACGCCAACGCCGACGCGATCCGCATCCTCGACGCCTGGTGGCCACTGCTGGTGAAGGCCGAGTTCGAACCGGGCCTCGGCACCGACCTCTACACCGCCATCACCACCAACCTCCCCGTCGACGAAGCGCCCTCGGCCGCACACGGTCCGACCGGGGCACACGCCGGAAGCTCCTTCCAGTACGGCTGGTGGAGCTATGTCGACAAGGACCTCCGGGCGATCCTCGGTGACCCGGTACAGGGCGGGCTGGCGCAGAAGTACTGCGGCGGCGGCACGCTCAGCGGCTGCCGGGACATCCTCATCAGCACCCTGAAGACCGCGGCGGCCAAGACGGCCGCCCAGGTCTACCCCGGCGACGACCTCTGCGCGGCGGGCAACCAGTGGTGCGCCGACTCGATCGTCCAGCGCACCCTGGGAGGCATCAAGCACTACAACATCAGCTGGCAGAACCGGCCGACCTACCAGCAGGTCGTCGAGTTCACGTCACACCGGTAGCAGTTGAGGCACCGGTAGTGGTGCGGCGGCGGGTCAGCGGATACGGCCCGCCGTCAGCACCACCTGTGCCAGCTCCCGGTGACAGATGTCGCTGTGGGCGCCCGCCGGGGTCCCGCCGCGCCTGACCACCGCCGCCGCGTCGACGTTCACGCACCCGCTCACCGGCAGCTTCGCCGGTTTGACGGCGTCGGTGATCGTCAGCTTGACGGTGCCCGGCACAGCCTGGACGCCGTCGTGGCCCATCGCACCCCACTTGGGGCCCAGCACGGCCGCGAGGACCCCCTGGCTGTCGCCCGCCATCCGCGAGGCCAGCGGATAGAACCTGCTGAGCGCTCCGTCGTGCCGGGAGTAGCAGCACACCAGAGGACCGTCGATACGGCTCTGCCGGCCCCGCAACGCGCCCCCGGCCCGCGCGTCGTGCGGCAGCTCGGCCGCGAACGCGTAGTGCGAGAAGGCCCCTTGGAGCAGCGTCACGGACTTGACCGTGCGCACCTCCTTCGGCAGCCCGCGCAACGCGAACGACACCAGCCGCGCGCCGAAACTGTGCCCGACGAGATGCACCCGCACCCCGGGCGCCGCCTCGGCGAGCCGCCCGAGCACCGCCCCGAGCCCGCGCTCACCGACGGTTCCGGCCCGCCGCTTCATCGCGTAGTACGTCGCCTGCCGCAGCAACTCCTGCGCACCGTCCCACGGATTGGGCAGCGCGAACCGGGCGCCACCGCCCGGGGACGCGCAGTCGGCCAGCTCCTCGGCGAACTCGTCGCACACCGACGCCGCCGACCGGGAGAACATCTCGGGCTCGCTCTCCGGCTCGCCGTCCGTGAGGAGGTCCGCCGCGAACCCCGACTGCGGCTCCTCGGGCCCTACCTCGACGAGCAGTCGCACCAGCCGACCGAACTCCTCCAACGCCGCGTCGACGTCCGGCCGTTGATCCAGCAACCCGGCGATCTGCTCGACGACCGTGGCCCGCCCCGGGAAGGCGTTGAGGAGCGCGTGCCGGGTGCCCTTGTCGAGCCCCGGCCGGCCGGCCGGCACCGGTGCGGCGGCGGTCAGGGAGTGCTCGAAGTCGGGGATCGGCTCGTCCGTGAAGCGCATCGACGGCCACACCACGCCCACATAGCCGATCCGGGCCGTCGCGGGCGCGAGCGCGGGGATCGGTGCGAAGAACCGGCTGTAGAGCCGGGTCGCGAGGGAACGGTCGTTGTTCCAGCCGTGGGCGAAGACGATGAGGTCACGCACCTGGAGGGGGTTCACCTCCGCGAGCAGCCGGTCCCGTCGCCGGCCGTCGGCGTCACCGTCGGCGTCGAAGGTCAGCTCCCAGTAGGGAGAAACACTCATTTCCGGATCAGCCATGACGATCCCCGTCCCCCGGAGCGGCTCGATGTGGGGCGTATCGTCCTGCCAACAGCGGGAGTTGGCCAGACGTCACGGCGCCCCTGTGGCTCACCGGTAGACGAGGTACTCCTTACGTACGCGCCGGAACGCCGCCAACTCCTCCTGCCAGCCCGCCACGACCTCGTCGGTATCGGCGCCCGCGTCGATCATCGTGCGCACCAGCGTGGAACCGGTCAGCTTGTCGATCCAGTTGTCGGAGCGCCAAGTGAAGCCGCTCCAGGCCTTCTTGGCGGTCACCAGCAACGCGACCCCGGTGCGCACCGGGTCGTACGCCGCCCGGTCGTGCACATGGATCTGTACGCCCCCGATGGTCTTCCCCTGGAACTTGGAGAACGTCGGCGCGAAGTACGCCTCCCTGAAGTGCACACCGGGCAGCCCGAGTTGCTCCGCCGCGACAGCCCACCGCCGGTCGATCCCCTCGGCGCCGAGCAGCTCGAACGGCCGCGTCGTACCGCGCCCCTCCGACAGGTTCGTCCCCTCGAAGAGACACGTCCCCGAGTACACCAGCGCGGTGTCGGGCGTCGGCATGTTCGGGCTCGGCGGCACCCAGGGCAGCCCCGACGCGTCGTAGAACTCCGACCGCTTCCACCCCGACATCAGCACGGCGTCCAGCTCCACCGGCGCCGCCAGGAACTCCTTGTTGAACAGCCGCGCCAGCTCCGCCACCGTCATCCCGTGCGCCTGCGCGATCGGCTGCCGCCCGACGAACGTCGCGAACTCCTTGTGCAGTACGGGCCCTTGGGCGGCGCGCCCGGTCACCGGGTTCGGCCGGTCCAGCACGAGGAAGGGCTTGCCCGCGAGCTGGGCGGCCTCCATGCAGTCGTACAGCGTCCAGATGTACGTGTAGAAGCGCGCGCCCACGTCCTGGATGTCGAAGACGACGGTGTCGACGCCGGAGGCGGTGAAGATGTCGGCGAGCGGCCGGCCGCTCTTGAGATACGTGTCGTAGACGGGCAACCCGGTCGCCGGGTCGTCGTAACGGCCCTCGGAGCCGCCGGCCTGCGCGGTGCCACGGAAGCCGTGCTCGGGGCCGAAGACGGCGGTCAGATTCACCCGGTCGTCCGCGTGCATGACGTCGACGATGTGCCGTACGTCCCTGGTGATGCCGGTGGGGTTGGTGACGAGGCCGACTTTCTTGCCGGTGAGGGGGGCGTAGTTTTTGGCGGCGAGGTTTTCGAAGCCGGTGCGGAGTTGTTTTGGGCGGGGTTTTGAGGGGGCTGCGGCTGTGCAGGCGGGGAGGGATGCGGCTGCTGCGGTTGTGGTGAGGAGGCCGCGTCTGGACAGGGGCATGGGGGTTCCCTCCGGTAGGCGGTACCGCTGGCATTGGCACCGTAGGGGGTGGTGTGGGTCGTTTGGAAGCTGCGGGCCGGTGGGGGCTTGTCGCGCAGTTCCCCGCGCCCCTAGGTATCTCCAGTCGCCCTTCCTTTGCTACATACCGACTGGTTAGTCTGTCCAGGTGTCGGAGCCGTGTCGTGTCAAAGGAGACCGATCGTGGGTGTCGTGCAGGGTGCCGGAGTGGTCGTCACTGGGGCGGGGGGCGGGATCGGGGCTGCCCTGGCCCGTCGGTTCGCGGCCGAAGGGGCCCGGGTCGTCGTCAATGATCTGGATGCCGGGCGAGCCGAAGCCGTCGCTTCCGAGATCGGTGGGACAGCGGTTCCGGGTGACGCCTCCGGAATCGTCGCCGAGGCCCGTGCCGCCCTCGGGGGGACCGTGGACATCTACTGTGCGAACGCCGGGCTTCCCTCGGGTGGGTCCGAGGCGGCCGAGGAGAAGGTCTGGGCGCTTGCCTGGGACGTGAACGTGATGGCGCACGTCCGGGCGAGCCAAGAGCTGCTTCCGGAGTGGCTGGAGCGCGGTAGCGGGCGTTTCGTGTCCACCGTGTCCGCTGCCGGGCTGCTCACCATGATCGGCGCGGCCCCCTACAGCGTCACCAAGCACGGTGCGTACGCCTTCGCGGAGTGGCTGTCACTGACGTACCGCCACCGTGGGCTCAAGGTGCACGCCATCTGCCCGCAGGGGGTGCGCACGGACATGCTGGCCGGGACCGGCAGTGCGGGTGACCTGGTGCTCGCGCCGACCGCGATCGAGCCCGAGGCGGTCGTGGAGGCGCTGTTCGAGGGGATCGCGGAGGACCGGTTCCTGATCCTGCCCCACCCCGAGGTCGCCGACTACTACCGGGCGCGGGCCGCCGACCCCGAACGCTGGCTGACGAACATGAACCACATCCAGCAGAAGTGGGAGGCCACCCGATGAGCGACTCCGGCTCCGGCTCCGGCTCCCAGTACGCCGCGCAGCCCTGGCTCGCCCTGCTCGACGACGCCCAGCGCGGGCCCATCAGCCCCGACGACTCCCTGGTCCACGCGATGCGCCGGACCGCCGCAGAGGCCCCGGACCGTACCCTCCTCGCCTACTTCGACGGGCGGCTCAGCCACCGTGAGGTCGACGAGCTGAGCGACTCCGTCGCCGGGTATCTCGTCACCCGGGGGCTGGAGCGCGGTGACCGGGTCGCCGTCCTGCTGCAGAACTCGCCGCACTTCGTGCTCGCCGTGCTGGGGGCCTGGAAGGCGGGCGCGACCGTCGTGCCCGTCAACCCGATGTACAAGTCGGGGGAGGTCACCCACGTCCTGCGGGACAGCGAGGTGACCGCGCTGATCTGCTCCGACCGGGCCTGGGCGTCGTACCTGAGGGAGACGGCCGCGGACTCTTCGGTGCGGATCGTGCTCACGGGATGCGAACTGGACTTCCAGACCCGCGGTGACGCGCGCGTGCTCGGGTTCGAGCGGCTGCCGCAGGCCCCGGACGCCGAGGACCTGACGGCCGTCGCCCGGTACGGACACAAGGCCCCCGCCGGCCGTGACCCCGGGCCCGCCGACATCGCGCTGATCAGCTACACCTCGGGCACCAGCGGCGCCCCCAAGGGGGCCACCAACACCCACGGCAACATCATGTACAACGCGGAACGGCAGCGGACGGGCCTCGGGCTGCCCGAGGCACCGGTCTACTTCGCGATGGCGCCGCTGTTCCACATCACCGGCCTGGTCTGTGAGCTCGGCGCGTGTCTGAACAGTGCGGGCACACTCGTGCTCGCCTACCGCTTCGAGCCGGGCGTCGTCCTGGACGCGTTCGCCGAGCACCGCCCCCACTACACGGTCGGCCCCTCGACGGCCTTCATGGCGCTGGCCGCGCACCCGGACGTCACCCCGGACCACTTCTCCTCCTTCCGGCACATCTCCTCCGGCGGCGCCCCGCTGCCGCCCGCCCTCGTGGAGAAGTTCCGGGCCGGCTTCGGTCCGTACATCCGCAACGGCTACGGCCTCACCGAGTGCACCGCCCCCTGTGCCTCCGTACCGCCCGCTCTGGAGGCCCCCGTCGACCCGGTCTCCGGGACCCTCGCCGTGGGCGTGCCGGGCCCCCAGACCGTCGTACGGATCGTCGACGACGCGGGCGCGGAGGTGCCCTTCGGGGAGCCGGGCGAGATCCTCGTACGGGGTCCGCAGGTCGTTCCCGGCTACTGGCGGCTCCCGGAGGCCACCGCGGAGACCTTCCCGGACGGGGAACTGCGTACCGGCGACATCGGGTTCATGGACGCCGAGGGCTGGCTGTACGTCGTCGACCGCAAGAAGGACATGATCAACGCGTCCGGCTTCAAGGTGTGGCCGCGTGAGGTCGAGGACGTGCTGTACACCCATCCGGCGGTGCGCGAGGCCGCCGTCGTCGGGGTGCCGGACGGGTACCGCGGGGAGACGGTGAAGGCGTACATCAGCCTGCGTCCGGGCGCCGACGAGGACCCGGACGCGCTGGCCGCGTACTGCAAGGAGAGACTGGCCGCCTACAAATACCCGCGGCAGGTGGAGATCCTGCCCGACCTGCCGAAGACGGCGACTGGAAAGATCCTCCGTCGGGAACTGCGTACCCGGCCCGGGGATTCTCAGTAGACAGCTGTTCGGCAGTTACTCGATGGAACGCTTGGAAGGCAGGTGGCGGCAGTGCCCAGGACGACGGACGGTGACGGTACGCCCGTCCCGCAGCGGCTGCTGGCCGCCGCCACCCGGCTCTTCGCGGAACAGGGGTACGACCGTACCTCCGTGCAGGAGATCGTCGAGTCGGCCGGCGTCACCAAGGGGGCGCTGTACCACTACTTCGGGTCCAAGGACGATCTGCTGCATGAGGTGTACGCGCGTGTGCTGCGTGTTCAGCAGGAGCGGCTGGACGCGTTCGCGAACGCGGACGCGCCGGTCGAGGAGCGGCTGAGACGGGCGGCGGCCGATGTCGTCGTCACGACCATCGAGAACCTCGACGACGCGATGATCTTCTTCCGTTCGATGCACCATCTGAGCCCCGAGAAGAACAAGCAGGTACGTGCGGAACGGCGCCGGTACCACGAGCGTTTCCGGGCGCTGATCGAGGAGGGCCAGGAGGCGGGCGTCTTCTCCCGGGCGACCCCGGCGGACCTGGTGGTCGACTACCACTTCGGCTCCGTCCACCACCTGTCGACCTGGTACAGCCCGGAGGGCCCGATGACCCCGAAGGAGGTCGCGGAGCAGCTGGCGGACCTGCTGCTGCGCGCGCTGCGGCCGTAAGGGGTTTCCTCGCCCCCGCCGCCCCTACCCGTCCCATCCTCGGGGGCGCTGCCCCCGAACCCCCGCTCCTCAAACTCCCCCAGAGGGGGGACCCCCAAGGGGCTGGTTGTTCAGCCCGTCCGGCGTTTGAGGACGAGGCCCGTTCAGGGCCGACAGCGGGGGTCTGGGGGCGGCAGCCCCCAGGGATGGGAACGGGTAGGGGCGGCGGGGGCGAAACCCTTACGCGTACTTCTTCAGCTCGCGTCGGGCCAGGGACCGCTGGTGGACCTCGTCCGGCCCGTCCGCCAGCTTCAGCGTCCGCGCGCTCGCCCACAGCTCCGCCAGGGGGAAGTCCTGGCTCACCCCACCCGCCCCGTGCAGCTGAATCGCCTTGTCGATGATGTCGACCACCGCACGCGGCGTGGCGATCTTGATCGCCTGGATCTCCGCGTGGGCCCCCTTGTTGCCCACGGTGTCCATCATCCAGGCCGTCTTCAGCACCAGCAGCCGCAGCTGCTCCACCGTTACCCGCGCGTCCGCGATCCAGTTGTGGACCACACCCTGCTGGGCCAGCGCCTTGCCGAAGGCCTCCCGGGAGACGGCCCGGCGGCACATCAGCTCGATCGCTCGTTCCGCCATGCCGATCAGCCGCATGCAGTGGTGGATGCGGCCGGGGCCCAGCCGGGCCTGCGCGATGGCGAAGCCGCTGCCCTCCTCGCCGATCAGGTTCGCCGCGGGCACCCGTGCCTCGTCGAAGAGCACTTCGGCGTGGCCGCCGTGGGAGTGGTCCTCGTAACCGAAGACCTGCATCGCCCGCTTGACCGTGACGCCGGGGGTGTCCCGGGGGACGAGGATCATCGACTGCTGGCGGCGGATGTCGGCGCCGTCGGGGTCGGTCTTGCCCATCACGATGAAGATCCGGCAGTCGGGGTTCATCGCCCCGGAGATGTACCACTTGCGGCCCGTGATGACGTAGTCGTCGCCGTCCCGCCGGATCCGCGTCTCGATGTTCGTCGCGTCGGACGAGGCCACGTCCGGCTCGGTCATCGCGAACGCCGAGCGGATCTCGCCCGCGAGGAGCGGCTCCAGCCACTGCTTCTTCTGCTGCTCGTCGCCGAACTGCGCCAGCACCTCCATGTTGCCGGTGTCCGGCGCCGCGCAGTTCAGTGCCGTGGGCGCCAACTGCGGGGAACGGCCGGTGATTTCGGCGAGGGGGGCGTACTGGAGGTTCGTCAGGCCGGCGCCGTGCCGGGTGTCGGGGAGGAAGAGGTTCCACAGGCCCTGGCTGCGCGCCTCGGCCTTCAACTCCTCGACCACGGCCGGGGTGTCCCACGGCGAGGCCAGCCGCTCGCGCTGCTCGTGGGCGGTCTGCTCGGCCGGATAGACGTACTCGTCCATGAAGGCGAGGAGCTTGGCGCGCAGCTCCTCGGTGCGCGCGTCGAACGCGAAGTCCATGACGGATCAGCCTTCCTGGAGACCTGGGAGACCTGAGTGAAGTGTGGTCAGGCCGTGTTCGATGAATACGGGGACCAGGTCGCCGATGCGGTCGAAACCCGCGCCGACCGTCTGGCCCAGCGTGTAGCGGTAGTGGATGCCCTCCAGGATCACGGCGAGCTTGAACCAGGCGAACGCCGTGTACCAGGCGACGTCCGAGACGTCCCGCCCCGAGCGCGCCGCGTACCGCTCGATCAGCTCGGCCGGGGCCGGGTGTCCGGGGGCGCCGGCGGTCGTGGAGACGGGGGAGTCGGGCATGCCCAGCGGCATGCTGTACATCACCAGCAGGCCCAGGTCGGTGAGCGGGTCGCCGAGCGTCGACATCTCCCAGTCGAGGATCGCCGTGATCCTGTCCGCGCCGCCCTCGCCCCCTTCGCTCTCCTCGCGCTTGATCAGGACGTTGTCCAAGCGGTAGTCACCGTGGACGATCGACGGGGCCGGGGAGTGGGGCAGGGATCGACCGAGTGCCGCGTGCAGCTCGTCGATGCCCGCCAGGTCGCGGTTGCGGGAGGCGTCCAACTGCTTGCCCCAGCGCCGCAGTTGCCGGTCGAGGAAGCCCTCGGGCCGGCCGAAGTCCGCGAGGCCCACCTCGGCCGGGTCCACCGCGTGCAGTTCGACCAGTGTGTCCACCAGCGACAGGACGATGTCGCGGGTGCGCGCCGGGCCGAGCGGGGCGAGCTGGTCGGCTGTACGGTACGGCGTGCCCGGCACGAACTCCATGACGTAGAACGGCGCCCCGGGCGCCGCCCCGTTCTCCGGGTCCTCGCACAGCAGCACGGGACGCGGTACCGGCACGGCGGTCGGATGCAGGGCGCTGATGACCCGGTGCTCGCGCCGCATGTCGTGCGCGGTGGCCAGGACGTGGCCCAGCGGGGGCCGCCGTACGACCCATCGGGTGGTGCCGTCCGTGACCGCGTAGGTGAGGTTCGACCGTCCGCCCTCGATCAGCCGGCCGGTGAGGGGGCCGTGCACGAGTCCGGGGCGTTCGCTGTCGAGCAGGGCGCGCAGCCGGTCGAGATCGAGACCTGGCAGGTCGTCCGGGGGCATCATTGCTCCTACGCGTGGGAAACAGGACGTGCTTCATGATGCCGACCGGTCGGTATGTCGTCCAGTGGGTGGACGAAAAGTGACCGGCGTCTCGCTTCCCGTGTGCGGGAGGAGACGCCGGCAGGGTAGGGCGGGGGAGAGATGCGCGTGGCCGGAAACCGTCAGTGATCGTCCCAGTGGTCCTGGTGCGCCGCGTGACGGTGGCCGTCGTGGAGGTAGTCGATGTGGTCGCCGTGCTGGACCGTGGGGTGCCCGCAGCCGTCTCCGTGCGCGTGGTGGTGGGCGTCGTGCGCGACGTGTCCGCCGGGCTCGCACTCGTCCCAGTGGCCGCTGTGCGCGCGGTGCAGATGACCGTCGTGCGCGTAGTCGACGTGGTCGCCGTGCGGCACCTCGGTGTGGCCGCAGTCGGGGCCGTGGACGTGCTCGTGGGTCGGGTGTTCGCGGTGCAGGGTGGGGGTGGTCATGGTGCTCACCTTCGGACGTTCGACGGTACGGAAGTGCGGAAGCGCGGGGGTGGTGACGCCGGACAGGCTGTCACGCAATCCATATATATCCGGCCATTCGCCTTGCGTGGCGTCCGGGTAGCCCGGAGGGCCGAACTTTGGGAAACCCGAGGGCCGGGCGTGTGGAAGCCATTACCTCCGCCAGGCCCCCGGCCGGGGGGTCAGAGGACGAGCGCGGCTCCGCACGCCGCCAGGGCGACCGCGCACAGGGTCGCGGCGGCGGCGTGCCGGGCGGCGAGCGCCGGTGGACCGTCGTCGCCCGCTGTGCTGAGCGTCCGGATACGCCGGTGGGCCACGGCGAGAAAGCACAGCCACAGCAGGCAGCACACCGCGCAGACCACGATCCCGCCCGCCGAGGGCCCGCCGTGCAGCGCGGTCTTCCCGGCGAGCACGGCGGCGACGGTGCTCGACAGCGTCGTACGCCGCCAGGCCAGCCGTGTCCGCTCCGGTTGCAGCCCGGGGTCCCGTACTCCGGCCTCGCCCGTCCTTCCCTCGCTCGCCGTTCCCTCGTTCACCCTTCGCCCCGGACGAGGACGACGACCACCATGGCGACCGCGACCACGGCGACGCCGAGACTCAGCAGCGCCGGGAATCGGGACACCGGCAGGTCCTCGCCCCGGCGCATCGCCCGCTCGCACCGCACCCAGTGGTTGACGGCCCGCAGCGAGCACAGCACGCCCGCCGCGAGGAGTCCGAGCGCCAGCCCCACGCGCCACGCCCACTGCAGGTCGGGCAGGAACTGGTCCACGGCGAATCCGCCGCCGATCAGCGCGAGCGCGGTACGCAGCCAGGCCAGGAAGGTGCGTTCGTTGGCCAGGGAGAAGCGGTAGTCCGGGGTGTGGCCCTCCTGCTCAATCTCCTGGGGGACGAACCACAGGCGGACGTTCCGCATGAAATCGATCACGTGGACGACCTTACGGGCTGCGGGTCCTACAGGCTGTCAGGGGACAGGTGGGCCTTGAGACGCTCGTACGCGGCCAGGCCGTCCGGGACCCACTCCCACTCGCCCAGCCGCCGTTCCACCTCGTCCTCCGTGAGGAAGCTGTGCCAGGCGACCTCCTCCACCTGGGGGTGGACGGGCAGCTCGCAGCGGACCTCGTACACCGCCGACCACCAGCTCTGGCCGGCTCCGTTGTCGTAGAGGAACGTGAAGAGGGGCTCGGGGCGGGGCAGGCCCGTGACGCCGAGTTCCTCCTCGGCCTCCCTCAGGGCCGCGCTGTCGTACGACTCGCCGGCGCCCACGACTCCGCCGACGAACATGTCGTACAGGGAGGGGAAGACCAGCTTGGTGGGGGTGCGGCGGTGGACGAAGATCCGGCCCTCGGCGTCCCTGGCCCGGATGAAGACGCAGCGGTGGCGCAGACCGCGGGCGTACGCCTCACCTCGCGGGGCCTGGCCGACGACCTCGTCGTTCTCGTCGACGATGTCGAGGATCTCGTCAGCGGGATCAGCGGGATCAGCGGGATCAGCGGGATCAGCGGGATCAGCGGGAGTGCTCTGGCCGGAGTGAGTGCTCATGCCTGCCATCCAAGACCATCGCCGCCTTCGCGCCGCCGCTCGGCATCGCCGGGTGCAGGCCCAGGAGGACGATGCCCACGACCACCGCCGCGAGGCCCGCCGCCTCCCACGCGAGCGCCCCGGTGTCGGTGCGCAGCCGGTCCCCGAGGAAGCCGACGCCGCAGATGATGCCGGCCATGGGCTGGGCCGCGGTGAGGGCGGGCAGGGACATGCGCAGGGGAGCCGTTTCGAAGGCGCTCTGGACCAGGATCAGGCCGGTGAGGCCGAGCAGGAGCACGCCGTACGGCTGCCAGCCGGTGAGCAGATGGGTCAGGCCGCCCTCCGAGAAGCGCTGGCCGCTGACTCTGGTCAGGGCGTCCTGGACGCCGTAGAGGAGGCCCGCGGCCAGGGCCAGCAGGACCGGGCCCGAGCTGAGGCGGGAGCGCTTGGCGTACGTCGTGAGGAGCAGGGCGAGGCCCAGCATGACGCCGATGATCAGCCAGTGGCGGAAGGGGTCCGTGGGGGCCGTGCCGCCGCGCGGTTCGCCGGCCACGATGAACGCCGTCACCCCGCCGGCGAGGAGCAGGAGGCCGGCCCAGCCCTGGCGGCCCAGCGGCTGCCGTGTCTGTCTGCGGGAGAGGGCGAGCGCGAAGAGCAGGTTCGTCGCGAGCAGGGGTTCCACGAGGGACACCTCGCCCTGGCTCAGCGCCATCGCGCCCAGCGCCATGCCCACGACCATCAGGGCGATGCCGCCGAGCCAGCGCGGCACCCGCACCAGGTCCAGGAGCAGCCGCGGGGAGAGAAAGTCGCTCAGGGGCGCCTGCCGGGCCACGTTCTGCTGGAGCACGAATCCGAAGCCCAGGCAGCACGCGGCGCTCACGGCGAGAGTCAGAACCAGAACGGACACGCTGCGTACCTCGGTACCTCGGGGTGTGGTATAGGGCGACTGTAACGTCCCCCGCCCGGTCCTGCCCCGGGGATGTGACGGAACCGTGGAGTCGGGTGGGTCACGTCCGTGCCGTACCGTCGCCGGGTCGCGACGTAACGTCATCTTCGGGGCATGGCGGGGCGTACCGGTGCGTGTCGGTCGACAGGTCAACTGTCCTATACATGTGAGTAGTTGACACGTGTCGCACGGACGATCGGCCTTGACGTGAAGCGTTCGTGGGGGGTTTGCTGTCCGCGATCAACCGATGACAATCAAGCGGTGGCAATCGGTCGGTGGCAGTCCGTCGATGGCCATGAGCAGACCGCGTCGTGTGAGGAAGTTCCCCGCGGTGTCTCCACCTCCACCACCCCTGGGCCGGGGCCGAAGACGCGCCGCCCAGGCATTCGACGCCGCACTCGACGACGCGGAGCTCGTCGCCGCACGCGCCGCGCTGGCCCAGGGACGCTGGCAGGCGGTCCGCACACTGCTCACCACCACCGCCGACGACTGGGACCGCCGGGGGCACCGGGTCACCGTCCTCGCCCTGGAGTCCGGCACCGCCGCGTGGGCCCGCGACTGGCTCCTGGCCGAACCGGAGTCCGCCGACGCCTCCGTCCTGCTCGCCGCCGCCACCGTCCAGCGGGCCCTCGCCGGCAAGGACAAGCCGGCCCGGGCCCGCGAGGCCTGTCAGGTGGCGGCGACACGTGCTCCCGCCGACCCCACGCCCTGGCTCGGACAGCTCCTGCTGGAGCGGCACACGGGCGCCGAGGAGACCGTCGTACGGCTCTTCGACGAGGTCCGCCACCGCTATCCGGACCACCACCACGCCCACCATCTGATGGTCGCCCGGCTCGCCGAGCGGCACAGTGCCGCCGGGCAGGATCCGCTGCACGAGGTGTACGACTTCGCCAACTGGGCCGTCGAACAGGCCCCGGCCGACTCGCCGTTGGCGATGCTGCCGGTCGTCGCGCACGCCGAGCGCTACCGCGTCCTCGCGGCCGCCGGGCTGGAGTCGGCCGACCCGGCCTCCTCCGGACACTGGGTCGGGCGCCGGGCCCGCCAGGTGATGAAGGCCGCCTTCGACTGGTGGCTGGAGTGGGAGCGCGACGACCATCCGCGCCGCCTGGTCGACCTCAACTTCCTTGCCCACGCCAAGTTCTGCGAGGGCCGGGGCGCGGAGGCAGCCGCCCTGTTCCACCGGATCGGCCGGCATCCGACCCCCGACCCGTGGTCCTACCCGGACCGCGACCCGCACACCGCCTTCCGTGCCGCCCGCGACAGCGCGCTCGGCACGGTGTAACACCGGACCACCGAAATTCTCCGTACGCCCCGAAAGGACAACCCCGCGATGACGACGGGCAGTTCGAGCACGAGCAGACCCAGCGCCGACAGCAGCAGCGGCATCAGTACGTTCAAGGGGCAGGACCGCGCACTGCGCGCCGACCGCCTCGGCACCGGAGGGCTGCTGCTCTCCGTGCTCGCCGCGACAGCGCCTCTCATGGTGGTCGCGGGTGTCATGCCCACTACATTCGCGGTGATGGGCATCGTCGGCCAGCCACTCCTCTTCGTCGCCCTCGGCGTCGTCCTCGTCCTGTTCAGCGTCGGGTACGCCGAGATGAGCCGCCACGTCCACAACGCGGGCGCCTTCTACGCGTACATCTCGCGCGGCCTCGGCGGCACCGCCGGAGCGAGCGCCGCGCTGGTCGCGCTCGTCGCCTACAACGCGCTCCAGGTCGGCATCTACGGCATCTTCGGATTCGAGGTGTCCGGGCTGTTCGCCACCTACCTGGAGACCGAGATCGCCTGGTGGATACCGGCGTTGCTGGCCGCGCTGGCCGTCGGCGCGCTCGGCTGGCTGAAGATCGACGTCAACGCGCGCGTGCTCGGCGTGCTCCTCGTCATCGAGGTCGTGCTCGTCGTCATCTTCGACATCGCCGCCGTCGCCGACCCGGCGAAAGAGGGCCTGTCGCTGCACGCCTTCAACCCGGACACCCTGACCGGCGCGGGCGTCGGCACCGCCCTGTGCTTCTGCATCGCCGCCTTCCTCGGCTTCGAACAGGCCCCCGTGTACGCCGAGGAGACCAGCAAGCCGCACATCCTCGTGCCGCGCGTGATGTTCCTCGCGGTCGGCGGCGTCGCCGTCTTCTTCGCCCTCAGCAGCTGGGCGATCACCGTCGCCACCGGCCCCACCGCGGTCGTCGGGGTCGCCCAGAAGCAGAGCGCCGGACTGCTGTTCTTCCTCACCGAGGAACGGCTCGGCGGCACCTTCACCGACGTCCTGCACATCCTCTTCGTGACCGGCATGTTCGCCGCGATGCTCAGCTTCCACAACGTCGTCGCGCGGTACGCCTTCGCCATGGGCCGCGAAGGGCTGCTCCCGAGCGCCTTCGGCCGGACCACCGGTGCCAGCGGCGCCCCCGGCACCGGCTCGCTGCTCCAGACCGTGGTGTCCGTCGTGATCGTGGCCGGCTTCGCCCTGGCCGACGAGGGCCCGGTCGGCGACCCGACCACGCCCGTGCTGAAGCTGTTCACCTGGGCGGGCAACATCGGCGCCCTCGGCGTGATCCTGCTGATGGCCGCCGCCTCCCTCTCCGTCATCGTCTTCTTCGCCCGCCGCGGCGCCGCCGGCGCCCAGGCCTGGCGGCTGGCCACGGCCGCGGTCTCCGGCGTCGCGCTGCTCGGCATCGCCTTCTACACGGTCAGGGACTTCGACGTCCTGGTCGGCACGGGCCCGGACTCCTCCCTCCCCTGGCTGCTGCCCGGCATCGTCGGTGCCGCCGCGGTCCTCGGCCTGGTCCAGGGCCTGGTCCTGCGCGCCCGCAAGCCCGAGGTGCACGCGCGGATCGGGCTCGGCAACGAGGCGTTCCAGCTGGAGAAGGCGGCGGAGTCGGAATCGGAGTCGGAGCCGGTTTCCTGACCCTCGAATCCGGGGCCGCCCACTGAGAAACAGGTGAGAAGCGGTTACGGAAGTCTGACGTGCACCCGCGATCCCTGGCTCGACAGGGGTCGCGGGTGTTCGAATGGACACGTGAACTCCGAACGACCCGAACGACCAGAAGAACCCGCAGGACCCGAAGAGCTTGACCAACCGCAGGACCGGGGCACGCCCATCGGCCGCCGGGTCCTCCTCGGCACCCTCGGTCTGGGCGCCCTCGGTGTGGTCGCCGCGCCCACCCTCCAGCGCGGCATGGAGTCCTTCCTGGCCGGCGCGGCGGAGAAGGACCCCACCGGTCTGACCGGCCTCCTGCCGAACGGCGGCGGCTTCCGCTACTACTCGGTGACATCCTCCGTGCCCCGCAAGAACGCGGAGAACTATCAGCTGAAGATCGACGGTCTGGTCGACAAGCCCGCCACCTACACCCTCGCCGACCTGCGTGCGATGCCCCAGACCCGGATGGTCAAGGACGTCCAGTGCGTCACGGGCTGGCGCGTGCCCGGCACACCCTTCGAGGGAGTGCGGCTGTCCCGGCTCCTGGACGAGGCGGGAGTGCGTTCCTCGGCCGGGGCGGTGCGCTTCACCTGCTTCGACGGCGCCTACTCCGAGAGCCTCACCCTCGACCAGGCCCGCCGCGCCGACGTCCTGGTCGCCCTGCGCATGCAGGACAAGAACCTGAGCCACAGCCACGGCGGCCCCGTCCGCCTCTATGTGGCCCCCATGTACTTCTACAAGTCCGCCAAGTGGCTCTCCGGCATCGAGGTCACCGAGGACGTGCGGCCCGGCTACTGGGAGAACCGCGGCTACGACATCGACGCCTGGGTCGGCAAATCGAACGGACGCGACGATGAGCCTACGAGCTGACGCCCCGGCGCCTTCCACCACCGATGTACGCCGCTTCGGCCGCTCCCAGAAGTGGGTGCACCGCGCGACGGCCGCGCTGATGGGCGTGTGCGTGGTGACGGCGGCCTGTCTGTACGTCCCCCAGCTCGCCGAACTGGTCGGCCGCCGCGAACTGGTCGTCCGCGTCCACGAATGGGCGGGCCTCGCCCTGCCGGTACCCGTCCTCGCCGGGCTCGTCTCCCGCCACTTCCGCGCCGACCTCGGCTTCCTCAACCGCTTCGGCCCGCACGACAAGGTCTGGCTGCGCGCGGCCCTACGACGCGACAAGCGCCGTACCTCACGCCCGGCGGCCAAGTTCAACGCGGGCCAGAAGATCTACGCGGCCTGGATCGCGGGCGCGACCCTGGTCATGCTCGGCACGGGCCTGCTCATGTGGTTCACCCACCTCACCCCGCTGGTGTGGCGCACCAGCGCGACCTTCGTCCACGACTGGCTGGCGCTCACCCTCGGCATCGTCCTGGCCGGCCACATCGGCATGGCCCTGGGCGACCCGGAGGCCCGCCGGGGCCTCAGAACGGGCTCGGTGAGCAAGGAGTGGGCGGACAGCGAGCATCCACTCTGGCGCCCTTGACGTGATGCCGGTGCCGGCGCTGGTTCCGATGCCGGGCGAGGGCTCCGGCGACTTCGCGGGCTCCGGGGATACGAGGAGAAAGGCGTCCTTCTTGGCCGCCTCGGCGCTCCCGTACCGGACGAGGACGTCGACGGGGCCCGCGCCCGCAGCAGCCCCAACACCCGCTCGGGTACCCGCACTTGGGCCCGCACCCGGCCCTGGACCCGGATGCGGGCCGGGGACCACGACTCCGAGGACGAGCCGGTCGCCCGACTCCGAGACGAGCACCGGCGGTCCGGCGACCGGCCGTCCGCCGATGAGCACGCTCCCGTCCCGCAGTAGTCCGGCGTGGTCGAAGTAGGTGCCGCGCAGCTCGATCGAGACCGTGTCGCCCGGTGCCGCCTCGCCGTCGCCGCCCACGTCCACCGAGCCGATCCCGTACCCGCAGGCGGCCCGGACGGCGGACGGTGTCTCCAGCCGGACGGTGGCGGCAGGGTGCCGCCGGTGGAAGTCCAGGATTCCGCCCAGGATCTGCCGGGCGGCGCGCCCCTTGCAGGTGAGCGCCTTGTCGGCGGGTTCGTCGTGGCCCGCGACGGCCACTGCCCAGTCGCCGCCCTGCCCCTGGACGGCGAGACAGGCGGCGGCGAGCCCGCGCAGCACCCGCCAGTCGTCGCTCGCCGGGGAGTCCGACGTGCCCGCCGGGATCACCTTCAGGGCGGCTGCGCACCGGTCGGGGGCGCGGAGCCGGTCGTAGACGGCGGCGGGGTCGGGGGCGCCGTCGGTGTCGGGGGAGACCGGGCCGGGCGGCAGCCAGTCGGGCACGGTCAGTACCTTGGTGCCGCCGCCCGGACGCGTACCGCCGGGGGTGGGCGAGGCGACCGGGGTCCGGGACGCGGCCGGGCTCTCGCTCGCGCCGGGAACCTCGCTCCCGCCGGAGCTCTCGGGGGCGCCGGAGTCGGTGTGGCCGGGAGTGCGCGGGGGAGCGGTGGAGGTGGCCGTGCCGATCTCCCCGTCGTCGCCGGCGCCGCTCGACGACGGCACGGGCGAGACGCTCGTCGATCTGCTGCCACCCCCGCGCGCCGCGTCGTCCCCGTCGGTGCCGAAGGCGGCAGCCGCGACCGCCACCGCCCCGATCACGAACAGCCCCGATACCCGCACCCCGAGCGAAACCGCCATACCGCCGCCCCCCGACGTGATCGCCCCGACCGCTGTGGATGGCGGCCGGGGTCCTCATATCATCGGCCCGCTCGCGGCCCCGCGGAAGGTGCTCCGTCCGATCGCTCACCTGTGACGATGCCCCAGATACAAACGGGAACGAAGAGACACCGGAGGCACCCTCGGAGGCCGCGGGATCCGCCTAGGACGAGGGGCGCAGGGTCCGGCCCAGGACGAGAGACGCAGGGTCCAGCCCAGAGCGAGTGCTGCGAGGCCCCACCCAGGGGCGCGGGGAACTGCGCATTCAGCCCCCACGCACCCGCAGACATCGAACTGCCTGCACGCTCCCGATCAGGGGCGCGGGGAACTGCGCATTCAGCCCCCACGCACCCGCAGACATCGAACTGCCTGCACGCTCCCGATCAGGGGCGCGGGGAACTGCGCAATCATCCCCCACGCACCCGCAGACATCGAACTGCCTGCACGCCCCCGATCAGGGGCGCGGGGAACTGCGCAATCAACCCCCACGCACCCGCAGACAACGACCCACCTACACGCCCCCGAAATCGAGCAACACCTTGCACGACCTCCCACGGTCCGCCGCCAGCACGAACGCCGACTCCGCCTCCTCGACCGGCACCACCGCACTGACCAGACCGTCAAGCGCCGGCTCCGCCGCCAGCAGGGCCAACGCGTCGTCGAACTCCGTGTCGAAGCGGAACGCCCCCCGCAGTTCGATCTCGCGCGTGACGACGAGGTTGCCGGCGAAGGGGCTGGGCCCCGGCGGCAGCAGCCCGAGCTGGACGACGACCCCACCGCGCCGCACCAGCCGCAGGCACGTGTCCAGCCCGGCGGCCACCCCCGACGCCTCGACGGCCACGTCCACCTCCGCCGGCCACCCGGGATCGCCGGGATCGTCCGCCCGTACGACCGCGTCGGCGCCCGCGACAGCCGCGTACCGCAGGGCCTGTGGGAGCAGGTCCGTGACCGTCACGCGGGCCGCGCCGGCCGCCTTCGCCGCCGCGACGACCAGGCACCCGATGGGTCCCGCGCCGGTGACGAGGACGTGCCTGCCGGCGACGTCCCCGGCCCGGCGGACGGCGTGCAGGGCGACAGAGAGGGGCTCGGCGAGTGCTGCCAGGCGCAGCGGCAGGCTCGTCGGTACGGCCCTCAACTGGTCGGCAGGGACGATGAGTTGAGCAGCGAAGCCACCCTGGACGTGGGGTGTGCGGGCGGCGCTGCCGAGGTAGCGCGTGTCCCGGCAGACGTTGCGCCGGCCGGACGCGCACTCCGGACACACCCCGCACGGGCTCGCCGGGTGCACGGCAACCGCCGTACCGACCACCGAGCCTGACGCCCCGTCACCGTAGGACACGACCGTGCCCACGACCTCGTGGCCCAGCACCATCGGTTCCTTGAGGCGGAAGTCGCCCACCCCGCCGTGCCTCCAGTAGTGCAGGTCCGAGCCGCAGACCCCGCCGTACCGGACGGCCACGAGCGCCTGACCGGGACCGGGAGACGGCACCGGCAACTCGTCGACCCGCAGATCGCCCTCGCCGTGGATCACGCAACCGAGCATCGGGAGAACCCCTTTCGTGTCCGCTTCTGTGCCCGCTTCGGAGTCCGGGTCACAGGACGCTGGTCATGCCGCCGTCGACGTACAGCACCTGTCCGCCGACGAAGTCCGCCGCCGGGGAGGCGAGGAACAGCACTCCGCCCACCAGATCCTCCGTACGGCCCCAGCGGCCGGCCGGAGTGCGGCGGCGCACCCAGGCGCTGAACTCCGGGTCGTCGACCAGGGGTTGGGTCAGTTCCGTCTCGATGTAGCCGGGGCCGAGGCCGTTGACCTGGACTCCGTGCGGGCCCCAGTCCGCGCACATGCCCTTGGTGAGCATCTTCAGCGCGCCCTTGGTGGCCGCGTAGGGCGCGATGCCGGGGCGGGCCACCTCGCTCTGTACCGAGCAGATGTTGATGATCTTGCCGTGGCCGCGTCGCGTCATGTGCCGGGCCGCCTCCCGGCCCACCAGGAACGCGCTGGTGAGGTTGGTATCGAGGATGCGGTGCCAGTCGGAGTCGGTGAACTCCAGGAGCGGGGCCCGCAGTTGCATGCCCGCGTTGTTGACCAGGACGTCCAGCGGGCCGACGCGTTCTTCGACGTCCGCGATGCCGGCGGCGACCGAGGGGCCGTCGGTGACGTCGAAGGAGGCCGTGTGGATGTCTCCGGGGAGTTCGGCCGCGGCCTTGGTGAGGCGGTCGCCGTCGCGCCCGTTGAGGACGACCGTGCAGCCTGCCTCGGCCAGTCCCCGCGCGAGGGCGAAGCCGATGCCCCGGCTGGAGCCGGTGACCAGGGCCGTACGCCCACTGATGTCGAACAGAGGGTGACTCATTCCCGTACCCCTAGATCACGAGTGAGAGCAGCAGGACCAGGCCGCCCGCGACCACGGAGATGATCGTCTCCATGACCGACCAGGTCTTGAGGGTCTGGCCGACGGTCAGGCCGAAGTACTCCTTGACCAGCCAGAATCCGGCGTCGTTGACATGGCTGAAGAAGAGCGAGCCGGCGCCGATGGCCAGGACGAGCAGGGCCGCGTGGGTGGTCGACATGTCGGCCGCCAGCGGGGCCACGAGACCGGCCGCCGAGATGGTCGCGACGGTCGCCGAGCCGGTGGCGAGGCGGATGGCCACCGCGATCAGCCAGGCGAGCAGCAGTGCGGGTATGGACCAGTCCTCGGAGATGTCCAGGATCATCTGGCCCACCCCGGAGTCGATCAGCGTCTGCTTGAAACCGCCGCCCGCGCCGACGATCAGCAGGATGCCGGCGATGGGCGCGAGGCCCGTCTCGACGATCCGGGAGATCCGCTCCTTGGAGAAGTCCGCCGGACGGCCCAGCGTGAAGATGCCGACGAGCACGGCGGCGAGCAGGGCGATCAGCGGCGAGCCGACGACGTCGAAGACGCGCTGCACCATGTGCGTCGGGTCGTCGACGATGATGTCGACCAGCGCCTTGGAGAGCATCAGGACGACGGGGAGAAGGATGGTGGCGAGCGTGGCGCCGAAGCCCGGGCGCTTCTCCAGTTCCTCCGACGGGCGCTGCGGGATCATGCGGTCGGGTGCCGGGACGTCGACCCAGCGGGACGCGTACCGCGAGAACAGCGGGCCCGCGATGACGACGGTCGGGATGGCGATCAGGACACCGAGCGCCAGGGTCACGCCGAGGTTGGCGCCCACCGCGTCGATCGCGACCAGCGGACCGGGGTGCGGCGGGACCAGGCCGTGCATCACGGAGAGGCCCGCGAGCGCCGGGATGCCGATGCGCATCAAGGAGTAGTTGCCGCGCTTGGCGACCATCAGGACGACCGGGATCAGCAGCACGACGCCGACCTCGAAGAACAGGGGCAGGCCGATCACCGAGGCGATCAGGACCATCGCCCACGGCATCGTCCGGCCCGACGCCTTCGCCAGGATCGTGTCGACGATCTGGTCGGCGCCACCGGAGTCGGCGAGCAGCTTGCCGAGGATCGCACCGAGGGCGATCAGGACGCCCACGCCGGCCACCGTCGAGCCGAGCCCGGTGGTGAAGCTGGAGATGGCCTTGTCGAGCGGCGCGCCCGCGAAGGCGCCCAGCGCGAGCGAGCCGATGGTCAGGGCCAGGAAGGCGTGCAGCTTGAACTTGGTGATCAGCAGGACGATGACGGCGATGCCCGCCAGTACCGCGATGCCGAGTTGAGCGTGGCCCGCCGAGGTGATCGGCTCGACGGGGTCCGCCGCCAGTATCTCGACGCTGAGTCTGGTCACGGGGGTTCCCTTTGCTTCTGAAGTGGGGGAGAGGGGCAGGGGAGGGGAGGGGAGCGGAGGAGCTACGGGGGGTTACGGGGCATTACTGGGCGGCAGAGGAGGCCGGCGGGGCCGCCTCGCCGGGGCCGTCGAGGTCGTCGAGTGCCGCCGTGGCGCGGGTGCTGATCTCCTCGGGGGTGCCCGAGACGTTCACGGCGACGCCCCCCTCGTCCGCTGCGAGCGGCTGGAGGGTGGCGAACTGGGAGTCGAGCAGCGCCGTCGGCATGAAGTGGCCCTGCCGGTGCGCCATCCGGTCCTCGATGAGCGCGCGGTCGCCGGTGAGGTGCACGAAGACCACGCCGGGCGCGGCGGCCCGCAGCCGGTCACGGTACGACCGCTTCAGCGCCGAACAGCTCACCACCCCACCGAGCCCGGCCCGGCCGTGCGCCCACTCGCCGATGGCGTCGAGCCACGGCCAGCGGTCGTCGTCGGTCAGCGGGGTCCCGGCGGTCATCTTGTGGATGTTGGCCGGGGGGTGGAAGTCGTCGCCCTCGGCGTACGGAACGCCGAGCCGGGCCGCGAGCAGGGGACCGATGGTGGTCTTCCCTGTGCCCGCGACGCCCATGACCACGATGACGTGGGGGGTACGCGTCTGCTGCATCATGCTCTCGCTGTCCTCGTCGACACGTGATGTGAACGCTATGAAACGCATTAGGTCCGACAAATTCAAGACCCTGAGACGAATAAGTCTGACTATTTAGAAGTGTGACGCGCCCCGTACTCTGAGTGCATGAGCACACCGGGTCGAGGGCTGCACGGCCATGTACTGGAATCCCTCGGGCCCGCGATCACCGCGGGCGAGTACCCGCCGGGCAGCGTTCTGCGTACGGACGAACTGGCACAGCGCTTCGATGTGTCACGCTCGGTGATGCGCGAGGCGGTCCGGGTCCTCGAATCGATGCACCTGGTCGAGTCCCGCCGTCGGGTCGGCGTCACGGTCCGTCCCAAGGCCGAGTGGAACGTGTACGACCCGCAGGTCATCCGCTGGCGCCTGGCCGGCGCCGACCGCCCGCAGCAACTGCGCTCCCTGACCGTGCTGCGCTCCGCGATCGAACCGGTCGCCGCGGGCCTGGCCGCCAAGTTCGCCACCGCCGAGCAGTGCGCGCGGCTCACGGAGTGCGCGGTGGGCATGGTGGCGAACTCGCGCGGCCATCGTCTGGAGGGCTATCTCATCCACGACGTGGCCTTCCATCGGGTGATCCTGGAGGCCTCCGGCAACGAGATGTTCGCCCGCCTCGGCGACGTCGTCGCGGAGGTCCTGGCCGGCCGCACCCATCACGAGGTCATGTTCGAGGACCCCGACCCGGCCGCCGTCACCCTCCACGTCCAGGTCGCGGAAGCGGTCCGTGAGGGCGACGGCGAACGCGCCGAACGCCTCACCCGGGAGATCGCGGTCGGGGCCCTTCAGGAACTGGACATCCTCGCGCCCTAGACGGGCTGGACGCCCTGGTCGTCCTAGTCGTCCTGGCTGATGTCTCCGTCCACGTACACCCACGCCCCGTCGACCCGCTCGAACCGGCTCCGCTCCTCCAGCGAACCGCCCCGGTAGGAGGCCCGGAAGGTCACGGTTCCGGTGGTGTGGAACGCCGTGCCGTCGCCCGTCCCGAGGATCTCCAGGCCCGTCCATCGCATCCCGGGGTCGAATGCGACCCCGGCGGGGCGGGTACGCGGGTGCCAGGTGCGCAGCAGGTAGGGCTCGTCCCGCTTCACGAAAGCGCTGTAGCGCGAACGCATCAGGGTCTCGGCGGTCGGTGCCGACGCCTCACCCCGGTGGAATCGGCCACAGCACTTCTCGTACGTCTCCGCAAGACCGCACGGGCATGTGGAGCTCTGAGCAGGGGCGGAAGGGCGTTGCCGCCGGGATTGCGAGGTACGTCGGGACATGGGCCCCATTCTCCTGCACCACGGGCTGTGTGAAATCTGTGAAGCAGCTGCCCCGACACGAGTACATCGCGTGCGGGTCGTGCGCGGTGGCCTTCATCGAACCTTCCCCAGGGGTGGCGCAAACACGTCTTGCTGGCTCAACTCCCTTCCCCCAAGGCTGGGTTACGCACTTGAGCATCAGGAGTCACAAGCGTGTTGCTTGGCCCGGACGGCCGTCCGTCCGGGGCACTGACGGGGGAAAACTGATGCGGTGTCATGGGCTGTCGGCGTGCTCTCGCGCGCCCGGCACTTTCGTGCGCACCGGATCCGGAACGTCTCTCCCTCTGCCGCCTCTTGGTGCCTGCCCGGTGCCCGAGAAGGGATTGGAGGGGGAATGCCGACGACAGCAGTGGGTGCGGCCAGGCCGACATATCCCGGCGTCTACGTCGAAGAGCTTCCCAGTAGCACTCGTACCATCTCCGCCGTGACCACGTCGGTGACCGCGTTCGTGGGGCACACCCGGCGCGGTCCGCTGAACGAGCCCGTGCGTGTCACCGGATTCACCGAGTTCGAGCGGCGGTTCGGCGGGCTGAGTTCACAGAGCGCCGTCGCCTACGCCGTGCACCAGTTCTTCGGCAACGGCGGCACCGTCGCCGTGATCGTCCGGGTCGCGAAGGCCGGCAGCGGCAAGGCCGCGTGTGTCGTCCTGGAGTCCACCGAGGGCCACAGCGAGTCCCGCGTCCTCGAAGTGCACGCCAAGGAACCCGGCGTGTGGGGCAACGGCCTGCGCGTCGCCGTCGACTACGACACCCCCCACCCCGACGAGACCTTCAACCTGCGGGTGTACGACGCCAAGGGCGACGCCCGCGAGTCCTTCACCGGGCTGTCGATGGACACCGGCCACGGGCGGTACGCGCCGACCGTCGTCAACGCCGGGTCGCGGCTCGTCCGCGTCGAGGCCGTCGGCGAGGGGCGGCCCGATCCGTCCGGGACCGTGTCCAAGCCCTTCGGCAACGAACTCCCCGACCTGGCCGTCGACTTGACGGTCAAGATCGGTGACGTCGAGCGCGAGTTCACTCTCTACGACCCCGACTGCGACGGCGAAGCCCCGTGCTCCGTCGCCGAGTTGGCGCTGCTCCTGGAGCGCAAGCTGCGGGCGCTGCCCGACGCGCCGGGCAAGCACGCCTTCGCGGGCGTCGAAGTCACCGCGTTCGGGAGGCGGTTGCAGGTCGTCGCCGGGTCCACCGACCCCGAGGACGTCGTCCGGTTCCTCGGAGAGTGCGCCAACGACCTGGGCCTCGAAGCCTCCGTCAACCCGCCCGTCTTCCCCCTGGAGGGCGGCGAGGACGGCGAGGCCCCCGGTCCGCGCGACCTCATCGGCTCCGAGGCCGACAAGACCGGCATCCAGGCCCTGCGCGGCGTCGCCGACGTCAACCTGCTGGCCCTGCCCGAGCTGGCGGCGTACGAGAAGACCGAGGACATGCTCACCGTCGTCTCGGCGGCCCAGCGGCTGTGCGAGGAGCGGCGGATCTTCCTGCTCGTCGACGCGCCCAGCACCTGGGTGAGCGTCGACACGGCCCGTGCCGGGCTCGCCGCCTTCGACGCGGTCCGGGGCAACCACGCCGGCCTGTACTTCCCGCACCTCCAGCTCACCGACCCGCTCACCGGGCGGCTGCGCGCCTTCCCGCCGTCCGGCGCGGTCGCCGGCGTCGTCGCGCGCACCGACTCCGAGCGCGGGGTGTGGAAGGCGCCGGCCGGGACGGAGGCCCGTCTCGCGGGCGTCCACTCGCTCACCGTCGACCTGACCGACCGCGAGACCGGGCTGCTCAACCCGCTCGGCGTGAACTGCCTGCGCACGTTCCCGATGGCGGGTCCGCTGGTGTGGGGGGCGCGCACGCTGGAGGGCTCCGACGCGCTCGACAGCGAGTGGAAGTACGTACCCGTGCGGCGGCTCGCGCTGCATGTCGAGGAGAGCCTCCAACGGGGCCTCCAGTGGGTCGTGTTCGAGCCCAACGACGAGAGCCTCTGGCAGCAGATCAGGCTGGGCGCCTCCTCGTACCTGCACACGCTGTTCCGTCAGGGCGCCTTCAAGGGCAGCACGCCGCGCGAGGCCTACTTCGTCAAGTGCGACCACGAGACCACGACCGACGAGGACGTCGCGAACGGCGTCGTCAACGTCCTGGTGGGCATCGCGCCCGTGCGCCCGGCGGAGTTCGTGATCGTCAGGATCCAGCAGACGTCCGGACAGTTCGCCCTCTAGGGCCCCGAAGGACCCCAAGGCCCCGAGCAACGTGGAGAGTTGAAGGAATCCGATGGCTGAGTTCACGGTCAACGCGCAGCGCTTCGACCCGTACAAGAACTTCAAGTTCCTGGTCCTGTGGGACGGTCGTACGGTCGCCGGCATCAGCAAGGTCAGTCCGCTCAAGCGGACCACGGAGGTTGTCAAGCACCGCCACGGCGGCGACCCCTCGTCCCCGCGCAAATCCCCGGGACGCTCCGAGTTCGAGGGCGTCACTCTGGAGCGCGGGGTCACCCACGACCCCGAGTTCGACCGCTGGGCCAACAAGGTCTGGCAGGTCGGCGCGGGCCTGGGATCGGAGGTGTCCCTGGCCGACTTCCGCAAGGACATCGTCATCCAGGTCCTCAACGAGGCCGGCCAGGTCGCCGTCTCGCACAAGCTCTACCGGACCTGGCCCAGCGAGTACCAGGTCCTCGGCGAACTCGACGCCAACGCCAACGCGGTGGCCATCCAGTCGCTGAAGTTGGAGTGCGAGGGCTGGGAGCGGGACTACGAGGTGCCCGAGCCCGAGGAGCCGTCCTTCCTCAACCCGGCGTGAACGGACGGTAGTTGAAGGAAGCGGGGGACGGTATGGCGATCACCTCGGCCACCTCGGCGGCCGGACTGCTGGCCGCCTGGGAGGCGGGCCTTGCCGAGGCGCCGGTCGGGCGTGCGCTGCTGCTGCATCGCACGGCACGTCCGGACGTCGACACGGGGAGGCTGCCGCAGCTTCCGGTCGGCGAACGCGAGGCGGACCTGTTCGCGCTGCGCCGGGCACTGTTCGGCGAGCGGATGCAGGTACGTCTCGCCTGCCGGGCGTGCGGCGAGGACATGGAGTTCGAGCTGGACGCCGGGGAGCTGGCACGGTCGCTGGGCGGGCGCGAGGGGTCGGTGGACGGGCTGGGTGGTTCGCCGGGCGGGCGCGAGGGTTCGGTGGACGGGCTGGGTGGTTCGCCGACTGGGCGCGAGGGCTTGGCGGACGGGTTGGGTGGTTCGTCGGGCGTGCCGACTGGACCGTCGGGCGGGTGTGACGGTTCGGCGTACGGGCTGGGTGGTTCGCCAGGCGGGTGTGACGGTTCGGTGTACGGGCTGGGTGGTTCGCCAGGCGGGTGTGACGGTTCGGTGTACGGGCTGGGTGGTTCGTCGGGCGGGCGTGAGAGCTCGGCGGGCGGGCCTGGCGGTGTGTCGGCTGGGCGTGAGGGCTTGGCGGACGGGCTGGGTGGTTCGTCGGGCGTGCCAGCTGGACGGTCGAGAGGGCGTGACGGTTCGGCGTACGGGCCGGACGGTTCGCCGGCCGGGCGGGACTGGGTGGCTGCTGCTGGGCACGGCGAAGTAGCTGCGGCCGGGCGGGATGAGGTGGCCGTGGCCGGGCGCGGCGAGGTGGCCGTGGCCGGGGCGGGCGGTTCGCTGGTCCGGGTTCGACAGGACGGGTGGGACGTCGAGTTCCGGCTGCCCGGGGTCGCCGACCTGACGGCGGCGGCCCGGGCCGCGGACCCGCGCGGGGCGCTGCTCGCGCGGTGCCTCGTCTCGGCGGTGCACGACGGGGTCGCCAAGGCCGCGACGGACCTGCCCGTACCCGTGCAGCGCCGGATCGCCGAGGCGGTGGAGGCCGCCGACCCGGGCGCCGACCTGGTGATCGACGTGGCCTGCCCCGAGTGCGGCCGGGCCACCCCGGCCGAGCTCGACATCGCCTCCTACCTGTGGACCGAACTGGACGCCTGGGCACGGGACATGCTGCTCGACGTCCATCTGCTGGCCACCGCGTACGGCTGGAGCGAACCGGACATCCTGGCGCTCAGCCCGCTGCGGCGCCGCTACTACCTGGAGCTGTGTGCGGATGTCTGACGCCGACGGGACGCCGGTTCCCGACTTCTTCGACCGGCTGATCGCCCGGCACGCCGCTCCGGTGGCGGGCCCGCGCCCGGATGTGGCGCGGGTGCGACCCCGGCTGCCCGGACCGTTCGAACGGGTCGAGGCGGTACGGGCCGCGGCGAACGACCCGGACGGTACGTACGGCGCGGACCCGCTGTGGCCCGCCGCCACCCCGGCCGCCGTACCGCACCCCGACCGGCCGCGCCCGGCGGAGACCGGGGCCCGCCCGGCCCCGGAACGGGAGCGGACCGTCGTCCACACAGAACGGGTGCACGACGGCCGGCCCACCCCGACCGCTCCACGCGCCGCCGGCCCCGAGGGGCCGCTGCTGCGCCCGGTCACGCCCCTGACGCCAGGGCCGCGACCGGCCGCCGGACCCGCGCGCCGCACGGCGGGCGGGCAGCGTCCCGAGCTCGACACGTCCCGGACCGCGGTGCCCGTGCCCATCCCCCCGGGCCCGGACACCGCTTCCCGCCCCGCCGTGTCCGCGGCTCCGCATCCCAGCGCCGCGGACACGGCGGCGGCCCGCGAGGCCGTACGGCAGGCCGCTGCACGGCGACCCGGACGGGCGCCCGAGCAGGTGGTCGAGGTACGGGTCGGGCGGCTCGAAGTGACGGCGGCGGCGCCCGCCGGGGGCGCCCGGCGGCGTACGACGGCCCCGGAGCGGCCGGGGGCGACCGTGAGCCTCGCCGACTATCTGGCCCGGGGGCGCGAGTGAACCGCGTAACGGGACCGACGAAGGAAGCAGTCGGCGCAAGCAGCCGGCCGAGAGGGACCGAGGAACCGACGTCATGAGCAACGCACTTGCCATCGCCCACGTCACCCAGGCCCTCGCCGCGTTGATCGAGAACAACGTGGGGCCCGAGTTCGACGAGGCCGTCACGGTCGAGACGCGCAAGCCGCCGACCGAACCGTCCGGCGAACCGGTCATCCACGTGTTCCTGTACCAGGTCACGCCCAACACCTCGCAGCGCAACAACGACCTGCCGACCCGCGCCGCCGACGGCACGCTGGTCAAACGGCCCGCCACCGCACTCGACCTGCACTTCCTGATCAGCGCGTACGGAGACGAGAACGAGCTGGTCGGGCAGCGGCTGATCGGGGCGGTCGTCCGCACCCTGCACGAGATACCGATCCTGCCGAAGGACGTCATCGAACAGGCGGGTGAGAAGCCCTACTTGGCGGGCAGCGACCTCCTGGAATCGGCGCAGCGCGTCCGGTTCACCCCGACGGTGATGGACGTCGACGAGACCTCGAAGCTCTGGGGAATGCTCTACCAGACGCCGTACGCCCTGTCGGTGGTCTACCAGGCCGCCCTCGTCCTCATCGACGGCCGCGGCACCCCGGTCCCGGCGAAGCCGGTCCAACGGTCCGATGTACGGGTCCTGCCGTTCGGGGCGCCCGGGGCGCCGACACCGGGTGGGCGCAAGCCGGACGTGACCGAGGGTGCCGAGGACGGGAGTTCGGAAGCTCCGACGCCGACAGCCGAGCCCAGCACGGTCGTTGCCAAGGCCCCCGCCAAGAAGGCCGCCGCCAAGGCGCCGGCCCGCACCCGCAGGGCCGCACAGCCGGCGGCCAAGGCGACGGAGCCGGGTTCGGGCGGCAGGTCCGCGCGTGGCACTGCCAAGCGCCCGGCTGCCCCGCCCGACAAGCCCGACAAGCCCGACAAGCCCGACGAGCCCGAGAACACCGAGAACTGAGCACCGGGTGCGGACAACGAACGGGGGCAGGTAAGGACATGGGGATGCGCGAGGGTACGGGTACGACGGGTGCGTACGCCACGGGTGGCCCGGCGACGCTGACGGCGGAGATCCGGCGTGTGCTGGCCCGTGTCGACGCCCACGCGGCCCACGCCGGACAGGAGGAGCAGGCCGGCTCCTCCGGCAGCCCGCAGCCGCCCGACAGCACGCCGGTGCCCGCCGGTCCCGCCGCCGCGCCCCTCGACGCCCTGGTCACCTGCTTCGGGCTCACCTCCTTCGAGCGGGACCTCGTACTCCTCGCCGCCGCCCAGGAGTTGGAGCCGACGACCGCCGCCCGGTGCGCCTCGGCGGCAGGCGACCCGGAGCGGACGTACCCGACCTTCTCGCTCGCCCTGGCCGCGCTCGCCGAGCCGCACTGGAGTGCGCTCACCCCGGTGGCCCCGCTGCGCCGCTGGCGGATCGTCGAACCGTCCGACGACTCACAGCTGACGACCTCCCGGCTCCGCCTCGACGAACGCATCCTGCACTTCCTGCTCGGCTCGCCCTATCTCGACGCCCGTCTGCACGGCCAGTTGCGCCGCACCCCGGTGCCCGACCGGCTGCCGCCCTCGTACGACCTGGCCGCGAACCGGGTCGCCGCCGGCTGGGCGACCGGGGCGAGCCCCGACGCGCCGCTGCTCGTCGAGGTGACCGGCGGCGATCTGCGCAGCCGGGCCGACATCGGCGCCGCCGCGGCGGCCCGCGCCGGGCTCGGGCTCTACTCGGTGAGCGCCGAGGACATCCCCGGCGACCCCGCCGAACGGGACCGGTTCGCCCGGCTCTGGCAGCGCGAGGCGATCCTGCTGCCCGCCGCGCTCCTCGTCGACGTGGGCGAAGTGGACCGCGACCAGCGGGCGGCGACGGAGGCGTTCCTGGCCGGGGCCGCCGTACCCGTCGTCGTGTCCAGTGAGGACCCGCTGCGCACGGACCGCCCGCACGGCACCCGGGTGAGCGTCCCCCGGCTCGACGACGAGGAGCAACTCGCCCTCTGGGCCGACGCGTTGGCGGACGTCGCCGACCTCGAAGAGGGCGAACTGCGGTCACTGGTCGCGCAGTTCCAGCTGCCCCCGCATGTCGTGCGCTCCGCCGCCGCGGCCGTACGGCGTGATCTGCCGGACGAGGACGAGCTGGACGCCGCCCAACTTGCCTGGCGGGCCGGGCTCGACGAGGCCCGGATCGGCATGGACGAGCTGGGGCGACGGATCGAACCGGAGGCGGGCTGGACCGACCTCGTCCTGCACGAGCGGCAGACGAGCGTGCTGCGCGAGATCGTCGCGCATGTGCGGCAGCGGCCGACCGTCCACCAGGAATGGGGATTCGCGGGCACCCTGCGCCGGGGCCTCGGTGTCACGGCGCTCTTCGCGGGCGGTTCCGGCACCGGCAAGACGCTGGCCGCCGAGGTCATGGCGAAGGAACTGGGCCTCGACCTGTTCATCGTCGACCTCTCGCAGGTGGTCAGCAAGTACATCGGTGAGACCGAGAAGAACCTGCGCCGGGTCTTCGACGCCGCCGAACGCGGCGGTGCGCTCCTCCTGTTCGACGAGGCCGACGCCCTCTTCGGCAAGCGCAGCGAGGTCAAGGACAGCCACGACCGGTACGCCAACCTCGAAGTCAGCTACCTGCTGATGCGCATGGAGGCCTACCGGGGCCTCGCCATCCTCACCACCAACATGAAGAAGGCCCTGGACACGGCCTTCCTGCGGCGCATCCGCTTCGTCGTCGACTTTCCCTTCCCCGCCGAGCACGAACGCGCCGAGATCTGGCGCCGGGTCCTGCCGGCGCAGGCCCCGGTCAAGGACATCGACTCCGCCCTTCTCGCCCAACTCACCGTCGCCGGCGGCTCGATCCGCAATATCGCCCTGTCCGGCGCGTTCCTCGCCGCCGAGGAGGGCGACCGGCTCCAGATGCGGCACATGCTCGCGGCGGCCCGCACCGAGTACCTCAAGCTGGAGCGCTCCCTGACGCCGACGGAGGTCCGCGGATGGGTGTGAAGCGGATGGGTGGGAGCAAGGACGAGAGCAGCAAGCCCTCGGCGATACGCGTGGACATCGCGGAACTCGTCCTCGACGGCTTCCGGGCCGACCCCGAGCGGGTGTCCGCCGCCTTCGAGGACGAGCTGACCCGCCTGGTACGCGAGCACGGTGTGCCCCTCGCGGCGGACGGCGCGGTGAGCGTCGACGCGCTGACCGGGCTGCCGCCGCTGCCCGCGGGCCTGTCCGCGCGCCGCCTCGGCCAGGAGCTGGCGCGCGCGGTGCACGAGGGGCTGAGCGGACGCGGGGAGGTGACCCGATGAGCGGCAACGCGCAGTCCCAGGACGCCCGTTCGGAGCAGTCGGCCGCCGAACAGCGCCGCCGCAAGCGCAAGGAACGGGGCGCCAAGTCCCGTACCCCCTCCGCGAAGGACGTCGTCAGCGGCGCCGGACAACCGCTCGACCCCGGCGTACGACGGGAGTTGGAGGAGCGCCTCGGTCACGACCTGAGCCGCGTACGGCTGCACACCGGCCGGGACGCCGCACAGCTGACCGAACTGCTCGGCGCGGACGCGGTCGCCGTCGGCCAGGACATCCTCTTCCGCGAGGGCGCCTACCGCCCCGGCACGGCGGACGGGCAGCGCCTGCTCGCCCACGAGCTGCTGCACACCGTCCAGAACCCGCACGGGCTGGGTGCGCTGCGGGCCGGACGGGACATGGGCGCGGTGAGCATGCCGCAGCAGGCGATCGAGCGGGAGGCGGAGTCGGCGGCCCAGGAGCTGGCCAGGGGCGGGGAGACGGCGGTCGCCGCCGCGCAGGGCGAGGGCGTGGTCGAGGAGGGGCAGGCCACACCGGGCTGGCTGCGCTATGCCACCGTCGACGCCGACCGGATGCGCGCCGAGGCCGTCGATCCCGCGACCCTCGTGGACCGGCTCGCGGGCGGTGTGCTGCGCTCGCTGCGCGGCGACCCCACCGACGCCTCCGGTCGCGTCCGGCTCCAACTGGCCCGGATGTCCGAGCAGTTGGAGGACTCGGTCATCGAGCGGCTCGAAACGCGGCTGCTCACACCGGAGTACGAACGCCTCCTGGACCTCGCGGAAGCGGCCCAGCCAGGACCGGTCGAGTTGCAGCCCGCCGATGTACCGCTGCCCGAGATCGATCTCTTCGACGAACTCGGCGTCGAACGCGTCCAGTGGCAGAAGAAGAAGGAATCCGACCGCGGTTCCAAGGACAGCCGCGACGCCGACGCCCGCGAGGAACGGCAGGACGTCAGGGCGCGCGACGAGAAGAGCGGCAGCGACCGCAGCCGGGCCCGGGCCGACGCGGCCACCGAGGACCAGGAGTCCGCGCAGCGCACGGAGCAGGAGGACGAGCGCAACGCCTCCCGGCAGCGGGCCGAGCAGGAGCAGCAGCAGGAGGACGAGAAGGCCGCCACCGACCGTGAGCGCACCGACGAGGCCGCTGACGAACGCGCCCAGGGCCGGCAGCAGGGCACCGAGCAGGCCAAGGAGGAGCGCAAGGAACAGCGCGAGCGCGAGGAGGCGGACCCCGAGCAGGCCAATGCCCCCGGCGCGGACAAGCGGGGGCGCAAGGACCAGCAGACCCAGCCGGCCGCCGGGGCCAGACGCGAGGAGCTCGACCCGAAGCAGAAGGGCCAGCCGGGCCCCGTACGGCCGGAGAAGGTGGACGAACGGGCCGAACAGCCCGACTCCGCCCTGTCGGAGCACGGGTTGAACGAGAAGGCTGAGGACGGGGGCGCCGATGGCGATCCGCGGGAGGAGGAGCAGCCTCTCGGCCTCGAAGCGGGCGCCGATCAGGAGGTGGAGGGCGGCGAGGACGGCCAGGCGCCGGGCGCTGAGCCCGAACCCGCGATCAAGCCCGAGGACCACCTTCCCGAGACCGACCTCGACCTGTCCGCCGTACCGACCGCGGACCGGCTCCAGCCGGGCGCCGCCGAGCCGTCGCTGCCCGCCTTCCCGACCCCGCCGCCGACGAAGGCGGAGAAGATCGAGCAGGAGCGGGAGAAGAGGGACCAGGAGGCGGCCGACGAGGACACTGCCGCCGCCGGGCCCGAGCCGAAGGCGCCCGGTCAGGACGAGGGGCCCGTGGAGGGCGAGGCGCCGCAGCCCGAGAACGGGCCCGCCGCGCAGGCCCAGGACCGGGGCGCCAAGGACCTTCAGGAGACCGGGAAACCGCTCGATCAGGAGGTCGGCCCGGACCCCGCGACCGAGGACAAGGAACGCCCCGAACCCGAGGCCGAGAAGCCCGACTCCGAGCAGCAGCACGAGAGTGAGCAGGCCAAGGACGCCGATGACGCCGGCGAGGCCGGTGCGGACGGTTCCGACGAGCGGCCCGACGCCAAGGACGCGCAGGACGAGAAGAGCGAACGGCAGGAGCGTACGAGGGCGGGCTCGCGGATCGCTTCGGGCGCGGCGCCGGCCACGGCGAGCCCGGCCGCCGCCACCACGAGCACGTTGGCGTCCGCCGTGTCCCGGCCCGCCGGAGCGCAGACCCCTCGGACCCCCGTAGAGGACCGCAACCCCTCGCCGTCCGCCCGGCGCGAGGCCGAACCGCCCAGGTCGGAGCGTGAGGCACCGGCGGCCAAGAGCCGGATCCCCAAGGAGACCGGTCCCGGAGCGGCGCCGCGTGGAGCGGTCGGCGGCGCGGAGAAGGGCGGGCCGACGACCGCCGTCGGCCCCGGTGCCGCACCGTCCGTCTCGCAGGCCGCGGTGAGCCCGGCCGCCGAGCAGACGGCCGCGCCCGGGCAGAGCGCCGAGAGCGCGGCGCCCAAGCCTGAGGCGTCCCTGGAGAAGGACGGCGGTGGCTGTGCGCCGCCCGAGCCCGCCGCCGAGAAGGACGACGGCGGTGCGGGCAGCTGCGGGGGCGGCGGCGGTGCCGCGCCCGAGGAGAAGGAGCAGGAGCCGCCGGACGTCTCGGGGCAGGATCCCAAGGCCGCCGTACGGACCGTGGGCAAGCTGGCGCCCGACCAGGCGGCCGCCGCCATGCCCGGCGTCGACGCGGCCGCGGACAAGAAGGTCGGCGAGGAACAGCAGCGGCTGGACGCCAACCCGCCCACCAGGGAACGGCCTTCGGGCGCCCCGCAGACACGTTCGGCGCCCCCGGAGGCGGCCCCCGCGGCTGCCCAGGTCACCGGCAAGGTGGAGAAGCTCGGCCCGGAGGAGCAGGGCGAGAAGCAGAAGGCCAAGGGCAGCGAGAAGGCCGAGGGCCAGAAGCCCACGGACAACACTCCGCCACCGCCTCCGCCCGCCGTGCCGGACAAGGGGCTGACCGAGGCCGAGGCGGCGAACGTCGAGGCCGCGGTGGACGCCGTCCCGACTACCGACCCCGAACTCCAGAACAAGACCGTCGGTCCGGCCCCCAAGATCCGGCTCGAAGGTGCCAGCGACCCCAAGCGGACCGACGACCAGGCCAAGGCCCTCAAGGACAAGCAGTCCGACCTGCAGACGACGGGCCGCGCCGACGCGGCCAAGCCCATGGGCGAGGACCAGATCTTCCCCAACGCGCCCCAGGAACAGCTTTCCGGCAAGGCGTCCGGCGGCGGCGCCGGAGGCGGCAAGGGCGGCCGGCTCAGGGCCATGTCCAAGCCGAAGGCCGGCGTGGGAGCCGTCGCCAAACAGGAGAAGGGCTCCGAGGTCCAGGGCGCCGCCGGCCAGGCGGAGGGCGACCTAGGCACGAAGGAGCAGGAGAACAGGCAGGGCGAGCAACAGGCCAAGCAGGAGAAGCAGGCCGAGATCGACCGCGAGGTCACCCAGAACACGGAGAAGCAGACCTCCGAACGGGGCCGGGTCGCCCGCGAGACCCAGCTGCAGCGCGAGGAGTGGCGGGCCGAACAGGACAAGAAGGTCGGGGACGCGGACAAGCAGTCCGAGGACGAGCACGGCACCAAGAACAAGGAGATCGTCAAGGCACGCGACGACAAGGACAAGGAGGTCGGCGAGCGCAAGGACAAGGACAACGCGCAGATCGACACCGAGCGCGAGAACGCGGAGAAGGAGGCCGAGAAGAAGAAGGAGGAGGAGAAGCCCTCCGGAGGCCTGTTCGGCTGGATCGCCGACAAGGTCGCCGACTTCTTCGAGGGCCTGCTCGCAGTGGTCACCGCGGTCTTCGACGCCGCCCGCAAGGCGGTCAACGGGATCATCGACACGTTCAAGGAGTGGGCCAACAAGGCCATCGACTTCGTACGTGATCTGGCGATCAGCGCGATCAACGCGCTGGCCGACGCCCTGATCGCGATCGGGGACGTACTCCTGGCCGCCTTCCCGGAACTGCGGGACAAGTTCCGCAACGCGATCGAGGGCTTGCGGGACGCGGCCGTCGCCAAGGTCAACGAGCTGGCGGACGGCCTGAAGAAGGCGGTCAACGCGCTGCTGGACGTGCTCGCCGCGGGCCTGAACAAACTCCTCGATGTCCTGGAAGCGGGTATCAAGGGCGTCATCAAGGCCTACCAGGCCGTCATCGAGGGCGTCATCAAGTTCGCGCAGGCGGCGATCGAGGCACTCGGCAAGTTCGCGGCGCTGGTCGCCGACATCGCACCCGACCCGGGCGGCTGGATAGGCAAGGCCGGCAGTTCTGCCAAGTCAGGGATCACCGACCACCTCTGGGGCGCCATCAAGGTGGGCGTGAAGCGGTGGTTCGACACCAAGGTCGAGGGCATCCTGGGCCTCGGCAAGGCCGTGATCAACGTCCTGGTCAAGGGCTGCGTCTCGCTCAAGCAGATCGGCAAGATGGCGTGGGACGCGATCATCGCGTCCCTGCCGATGATGATCGCGTCGCTGGTCATCGAGAAGGTCGTCTCGATGATCGTCCCGGCGGCGGGGGCGATCCTCACGATCGTCCAGGGCCTGATGGCGGCCTGGCAGTCCATCAGTTCGATCCTGGCCGCCTTCTCGAAGTTCTGGGCCTACCTGAAGGCGGTGAAGGCCGGCCCGGCAGCCTGCCTCTT
Organism: Streptomyces sp. NPDC020898; assembly: GCF_044333925.1. NCBI lineage: Bacteria > Bacillati > Actinomycetota > Actinomycetes > Kitasatosporales > Streptomycetaceae > Streptomyces > Streptomyces sp. NPDC020898. Next base: position 190,938 of record NZ_JBIRRV010000005.1, read on the forward strand.
CGCAGAAGCGGTCGCGGCGGGCGTGGTCGCCCTCCTCGACTTCATCGCCAACTTCCTGATGATCAGGCTCTCTTCGGCGACAAAGGGCGTGGGTAAGCGCCTCCAGGCCATGTCCCAGAAGATCATGGACGGCCTGAAACGGACCGGCAAGGGAGCGCGGTCGGCGGCGGGCTCTGCGGTCAACTCCGCACGGGGGGCGATGCGCAACGCCAAGCAGAAGGTCGCGGAGCCGGCGACCCCCCGCTGGCCCAGGGGCGAGCCGTCCCCGGACCTGAAGACACCGGTGAAGCCGAAGGACACGGCTACGCCGAAGGGGCCGGCGAAGGCGGATACGGCGGCGACGAAGCCGAAGGACAGCGCGAAGGACCGGCCGGGCCAGGACAGGACACCCGACAGGGACCAGGCTCCGACCAAGAAGGACCAGGCGCCCGCGAAGGACAAGAGCCCCGAGGCCACCCCCAAGAAGAAGAAAGAGATCGAGGGCCCCAAGCCGGCCAAGCCCAAGAAGCCCAAGTCCCCGGTGGGCAAGGCCCTCGCGAAGGCCAAGGGCGCGGTCAAGTCCGCCCTGAAGAAGGTCGGCAACGCGGCGAAGACCCTCGGCAAGAAGCTGAAGAAGACCAAGGTCGGCAAGGCGCTGAAGAACAGCGCGTCGAAGCTGCGAAACGTCTTCAAGAAGAAGAAGGACCGGCTGCGCGACGACAAGAGGCGGCAGCAGGAGCAGAAGAGGCGGGATCAGGACCGACGGAAGAAGGATGAGAAGTCCAAGGAGTCCAAATCGGTACGGCTGCACAAGATAGTTCTCCGTATACGTCCCCGACTGGATGGCCTCTTGGAGAAGGGCGTTCCTCGTCCGGTCATGATCGCGACCTTGGCCGGCGTGCGACTCTGGTATCGGCTCACTGGGCTCACCCTCAGGGGCAATGAAACCGGGGACATTCTTGCGAGGCTCAACCCTGAGGAAGTCTCCAACGAGTTCACAGAGGTGGAGCCCCCGACCACGCCTCCGCCCTCTCTCACTCCCGAGGAGCGAGAGCAGAGGCAAGGTGACCCGCGCCGCGAGCAGCAGGAACAGCAAGAGCAGCCGAAGAAGATGACCGGGCTGTCGGATCCACTGAAGGCTGTCCTTCGAGGTGCAACAAAACCGTCAGAGGAAGGGGTGCCGGAGCCAGGGGAGTCACTCTCTTTCAAGAAGGCCGTCGAGCGAAAATATCAAAAAGACAATAGGGGAAAGAAGGATGAGGAGAAATATACGCCGGACCACATACCATCAGGTGCATCACTCATACAGGCAGAGAAGGACCGGGTAAAGGCTGCAGAGGAAGCGAAGCTGGGCGGCCGGAGGCTCACCTCTCAGGAAGAGATGGAGCTGTATCAGAAAGAGAAGCTCCTCACCAAGAAGAGGGGTAAGCGCAATATTCGGGATGAGAGGGCCGAGGAGATCTATCAGGAAGGGCTCACTCTCTACTTGAGGAAGCAACTTCACGAACAGGGGCGAACCTTCTTCGGTGAAAACACGCGTGAAAAGGTGCAACACGATGCCAAGTTTCCGACCAGGGCCGTCGAGCTTGATTACCGCCGCTATCTAGAGGTCCTCGATGACGAGCTCACCCAAGACGAAGTGATAGGTTTCATCCGCCATTACGAGCACCTGGCGCGCACTAAGGTGATCGAGTGGTCCCCTGAGATCGACAAGCTTCTACGGGAAGTCTGGGAGAGAGTCAAGTGAGGCCGACAGAAGAAGTAGAGAAAATCGCAGCCGACTCCAAGCTCTCCGTGTCGGAGAAGGAGGTGCGCATCATTGAACTGCTTTCCGGGCAGCCGGACCGAGGCGTAGCGGCCGCGACCATGTGTCTGATGGAGACCGGCGACGACCGGGCAGCGGACTTCGCCGCACTGTACCTCGCACTTCTTCCTGGGGCGCATGAGGAGAAGGCCCGGGCAGCGGAACGTCTCCGGGGTTCCGGACAGCTCGTTCGTTCCGCGTCCCGATTGGTCCCCTGGCTTCCAGGGCAACTCCTGGATTCCTTCGTGACCGACTATGTCTCGGATCCGAAGGGTGGATCCCCGCTGTCCGACGTCATCTTCGAAATTGGCGTGAACACTCCTGATCGGCTGCGTCCATTCGCTGACCGAATTGAGAGTCATTTCATCCATAGAAGCCTGCTGTCCGGCTCTCCTGATGAACTGGTCGACGCCTTTCTGGAGCGATGGCGCGAGGGAGATGACGATTATGATGCGATTGAAGCGCTGGCACTCATTCGAACGCGGCACGCTGCTCGTACGGTGCTAGCGGTTCGCGAAGAATTTGAGGATCCCGAAGAATGGGAGATTCTACTGGAGTTGGCGGGAATTCTTCCTGACGCTGAAAGGGAAGCGGGTTACCGGCCGCCGTACATGGGTCTTGTCACCGATGACGGGGAAAGCCCTCATGTCATGGGCGGCCACGTGGACGGGCCCGTTCCAGTCTGTCCAGCCTGCTCCGCCCCGGCTCAACGGGTATTGACCTTGGCCGCCGACGCAGTGCCATACGGGCTGGCGCAGGATCCGTCGTTCTTCTGGTACACGTGCTCCTGCGGTGCTTTGGAGACCACCACGGTGAGGGTCGGACCCGGCGAACGGTATGTGTTCTACGGCCCGCACGGTATCTCGGACCCCGACCGGAGCATCGTGCCGGGTAAAAGGTCCATGACTTTGGAGTCTCATCCGAATCGAGTGGGTGTGAGCCTGGAGGCGATTGCCGGGTGGTCCAGACATCAGGTCGGAGGTCTCCCGCGGTGGGTGGAAGTGGATGCCCATCCGCATTGTCCGGAATGCCGCAAGGTGATGCCATTCCTGGCTTCCATCGACAGCGGACCGACCCCGTTTGGGGCCATGGGATTTCGAGGAACGCTCTTCTGCTTCTGGTGCAATAACTGCCGCGTATCAGTCACACAGCACCAGTCATGAAAATCCAGGATGGTGAGCGATGACCCGTTACGCAGACATACCTAAGCCCATCCGCTCCGGAATAGTAGTAGTCAACCCCGACACCGGCACCCCCCAACGCATCATCGTCCTCCAGTTCAACCCGGACACCCTGGAGCGAAGCGTCGCCCCCCAAACAGCCGGTGACAGTTCCGACTCCGGGGGCGGCGGCGGAGCCGGCAGTGGTGATCGCAACGAGGCCCTACGCCTCAAGGGTCCCGCCGAGGAGACCTGGAAGTTCACCGCCGAGATCGACGCGACCGACCAGCTGGAGATCGCCGCGCCCGACGGTATCCACCCCCAACTCGCCACCCTCGAAATGCTCGTGCAGCCGACCACCGCCCAACTGCGCGCCGCAAGCCGTCTCGCGCAGAACGGGACCATCGAGATCAGCCCGATCGAGATGCCGTTGACCCTGTTCACCTGGGGCAGCAAGCGGGTCATGCCCGTCAGGCTCACCGAACTCTCCATCAATGAGTCCGCCTTCGACGTGAACCTCAACCCGATCCGGGCCTCCCTCGGCATCGGCATGAAAATCCTCACCGTCAGCGACCTGCCCGCCGGACACCGAGGCGCCGACCTCTACATGGCGCACCTCGCGCAGAAGGAACGGCTCGCCGCAGCCGCCCGGGGCGGGAGCCTCGGGTCGCTCGGGCTCAATGGAATCGGCGCCAGTGCGCTGAGCGGAAGGGGCTGAGGGCACCGCCATGGCCGACATCGAACCGTACGAGAACGCCCTGGACGCCATCCCGGGCGCCCACCCCTACCCGCGCACCAGCCGCTACCACGACGCCGAGATCGGGATCCACCGCCAGGCCGACGGCACCGAAGTCCGGTATGCCAAACGGCGGTTGCTGCCCCCGCTGGACGGTGCCCCGCACCCCCACACCGTCGGCGCCGGCGAACGCCCCGACCTCCTCGCCCAGCACTACTTCGGCGACCCCGCCCAGTGGTGGCAGATCGCCGACGCCAACCCCGTCCTCGACCCGAACGAGCTGACCGACGAGGCCGGCCGCGTCATCGGCATACCGACCTTCGGCGGGCTCCCGCGAGGAGACCGGCGTGTTTGATCTGCCCGTGGGGCAGGGCCCCGTTCACATCACGCTCCACATGGGGCCGAAGCTCACCCGCCCCGTCCCCGCCGAGGTCACCGAAGCCCTGCTGTCCGCCCAGATCACCGCCACCGCGGGCGAACGCAGCGGATTCCAGCTCGCCTTCGACCTCACCAAGAACGGGATCATCAACCGGCAGCTGCTCCCCGAGGGCTTCTTCGATCCCAAGACCCGCATCATCGTGACCGTCACCGTCAAGGGCACCCCCGACGTGCTCTTCGACGGCCTGATCGTCCGGCACGAGGTCGGCGCCAGCAACCAGCCCGGCCACTCCACCCTCACCCTCACCGGCGAGGACCTCACCCTCCTCCTCGACCTGGAGGAACGCACCGCCCGCTACCCGAACCTCCCGCCCTCCGAGCGCGTCCTCGCGATCCTGCGGCGCTACTCCGACTACGGCATCCGGCCCGACGTCTACACCGAGAAGATCGCCCAGCCCCCGCACCAGGATCTCCGCGTCCACTACCAGACCGGCACCGACCTCCAGTACGTCACGGAGCTGGCCCGCGCCAACGGCTACACCTTCTACCTCGAACCCGGGCCCAACCCCGGTCAGTCCTCCGCCCGTTGGGGCCCGGAGGTACGCCTCGGCATTCGCCAGCACGCCCTCAACGTCAACATGGACGCCAACTCCACCGTGGACCAACTGACGTTCGCGTACGACGGCACAGCACGCGAGGAACCGCAGGCCCGCTGGCAGGATCCCGGGACCCGGCAGTCCACCCTGCTGCCCCAGCCGCCGATCAGCCCACTGCGCCCGCCCCTCGGCAAGCGGCCCACCCCGGCCCTCAAGCGCCGCACGCTTTCCGGCACCGCCAAGCAGCAACGAGCGGAAGCCGAGGCCGAGTTGCTCGCCCGCGCCGCCGTCTCCGCCGACGTCGTCTCCGGCTCGGGCTCGCTCGACGTCAACCGGCACGGCTACATCCTCCAGCCCCGCCAGCTCGTCGGCGTACGCGGCTCGGGACGGGCGTACGACGGTGACTACTTCGTCAAGTCCGTGACGCACAACCTGCGCCCGGGCTCGTACCAGCAGAACTTCACCCTCTCCAGGGAGGGGCTGGAAGCGCAGAGCGACTACGTCCGCCCATGACGCGCCAGGCGTGATGGGACCCGCAGTACCCGCAGTACCCGCAACAGACCACACACCAGGAGCAGTTCAGCATGGCGGCACCCAGCAATCGCTACCTCGGCAAGTTCCGCGGCCGGGTCGTCGACAACAACGACCCGCTGCGTATCGGACGCCTCACCGTCGAGGTCCCGGACGTCCTCGGCGACGAGCCGTCGACGTGGGCGCTGCCCTGCCTGCCCTTCACCGGGCCCCAGTCCGGCCAGTTCGTCGTGCCGCAGAAGGACACCGGCGTGTGGGTCGAGTTCGAGCAGGGGGACCCCAGTTTCCCCATCTGGACCGGGTGTTGGTGGGGGACCGCCGACGAACTGCCGCCCGACGCGCGCCGCGAACTGCAAGCCAACGCCGCCAGTAAGCCGGTCGTCGTGCAGACACCACTCGCGCACAAGCTCGTCATGAACGACACGCCCGGCGCCGAACAGGGGATCCTCCTCCAGGCCCAGGGCGGCGCGTACATCCGCATCACCCAGGGCGCCATCGTCATCGCGAACGGGGCGGGTGCCGAGATTCTGCTGCGCGGCGATCAAGTGACCATCAACGAGGGCCAGTTGACCGTGCTCTCGAAGCGATAGAAGACGGGGGACGAAGAGAAGTGTCCGGGAGTCTGCTCGATGCGAGCGCCGTGATCGGCTGCCCGCACGGCGGTCGTGTCAGCGCCGCCACCACATCCACCGGCGGCGTACGGGTCGCGGGCGCCGCCGTCGTCACAGCCGCGCACGCCCACACCGTCGTCACCGGCTGCCCGCACACCGTCGACGGTGTGCCCGCGCCCTGCGTCTCGGTCCGCTGGACCGCCGACAGCACCGGCGTCACCGTCGACGGCGCACCCGTGCTGCTCGACACCTCCGCGGCCCAGTGCTTCACGTCGGCCTTCGTCCCGCAGGGACCGCCCGTCGTCCAGGCCGCGCAGCGAAAGGTCACCGTCCGATGAGCCGCCCGACCCATCCCGGCGCCCCGAGCCCGGCCACCCGCCCCCGCAGCGACATCGCCTTCCCCTTCCGTGCCGACCGCCGGGGCCGCACCGCGCACGCCGGTCACGCCGACCACGTACACGACCTGATCGAGCAGCTCCTCTTCACCAGCCCCGGCGAGCGCGTGATGCGCCCCGACTTCGGCTGCGGCCTCCTCGATCTCGTCTTCGCGCCCAGCAGCCCCGAGCTGATCAGCACCCTCGAACTCTCCGTGCAGGCCTCGCTCCAGCGCTGGCTCGGCGACCTCATCGACGTGCTGGCCCTCGATGTGTTCGGCGAGGACAACGTCGTACGCGTGCATCTCTCGTACGTCGTACGCGCCACCGGCGGCCGACGCGACGACGTCTTCGAAGGGCGGCCCGTATGAGCACCCACACGACCGACAGCCTCGCCGTCCCCCGGCGCGCCAAGGTAAGAGCCGCTCAGCTCAACGGAGTTGACGCCGTCGAGGTCAGTGACGACGGGCTCCTGCTCACCGTCACCTTCCTCGGCAAGGCCCCGCACGGCCTGTGCCCCGAGAACGTCCGCATCGACGGCGGCCGACGCGTCACCGGGATCACGGCCGTCGACGTGAGCGTCGAGCGCGAGGAGGACCCGGAGCTCGACGACCGGCTGTACGTCACCCTCGACAAGGCCGGCGACACCTCCCGCTACCGGCTCGCCCTCGTCGAGACCGACCCGTACGACCGCCCGGGCACCCAGCCCTACCGGGGCTTCGACCAGCGCTACCACAGCGCCACCTTCTCCTTCCGGCCCGACTGCCCAACTCCCTTCGGCTGCAAGGAAGATGAGCAGCCAGGGAGCGCTGAAAGCGGCTTCCCGGACGCGCCCGTCGTCGACTACACCGCCCGTGACTACGACACGATCCGCAAGCTCCTCCTCGACCGGCTCGCGCTCACCACGCCCGACTGGGTCGAGCGCAACCCCGCCGACCTGGGCATCGCCCTCGTCGAACTCCTCGCGTACACCGGCGACCAGATCAGCTACCAGCAGGACGCGGTCGCCACGGAGGCCTACCTCGACACCGCCCGCCGCCGCGTCTCCGTCCGTCGGCACGTCCGGCTCATCGACTACGCGATGCACGACGGGTGCACGGCCCGGGCGTACGTCACCGTCGAGACCGCCGGTGACCACACGCTCGCCCCGGGCACGTTCCGCTTCGCCTCCGTCGACGTCCGCACCCTCGACCCGCACGACCGGCCCGAACCCGGCACCGTCGTCGACGACCACGACCTCGCCGACCTCGACGAGCGCGGCTCGGTGGAGGTCTTCGAACCGGTCCTCGCCGCAGACCAGTTGGAGCTGCGCGTCGCCCACAACGCGATCCGGCTGTGGACCTGGGGCGGCGAGGCGTGCGCCCTCCCGAAGGGCGCCACCGCGGCCACCCTGCGCGACGAGTGGCAGGACCCCGAGACCTGTCGGGACCGCCGGCTCGACCTCAAGCCCGGCGACCTGCTCGTCCTGGAGGAGGTGAAGGGCCCGCGCACCGGCACCCCCGGCGACGCCGACCCCACCCACCGCCAGGCCGTCCGCCTCGCCTCCGTCACCCCCGCCCTCGACCGCATCGAGGACCAGCCGGTCCTGGAGGTCACCTGGGCCGCCGAGGACGCCCTGCGTTTCCCGCTCTGCCTCACCACCCGCGGCGGCCGGAACTGTCTGCCCGTCGAGAACGTCAGCCTGGCGCGCGGAAACGTCGTCCTCGTCGACCACGGCCGCTCCCTGCCCGGCGAGGGACTCCCCGAGACGTTCACCGTGCCGCCCGTCCCCGCCGTCGTCGCCCCCTGCGACCCTCCCGCCTTCGGCTGCGCCGACCGGACCGAGGGCAACGCGCCCGCCCGACTCGTCAACTCCCTTGCGGACAAGGCGGAGAGCGGCGAGTCGCTGATCCCCGAGGACGTCCGCGAACTGTTCGACGTACTGGGCGAAGCCGCCGCCAACCGGGCCGGACTCGGCCTCGAACGCGCCGGACAACGGCACGAACGCGTCGTGCCCGGCACGGCGTACGCTCAGGCCGCCGCCCTGCGCACGCTGCTCGCGCAGTCCGTCTACCCCGGCATCGCACCCCGCTTCCGGCCGGTCCTCGGACGCGCCCCGATCACCCAGGCCGTGCCGTTCCCCGACCCGGCGACCGTCTCCGCCGGGCAGGCCGAACGGATCGCCGCCATCCCGGGGCGGGTACGGCAGCGACTCGTCGAACTGTGGCGCAGCGCCCGCGACCGCGACGGGCTCGGCGAGGACGAGATCGCCGAACTCACCGTCGTCTACGGCCTGCGGGTGCTGGAGCGGCTCGAACTCCGCCTCCACCCCGTCCGCGCGCTGCGTGAACTCCTGCACCGCAACGACGAGTTGCTCGACGGCAAGCTGCGCCGCATCGAGATCCTCGTGGCCCGGGCCCGCGCCGGTACCGTCCTCGACGGCCACATCGCCTGGGAGATCGCCCACAGTTGGGGCCCGGCATACGCGGCCGGACTTCACCCCGACGAGCCGGTACTGCGCGGCTCCGCGACCGCCGCCCTCACCCAGGACCCGCGCCGCGCGCTGCCCGCCGTACGCCTCCAAGAAGACTCCAGCGACAGCGACAACACCTGGTATCCGCGCCGCGACCTGCTCGCCAGTGGCTCCCGCGACCGGCACTTCGTCGGCGAACTGGAGGACGACGGACGGCTCGCACTCCGCTTCGGCGACGGCCGGCGCGGCGCCCGCCCGGCCCCCGGCACACGCCTGGCTGCCCGCTACCGCCTCGGCGGCGGCACCGCGGGCAACGTGGGCGCCGAGGCCATCAACCACCTGGTCGTCAACTACCAGGAGACCCCGGGAGACTGCGAACCGCCGCCCGTCGCCGTCGTCCGCAACCCGCTGCCCGCCACCGGCGGCACGGAACCTGAACCCGTCGAGCAGGTACGCCAGTTGGCCCCCCTGGACCTGCGCCGCACCCGCCTGCGTGCCGTCACCGCCGACGACTACGCGTCCCTCGCCACCGCCCTCCCCGGCGTACAGCGCGCAGCCGCCGAGATCCGCTGGACCGGCAGCACTCAGGAAGCCCACATCGCACTCGACGCGTACGGCACCGGCGCACCCTCGCCCGAGCTGCTCACCTCCGTCGCCCAGGCCCTGGAGGCGTACCGGCGCATCGGCCACGATCTCGTCGTCGGCCCCGCCCGGCACGTGCCGCTGGACCTCGCGCTGACCGTGTGCGCCGCTCCCGGTCGCCAACACGGGCAGATCCTGGCCGAGTTGTACCGCGTACTCGGCACCGGACGGCTGCCGGACGGGCGGCTCGGCTTCTTCCACATGGACGCGCTGACGTTCGGCGAACCGGTCCGGCTCAGTCGGCTGGTCGCCGTCGCCGCCGCCGTACCGGGGGTGGAGAGCGTCCACGTCACCCGACTGCGGCGGCTGTTCGAGCAGGACCGAGGAGAGAGGGAGGACGGCGTGCTGCGGCTCGGCCCGTTGGAGATCGCCACCTGCGACAACGACCCGGACCGGCCGGAGAACGGCCTCCTGGCGATATCCCTGACGCCTCTTGGAGGTGCCCGATGACCACCGAAACGCCCCTCCAGGCAGCCGACTTCGCCGACGACTGCACCTGCGGCGGCACCTGCCGCACCGGCCACGACGAACGCCTCGCCCCGGCCCCGCTGCACAACCCGCCCGGCCGCACCGCCCTCGACTACCGCGTCGGCGAGTACGGCAGCTTCCGGGCCGCTCTCCTCGACCGGCTCGCCTCACCCGCGTACCCGGCGCTCGGCGGGCTCACCGTCCGTACCCCGGACGACCCGGCGATCGGCCTGCTCGACGCCACCGCCGTCCTGGGCGACCTGCTCACCTTCCACTCCGAGCGCATCGCCGACGAGGCCTACGTCCGTACGGCCAACGAGCACCGTTCGCTCGTGCTGCTCGGGCGGCTCGTCGGGCACCGGCCGCGCCCCGGAGTCGCCGCCGCCACCCATCTCGCGTACACCCTCGAACGTGACCCGCGCGCCGAGACGCTGCCCGTGCTGATCCCGCGCGGGGCGCGCAGCAACAGCGTGCCGGCGTCCGCCGACGAGCAGTCGCAGACCTTCGAGACCAGCCGCGACCTCACGGCCCGCTGGGACTGGAACGAGCTGAAGGTCCGCCGTCGGCGCCCCTCCCTCCTCACCCCGCAGGACCTTCAGACCCGCTCGGAACTCTTCGTCGAGGGCACCGCGAACTCTCTCCGCACCGGCGACCAGTTGCTCTTCGTCTTCGGCGAACAGGCGGGCGGAGAACGTAAGTTGCTGCCGGTCGCGGGTACGCGCGTCGACCGGGACGACGACATCACGGCGATCTCCCTCCCCAAGTCGGCCCCGCCCACGCTGAAGGAGCTCGTCGACGAGGTCCGCCGCTGGACCGCCGAGCCCGCGACCCCGGGCGAACCGGGCGACGAGCCACCGACCCCGGAGGTCCCCAACCCCCGCCCGGTGAGCCGCCTGATCGAGGACTTCGACGACCAGGTCCTCGCCCCGCTCCGCACCGACCTGGACACCGTCACCACCCCCGAACGCCTCGCGGCCCGCCTCACGGAACCGGTCGCCCGCCTCGGCGAGGCCCAGGTCCTCGCGACGCCGTACGACGATGTCGCCGCGTGGTTCGAGCAGTTGGAGGCGGTGCTGGCCGAACTCGCCGAACGGGCACTGGAGTTGGCGCCCGCACAGGACGCCGACCCCGCCGCCGCGACAACGTCCCGCACCACAGCGGGAACCGCCCCGGTAGAGCCCCGCCAAGCCGCACTCCAGGCCCTGGCCACGGTCCTCCCCGCCCTGCGCAGCGCCACCCCCACCCCCCGACCGGGCGCCCGCGCCCAGAGCCCCGGCACGGACACCGCCCGTCTCCTCTCCGCCCTCAACCCCGCCCTCGGCACCCTCTACCCGGCCTGGCGCAGGGCAGCGGCCGCCGCCCCCGGCACCCCCCAGCTCCTCCGCGAGCTGCTCGCGCTGCGCGTCACCACGGCCCCCTTCGGTGCCGCCGCCCCGCTGAAGCCGGTCCAGGACGACCGGGGCCGGGTCATCCGCACCGCCGACTGGCCGCTCACGGGCGCCGCCCTCACCAGCATGCGCGTTGTCTACGACACGTCGGGCAAGGTCCCGGTCAGGGCGGAGTTCCAGTACGTCGAGGGCAGCAGTTCCGACCAGCGGGCCGAGAACCTGCCCGTTCCGCAGTTCGTCACGTTCCCGCTGGGCACGGGCCAGGTCGACCTGTCCGTACGCGCCGGCCAGGACCGCGACCTGAGCTGGCTCACCCGACGCCCCGCCGACTCCCAGGAACCCGGGGTCACCGCCCGCCTGCACTCGGGGCTGCCGGAGCGCACCCTGTTCGTGTCGCGGCCCGACGACGACGGACTCGTGCACGTCGGCATCCACAACGGCACCACCCAGGAGATCTCCCTGCGGCCGGGCGTCAGCGAGCAGTTCACCCACGGGGAGTACGAGGTGAGCCTGCGCTACACGACGGGCTCCGCCGAGCCCAACGTGGAGGTGGTCATCGCGAGCAAGCCGCAGCCCGTCAACCGCCGCATCCTCCAGCTCGACACCGTGCACACCGGCATCACGGTCGGCAGCTGGGTGGCGATTCTGCGCCCCGCCAAGGGAGTTGAGGACGGCATCCCGGGCGACGCCAAACTCGCCTTCGTCACCACGCAGGTGGTCGCCGCCCGTACGGCCGCGTACTCCAACTACGGCATCACCGGCCGAGGCACCGAACTCACCCTCGCCGAACCCTGGTTGGACGAGTTCGACGTCCTCCTCTCGCACATCCGCGACACCACCGTGTACGCGGCGGGCGAGCCCCTTCGCCTCGCGGACGAACCGCTCGGCGAGGACGTGCACGGCAACGAGGTCGAACTCGCCGAGCTGTACGACGGGTTGCGGCCCGGCCGCACCCTGATCGTCACCGGCGAGCGCACCGACATCCCCGGCGCGACCGGAGTGCAGGCCACCGAGGTCGTCACCCTCGCCGCCGCCGACCCGGCCGTCGATCCCGGGCTCCCGGGCGACCACGTCCACACCCGGCTCACGCTGACGACCGACCTCACCCACCGCTACCGCCGCGACAGCGTCCGCATCCTCGGCAACGTCGTCGAGGCGACGCACGGCGAGGGCCGCGACGAGGCCATCGGCAGCGGCGACTCCGACCGGGTCAACCAGACGTTCGCGCTCTGGCAGTCTCCGCTCACCTGGCTCGCCGACGACAACCCCCTCGGCGCGACACCGGTGTTGGAGCTCCGCGTCGACGGTCTGCGCTGGCACGAGGTCGACAGCCTCGCCGGACGCGGCCCCCGCGACCGCGTCTACATCACCGGCACCACCTCCGACGGCCGTACGACGGTGACCTTCGGCGACGGCGTCAACGGCGCCCGGCTGCCCACCGGCCACGAGAACATCCGCGCCCGCTACCGCTTCGGCACCGGCAAGGCCGCCAACACGGCCGCCGACCGGATCACTCAGCCCCTCACCCGCCCCCTCGGCGTCAGTCAGGTCACCAACCCCCGTCCGGCGACCGGCGGTTCGGACGCGGACGGCCCCGGCCTGACCCGCCGTACGATCCCGCTCGCCGTGTCGGCCCTGGACCGCCTGGTGTCCGACACCGACTACGAGGACTTCGCCCGCTCCCGCGCCGGCATCGGCCGCGCCACCGCACGCGAACTCTTCGACGGACGGCGGCGGTTGCTGCACGTCACGGTCGCGGGCACGGACGACGTACCGATCGCCGACGACTCGGACATCCTGCGCGCCCTGCGTGGCGCCCTCACCGAGTACGGCGACCCGAACCTCCCCGTCCGCGTCGACGTCCGCGAACTCGTCCTCCTGCTCGTCGCGGCCAAGGTCAAGGTCGCCCCCGACCACGCCTGGGAGCTCGTCGAGCCCCGACTGCGCCAGGCCCTCCTGCGCCGACTCGGTTTCGAGGGAAGGGAGTTGGGCCGCCCGGCCCGTCTCTCCGACGTCCTCGCCACGGCCCACACCGTGCCCGGCGTCGACTACATCGACGTCGACATTTTCACCGGCGTCCCCGCCTCCGCCACCCCGGACCAGCTCACCGAGCTGCTCACCCACCCCGGCACGCCGAGGCCCTCGGTCCCGGCGCACCCGGCGACGTACGACGAGCGGACCCACACGGTGCGGAACGCGAACGGCGAGACGCTGTCGTCGGTCTGCGCCCGGTACGGCGTTCCGCTCGCCGAACTCCTGCGCCTCAACCCCGACATCACCGACACCCGGCGCCTCGCCAAGGGCCGGACGGTGTACGTCTTCCGCGGCATCCGCCCAGCCCAGCTCGCGCTGCTGTCCCCGCGCGCCGCGGACACCCTGATACTCACGGAGGTCCAGTGATGGCCGCGCATTCGACGGATGTCCAGTTCGAGACGGCAGCCCGGTCGGCGGCTCGGGAGCCCGACGGTCTCGCCGCCCTCCTGCCCCGCTGGCACCTCCTGCGCGACGCCGAGGAAGGCGAACCGCTGCGCGCCCTGCTCGCCGTGATCGCCGAGCAACTCGACCGTGTACGCGACGGGGTCGAGCAGGGCTACGAGGACCTGTTCGTCGAGACGGCGGCCCCCTGGGTGCTGCCCTACCTGGGCGACCTGGTCGGCTACCGCACCCTCCCCGGCTACGAACGCGTCCTCACCGACGGCCTGCACGAGGGCGGCCGGGCCGCCCTCGCCGAGGCCATCGCCCCACGCGCCGACGTGGCGGCCACCGTCGCCAACCGCCGCCGCAAGGGCACCCTGCATCTCCTGGAGGAGATCTCCGAGCAGGTCGCCGGCTATCCCGCCCGCGCCGTCGAACTGTCGCGCCTGGTCGCCCACACCCAGCCGGTGAAGCTCCACCGGGACACGGGGAGAGGCCGACTCCTCGACCTCCGGAACGGCTCCGCGCTCGCCCTCGCCGGCGGCCCCTTCGACACGGCGGCCCGCACGGTCGACATCCGCAGCGCCAACTCCCGCCACAGCCAAGGCGGTTGGACCCCCGCCGGAGTCGGCCTGTTCGTCTGGCGGCTCAAGGCGTACTCGCTGACCCGCTCCCCGGCGTACTGCATAGACCGCGCCCGCCACCTCTACACCTTCTCGATCCTCGGCAACGACAGCCCCCTGGTCACCAAGCCGGTCCCGGAGCCATCCCCGACCCATCTCGCCGCCGTCGACAACGTGCCCGCTTTCATCACCCGCCGTCTGCTCCACGACCGCCTCGCCGACTACTACGGCCCCGGCAAGAGCTTCGTGATCCGGCGCGACGGCGAGGACAAGCCCGTACCCCCGTCCGACATCGTGGTCACCGACCTGTCCGACTGGCGCTACCGCCCCAAGCGTGGCCAGGTCGCCGTGGACCCGGAGCTGGGCCGGATCGCGTTCGGCGCCCGCTCCGCGCCCCGGCAGGGCGTCTGGGTCGACCACCACTACGCGTTCGGTGCCGACATGGGCGGCGGCGAGTACGAGCGGCAGGACCGCGAAGCCCGTCCCGACGCCGTGTTCTACCGGGTCGGCCCCGGACAGCCGTACCGGCAGATCATGGACGCGTACCGCGCCTGGCAGCACGACCGCCGGGCGGACCGGACGGGCCCCGAGGGCATCATCGAGATCACTCACAGCGGCGCCTACCAGGAGCAGTTGGACTTCGACCTCGACCCCGGCGACCGGCTCGAACTCCGCGCCGCCGAAGGCACCCGCCCGGTGATCCGCCTGCTCGACTGGTACAGCAACCGCCCGGACGCCCTCAACATCCGTGCCGTGGAAGGTGATTGCGCCCCGCACGAGCGCCCGAGGATCACCCTCGACGGACTCCTCGTCGCCGGCCGGGGCATCAACGTCACCGGCCCGATGGGCGCGGTCGTCCTGCGGCACTCCACACTCGTCCCCGGCTGGTCCCTGGAGCCGGAGTGCGACCCGCACTCGCCCGAGGAACCGAGCATCGTCCTCGAACGCACCACCGCCTGCCTCCAGATCGAGCACAGCATCCTCGGCACGATCGAGGTCATCGGCGACGAGGTCAGCGAGGACCCCCTCGACATCCACCTCCGCGACAGCGTCCTCGACGCCACCGCCGACGACCGCGAGGCCCTCTCCGCCCCCGACTGCCGACACGCCCACGCGGTACTGCACCTCCACCGCACGACCGTCATCGGCGAGATCCACACCCACGCGGTACGCATCGCCGAGAACTCGATCTTCACCGGCCGGCTGCACGTGGCCCGGCGAGGCATCGGCTGCCTGCGCTACTCGTACGTCCCCACCGGATCCCGTACGCCCCGCCGCCACCGCTGCCAACCGGACCTGGCCGGTCCCGAACAGGTCTCCCGCGTACGCCCGTTGTTCACGTCGGAACGCTACGGGACGCCCTGGTACGGCCAGTTGGCGGACGGTTCGGCCGCGGAGATCCGGCGAGGCGCGGACGACGGCGCCGAACTGGGCGCTTTCCACGACCTGTACCGCCCACAGCGCGAGGACGGGCTACGGGCACGGCTCGCGGAGTACACCCCGGCCGGCACGGACGCGGGGATCTTCTTCGTGACCTGAGCCGCAGCCCATGCCGCCGGCCGCATCCGCCAACGACCTCGCGAACCCGCACACTTCAGCATCTGAACCCTGGGGGACCCCCTTCATGCACGCCGATCTCTCCCGACTCACCTTCCGCCCCGACCGCCACTACTCCGCGGTCATCACCCAGCAGGGCCGCGTCCAGCTCGACGCCGACGCCAACGAACAGGCCGCGATCCAGCTCCACCAGGCCCGCACCCTCGCCGCCGACCTGATCGGACCGCACGGCGGCCCACGCGGCTCGGCAGGCTTCCGCGTCGAGTACGTGGGCGGCAGGCACGACATCGACACGCTGTACATCCACGGCGGCCGGTACTACGTCGACGGCATCCTCCTCGACGCGAACCGCCCGGCCCCGGGCACTCCCGTACCGGACGACGAGGACGCCCAGGACCAGGAGCCGGAGGCCACTCGGCCGCCGACGTACTGGACCTACTGGGACCAGCCCGACGGCTTCCGCGACCCGGAGAAGCCCGGCGACCGGCTGCCCTCGCCCGCCCAGTCGCCGTTCCTCGTCTACCTGAAGGTGTGGGAGCGCTCGGTCACCGCCGCCGAGGACCCGGCGCTGCGCGAGGTCGCCCTCGGCGCGGCCCTGCCCGACACGGCCGCCCGCGTCAAGGTGGTCTGGCAGGTGCTGCCGCTCTCGCTGGCCGCGCTGGAGATCGACGAGCCCGAGCCGTCCAAGGAAGTGGTCAGCGCCGCCTTCGACCGCTGGGCGCTGAAGCAGTCCACCCCCACGGCCCGCCTCGCCGCCCGCAGCGAACGCCCCGACCACGCCGACGAGGACCCCTGCCTGGTCAAGCCCGACGCCCGCTACCGGGGCCCCGAGAACCAGCTGTACCGCGTCGAGATCCACGACGCCGGCGCGGCCAAGGACGCCACCTTCAAGTGGTCCCGCGAGAACGGTTCCGTCGTCTTCCCGGTCGACGAACTCGACGGTACGTGGGTGCAGTTGGCGTCCCTCGGCCACGACGACAAGCTCGACCTGGACGTCGGCGACCGCGTCGAGTTCACCGACACGGCGTACGCCTCCCGCCTGGAGCCCCTGCCGTTGCTCCGAGTCGAGGAACTGGACCTCCCCGGCCGCCGCGTCCGCCTCTCCGCCGAACCGGAGCCGGGCGTAGGCCGCCTGCCCCACCTGAACCCCTTCCTCCGCCGCTGGGACCACCACGAGGGCCCGCGCCGCAAGGGCCGTACGACGACACTCCGCAACGGAGCCGTACCGGTCACGGAGGGGGAGTGGCTGCCCCTGGAGGACGGCGTCGAGGTCTACTTCGCCAAGGGCGCCGCCTACACGGCGGGCGACCACTGGCTCGTCCCCGCCCGCACCGCCACCGGCAGCGTCGAATGGCCGGTCGACCAGGCCCGCCGCCCGCTCCTCCAGGCACCCGCCGGCATCGCCCGCTCCTTCGCCCCCCTCGCCCTGGTCAAGGGCGAGGGCAGCACCGTGGACCTCCGCCGCGCCTTCGGGTGGGCGGCGAGCAGCGTCCCGGCGGCCGACGAGTCGGCCCTCGCGACGGAGGCCCAGGCCCGCCGGGAGGAGCAGACGGCGGATGCCGACCCGTCCCACGGACGGTCCCAGACCACCGCGGAAGCGGAGGCAGCAGTGGACGGAGACAAGTAATGGCGAAGCCGCTCAGCGCGTCCAAGCTGCTGGAAATCCTGCGCGCGGAGGGCCTGACGGTCCACGAGGTCCGCAACTGGCGCACCCACAACCGCAATTCAAAGGGCCCGTGGGGACCGGTCAACGGCGTGATGATCCACCACACCGTCACCTCCGGCACGAACTCCTCCGTAGACCTCTGCTACGACGGCTACGCCAACCTGCCCGGCCCCCTCTGCCACGGCGTCATCGACAAGAAGGGCCACATCCACCTCGTCGGCAACGGCCGCGCCAACCACGCGGGGCTCGGTGACAACGACGTCCTGCGGGCCGTGATCAACGAGTCCAAGCTGCCCGTCGACAACGAGGCGGACACGGACGGCAACCGCCACTTCTACGGCTTCGAGTGCATCAACCTGGGCAACGGCACGGACCCCTGGCCCGAGGCACAGAAGGAGGCCATCGAAAAGGTGTCCGCCGCGATCTGCCGCCACCACGGCTGGAGCGAGCGTTCCGTCATCGGCCACAAGGAATGGCAGCCGGGCAAGGTGGACCCCCGCGGCTTCACCATGGACAGCATGCGCGCCCGCATCCGCGAACGCCTGGCCGGGGGCGGAGGCGGCGGCAAGGACACCACCCCCGCACCTCCCAAGCCCTCCTATGTGCCGTTCCCCGGCGGCGGCTTCTTCCACCTGGGCCAGAAGTCCCCGGTGATCACGGCAATGGGCCACCGCCTGGTAGCGGAGGGCTGCGGCCGCTACCAGGACGGCCCCAGCCCAGAATGGACAGAGTCCGACCGCAAGTCCTACGCGGCCTGGCAACAGAAACTGAACTTCAAGGGCAAGGACGCAGACGGCATCCCCGGCAAGACAAGCTGGGACAAACTAAAAGTCCCGGGTAACTGAGACGCGCCCCATAGGGGCGCGGGGAACTGCGCGACCAGCCACAACGCACCCGCAGGTACCCACTACGCACTGGACGGCGGATAAGAGGGCCGCGCAGGCACCCGCGGCCCTCCCGTTGCCGGCGGCACCTCCGCCGAGGGCAACTTGGGCAACGCCCCCTCATAAAGCCACGCAGTGAACAACTCGTCCAACGGCTCCGCAGCAAACCGCCCCACATACGCCGTGAACGTAGCCGTACTCACCGACCCACCCCGATGCAGCCCCGCCCACCCCCGCAGCATCCGGAAAAACGCATCCTCACCCAACGCACACCGCACGGCGTGCAGAGCAAGCCCACCCCGCTGATACAACCGGTCGTCGAACATCAACTTGCGCCCAGGGTCCGCAAGCCGCAGATCCTGCGGCCGTCCGGACAGCAACCGATGGGCAACAGCGGCGAGTTGTTGCGCACTACGCCCGCCCGACCGCTCCGACCACAACCACTCCGCGTACTTGGCGAACCCCTCGTTCAGCCAGATGTGCCGCCAGTCCGCGATGGACACGCTGTTGCCGAACCACTGATGGGCCAGCTCGTGCGCGACCAGCCGCTCCGAACTCCGCGCCCCGTCCACATGGTTGGCACCGAACAGCGACAACCCCTGTGCCTCGACGGGCACATCCAGTTCCTCCTCGGTCACCACGACCGCGTACTCACCGAACGGATACGGCCCGAACAGCTCCTGGAACAGCTCCATCATCGCGGGCTGGCGCGCGAAGTCCCGGGAGAACTCGGGCAGCAACTCGGCGGGAATATGCCCGTGTTGGGGCACCCCGCCCAGCCCGGGGTCACCGAGCAGCACGGTCTGGTACTTCCCGATCGAAAGCCCCACCAGATAACTCGACGTCGGCGCGGACTGCTCGTACACCCACGTGGTCGTACTGGCCTTGGTGGTTCGCGTCAACAGCCGCCCGCCGGCGACGACCGAGTAGGCAGAGGGCGTAGTGATCGAGATCTGGTACGACGCCTTGTCGGCGGGCCGGTCGTTGCACGGGTACCAGGACGGCGCCCCGATCGGCTGGCTCGCCACCAGCGCCCCGTCCTCCAGTTCCTCCCAGCCGAGCCCGCCCCAGGGGCTGCTCACCGGCTTGGGATTGCCCGCCCAGTGCACCTCGACCGTGAACGCGGCCCCGGCCCGCAACGGCTTCGCGGGACGGATACGCAGCCGCCCGCCCCGGTGCGTGTAGTGCGTCGCCTTGCCGTCGACGCGCACCCGGCCGATCTTGAAGTCGCCCAGGTTCAGCTGGAACTCGGCGAGCGGCGACCGGCCCGCGATGGCGTTGATCCGGGCGGTGCCGGAGAGCCGGTTCGGGCCGGGGCGGTAGTCCAGCGCGAGTTCGTACCGGTGCACCCGGTAACGGGCGTCACCGTTTGCCGGAAAGTAAGGGTCCGAACCCGCTGTCTGCTGAACGCTCACTGCTGAGTCTGCTCCCTGCGCTGTGCTCGTACGTGGTGCCGGAGATGAACCCACTCCCGCCCCGGTACCCGGACGAGCCGCGTTCAGCGCTTTCAGGAACGCCATGACTCGATCGGGTTGCCCAGCCAGCGGGTGTCGTCGGGAACGGACTCCGCCGCCATGACCAGCGACGCGGGACCCAGAGTGGACCGGGCCCCGACCGTGGAGCCGGGCAGGACGATCCCGCCAGGACCCAGCGTCGCGCCCTCACGGAGGACCACAGTATCCGTCCGCAAGATCCGGTCGTGGAAGAGGTGCGTCTGGAGCACGCACCCCCGGTTCACCGTCGCCCCGTCGCCCAGGGTCACCAGGTCGGTCTCGGGCAGCCAGTAGCTCTCCACCCAGACCCCCTTGCCGATGTGCGCGCCGAGCCCCCGCAGCCACGCCGACATCACCGGCGTACCCGGCACGGACCCCGCCAGCCAGGGCACGGCGACGACCTCGACAAAGGTGTCCGCCAGCTCGTTCCGCCACACGAAACTGCTCCACAGCGGATGCTCACCGGCCCGGTGGCGCCCCACGAGCACCCACTTGGCGACGATGGACAGAACACAGGCAAGCGCGCCGACACCGAGCAGCACCAGCCCACCCACCAGCCAGAACCATCCACCCAGCACACTGAACGCGGCCACCGTCAGCACGGCAAGACCCGCCGAACAGAACACCGGCACGATCCGGCACAGCTCCACCAGCGCCCGCGCCCACAGCAGCCGGGCAGGCGGATCGTACGTACGACTCTGATCGCCGGCCGACGCGGACCGAGGCAGCTTCACGGGCGGCAGCCCCAGATAGGAGCTGCCCTTCTTCGCCTTCTTCGGCGTCGCCGAGAGCACCCCGACCAGCCCGCCGTCGGGCACCGACCGCCCCGGCGCGGTCATCCCGGAGTTGCCCAGGAAGGCCCGCCGTCCGATCTCGGCCCGCCCGATCCGCAGCCAGCCACCCCCGAGCTCGTACGGCGCGGTCAGTGTGTCGTCGGCCAGGAACGCGCCCTCGCCGACGGTCGTCAGACTCGGCAGCGCCAGTACGGTCGACACCTCGGCGCCGCGCCCGATCCGCATCCCCAGCAGCCGCAGCCACACCGGCGTGATCAGCCCGGCGTACAGCGGGAACAGCGTCTCGCGCGAGCGGTCCATGAGCTGCGTGACCGTCCAGGCCTGCCACCCGATCCGGCTGTGCGTGGGATGCGTACCCTCGCGCAGCCCCAGACTCAGCAGCCGTACGGCGATCAGCAGCACCAGCGCGTACGCGAGACCGAACGCCAGCGTGGCCGGCACCAGCGCGAGCGCGACGCCCCGCAGAGCGGCCCCGAGCCCGGCCTCCGGGTCGACGAACACACTCACGACCAGCAGCGCGATTACACCCGCCAGCACCGGCAGCGCACTCAGCGCGAAACCGGTGACGCCGTACACGGCACGCCAGATCCGCCCGCGCGCCGGACGCTCCTTCGGCCAGTTCCGCTTGGCCTTGCCGAGCTTGACGGCCGGCGCCCCCGCCCACCGCTGCCCGGTCGGCACGGTCCCGGCGACTGCCGAACCGGGAGCCACCTCGGCCCGCTTACCGACCCGCGCACCCGGGAACAGCATGCTGCGCGTCCCGACGACAGCGCCGGCACCCACCTTGACCTGCCCGATCTCCAGCCGGTCCCCGTCCAGCCAGTGCCCCGACAGATCCACCTCGGACTCGACGGCAGCACCGCGCCCCAGCTTGAGCATCCCGGTGACCGGCGGCAGCGAGTGCAGATCGACGTCCGCCCCGACCTTGCCGCCCAGCGCCCGCGCGTACCGCTCCAGCCACGCCCCGGTCAGCGAGGTCGCCCCGCTGAACTCGGCGAGCCGCTCGGCGGTCCACAACCGCAGGTGCACACTGCCACCGCGCGGATACCGCCCCGGCTTCACGCCCCGCAGCAGCAGCCGAGCCCCACCGGCCGCGAGAGCGAGCCGCCCGGGCGGGGAGAAGAGCACCGCCGCCCCGGCGGCCACCGCCCACCACGACGTGGCCGGCGCCCACGGGTAGGCCCCGAACCAGTGCAGTACGTTCCCCGCGGCGGCCAGCGCGACCGCCCACCGCAGCCCGAGCAGAGTGAACAGCGGTACCAGCAACAGCAGTTGGACCGCCTTGGCGCGCAGGGGCACCGGCGCGATGACCCGTCCGCCGGTGTCGACCTGCGCGGACTCCTCCAGGTGCCGGGCGAGCTTGCGCAGCACGGGCTGCTGATAGATGTCAAGGACGGCGGCGCTCGGATAGCGCGTCCGTAGCTTCGTGGTCAGCAGGGCGGCGGCGAGACTGCTGCCGCCGATCGAGAAGAAGTCGTCGTCCGCGCTGCCGACGGGGATGCCGAGCACCTCGCTCCACTGCTCGGCGAGCCAGGCCTCGGTGCCGTACAGCTGGGCGGCGGGCCCGGTCTCGAACCCCTCCAGCGGCCACGGCAGGGCGTTCCGGTCGACCTTCCCGGACGTACGCGTCGGCAGTTCCGCGACCGGCGCGAGCAGCGGCACCAGGGCGGCGGGCAGCTCGGCGCGCAGCCGCTCGACGGCGGCGGCGTGATCCCACCCGTCCTGCGTGACGACGTACCCCACGAGCAGCTGATTGCCGCTGCGCGCCGTCCGTACGGCAGCGGCGGCGCCGGCGACGCCGGGCAGCCCCTGGAGCGCCGAGTCGACCTCACCCAGCTCGATGCGGCGCCCGCCGAGCTTGATCTGCTCGTCGGCCCGCCCGAGGAAGATCAGCCCCTCGGGCTCCGCCTTGACGAGGTCACCGCTGCGATAGGCCCGCTCCCACCCGAGGGATTCGAGCGGCGCGTACTTCTCGGCGTCCTTCGCGGGATCGAGATACCGGGCGAGCCCGACGCCCCCGATCACGAGTTGCCCACTGGCCCCCATGGCGACGGGCTCCCCGGCCTCGTCGACGACGGCCAGCTCCCAGCCGTTCAGCGGCAGCCCGATCCGGATCGGCTCCTCGCCGGTCATGAGGGAGGCGCAGGCGACGACGGTGGCCTCGGTGGGCCCGTAGGTGTTCCACACCTCGCGCCCCTCCGTCACCAGCCGCTGCACCAGCTCGGGCGGGCAGGCCTCACCGCCGAAGATCAGCAGCCGTACGTCGTTGAGGGTCTCGGGCTCCCACAGCGCGGCCAGCGTGGGCACGGTGGAGACCACGGAGATCTCCTGCTCGACCAGCCAGGGCCCCAGATCGGCGCCGCTGCGCACCTGGGAGCGCGGTACGGGCACCAGGCAGGCCCCGTAGCGCCAGGCCAGCCACATCTCCTCGCAGGAGGCGTCGAAGGCCACGGAGAGGCCCGCCATGACCCGGTCGCCGGGCCCCGCGGGATCGTCGGTGAGGAACAGCGCGGCCTCGGCGTCCACGAAGGCGGCGGCGCTGCGGTGGCTGACGGCGACGCCCTTGGGCTTGCCGGTGGAGCCGGAGGTGAAGATGATCCACGCGTCGTGCTCGACCCCGGGGCGGGCGGCGGGACGGTCGCTCCGGCCGCCGGGAACGGTGATCTCGTACCCGGCCCCGACGACGGCACGTACGTCGGCCTCGCCGAACACCAGCTCGGCCCGCTCGTCCGGGTCCTCGGCGTCCACGGGAACGTAGGCGGCACCGGCGGCGAGCACGGCCAGGATCGCGACGTACAGCTCGTTGGTCCCGGACGGCACCCGGACCCCGACGCGGTCCCCGAGCCCGACGCCCGCGGCGCCCAGCCGACGCCGCACGGTCTCGACCTCGACGGCCAGCGCGCGGTAGGTGAGTGAGGTGGTGCCGTCGTCGAGGGCGGGCTCGTTCGGGTAGGACCGGACGGCGGCGTCGAAGATGTCGACGAGGGTGCGGGGCGAGGCGGCGGGCCCCGCGGAGAATCGTGCCCGGTCGCCGAACCGCTCGCGGATCTCCTCGTCGAGCAGACCGAGAGCACTGCTCTCGTGTATGGCTGCCATCAGGTCCTCGCGTCTCGTTCCCGGAGACCTCCGGGGCGCTGGCGGGGGCCCGCAGGTATGCCTGGGGTTGTCCTGCTCCAGCTCCGTTCCGTAACAAGCCGGAAATTTTAGTACGAGGCTAGGCGCACGCCGGTCCGTCAGCCACGTGGGCGGGGCTGTCCGGGGGTGCCGACGGACTCGGCCACCGGCTCTGACCTGGTGATCTTCGGCCCGAAGAGATCTTGCACACACAATGAGTGAGGGTCCCTACCTCACGGTAGGGACCCTCACTCATCCATCTGATGTGTCCGAGGGGGGACTTGAACCCCCACGCCCGATAAAGGGCACTAGCACCTCAAGCTAGCGCGTCTGCCATTCCGCCACCCGGACAAGGTGTCTGTCGCGCGGGGTTCCCCCCGTGACGACGAGGGAAACATTACCAGGCTTTCGAGAGCCACCGATCACCCCCTGTCGCCGCGTGAACGGCGTGTGACGGACGGACGCCCGTCTTGGGCTGCGGCGGCCGGGAGAGGGAGGATGAGGGGTGGACCACCAGGAGTGACAGCGGGAGGTAGCAGCGTGAGCGGGACGGGCAGGACGGATACGGCCAGGGGTGTCACCGGCGAGGACGAGGTCGTGGACCTCTGCCGCGAGCTCATCCAGATCGACACCAGCAACTTCGGCGACCACTCGGGACCGGGCGAACGCAAGGCCGCCGAGTACATCGCGGAGAAGCTCGCCGAGGTGGGCCTGGAGCCGCAGATCTTCGAGTCGCACAGGGGGCGGGCCTCCACGGTGGCGCGCATCGAGGGTGAGGACCGGTCCCGGCCGGCGCTGCTCATCCACGGCCACACCGACGTCGTACCGGCCAACGCGGCGGACTGGACGCACCACCCGTTCTCCGGGGAGATCGCGGACGGGTGTGTGTGGGGCCGGGGTGCCGTCGACATGAAGGACATGGACGCGATGACCCTCGCGGTCGTCCGCGACCGGCTGCGCGGCGGACGCAAGCCCCCGCGCGACATCGTGCTCGCCTTCCTCGCCGACGAGGAGGCCGGCGGCACGTGGGGCGCCCGTCACCTGGTCGACAAGCACCCGGACCTTTTCGAGGGCGTCACGGAGGCGATCGGCGAGGTCGGGGGTTTCTCGTTCACCGTCAACGAGAAGCTGCGCCTGTATCTCGTCGAGACGGCCCAGAAGGGCATGCACTGGATGAAGCTGACCGTCGACGGCACCGCCGGACACGGCTCGATGATTCACAAGGACAACGCGATCACCGAACTGTCCGAGGCCGTCGGGCGCCTCGGCCGGCACAAGTTCCCGGTCCGGGTCACCAAGACGCTCCGCCACTTCCTCGACGAACTCGGCGACGCGCTGGGCACCGAACTGGACCCCGAGGACATGGACGCGACGCTCGCCAGGCTCGGCGGCATCGCCAAGCTCATCGGCGCCTCGCTGCAGAACACCGCCAACCCGACCCAGCTGGGCGCCGGTTACAAGGTCAACGTCATCCCGGGCCAGGCCACCGCGCACATCGACGCCCGCTATCTGCCGGGGTACGAGGAGGAGTTCCTCGCCGACCTCGACCGGATCCTCGGCCCGAAGGTGAAGCGCGAGGACGTGCACGCCGACAAGGCGCTGGAGACCTCCTTCGACGGGGCGCTCGTGGACGCCATGCAGACCGCGCTGGTCGCCGAGGACCCGATCGCCCGGGCCGTGCCCTACATGCTGTCGGCCGGTACCGACGCCAAGTCCTTCGCGGACCTCGGCATCCGCTGCTTCGGCTTCGCGCCGCTGAAGCTGCCGCCGGAGCTGGACTTCGCGGGCATGTTCCACGGTGTTGACGAACGGGTGCCGGTCGACGCGCTGAAGTTCGGGGTGCGTGTGCTCGACCGCTTCATCGAGGCATCCTGATTTCCGGGCCATCTCCGGGCCATTGGGGCCCTCGAACCTCCTTGAATGCGCCCGGAATTACCCGATTGAACGATACTCCAATAATCGTCCGCATGTGCGTGACTGACTGAGAAGAGTGAATGCGCTCATAAGGTCGTAGCCCTAATCCCGCCTCCTCGTTACTGGTGATGCGATCCGCTACTGGGAATCGCATTGCCAACAAGGAGGAATAATGATCAAGAAGATCGTCGCCGCTGCGGCTGCCACTGGTGGTCTGGTTCTCGCGGGTGCGGGCCTGGCTGTCGCCGACGCGGGTGCCCAGGGTGCCGCTGTGCACTCCCCGGGTGTCCTGTCCGGCAACGTCGTTCAGGTTCCCGTTCACGTCCCGGTGAACGTCTGCGGCAACACGATCTCCGTGATCGGGCTGCTGAACCCCGCCTTCGGCAACACCTGCGTCAACCACTGATGCTGCGCCTCACTTCGTGAGGCTCTGACTCCGAGCGAGTCTGAGCCTGTCGGCCTCGGAACGCGTCATGCGTTCCGGGGCCGACAGGTCGTTTCAGAAGGTTCACGACACATCACTGGAAGGCAGGGATGCAGAAATGCGAGAGGTCACCCGCAAGGGGCTGATGACCATGGCGGCCGCGACAGGTGTGATGGCCGCCGCCGGCGGCCAGGCGCATGCCGACTCGGGTGCGAACGGCGCCGCCTCCAACTCACCCGGTGTGCTGTCCGGCAACACGGTGAGCGCACCGGTGAGCGTGCCGGTCAACGCCTGCGGCAACACCGTGAGCGTCGTCGGTCTGCTCAACCCGGCGATGGGCAACAAGTGCGCCAACGGCGGAGGCGGCGGCAAGGGCGGCGGCGGCAACGGTTCGCCCGGCGGTCACGGCAACCAGGGCAACCACGGCGGTCACGGCAACCAGGGCAACCACGGCGGTCACGGCGGCCAGGGAGATCACGGCTCGTCCGGTGGGTACGGCGGCTACGACGGTTACGGCTCGTCGGGCGGTTACGGCGGGCACGGCGGATCCGGTGGGTACGGCGACTCGGGCGGCCCCGGCGGCCCCGGCGGCTTCGGCGGCTTCGGGTATCCGGGCAGCCCGGGCGGCTCCGGTGACTGGGCCGACTGGAGCGGCTGGGACGGTTCCGGCTCGTACGCCGGCGGGTACGCCACCGACTCGCCGGGCGTCGGCTCCGGCAACCACGTGGAAGCGCCGGTCGACGCCCCGGTCAATGTCTGCGGCAACAGCGTCGACGTCATCGGCATCGGCAACGCCGTGGCGGGCAACGACTGCTCGAACGCGGGGTACGGATCGGACGGAGGACACCACACGCCGCCGCCGGACAGCGGTCCTCCGGTCACCCCGCCGGGAAACGAGCACGAGACTCCGCCGCCCACGTCCGAACCCGGCAGCCCCGAGCAGCCGGCCACTCCCGGTTCGCCGGTCACGCCCCCGGTCTCCCCGACCGGTGTGACGCCGCCGGCCGGCTCCCCGTACGCCGACCAGAGCGACGTACAGACCGTTCCGCAGCCCCGGGCTGCCGCGCAGCTCGCGCACACCGGCGGTGACCTGCCGCTGGGCATCGCCCTGCCGATGGGCGCGGGCATGCTGCTCGCGGGCTCCGTCCTCTACCGCAAGGCACGCCCGTCGGCGTAGACCTGTGCGGCGTACTGAACGGAGCGGGCCCCGCGGACGCGGGGCCCGCTCCGTTTCGACCGTGTCACCTCACCACGTGGCGCGCACCTGGCGGATGATCCGCCGGCGCAACCGCACCCTGCGGCTGCCGTCGCGCAGCAGGCTCAGACGGTCCAACTCCCAGTGTCCGTACTCGGCATGGTCGGTCAGCAGACGTGTGGCTTCCTTGCGGGTGACCCCGCGTGGTACGTACACGTCGACAAATTCGTATTCCGGCATCGCATCTATTGTGCGGGCAGAGGCCCGGTACGGATAGCGTCTGCACTATGTCTGATGCTGCGCAGCCCACCGCTGCCGAGGTACGAGCCGCCGCCGAGGCGGTAAAGACGGCGCTCGACCGCCACCTGGCGGCGGTCGAACACCGGTCTGGGGAGGACGACCCCGACGTCTATGAGGCGTTCAACCAGCTGGCCGCTGCCGCCGAGGTGTACGACGAGCTGCTCTACGACCGTTATGACGAGGTCACCCCCTTCGAGATCCCCGGCACGGAGGACGCGCTGCCGCCGTACACGGGGCCCGAGGAGCCGAACGCGTTGAGTGTGCTCATCCGCCGCGACTACGTCGTGGTGGAGCCGCAGCGGCTGCTGGCGCAGGCACAGCGGGTGGAGGCTGTGGACGACGACGGCACGGGCGCCGATGTCTCCGGCACGGTGCACGGGGCGCTGGGCCTGCTGTTCGGCGAGTTCGAGCCGGACGAGATCGCCTCCCGGCACAAGGAGTTCGGCCTGGAGGAAGCCGACTCCACCCTGTGGGTGACGGCCGCCGACGAACCGGCCGACGCCGGCGAGTGGCTGGAGGCCCCCTTCGACCAGGTCGACGCACAGCGGGTGGTCTGCCGCTTCGACGTCAGCGCGGTCTTCGACGACGAGGCGGACGACCTCGTCGAGGACGACGACCTGCTGGAGGACGAACTCGACCCGGAGCTCGTCGTGACCGGCCTGGACGAGGACGAGGACCTGGAACCACTGGACGTGGATCGATCACGCGGCCGTTAGGGCGGCACGGTTGCCACGTCGCGATCGACGGCGGCGGTCAGGGGGCACCCCCTGACCGCCGCCGTCGACGTTCGTCCGCTCAGCCGGACGCCGGTACCTGGGCCCTGAACAGACCCGGCAGCCGTGTCGTGCGGGCCTTCGCCGGGACCTCCGCGACCGCGCGGGCCAGGGCCTGGTCCACGCCGTGCACCACGGAGAGGTGACGCTCCGCGCGGCCGAAGGCCGTGTAGACCCACGGCCGGGTCAGCGACGGGGCCGCGTCCCCGGGCAGCACCACGACGGCGGCGGGCCAGTGCAGCCCGACCGCCTGGTGCGCGGTGAGCGCCCACCCGTGCCGCACGGTCTGCTCGACCCGCTCCTTCGGTACGACGACGGAGGCGCCGCCGCACTCCAGGTGCAGCCCCTCCGCGTCGGCCTTGACGACCTGCCCGGGCACCGTCCGCCCCGGCGCGGGGGAGTACGCGATCCGGTCACCCGGGTCGAAGCCGCCGAAGCGGCCCGGGCCGGGGTTCAGCCGCTCCTTGAGGGCGGTGTTGAGCGCCCGGGTGCCGGCCGCGCCGCCGTGCCCCGGCGTGATCACCTGGGTCTGCTCGGTCGGCACGCCCAGTGCCCTGGGCACCGAGTCCGCGACGAGCTGCACGGTCCGGTGCACCGCCTCGCCCGCGTCCCGCACGGGGACGATCACGACCTCCTTGCCGGGCGCCTCGACCTGGGTCAGCTCGCCGACGGAGACGCCCGAGACGAGTTCGCCGATCGGGCCGGGATCGGGCGTGCCCGAGACGACCTGCGGGCACGCGCGCGCGGCGAGCAGATCGGCGAAGACCCGCCCCGGTCCCGCCGACCACAGCACTGCCGGATCCCCGCTCAGCACCAGCCGGGCCCCGTCGGGCAGCGACTCCACGAGCATCGCCGCGTTCTCCACATCGAGCTGCGGGGCGTCCAGCACGACCAGCAGATCGAGCCCGAACGCCCCGTCGGCGTCCCGCCCGGGCCCTTCGGCCCCGGCCAGCAGCCCGGCGACAGTCACGACTGAGTCGGTGTCGGTCTCGGTGTCGGATGCCGGGTCCGACTTCAGCAGGGCCGCGAAACGCCGGCGGCCGTCGGGCGTGTGGGCCGCCGCGCAGACGCGCAGGCCCAGGGAACGGGCCGCGGCGACGAGGGCGGCCGGTTCGACGCGAGCCGTGTCACCGCCGGTGTGCAGCACGAGTCCGTGCGCGCCGACGGTACGGATCAGCTCGGCCGCGGAACCGGACCCCGAAGCCCCGGCCGCCGACTCCCAGTCCTCGGCGGCCTCCTTGGGCAGCGAGTTGACGATCCGGGCCAGCCCGTCGGCGAGGCTGTCCTCGGCGAGCGCGTACCGCTCCAGCCCGACGAGCACGCGAACAGGCCGCTCCTCGGCCTCGTCCTCGGCCTCTTCTCCGTCAGGGGTGTCCTGCTGGCGCGCGGCCCCGCCGGGTTCCTCGATCGCGTCCTGGAACTCCAGGGCCTCGCCCTCCGCGATCGTGCTCTGTACGGCCGTGTCCGGGTCGGGTACGCCCCGTTGGGCCAGCGCGGCGGTGAGCGCGGAGACGTCCAGGACGGTGTGTCCGGCCAGGGCCGCCTGCTCCAGCAGCCACACCGTGACCGCCCGGCCCCGGCGCTCGTCCTGAGGATCGCACTCCGCGCCGAGCAGCGCCCGCGCGAACCCGTCGGCCTGCTCGGTCCGTACCCCGGCGACCCGGAGCAACTGCCAGGGATCCGCGCGCAGTTGTCCGTCCGCTCCCTCGCCCAGAGCGGCGACGACCTGCGGCGCGAGCGTGTCCGGCGCGCCGCCCTCGGTCAGTACGCCCCGCACGGCCTCGACGGCTTCCGGCGCGAGGACGGGCGAGGTGTCGCCGCTGACGGGCATGGGCTGGGGCCGCGGTACGGCAGTGGGGGAGGAGGGTGCGGCTGAGGGTTCGCGCGAGGGAGAGGGCGACGGCGAGGGCCGTGAAGAGGGCGTCTGCGTGCGGGCGATGACGGGCGGTGGCTTCTCGCCGCTCTCCACGGCCCGTACGGCCGCGAGCAGATCGGCGGCCGTTCCGCTGAGCTTGGTGCCGGCTGCGATCGGACCTTGCTTCTCGGCCTTGCGCCGCTCGATCCGCTCCCGGAGCTCCCGCTGCGCGGCCAGCTCGGCCTCGGCCTCGGACAACTGCGTGGCCTGAGTACTCTCCGCGCTCTCGGCGTTCTCCGTGGTTTCTGCGGTCTCTGCGGGGTCGGTCGACGAACCGTCAGCCGCGTCCTGGGCAGCCTCTTCGGGGGCGACCGGGGTCTCCGGCTCGGCCTCCTCCGTGGTGTCGGGCTCCGTGGTCACAGCGTGCTCCAGTCGTGATCGGGATAGCGGTGCACAGGCACAGACACGTCGTCGAGCGCCCGGCAGATCTCGTCAGGAAGACTAAGGGTCTCCACTGACAATGCGGCCGTGAGCTGCTGCGCGTTGCGCGCGCCGACGATGGGGGCGGCCACGCCGGGCCGGTCGCGGATCCAGGCGAGCGCCACCTGCAACGGCGTCACCGCCAGTCCGTCCGCCGCGGTCTGTACCGCGTCCACGATGCGGCTCGCCGTGTCGTCGAGGTACGGCGCGACGAAGGGAGCCATGTGCTCGGACGCGCCTCTTGAGTCCGCCGGGGTCGCGTGCCGGTACTTGCCCGTGAGGACACCGCGTCCGAGGGGCGAGGAGGGCAGGAGCCCGATCCCCAGGTCCAGTGCGGCCGGCAGCACCTCGCGTTCGACACCGCGCTGGAGCAGCGAGTACTCCACCTGCGTGCTGGACAGCCGGGTGCGTACGCCCGGTGCGGCGAGCTGCCAGGTCGCTGCCTTGGCGAGCTGCCAGCCGCAGAAGTTGGAGACGCCGGCGTACCGGGCGCGTCCGCTGCTGACGGCGAGGTCGAGGGCCTGGAGGGTCTCCTCCAGCGGGGTGTCGGGATCGTAGGCGTGGATGTGCCAGACGTCGACGTAGTCCGTGCCGAGGCGGGCGAGGGAGGCGTCGAGGGCGGCGAGCAGATGCCCGCGTGAGCCGTCGACGCGGCGGTCGGGGTCGGGCACGCTCCCCGCCTTGGTCGAGATGACCAGGTCGCGGCGCGGCACGAGCCCTTCTATGAGCTGTCCGAGCAGATACTCGGCCTCTCCGTCGCCGTACACGTCCGCGGTGTCGACGAGGGTCCCGCCCGCTTCCCAGAACGCCTTCAACAGGCCCGCGGCGTCATGCTCGTCGGTGTCGCGTCCCCATGTCAGGGTGCCGAGTCCGATCCGGGACACGCGCAGGCCGGTACGGCCGAGATGCCTCTGCTCCATGAACGCCGAGATTACTGGCCAGAACTGGCGGAGTGGGTTGCCTGTGGACAACGGTTTCCCGCCCCCGCCCCCGCCGCCCCTACCTGTCCCATCCCCGGGGGCTACGCCCCCGAACCCCCGCTCCGGCCCTGAACGAGCCTCGTCCTCAAACGCCGGACGGGCTGGGGGCGCGGGCCGGCATCGAGAGGTTCAAGGGCGCCCGGCAATCGTGCCGAGACGGGCGGGTGGGTGGGAAACACGGCCTGGGCGGCACCGGCCTCGCTCCTCAAACGCCGGACCAGGGAGACCAACGCCCCACCGCCGGAGGCCCCCGTACACGCTACTGTCGGTCGTACAAGGGACGTTACTGATCGGTAAGGGGAATCGGCCATGCAGCTCGGGATCAACCTCGGCTACTGGGGTGCCGGAATGGACGCGGACAATCTGGCCGTCGCGCAGGAGGCCGACCGGCTCGGATACGCCGTCTGCTGGGCCGCCGAGGCCTACGGGTCCGACGCCGCCACCGTGCTCACCTGGGTCGCCGCCCAGACCGAACGCATCGACGTCGGCTCGGCCATCTTCCAGATTCCGGCCCGCCAGCCCGCGATGACCGCGATGACCGCCGCCACCCTCGACTCGCTGTCCGGCGGCCGGTTCCGGCTCGGCCTCGGGGTTTCGGGGCCCCAGGTCTCCGAGGGCTGGTACGGCGTCAAGTTCGACAAGCCGCTCGCCCGGACCCGCGAGTACGTGGAGATCGTACGCAAGGCGATGAGCCGTGAGCGGCTCTCCCACGACGGTGAGCACTGGACGCTGCCGCTGCCCGGCGGGCCGGGCAAGCCGCTCAAGCTGACCGTGCACCCGGAGCGCGAGCACATCCCGCTCTACATCGCCGCGATCGGCCCGAAGAACCTGGAACAGACTGGCGAGATCGCCGACGGGGCGCTGCTCATCTTCCCGTCCGCCGCGCACATCGAGGACACCGCCATCCAGTACCTGCGTGCGGGGCGCGAGAAGGCCGGCAAGACTCTGGAAGGGTTCGACGTGTGTCCCACCCTGCCGCTCGCCGTCGGCGACGACAAGGACGTGGCGACGCTCGCGGACACCTTCCGGCCGTACACGGCCCTGTATGTGGGCGGCATGGGCAGCCGTAAGCAGAACTTCTACAACCAGCTCGCCCAGCGCATGGGGTACGAGAAGGAAGCCGCCGAGATCCAGGACAAGTACCTGTCCGGTGACAAGGACGGCGCCGCCGCCGCCATTCCGCACGACCTGATCGACCAGACGACGCTGCTCGGCTCGGTGGAGCGGATCGCCGACCGGATGCAGGCCTACGCGGCGGCCGGCGTCACCACGCTCACCCTCGCCCCGGCCGGCTTCACGCTCGACGAGCGGATCGCCTCGCTGCGGGCCGGCTCGGACGCCCTGGAGCGGTCCGGCGTCGCGTAGCGGCGGTAATAAAGTTCCGCGGCCGTGGTGGGGGCTCGGGGGTCTTCCCCGCCACGGCCGTCACGGAGCACAACGCGCCCAGGCCCTTGGCGGTTACGCCTTCCACGGCCTCCACACCTTCGTACTTACGTCCCCGCGCGCCTCTCCTGCTCCTCCTTTTGGCGGAGTTGTCCGACACAGCTGTTGCAGCGTCCCTGCCACCGCATTTGACTCGTTCTTTGCGGAACCCTGCAGATCTGCGAGAGGTGCCTCTGATGCTTTCGGCCAAGAGCCTGTTCCAGGAGATCCTCGACAACGACGATTCTTTCCGTCTCTTCTGCTCCATCGCGGCCAGCGGTGAGTCCCAGGGCGGCTGGGAGAACGCGCGTATCGCCGCGCTCGTCCCGGCGAGCGAACGCGGACTCGCCCCCAAGATCACCCGTCACGGCGCGGACGAGGACAAGCACGGGCGGATCTTCAACGCCCTCATGAAGAAGCGCGGCCTGCGCCCCGTCGACGTCCCGCCCGACACCGACTACACGATGCTGCTGGAGAAGCAGGGCATCGGTCTCGCGCACGACAAGCTCAAGAGCGACGAGCCGCTGACCGTGCAGGACATCGTCACGTACCTCGCCCACAGCCGTGTCACCGAGCAGCGCGCCTCCGAGGAGATGGACCTGCTGCGCAGGCACTTCGCCGACCACCCCGATCTCGGCCGCGCGGTGCGGATGATCTCGAACGACGAGGACAACCACCTCGCCTACTGCCACGAGGAGCTCCTGCGCTTCGCGAACGCCGGTCACGGCCGCGCCATCCAGCGGACGCTGCGCGAGTGCGCGCTCGCCGAGATCCGCGTCTACCGGAACGTCAGCCTCGCGGTCATGTCCCACATGGGGCGCGTGCTCGGCTGGCCGAGGCCCAAGGCCGCGGTCCTCGCCGCGGGTATCCACGCGGTGTACGCCTACGAGCGTGCCGTCGGCTGGCGCCGCATGGTCTCCCTGCGGATGCCCGAGCGGCGCGACGCGCTGGGCGGCCCGGCGACCGCGTCGGCCGAGTTCGCCTGACGATGAGATCCGGAACCGCCGCTCGGAGAACTGCCGTTCGGAGAACTGCCGTTCAGAGCCAGCCGCGACGCTTGAACATCCGGTAGAGCAGGACCTCCACGACGGCCATCGCCACGATCAGTGCCGGATACGACCCCTCCCAGCGCAGCTCCGGCATGTGGTCGAAGTTCATGCCGTAGATCCCCGCGACCATCGTGGGGATCGCGGCCATGGCCGCGAACGCGGAGATCTTCCGCATGTCGTCGTTCTGCCGGACGCTCATCTGCGCGAGGTGCGCGGAGAGGATGTCGGAGACGAGCCGGTCCAGGCCCTCGACGGACTCGTTCACGCGCGTGAGGTGGTCGCTCACGTCCCGGAAGAAGGGCTCGGCCTTCTCCTGGACGAAGGGCAGCCGCGCGCCGAAGAGGCCCGTGCCCGCGAGCCGTCCCAGCGGTGCCGCCAGCGGGCCCGAGGCACGGCGGAACTCCAGGATCTGCCGCTTGAAGGTGTAGATGCGGGACGCCGTGTGGCGCGAGCCCCCGCCGGCCGGCGAGAACACCTCCGTCTCCAGTTCCTCCAGGTCGGTGCCCAGCTCGTCCGCCACCTCCACGTAGTGGTCGACGACGGCGTCGGCGATCGTGTACAGCACCGCCGTAGGACCGTGCCGCAGCATCTCGGGATCTTCTTCAAGGCGGTGCCGTACGTCCGCGAGAGGGGCCTCCTCGCCGTGCCGGACGGTCACCACGAAGGAGTCGCCGATGAAGACCATGATCTCGCCGGAGGAGACGATGTCGGCCTTCGGTTCGTATCCCACCGGCTTGAGCACCATGAACAGCGAGTCGTCGTACGTCTCCAGCTTCGGCCGCTGGTGCGCCTTGAGGGCGTCCTCGACGGCCAGGGGATGCAGCCCGAACTCCTCGGTGACCAGGTCGAACTCCTTCTCCGTGGGTTCGTACAGCCCGATCCAGACGAACGCGTCCCCGGCCCCGCCCGAGCGGCACTCGGCGAGGGCGTCGGAGAGGTCCGCGGGCCCCTGGGTCCGGCGTCCGTCGCGGTAGATGGCGCAGTCGACGATCACGGGGCGTATTCTCCCGCCGCCCGGCCCCGGACGCACCCCCGCGTACCGCACCGGGCCGTACGCCTACCCTGGGCCGCATGCCCACGCTGATCCTCGTCCGGCACGGACGTTCCACCGCCAACACCTCCGGGGTGCTCGCCGGCCGCACGCCCGGTGTCGCCCTCGACGAGCGAGGCGCCGCGCAGGCAGCCGCGCTGCCCGGGCGGCTCGCTGAGCTGCCGATCTCCGAGGTGGTCACCAGCCCGCTGCAGCGCTGCCAGGAGACGGTCCGGCCGCTCCTCGACGCCCGCCCGGGGCTGCGCGCGCACACCGAGGAGGGGATCACGGAGTGCGACTACGGCGACTGGTCCGGGCGCAAGCTCGTCGAGCTGATGGACGAGCCCCTGATGCAGGTCGTCCAGGCGCACCCGTCCGCCGCCGCCTTCCCCGGCGGTGAGTCCATGCGGGCCATGCAGACGCGTGCCGCCGAGGCCGTACGCGAGTGGAACGCGCGCGTGGAGGCCGAGCACGGCGCCGACGCCGTCTACCTCATGTGTTCGCACGGCGACATCATCAAGTCCCTTGTCGCTGACGCCCTCGGGCTTCATCTCGACCTCTTCCAGCGAGTCTCCGTCGACCCGTGTTCCATCACCGCGATCCGTTACACCCGCCTGAGGCCGTTTCTTGTCCGCCTCGGGGACACCGGGGATTTCGCCTCGCTGGCGCCGCGCGAGGAGTCTCCGGGCGAGGAGGCCGCGGTCGGGGGTGGTGCGGGCGCACCGTGATCGTCGGCAGCAGTAGGGTGAAGCGGTCGCGGTAGCGCCGCCGACACCGGTTCCAGCCGATCACACGACTTTTCAGTAGCCCCCAGCAGCCGATTTCAATGGAGACAGGACGTGTCCCGTCAGGTGTTCCTCTACGACCCACCGGACCGCTTCGTGGCCGGTACGGTCGGACTGCCCGGGCGCCGTACGTTCTTCCTCCAGGCGACCGCCGGCCCTCGGGTGACCAGCGTGGCCCTGGAGAAGACCCAGGTCGCCGCGCTCGCCGAACGTATGGACGAACTGCTCGACGAGGTCGTACGCCGTAGCGGGGGCAACGCCTCCGTCCCGGCCGTGGCCCCCACCGAGGTGCACGACACCGGCCCCCTCGACTCCCCTGTCGAGGAGGAGTTCCGGGTCGGCACCATGGCGCTCGCCTGGGACGGCGAGGAGCAGCGCATGATCGTCGAGGCGCAGGCCCTGGTGGAACTGGACGCCGAAACCGACGAGGACCTCGCCGAGGCCGAGGAGCGGCTCCTCCAGGACGAGGAGAACGGCCCGCCGATGCTGCGGGTCCGGCTCACCGGGGCGCAGGCCCGTGCCTTCACCAAGCGTGCCCTCGACGTCGTCAACGCCGGCCGGCCGCCCTGCCCGCTGTGCAGCCTCCCGCTCGACCCGGAAGGACACGTATGTCCGCGCCAGAACGGATACCGCCGGGGAGCGTGACGGCCACCCGCACGCCCGCCGAACTGCTCGCCAAGGGCGAGCTGACCGTGCGCGGACGCATCCGCGAGGCGTCGAACGCGGTGCTGTACTGCACGGTCTCGTACGAGGGGCAGGAAGCCGCCTGCGTCTACAAGCCCGTGGCCGGTGAGCGGCCCCTGTGGGACTTCCCCGACGGGACGCTGGCGGAGCGCGAGGTGGCGGCGTACGAGGTCTCCGAAGCGACCGGCTGGGGGCTCGTACCGCCGACCGTGCTGCGTGAGGGGCCGTACGGCGAGGGGATGTGCCAGCTGTGGATCGAGGCCGAGACCGACAAGGGCGGTGAGCTGCTCGCCCTGGTCGAGGGCGAGGAGCCCGGGCCCGGGTGGAAGGCGATCACCTTCGCCGAGGTGGCGGAGGGGAAGACGGCGCTGCTCGTGCACGCCGACGACGTGCGGCTGCGGCGGCTCGCCGTACTCGACGCGGTGATCAACAACGCCGACCGCAAGGGCGGACACCTGCTGCCGGGAGGCGCGGGGCGGCTGTACGGGATCGACCACGGGGTCACCTTCAACGCCGAGAACAAGTTGCGGACACTGTTGTGGGGGTGGGCGGGGGAGCCCCTGACGCCGGAGGCGGTCGAGGTGCTGTCCGGGCTGAAGGGCGCGCTGGAGGACGGCGGGGCGCTGGCCGTGCGGCTGGCGGAGCTGGTCACCGGGGACGAGGTCGAGGCCACGCGGGTACGGGTGGACGCGTTGCTGGAGTCGGGAAGGCATCCGGAGCCGAGCGGGGAGTGGCCGGCGATTCCGTGGCCGCCGGTCTGAGGGCGGACGGACGGGATCGTTGCCGGGACCGTCAGCACACCGGGACGTACCTCGCAAGACCCCCTTCCCGGCCATCGGGGGCCGGTCCGGTTCGTATACGGAACATCCGTCCGGTTAGGCTCATGACATGCATGCCTGGCCCGCTTCCGAGGTCCCCGCCCTGACTGGTCAGGGCCGCGACCTGAGGATCCACGACACCGCGACCGGCGGTCTGGTTTCCCTCGACCCCGGTCCCGTCGCCCGTATCTATGTCTGCGGCATCACGCCGTACGACGCCACCCATATGGGTCACGCGGCGACCTACAACGCGTTCGACCTCGTCCAACGCGTGTGGCTCGACACCAAGCGGCAGGTTCACTACGTCCAGAACGTCACCGACGTCGACGATCCGCTCCTCGAGCGGGCGCAGCGCGACGGGATCGACTGGGTGGGGCTCGCCGAGAAGGAGACCGCGCTCTTCCGGGAGGACATGACCGCCCTGCGGATGCTCCCCCCGAAGCACTACATCGGCGCCGTCGAGGCGATACCCGGCATCGTCCCGCTGGTCGAGCGGCTGCGGGACGCGGGCGCCGCCTACGAGCTCGAAGGGGACGTCTACTTCTCCGTCGAGTCCGACCCCGACTTCGGCAGGGTGTCCAACCTGGACGCCGCCGCGATGCGTTTGCTGTCCGCCGAACGCGGGGGCGACCCGGACCGGGCGGGCAAGAAGAACCCGCTCGACCCGATGCTGTGGATGGCCGCGCGGGAGGGCGAGCCGAGCTGGGACGGCGGTTCGCTGGGCCGCGGCAGGCCCGGCTGGCACATCGAGTGTGTCGCCATCGCCCTCGACCACCTCGGCATGGGCTTCGACGTCCAGGGCGGCGGCTCCGACCTCGCCTTCCCGCACCACGAGATGGGCGCCTCGCATGCCCAGGCGCTGACCGGCGAGTTCCCCATGGCCAAGGCGTACGTCCACGCCGGCATGGTCGGGCTCGACGGCGAGAAGATGTCCAAGTCCAGGGGCAATCTCGTCTTCGTGTCCGCGCTGCGCCGCGACGGCGTCGACCCCGCCGCCATACGGCTCGCCCTGCTCGCCCACCACTACCGGGCCGACTGGGAGTGGACCGACCAGGTGCTCGAAGATGCCGTCGCGCGGCTCGGGCGCTGGCGTGCCGCCGTGTCCCGGCCCGACGGGCCGTCCGCCGACGCGCTCGTCGAGGACATGCGCGCCGCCCTCGCCAACGACCTGGACGCCCCGGCCGCGTTGGCCGCCGTCGACCGCTGGGCGGCCCTCCAGGCGGAGCGGGGCGGTACGGACGAGGGCGCTCCCGGCGTCGCGTCCCGTGCCGTGGACGCCCTGCTGGGCGTGGCGCTGTAGCGAACGCGGAGTACGACGGGGCGCCGGGCGGCTGATCCGCTCGGCGCCCCTCTGCGTGGGCTTCCCCCGGCCCCCTACGTGCCTGCCGTCCTTACTCCGTCATCGTCACTTCGTCACGATGACGGACTGGAGGACGTTGTTGCCGGTGTCGTAGATGCCGTACACCGGCTGGCCGAAGGCGAAGGCCTCCTGGACCATGTCCTGCGTCACCTGGTTCGGGTTGACCAGGCGGCGCCAGCCGTTGTTGATGTACAGGTAGAGCACCTGCGGCTGGCCCGGGAGCGGTGTCACGACGTCCTGGAAGTGGTCGGCCGCGCCGATGGCGAGCGAGGTGGCCGCCGCCGCGCTCGGCAGCACCAGGGTCTCGCCGTGCTGGATGTCCTGCTGCTGTTGCGGGCTCTGCTGTTGTTGCCGGCCGAGCTGCTGGCCGAGTTGCTGGAGCAGCTGCTGGAACGGCGGCTGCTGGCCCAGTTGCTGGAGCTGCTGCTGCACGTGCTGCGGGATCTGCTGCTGTTGCTGGCCGACGCCCTGCTGGCCGTACGGCTGCTGCATCTGCTGCCCGAACGGCTGCTGTCCGCCGCCCTGCTGACCGAAGTGCTGCTGCCCGTAAGGCTGTTGCTGGCCGAACGGCTGCTGTTGCCCGATGCCCTGCTGCTGGCCGAACTGAGGCGGTGCCGTGCTCGGGCCCTGCTGGCCCTGCTGCTGGTGCTGGCCCTGCTGTGCCATGGAGCTCAGTTGCGGGATCGTGCTCATTGCGGGTGCCACCTTCCATCAACTCGTCGGGTGTGTCAGCCCGTGATCACCAGGCCGACGATCTCGTCGTCCGAGAACCAGACGCGTACGTCCGGACTGCCGCCGGCGAACGCGGTGTGCACCGCCTGGCGGATCTCGGCGGACGGGCGGTTCAGGTTGCGCCAGCCGCCGGCCACGAACAGCCGGAGCCTGGGCGGGAGTTCGCGCGGGTAGGGCAGCAGCTCGTCCCAGTAGCGTTCGGCGCGGCCCGAGCCGACCGCCTCCGGCAGGAGGTGCGTGACCGCCGCCTTGATGTCCGGCCGGTGGCCGATCCGCTGGGACGCGGGCCGGCCCGGCGCGTCCTGTTGCGGAGAGCCGGTGGCCCGCAGCACCCCGCGGGCGGCCTCGGGGGACATCGGGGGCTGGGCCGCCGCCTTGAGCATGCCCTGGAGCGCCGCCAGGGCGCCGCCCACCAGCGGGGTGGCCGCCGAGGTCCCGGAGAACGTGTCCGTGTACCAGGCGATCTCCTCGGGGCCGCCCTGGAGGTCGCCGGGCCGGTCCCAGAAGCCGCCGGTGGTCGTGACCTCGCGGCCCCAGCCCTGGGCGTCCACCCGGGCGCCGTAGTTGGAGAACGCCAGCCGGGACCGGTCGGGGCCGTGGTCGCGGCCGTGGGTGCCGGGCGGCGGGGCGCCCGCGCCGACCAGGACCGCGCCGGAGGACTGGCTGGACGGGTTGAACGGGTTGCGCCACCACTGGGGGAACTCGTCCGGACGGCGCTCGTACACACCGTCGTCGAGGGACTCGGCGCCGTTGCCCGCGGCGGCCACCACGAGGATGCCCCGGGCGGTGGCGTGGCGGACGGCCGCGTAGTCGTCCGGCCACCATTCGAGGGCGATGCAGCCCCGCTGGTCGTCGCGCTCCTCGAAGTCGAACCGCGGTCCGGGCCGGTGCAGTTCGACCAGCACGAGGTCGCCGGGGCCGAGCCGGTCGGCGGCCGCGTGGATAGCGGCGGCCGTGCCGAGGCCCTGGAAGGACGCGGCGGCGGTCACGGCGTCCGGGACGATCCCCGTGATGCCGTGCGCATTGCGGTCGCCGCCGATCACACCGATCACGGCGGTGCCGTGGTTGCGCCAGGCGAGGTCGGTCAGCGGGGTTCCGGCCACCACGCCCGCGAGCTTGGCGGCCAGGTCCTCGTGGCCGAGCTGCCAGGAGCCCTCCACGTCGATCACCGTGATGCCCTGGCCCGAGCCGCCGGGCCGCTGCCAGGCCCAGTGGGCGTCCACACCCTCGGGCGCGGGCCGCAGATAGCCCTGGCGGTGGGTGAAGTCGGGCGTGGCGGGCGCGCCCTCCTTCAGCCGCCGCCCGTCGTCCGTGCTCGGTCCGGTCGTCTGCAACGAGGCCGGTACGGAGCCCGGCTTCACGTACGCCGTGTCGATGCCCGGCAACGCGGCGATCCTGGCGCGCAGTTCCTGGGCGCGGTCCTCGCCGCCGCGCACCCGGTAGAAGAGCGCGAGGTCGGGCAGGCTCTCCGAGCCCATGCCCATGCCCATGCCCATGCCCATGTCCGTCCCGGCGGTGTGCTGGGCCTGCTGGAGGCGCTCCTCGCTGCCGAACAGCGGTTGCAGAGCGAGCTGTTCGTCGTCGAGGAACATGTTGAGGGCCGATACGTCGCCGCCGGCCGCCGAACGTACGCCGTCGGGCCGGGCGCGCAGCCTGGCCTCGGGTCGGGCGACGACGATCAGTTCCTGCTCGGTCCCTCGATAGGTGAATCCCGCTCCGTCGGGCCCCGGCCCGGAAGCTCCCGGGCCCTGGGCCGGCTGTACCTGGTCGGTCATCGGATACCGCTCCCTTCGATCCGTGCGGGTGCCAAGCAGCGGGTCGTTCCGGGGCTCACCC
The DNA here is from genome assembly GCF_044333925.1 of Streptomyces sp. NPDC020898. Classification (NCBI taxonomy): domain Bacteria; kingdom Bacillati; phylum Actinomycetota; class Actinomycetes; order Kitasatosporales; family Streptomycetaceae; genus Streptomyces; species Streptomyces sp. NPDC020898. Next base: position 232,240 of record NZ_JBIRRV010000005.1, read on the forward strand.
TGCTCCTCCGGCGGGAGTCCGTCCACCCCATGGCCACCAACAGGGTTTTAAATCAAGTTGAATTGGGCACCGTGTACAAGCTTCCGCAATACGTCCTCAAACAGATGTCACGCCATAATCCGGCCAGATGCTGTCGAGGTGCTGTCGACTCTCTGCGCCGGGCTGTGGCGTGAGTCGACATGTGATGTGGTGTCAGGGTCAGTTGACCCGCAGGACCGGCCAACTGCCGGTCCCTTCCCGGAGGGAAGCCCCGTGGCACCCACGCACGGTTCCTTCGCACACCACGTCAGCCGCCGCGGAATCCTCGCGGCGGGCGCCGCCACCGTCACGGCCGCGCTGGTCGCCTCACCGGCCGCCGCGTCCCCGAAGTCCTGGCCGACCCTGATACCGCTGCCCAACGGCTTCCGCCCGGAAGGCATAGCCACCGGCGCCGGCCCCTACGCCTACCTGGGCTCGCTCGGCGACGGCTCGATCTACCGCGCTGATCTGCGCACCGGCGCGGGCGAGATCATCTCGACCGGGCCCGGCACCCCGTCCGTCGGGCTCAAACTAGACGGCCAGGGACGGCTGTTCGTCGCCGGACGTACCGAGGGCGCCCGGGTCGTCGACACCCGCACCGGCGCGATCCTCGCCTCGTACGCCCTCACCACCGCGACCCCGACCTTCGCCAACGACGTGTTCCTGACGCCCCGCGGAGCGGTGTTCACGGACTCCTTCCAGCCCGTGCTGTACGTCCTTCCGCTCGGCCGGGGCGGCGCGCTGCCGGGCGCCGGCGATGTCGTACGGATCACCCTGAGCGGTGACTGGAGTCAGGTGCCCGGCGAGGTCTTCAACGCCAACGGCATCACGGGCACGCCCGACGGGAAGGCGCTGCTCGTCGTTCAGTCCGGCGTGGGCGGACTGCACAGGGTGGACCCGCGCACCGGGGTCACCAGGCTCGTGGACCTCGGCGACGCGGCCCCGCTCACCAACGGCGACGGCCTGCTCCTCCTCGGGCGCACGCTGTACGTCGTACAGAACCAGCAGAACGCGGTCGACGTGTTCACGCTCTCGCCGGACGGGAGCAGCGGGGTCTTCCGACGGCGCATCACCGACCCGGACTTCGACGTGCCGACCACCGCGGCGGCGTACCGGAACCGGCTGTATCTGCCCAACGCCCGGTTCTCGACCACGCCGACGCCCGAGACGACGTACGCCGTGGTCGCCGTGGACCGCTGACGGACGCCGATACGTCACGTACGGCGGAAGGGCCGGTGCGCGTGGTGCGCACCGGCCCTTCTCGCTGTTTCTCCGAACTCTTCCGGACTCTTCCGGAGAGATCGCGGAGATCACTCCTCGGGGGAGTCCTCGTCGTCCGTGCTCGGGAGCTGGGGCGGTTTCGGCGGCTGCGGTTTCGGGCGGCCGGCCGGGTTGTCCCGCAGGTACGGCGGGCTGTCGGTGCCGTCCGCGGTGGCGTGGCCGCCGGGGCCCGGGCCGGGGCCTGCCGGGCCGGTGCCGTCGCGGCGGCGCAGATAGCGTTCGAACTCGCGGGCGATCGCCTCGCCCGTCGCCTCGGGCAGCTCGGCGGTGTCCCGGGCCTCCTCCAGCGTCTGCACGTACTCCGCGACCTCGCTGTCCTCGGCGGCCAGCTGGTCCACGCCCACCTGCCAGGCACGCGCGTCCTCGGGCAGTTCGCCCAGCGGGATGCGGATGTCGATCAGGTCCTCCAGGCGGTTCAGGAGGGCCAGCGTCGCCTTCGGGTTCGGCGGCTGTGAGACGTAGTGCGGGACCGCGGCCCACAGGCTCACCGCCGGTACGCCCGCGTGCGTGCACGCCTCCTGCAGGATGCCGACGATGCCCGTGGGGCCCTCGTACTTGGTCTCCTCCAGGTCCATGCGCTGGGCCAGATCCGGGTCGGACGTGACCCCGCTGACCGGAACCGGACGTGTGTGCGGGGTGTCGCCGAGCAGTGCGCCCAGGATCACCACCAGCTCCACGCCCAGCTCGTGCGCGAAGCCCAGCAGCTCGTTGCAGAACGAGCGCCAGCGCATCGACGGCTCGATGCCCCGGACCAGCACGAGATCGCGCGGCTTGTCGCCGCCGACGCGGACCACTGACAACCTTGTCGTCGGCCACGTGATCTTGCGTACGCCGGCGTCCAGCCACACGGTGGGGCGGTTGACCTGAAAGTCGTAGTAGTCCTCGGCGTCCAGCGCCGCGAACACCTCGCCCTTCCACTCCCGGTCCAGATGCGCGACCGCGGCGGAGGCGGCGTCACCGGCGTCGTTCCAGCCCTCGAACGCGGCCACCATGACTGGGTCGATCAGCTCGGGAACCCCCTCCAGCTCGATCACCCAGCGCCTCCTTCCGACGTGCCCTCGCTTGACCACCCAACCTTACGGCGTGCGGCGGGGGCGCTCGCAGCCCCCTTGCACGGGGGAGTGACCGGATCACTGCCCCGATAGCCACCCCGAAACACCATCCGTGAGCCACCCCTCCTCACCCGGTCATTCATCCGAGCGTTCGGTGACGGCGGGACCGGGGGCTCCGGCACGGCTAGAGGGTCGATCTCAGCCACTGCTCCACGCTCGCGATGTGCACTGTCGCCCACGACCGCGCCGCCTCCGCGTCCCGGTCGCGCAGGGCGCCCAGGATCGCCCGGTGCTCGTGCAGGGTGCGGCTGACCGCGTCCTCCTGGGTCAGCCCGCGCCAGATCCTGGCCCGGGTGGTGGGCCCGGACAGACCGTCGAGCAGCGAACACAGCACCGAGTTGCCGGAGCTCTGCACGATCCCCCGGTGGAACTCCAGGTCGGCGGCGACCAGCTCCTCCACCGACGGTTCACCGCCCAGCCGGTCCAACTGGGCGGACAATGCGTCAACTTGCTGCTCGCTGATGCGCAGCGCCGCCATCGCGGTCGCGGCCGGCTCCAGAATGCGGCGCACGGCCAGGAACTCCAGGACCGTGTCGTCGCGGTGGAAGTCGACGACGAAGCTCAGTGCTTCGAGCAGGAGTTGGGGATCCAGACTGGTGACGTAGGTGCCGTCGCCCTGCCGTACGTCGAGGATCCGGATGAGCGACAGAGCGCGCACCGCCTCCCGCAGGGAGTTGCGCGACAGGCCGAGTTCGGCGGCCAGCTCGCTCTCCTTGGGCAGCCGGTCGCCGGGGCGCAGCGACCCGGAGACGATCATTCCCTTGATCTTTTCGATCGCCTCGTCGGTGACTGCCATGGCGGGCCTCCCTGTCGTTCAGACATCCGATGTCTCAGGCCATTATGGGGGTTCAGTGGGCTGAACGGGACACAAAATGCGATGTCAGCCCGTACGAGGGTCCCTCAAGGGTGGCTGGAACGGTACCCGCGGGCTGCCGGATCGGCAGCCCGTTCGGGTGGCGGCCCGGCAGCCAGTACGGGCTCCCGGGCCGGCATCCCGTGCGCGGGTCAGACCAGCGCTTCCAGATCGGCGAGGGCGGCGGCCTCGTCGAGCGTGGTCAGCGTCCGGTTCCGCATGAGGACCCTGCCGTCCACGACGGTGTCCCGGACGTCCGCCGAGTGCGCCGCGTACGCGAGCGTCGACCACGGGTCGTGCCGGGGCCGCAGATGCGGGGCGCTGAGGTCGAGCACGATCAGGTCGGCCCGCTTGCCCGCCTCCAGGGAACCCAGCCGGTCGCCCAGACCCAGCGCCTTCGCGCCCTCGACGGTCGCCATGCGTACGGCCTGTTCGGCGCCGACGGCAGTGGGGTCGCCGCCCGCCTTGTGCACGAGGGCCGCCTGCCGCACCGCCCCCAGCACGTCCAGCGTGTTGGAGCTGACGGCCCCGTCCGTGCCGAGCCCGACGGTCACACCGGCGCTGAGCAGCCGGGGAACCGGCGCGATACCGCAGCCGAGCTTCAGGTTCGAGACCGGACAGTGGGCGACGGACGTGCCGGTGCGGGCCAGCGCCGCGATCTCCGGGCCGGTCAGGTCCACGGCGTGGGCCAGCAGCAGGTCGGGGCCGAGGAGCCCGAGCGAGTCGAGCAGTTCTACGGGGCGCTTGCCGTACCGCACCTCGACGGTGGCGACCTCGGTCGCGTTCTCGGCGGCGTGGATGTGCAGCAGCGCGCCGAACTCCCTTGCCAGGGCGGCGATTTCGACCAGCTGGTCGGGGGAGAGAGTGTAGGTGGAGTGCGCGAAGAGGACGGGGCGGTGGCCGGGGCGCGGTGTGCCCCGGGCGGCCAGGTCCTGGCGGGCCCACTCCAGACGGTCCTCGTAGGCGATGCCGTCGGGCGGCTCCGGTACGTCCATGAAGGTGGGGCCCGTGTGCAGCCGCCAGCCCGCCTCGCGGGCCGCCTGTTCGGCCGCCTCGTGGAACCAGTACATGTCGAGGGCCGACGTCACCCCGGCCCGTACGCTCTCGGCGACCGCGACCCGGACGGCCGCCGCCACGTTCTTCGGCGCCAGCAGCTGGGCCTCCCACTTCAGCACCCGCTCCAGGAAACCCTGGAGGGTGACGTCGTCGGCCCGGCCGCGCAGAAGCGTCATCGCGAGGTGGGTGTGCGTGTTGACCAGGCCGGGGAGAACCAGGCAGTCCGTGGCGTCAAGGGACTCGGCGGCTGTGAACCGGGTTGTCAGCTCGGCGGCCGGGCCCACGGCGACGATCTCGCCGTCGCGGACGGCGACTGCCCCGTCCTGCACGACGGTTCCGGCCTCGTCGACGGTGAGGACGTCACCGCCGTGGACCAGGAGGTCGATCCGCTCACTCGGCTGCCCGCTCATACGACGGGCTCCCCGTCCTCGGCGGCTTCGGACTCCGCCAGCAGGCGCAGCGCCTCCAACGACACGACAGCGCCGCGTTCGACGCCCTCCGCCACCACTTCCCGGTGCGGGTCGTAGCCGCCGGTGGCGATCTCGTCGACCAGTTCGTCGGCGTTCGCTCCGTCGATGACGACCACTCCGCCCGCGACCAGCCCCCGCAGTGAGGCCGTCACCAGCAGCGCGCTCAACTCCATCTCGATCGCGGCGAGTCCGGCGCCCTCGTAGGAGAAGAGGGGGAGGAGACCGGGCTGGAAGGCGGCCCGGGTCCACACGATGCCCCGGTGGTGGGGGGCGCCCGCCTCGCGCGCCGCCCGCTGGAGTGCGAGCACCGCCTCGGGCGAGGACACGGCCGGGTACTCCGGGGGCAGCAACTGCTGGGTGACACCGTCGTCCCGGACGGCCGCCTCGGCGATGACGAGGTCGCCGTCGCCGATGCCCGGCTTCATCGCACCGGCCGTACCGAACCGCAGGAACGTCCGCACGCCGGCCTCGGCCAGCTCCTGGAACAGCAGGATGGCACCCGGGGCGCCCACCCCGTGCGAGGCGACCACCACCGGCACGCCCTTCCAACTCCCGCTGAACACGCGGTATTCGCGGTGGTAGGACACCTCCTGCGCGCCCTCCAGCTTGGCGCCGACGAGGGCGGCGCGCAGCGGGTCGCCGACGACCAGCGCGCGCGGCGGCAGCCCCGTGCGGGGTATCCGGGTGACGGGCAACAGGTCCTGCGTCATGAAACGACTCCGGTGGCAGTGGACGTGGGAGGGGACACGGAGGGGGAAGGGCTGCGGCGACGGCGCCGGGCCGTCGTCAGGAAGAGGGCGCCCAGCGTGACGACGTACGGCGCCGCGTCGGTCGCCTGCTGTGGCAGGCCGAGGCCCTGGAGGCGGAAGCCGACCGCCTCGGCGACGCCGAACAGCAGCGCCGCCAGCAGGACACCGAGCGGCAGCGCACGGCCGAGCATGACCGCGACGACGGCGATCCAGCCGCGCCCCGCCGTCATGTTCTCGGAGAACAACGTGACGTTGCCGAGGGCGAGTTGGGCCCCCGCGAGCCCGCACAGCACACCCGACACGAGCACCGCCGCGTACTGGTATCTGACCGGGCTCACACCGAGCGTGGCCGCCGCGTCCGGTGCCTCGCCGACGCCACGGAGCCTGAGCCCCCACACATGCCGGGACAGCATCAGCGCGGCAACGCCGACCGCCGCCCACGCCAGATACGCGAGCGGTGAGAAGCCACCGACCAACGGCAGCCCGGTCAGTGACGGATCGTCAAAAGTGCCCTGCACACCGAAGACCGTACGGAGGAGGAAGCTGGTCAGGCCGACCGCCAGGAGATTCAGGGCGATTCCGAGCACTACGGCGTCCCCGCGCAGGGTCACCGCACCCACGGCCAGGATCAGCGAGTACGAGGCGGAGGCGAGGGCCGCCGCCAGGACGCCGAGCCAGGGGCTGCCGGTGAACCAGCTCGTGGCCACGGCGGTGAAGCAGCCCATCAGCATCATGCCTTCGAGGCCGATGTTGAAGACGCCCGCCCGTTCGCAGATCGCCCCGCCGAGCGCCGCCAGCAGGATGGGGGTCAGCGCGCGCAGCGCCGACATGAGGAGATCGGAGTCGAAGAACATCACACCGCCTCCTTACGACGGTTGAACCACCACTGGGGAAAGCGCAGTCGCGCCGCCAGGAACACGATCACGATCGCTTGCAGCACCTGGGTCAGCTCGCGAGGTACCTCGGTCGTCCGCTCCATCGACAGCCCGCCGACCTGGAGCATCGCGAAGAAGAAGGACGCGAGAACCGTGCCGACGGGTGCGGCGGCGGCGAGCAGGGCCGCCGTCAGACCCGTCCAGGTGTAACCGGACGCGGTGAGCGAGCCGTCGAGGAAGCGGTACGGGAAGCTCAACACGCCGATGGCGCCCACGAGTCCGGCCAACGCGCCGGACACCGCCATCAGGCGCAGCGTCAGACCCTTACGTTCGACGCCCGCGTACGCGGAGAAGCGGGAGTTGAGGCCGGTCATCCGCATCTCGTAGCCGAACGCGGTGCGTTGGTCGGTGAACCAGTACGCGGCGGCGGCCACGGCGACCAGCAGCAGCCCGCCGGTCACGGTCGACGAACCGAACGCGGGCAGCGCCACCCCGTCCGGCAGCTGGCGGGTCTGGGGGAGGCTGGAGCCGGGCTCCTTGAGCGGATAGCGGGCCAGGTAGGAGGCGAAGGACGCCGCCGGGTAGCTGAGCAGCAGGCTGCTCACCAGCAGCGGTACGCCGAACCGGTTCTCGCACAGGGCGGCCAGGGCCGCGTACCCGGCGCCGGCCGCCATGCCGGCGAGCAGCGCGAGGACGACGGTGAGCGGCGCGGGCAGTGGCGAGTACAGCCCGGTGACCGCCGCGGCCATCCCGCCGAGCACCAACTGGCCGTCCCCGCCCAGGTTGATGAGCCCGGCGCGCAGCGGCACGGCCAGCGCGAGCGCCAGGCCCAGCACGCTCGTCAGGGTGGTCAGCGTCGACCCGATGCCGTCGGCGCCGAGCGAGCCGCTGAGCACCGCGCCGTACGCGGCGACCGGATCGGCGCCCGTCCCCAGAAGGAACAGGGCACCGATGACGACGCCGGCGAGCACCGAGAAGGCGACGGGGGAGCGGAGAGCTTTCGTTATGTGGGTCACCGGTGATGTCCGGGTTGTTTGTTTCATGTCACTCTCTGACCTTTGCCTGGGCCACCGGAGTGACCTGAGCCGAGCTGTCGGTGCCGCCCGCCATCGCGAGGCCCAGCGTCCGTTCGTCGGCGTCGGCCTTGGCGTACGACGCCGTCACGCGGCCCTCGTACATCACCAGGACCCGGTCCGCGAGGCCCCGGATCTCGCTCAGCTCGGCCGAGACGAGCAGGACGGCGTGGCCGGCGTCGCGGTAGGCGATCAGCTGGTCGTGGATGTTCTGGACGGCGCCGATGTCGACTCCGCGCGTGGGCTGCTCGACGAGCAACAGCGGGGCGTCGTGGGCGAGTTCGCGACCGATGAGCAGCTTCTGCAGGTTGCCGCCGGACAGCGAGGACGCGGGCACCTCCGGTCCGGCCGCCTTGATGCCGAAGCGCTCGATCAGGCGCCGCGCGTGGGCGCGTACAGCCGCGGGCGGAAGGAGTCCGCGTGCGGAGAGCGACGTACGGTGGTGGCCCATCGCCAGGTTGTCCGCGACGGACGCGGCAGGGGCCGTTCCGACGGCGTGGCGGTCCTCGGGGACGTAGGCGAGGCCCTTGGCGCGGCGCTCGGTCGCCGAGGCGTGAGTGATGTCGTCGCCGAGCAGCGCGACCCGTCCGGAGGTCACCGGGCGCAGTCCGGCCAGCGCCTCCACCAGCTCGCTCTGGCCGTTGCCGGCGACGCCCGCGATACCGACGATCTCCCCTGCGCGGACGGCGAGTTGAACGTCCCGTACGCCGTCCGTGGCGAAGTCGGTGACGTCCAGGACCACATCGCCCGGAGTGCCGGGGGCGTGGACGCGGTCGAGTTCCACGGCGCGGCCGGTCATCGCGGCGGCGATCGCGGCGGCGGACGTCTCGGCGGTGACCAGCCGGGCGACGACCCGGCCGTCCCGCAACACCGTGACGTTGTCGCTGCCTTCGAGGACCTCGCGCAGTTTGTGCGTGACCAGGATGACCGTACGGCCCTGTGCGGCAAGGGACTTGAGGACTGTGAAGAGGGCGTCCGCCTCGGCGGGCGTGAGGACGGCGGTCGGTTCGTCGAGGATGAGCGTCCGGGCGCCGCGGTGCAGCAGCTTGAGGATCTCGACGCGCTGGCGCAGTCCCACGGGCAGGTCGCCGACCCGGGCGTCCGGATCGACCGACAGCCCGTGTTCGTCGGCCAGTTCACGCACCCGGCGGCGGGCCGCTGCCCGGTCCACGAGGCCGAAACGGCGCGGCTCGGCGGCGTACACCACGTTCTCGGCGACGCTCAGCGAGTCGAACAGCTTGAAGCTCTGGTGGACCATGCCGAGCCCGGCGGCCATCGCGTCGCCGGGGTCGGAGAAGGCGACCTCGTGTCCGTCGACGTGGACCGAACCGGCGTCCGGCCGTTCCATGCCGTACAGGATCGACATCAGCGTGGACTTGCCGGCGCCGTTCTCGCCCATCAGGGCGTGGATCTCACCGCGCCGGACGGTCAGGTCGACGGAGTCGTTGGCGAGCGTGCCGGGGAACCGCTTGGTGATTCCCCGGAGCTCGACGGCCACCGCCGGTGCGTCGGTCGCGTCAGGCGGCGGCGGGGTCATCGACCGTCAGCTCTCCGGACACGATCTGGTCGCGCAGCGCCTCGACCTTCTTCAGGACGTCCGGGTGGGTCGCGATCACGCACTGGGAGTCGGCCACACCGTCCTCCAGACCCGTGAGGCTGATGCCGCCCTCCTTCAGGCCGTACGAGGTGGTCGTGCCCGTCTGACCGGTGAGGACCTGCTCGACGCCCTTCTCGACGGCGATGTCCGTGCGCTTGATCACATTGTCGACGATCGTGCCGGGCGCCGAGGGGCACTGGTTGACGTCGACGCCGTACGCGAAGGCGCCCTTCGCCTTGGCCGCCTCGAACACGCCGTAGTTGCCGGCCGCGGCAGCGGCCATCAGCTGGTCGTAGCCCTTGGAGAGCAGGGAGTTCGCCTGCTCCTTGGCGCGCGCCGAGTCGTCGAACGGGGACTGGCCGCCGACGAAGCGTGTGGACGTCTCCGTCTTGGGCGCGACCTGCTGGGCGCCGGCCGCGAACGGGTCGCTGAAGCGGCGGAACACGGGCGTGTCCAGCACGTCCACCGCGCCGACCTTGCCGCTCTTGCTCAGCAGCCCCGCCTCGGCGCCCGCGAGGAAGACGCCCTCGTGCTCGCGGAAGACTCCACAACTGACGTTGTCGAACGCCTTCGTCGTGCACGCGTCGATCATCAGGAACTGCTGCTTGGGGTGCGCCTCGGCCTGCTGCGCGACCAGGTCCGCGAACTCGAAGCCGACCAGCACGACGACGTCGGGCGCCGCGTCGACGGCCGCCTGCACGTTCTGCTGCTGGGAGGCGGTGTCGGTGGACTCGAACACCTTCTCGGTCCCGTTGTGCGCCTTCGCGGCGGCCTTGACGCCGGTCACCGCCAGCTTGAGGAACTCGTTCTGCCCGACGGCGTCCGGCGTGACCAGCGTGAAGGACTTCCCGCTGCCCGCGCTGCTGTCGTCGGACGCGTCGTTCTTCGCGGCGGCGTTGCAGGCGGTGGCACCGGCGACGAGCAGCGCGACGGTGGCGGCGAGGGGGAGCGTACGACGGGATCTGCGAGGCATCGGGGACCTTCCGGAGGTACGTACGGCTGGTTGCGTACGACACAGCCCGCGCTCTGCGCTGAGCACGGGAAGGGGGAGCGAACGTGATGAGCGGGCGGGACGGAACGGGGGACGCCGAGGGGGACGGGTCAGCGTCGACAGCCGTCGCTCGCGCACCGGCCGTGATCGAGGAAGCGGCGCATCGTGAGCAACACGTTTCCTCCTTCGCATCGGCCGGCGGGTACAGGTGCTGGACTCTAACATCGGATTCCGGCCACCGGCCCAGCTGTCTCGAACTGTGGTTTGCCGAGGTCATGTACGGTGTCGCGCACCGTCGGAACTTCAGGAGCGTCCCGCTATGCCCCAGGAACTGCGCGCCGTCGGCTGGACCGGAAACAGCCTCGCGCTCATCGACCAGACCCTGCTGCCGCACCGCAACGAGACCATGGATGTCCGCGATGTGGACACCCTCGTGGACGCGATCCAGCGGCTCGTCGTGCGCGGCGCACCCGCGATCGGTGCGGCAGGCGCGTACGGGGTCGCCCTCGCGCTGCTCCAGGGCGAGCGGGAGGGGTGGTCCGAGGAGCAGGTGCGCAAGGCCGTGGCCCGGATCCGCGAGGCCCGGCCGACCGCCGTCAACCTCATGGTGTGCGTGGACCGGGTCATGACGCGCTTCGGGGAGGGGCTGGAGGCGGTTCTCGACGAGGCCGCCGCCGTCCAGCGCGAGGACGTCGAGGGCAACCGGGCGATGGGCGCGCACGGCGCCGACTGGCTGATCGAGCGCCTCGCCGCGAGCGTCGGCGACCGCCCGCTGCGCATCCTGACCCACTGCAACACCGGCGCGCTCGCAACGGCCGGATGGGGTACGGCACTTGGCGTCATCCGCGAACTGCACGCACGGGGCCGGCTGGAGGTCGTGTACGCCGACGAGACGCGCCCGCTGCTCCAGGGCTCACGCCTGACCGCCTGGGAGCTGGTCCAGGAGGGCATCCCGCACTACGTTCAGGCGGACGGGGCCGCGGCCGGCACGATCCTGCGCGGCGAGGTGGACGCGGCGATCGTCGGCGCCGACCGGATCGCGGCCAACGGGGACACCGCCAACAAGGTCGGCACGGTCGGGGTCGCGCTGGCCTGCGCCGACGCCGGAATACCGTTCCTGGTGGCGGCGCCCACGACCACGGTCGACCTGGCGACGGCCACGGGCGCCGGCATCCACATCGAACTCCGGGGCGAGGACGAGGTGGTGGAGTGGGCGGGCGTACGGACGGCGCCCGCCGAGTCACGCGGCCACAACCCGGCGTTCGACGTGACACCGGGGCGACTGGTGACGGGGCTGGTGACGGAACGGGGCGTGCTGGAGGTCTCCGCCGGTCAACTGCCGGGCGAGCACCTGCAGTAGACCGAAGAACAGTCAGGGGGTCCCCGGATTCCGGGGACCCCCTGACCGCTGTTCACCGACCGACGTCAGCGCGGCGAGAGTTCCAACTCCAGCAGCCACTCCACGACTTCGGTGTGGTGCCGTGCCTGGCGGGGGTCGTCCCCCCAGACATACAGCCCGTGTCCCGCGACCACGACGGCCGGCATCCGGGGGTCGCGGGCCGCTTCCAGACGGTCCCCGAGCACCTTCATGTCCTGGCTGTTGGTGATGACCGGCAGGGTCACCTCGACGTCGTGGGCGGGCTGGCCGACGCCCTTGAGCATCTCGACGTCCTTGAACACGATCCCGCCGGGCTCGCGCCGGCCCATCGCCACGGACGCCACGGTGTGCACGTGCACCACCGCGCCGGCGCCGGTCAGCGCGGCGACCCGGGCGTGCAGCTCGGCCTCGGCGGACGGCTTGCCGCCGTTCACCGCCGCGCCCTGTGCGTCCACCAACACCACGTCCGCGGGCGTCAGTTCACCCTTGTCGTGGCCGCTCGCGGTGACCGCGAGGAGCAGCGGATCGCGGGACAGCACCACGGACAGGTTCCCGGAGGTGCCCCGCATCCAGCCGAAGGAGGCGAAGCGCGCGGACTCGGCGGCGAGTACCGCTCCGGCCTCCTCAAGGTCGAGCGTGCTGATGTCGGCGGTCACGTGGTGCTCCTAGTCGTGCGGATGCTGATCTCGTCGAACGACCCCGCCTGCGCGTGGTCCCCGACGCCCTGCTCGTAGTACGGCTCCCCGGGCCGCCGGATCCCGACGGTCCGCCACCCGGCGGTGCGTGCCGCGTCCAGCTCGCCCGGCCGGTCGGAGAGGAAGAGGAGACGGCTCGGGTCGGCGGTGCCGGTCGCCTCCGCGATACGGCGGTACGACTCCGGCTCCTGCTTGGGCCCCGCGTTCTCGGTGTCGTACAGGCCCGAGACGAGCGGCAGCAGGTCGCCCTCGGGGGTGGACGCGAACCACGCGCGCTGCGCGGCGACCGACCCGGAGGAGTAGACGTACAGCCGAAGCCCGCTCGCGTGCCAGGTGCGCAACGCGGGCAGGACGTCGTCGTAGAAGTGCGAGACGAGGTCGCCGCGCGCGAAGCCCTCGGACCAGATGATGCCCTGGAGGGTCTTGAGGGGCGTCGCCTTACGGTCCTCGTCGAGCCAGGCGTTGAGGGTCTTCTCGACGCGTACGGCGTCGGCGCCGGGCTCGTCGATCAGCTCGCGCACCTGCGCGACCGCCCGCGCCACCTCCGGCTCACCGCTCCGCTCCGAGAGCAGTGCTCCGAAGCGAGAGCGGGAGTACGGATACAGCACGTCGACGACGAACCCGGTCGCGCTCGTGGTGCCCTCGATGTCGAGCACCACAGCGTCCACCGTGAACTCCAGGGTCACGCGGCGGCCCTGTCCTGCTGGAACCCGGCGTCGATCGTGTCGTAGTCCGGGAAGCGGGAGGCGATGGGCGAGCCGGTGAAGCTGCCGATCCAGCCGTCCTCCTCGTGGAAGAAGCGGATCGCGGTGAAGGCAGGGCTCGTGCCCATGTCGAACCAGTGCGTGGTGCCGCGCGGCACGCCCAGCAGGTCGCCCTTCTCGCAGTACACGGCGTGTACTTCGCCGTTCACGTGCAGATAGAAGATGCCGGAGCCGGAGACGAAGAAGCGGACCTCGTCATCGTCGTCGTGCGTGTGCTCCTGGAGGAACTTCTCGCGCGCCGCCTTCGCCTTCGCCGGGAACCCCGGGTCGTCGCTGGGGTGCAGACCGAGGACGTCGACCGTGGTGAAGCCCTCCTCGGCGTTCAGCTTGTCGATCTCCGCGCCGTACGCGGCGAACACGGTGTCGCTGTCGGCGTCCGCGGGGACGTCCTCGCGGATCGGCCACTGCTCGTAGCGCACACCGATCGGGGCCAGCGCGGCGGCGATCTCGACGGGGTCGGAGGTACGGCGCACGACGGTCTCCGGGCCGGACTCGGGCCAGGTCGTCAGCAGGGTCATAGGACAACTCCAGGTGGCTGGAAGGCTGGAAGGGGGGAGTGGAACGCGAGCACGAACGAAAACGAAGGCAAGGGGAAGGAGGGCTACGGAGGGGGGAGGCGCAGGAGCAGGAAGGCGACCGGGGCCGGTCGTCAGTCGCGACAGCCGCGACACAGCGCGTCGGTACAGCGTCGTACCGCTGTCGCGCAGGGTGTCGTCATCATCGGAGCCTCACTGTCCCGGGTCGGGTGCCGGTCCCGTGATGGTAACTCCCGGCGGCGGGTCGGCAGAGTGTGACGAATCAGGCGTTCCATATAGTGAGATGCGATGTCCAAGCCTTTGACGAATGGCTGGAAACGTTCTCATGATCTCCCTATGAAGACGCTGCTGCTCGTGCGGCGGCTGTACGTGGACTTGCTCCGGTCGACCACAGCCCGCTGTCGCTGACCTGACCCGGAGTACCCGAGACGCCCCCGGCCACGGTGTGAATGCCACCCCGTCGCCTCCTCGCGCTCGGGGCCGGACACTCCCGCGCCTGCGCCTTCCGGCCATCGCCCCTCCCTCTTCATCCCTCCCGTACTGCCCTGCCCCTGGAGCCCCGCATGTCCCGCACCCGTCTGCCCCTTGCCGCGCTCTCGCTGGCCTCCGTCTCGGCGCTCTTCCTCGCGGGCTGCTCGCAGTCGACGAACGCGTCGACGGACACCGGTGACACGGCCGCCTCCGCGGCGGCGGCCACCGGCACCAAGCCGGCGCCCTTCGACAAGGGCACGGTCAAGGTCGCGCTGGTCCGCCAGAGCGGCGCCGGCGACTACTTCGAGCAGTGGGGCAACGGCGCCAAGGCGCAGGCCAAGGCCCTCGGCATCGACCTGACCGTGTACGACGCCCAGGCCGACAACGCCAAGCAGGCCACCGACCTGTCCTCGGCGATCAACTCCGGCGCGCAGGCGATCATCGTGGACCACGGCTTCCCGTCCACCATCCAGCCCGAGATCGACAAGGCCGTGAAGCAGGGCATCAAGGTCGTCGTCTACGACGTCGAGACCGCGACCAAGGGCGTCGTCAGCACCAAGCAGGACGACGCGAGCATGGCCCAGGCCGTCCTCGACGTGATGGCGAAGGAACTCGGCAAGGACGCCAAGGTCGGTTACGTCAACGTGGCCGGCTACGCGGCCCTCGACAAGCGCGACAGTGTCTGGAAGTCGACGGTCGACGCCAACGGCTGGAAGCAGGCCTTCAAGGTCGGCAAGGTGACGGACTCCACCGCCACGGACAACGTGCCGCTGGTCTCCGCCGCGCTCACCCAGCACTCGGACGTGGCGGGCATCTTCGCGCCGTACGACGAGCTGGCCAAGGGCACCGTCCTCGCCGTGCAGAACAAGAAGCTCCAGGACAAGGTGAAGGTGTTCGGCGCGGACGTCTCCAACGCCGACATCCAGAACATGACCGCGGACGGCAGCCCATGGGTCGCCACGGCGGGCACCGACCCGTCCGCCGTCGGCGCCGCCGTCGTCCGTACGGCAGCCCTGGAACTGGCCGGCCAGCTGAACAAGACGTCGGTCGAGTTCCCGGCCGTCGCCATCACGCAGGACTTCCTGAAGAGCAAGAACATCCAGAACATGGACCAGCTGCGCGCCGCGCTGCCCGCCCTCAACCTCTCCCAGGTCAGCACGGCCGACTGGATCGCCAATGTCGCCCACTGAGGCGTCCCAGGCGTCCCAGGCTTCCCCCGCGGCAGTGGGTCTGCGGGACGTCAGCATGGCCTTCGGCGGCAAGCCGGTCCTGGAGTCCGTCTCGCTGGACATCGCACCGGGCAGCGTCGTCGCGCTGCTCGGCGCGAACGGGGCCGGCAAGTCCACGCTCATCAAGATCCTGTCCGGCGTCCACACGGACCATGGCGGCAAGGTGACCGTCAACGGTTCCCCGGCCGCCCTCCAATCCCCGCTCGCCGCCCGCCAGTTGGGCATCCAGACGGTGCACCAGCGGATCGGTGAGGGCATCGTGCCCGGGCTCACGGTGGCCGAGAACCTGGTCTTCGAGGAGCTGGCCCAGGCGCGCGGCAACCCGTTCCTCAACGGGCGCCGCGTGCTGGCCCGCGCCCGCGAGATCCAGTCGGCCCTGGACCTGGGCTGGAGCGACGCCCTGCTGAAGCGGGACGTCACCGAACTCGGCATCTCCGACCGCCAGTTGCTCATCCTGGCCCGCGCCCTGGCCACCCGTCCGCGGCTCCTGATCCTCGACGAGCCGACGTCCGCGCTCTCGGCCGCCGAGGCGGAACGCCTCTTCGCGCTGGTCGAGAAGATGCGCGACGACGGCATCGCGGTGCTCTACGTCTCCCACCGCCTCGGCGAGATCGACGCGCTGGCGGACCGGCTGGTCGTTCTGCGGGACGGCCGTCTCACCGAGGACCAGGTCAAACCCTTCGACTGGGACAGCGCCCTGCGCGCCATGCTCGCCCAGGCCCAGGAAGCGACCACGGCCCGCCCCCGGCCGGCCGGCGGCCCGGGCGAGACCGTCCTCTCGCTGCGCGGCGTACGGCTCCTGGACGGCCGTACACCCCAGGACCTGGATCTGCGGGCGGGCGAAGTCACCGGCATCGTCGGCCTGTTGGGCGCCGGCAAGACCGAACTGGCCCGCGGCCTCTTCGGCGCCGAACCGTTCACCACGGGCGCCGTACAACTCGACGGCAAGGCGTACGAGCCGCGCCGCCCCGCCGACGCGATCCGCGCCGGCATCCATCTGGTCCCCGAGGACCGGCACGCGGACGCCCTGGTCCCCGGCTGGTCGCTCGCCCAGAACATCTCCCTCCCGTTCCTCAAGTCCCTCTCGACCGCCGGGCTGGTGAACCGCTCGAAGGAGGACGCCCTCGGTCGCGCCACCATCGAGGCGCTCGGTGTCGTCGCCCGCGACGAGCACAGCACCGTCGAGGAGCTGTCCGGCGGCAACCAGCAGAAGGTCGTCGTCGGCCGCTGGCTCGCCGAACGCCCCCGCGTCCTCATCCTGGACGAACCGTTCCGAGGCGTGGACATCGGCGCCCGCCGCGACATCGGCCGCCGCGCCCGCGCGCTGGCGGCGGAGGGCTCCGCCGTCCTGGTCCTGTCGGCCGACGTGGACGAGGTCCTGGAGGTCGCCGACCGGGTCGTTGTCCTGGCGGCCGGGGAGATCCATCTCGACGCGTACGGCGAGGACGCGGAGCGGGATCGGGTCATCCAGACGATCTCGGCATCCGTCTGATGTCGGCCGGGGGAGGGGCGGTTCGTTGGCTGCGGGCCGGTGGGGGCTGGTCGCGCAGTTCCCCGCGCCCCTGTCGGGGCGCGGTAGTGCGCCCGGCTTTCCCGGCCCCGCCACCCGTCGCCCCCGCCCACCTCACGCCGGCCCCACTCCATGCCACCCCAGGAAGCACCCCATGACCACCACTCAGAGCGCCCCCGTGAAGACGGCGACCCCGCCATCACTCGCCGCCGGTCCGCGCATCCAGAACGCGGTCATCAAGTACGGCTTCATCTTCGTCACCGTCACGCTCTTCATGTACTTCGCGCTGAGCGAGCCGTCGTTCCGTGACTCCGCGACGCTTCTCGACACCCTCCGGTACGTCTCCGTCGCCGCGATCCTGGGCCTCGGTGTCACGCTCACCATGGCCGTCGGCGGAATGGACATGTCGGTCGGCGCGGTGGCCGGGCTCGGTGTGACCGTCGCGGCGAAGACGATGGTCTCGTACAACCAGGTCGGTGTGGTCGCGATCATCGCGGTGATCGTCGCGGGCGCCCTCGCGGGCCTGCTCAACGCCCTGCTCATCGTGGTCCTCAAGATCCCCGACATGCTGGCCACGCTGGGCACCATGTTCGTCATCCAGGGCACCAAACTCATCCTGGTCGACGGGCAGTCGATCACCCCGGGCATGACCCAGTCCGACGGCACGACGGCCCCCGGCAAATTCACCGAGGGCTTCCTGCGCATCGACCGCGGCACGATCCTCGGCATCCCCGTCTCCGTCGTCATCTTCGGTGCCCTGACGGTCGTCGCCTGGGTCTTCCTGGCCCGCACCCGCTGGGGCCGCGTGCTGTACGCGATCGGCGCCAACCCCGAGGCCTCCCGCCTGGCGGGCATCCGCGTGGGCGCGTACCGGGCGCTGGCCTACGTCCTTTCCGGCGTCCTCGCCTCGATCGGCGGCCTGATCCTGGCGGCGCGCATCGGCCAGGGAGACGTCTCCGCCGGTACGTCCCAACTCCTCGAAGCCGTCGCCGTAGCCCTGGTCGGCACCTCCGTCCTCGGCCGGGGCCGTCCGAACGTGTGGGGCACCGCCCTGGGCGCGGTCCTGATCGGCATCATCACCACGGGCCTGACCATCAAGGGCCTGCCGTACTACACGCAGGACGTGGTCGAGGGCGCCGTCCTGATCCTCGCCCTCGTCTTCAGCTTCACCCTGTCCAAGCGCCGCACCGCATAAGGAAGTTCACGATGGGCTACCGCATCCTGGAGCCGGCCGACATCCCCGCGTACCTGAACGAGCGAGGCCACTGGCCGGACCCGTCGGACATCGAGGTCCGCGAGGTCTCCGACGGCAACATGAACCGCGTGTTCCTTGCCTCGTCCGCCGACGGCACCCGCAGCCTCGCCGTCAAGCAGGCCCTGCCCTGGGTCCGGGTGGCCGGCCCGTCCTGGCCGATGAGCCCGGAGCGCGCCGACGCCGAGGCAAGGGCGTACGAGCAGGTCGCGAAGGTGGCCCCCGACAAGATCCCGGCGATCCTCGGCTACGACCCGGAGAACTACGCCCTCGTCATGGAGGACATGTCGGACCTGGAGGTCCTGCGCACCCTCCTCAACGAGGGCGCCGCGTACGGCCCGGACACGTCCGCCCGGATCGGCGAGTTCGTCGCCCAACTGGCGTTCGCGACCAGCGACTTCGGCATGCACTCCGCCGAGCGCAAGGCGCTCGTCGCCGCCTCCGTCAGCCCTGAGCTGTGCAAGATCACCGAGGACGTCGTCCTCTCCGAGCCGTACATCGAGCACGAACACAACCACTGGCACGCGGACTTGGACGACCTGGCGACGGAGTTCCGCGCGGACGCGAGGCTCCGCACGGAGGTCGCCGACCTCCGCCACACCTTCATGACGAGCGCCCAGGCCCTCCTCCACGGCGACCTGCACACCGGCAGCGTCATGGTCGGCGACCGCGAAGGCGCCCCGGTGGTACGGGTCTTCGACCCCGAGTTCTCCTTCGTCGGCCCGATCGGCTACGACCTCGGCGTCTACTGGGCCAACGCCCTGGTCTCGGCGGAACGGGCCCGGGCGCTCGGCACGCTGTCCGACCACGCCGACCAACTCGCCCTGTCCTGGGATGCGTTCGAGGCCGAGTTCCGCCGCCTGTGGCAGACGAGGGTCGACACCTTCTTCGACGACGCGTACCTGGACCGCTTCCTGCACAGGATCTGGACGGAGTCGCTCGGCTACACCGGCACCGAGATCATCCGCCGCATCATCGGCTTCGCCCACCTGACCGACCTGACAACGCTGCCGGACCCGGTTCCTGCCTCACGCAGGGCACTGCTGCTCGGCCGCGAACTGGTCGTCCGCCGCGAGGAGTTGACGGACGTCGACGCAGTACGCGCGGTAGTGGAGTCCCTGGCCTGACGGGCATCACGCCATGTCGAACCATCCGTTGCCGGCCGCCCAGTGAGCGACCCAGCCGGCGAAGCCGGGCGCGGAGGTCGTGTACCCGAACTCCGCGCCGAACGGCATGGCGCCCACATCGGTGATGTGCCAGATGTGCCCCCGCTGGGGTCCGGTGACGACGAGGTGCCAGTTGATGGCGCACCCGTCCGTGCCGAGCACGATCGAACCGTGCTTGAGGACGTGCTCGATGACGGCGTCGGGATCCTCGTAGGGTCCGTCGTCCTCCTCCCACAGCCACTTCTGTGCGAGCGGGAACGGTTTGGCCAGGTCCCGGGCCGTCCCGTCGTCGCTCCAGTCGTCGGGCAGTTCGGCCAGTCCCACGAGCCCGTACTCGGGCGGCCCGGCGTACGAGCCGTCGGTGACTTCGGCGACGAACGTCCGGTACGGCTCGGGCAGGACGACCCGGTGCTCCGCCTCGAAGGCGCGCACCGCCGCCCAGCCGAGGGCGGACTCGCCGCCGTCGTCCACGTCGAACGCGGTGCGCAGCGCGGCGAGTTCAGCCGGATCGGCGTGTTCGGTGTTCATGAGGCAAGGGATAGCACCCGCCTCTGACAACGGCTGACGCACCCGTACACGCACCGACGCACGCCGAAGGGGCGCCCCCCCGGCCAGGGAGCCGCCCCGTCACGCTCGTACCGCCTACTTCTTGTCGAGCAGATCCTGGACCTTCGCCCGGACGTCGTCCGTGGCAAGTCCCCGAATCGTCAGTGTGGTCCGACGGCGCAGCACGTCGTCGGCCGTCTCCGCCCACTCGTTGTCCCGCGCGTAGACGACCTGCGCCCAGATCTCCGGCGCGTCGGCGTGCACACGCTCACCCAGTTCGGGGTTCTCGTTGGCCAGCCGCGCGATGTCGAACGCCAGCGACCCGTAGTGCGTCGCGAGGTGCCTCGCCGTGTCGGCGGCCATCCGCGGACCCGGCGCCGGCGCGTCCACCAGCAGCCGGTGCGCGACGGCGCGCGGGTTGGCCACACCGGGAAGCGGCAGCCTCTTCGGCAGGGCCGAGACGGGCTCGAAGCCGTCACCCAGCGGAGCGCCGGGCAGCGTCTCCAGCTTCTGCATGACCATGCGGCCGATGTGCCGGAAGGTAGTCCACTTGCCGCCGGAGACGGACAGCATCCCGCCCCTGCCCTCGGTCACGACCGTCTCCCGCTTGGCCTTCGCCGTGTCACCGGGGCCACCCGGCAGCACCCGCAGACCCGCGAAGGAGTACGTGATCAGGTCGGGGGACAACTGCTGGTCGCGCACGGAGAACGCGGCCTCGTCGAGGATCTGCGCCGTGTCCTTCTCGGTGACCGAGACGTCCGCCGGGTCGCCCTCGAACTCCTCGTCGGTGGTGCCGAGCAGGAGCATGTCCTCCCAGGGCAGGGCGAAGGTGATGCGGTACTTGTCGATCGGGGTGGCCAGCGCGGCCTTCCACGGAGACGTCCGCTTCAGGACCAGGTGCGCGCCCTTCGACAGCCGGATGGACGGCGCCGCGTCCGGGTTCTCCATCTTGCGCAGGTGGTCGACCCAGGGGCCGGTGGCGTTGAGCACGAGCCTGGCGTTGACGCCGAAGTCGTCACCGGAGAGCCGGTCGCGCAGGTCGGCGCCGGTGACCCGGCCGTTGGTGAAGCGCAGCCCGGACACCTCGGAGTGGTTGAGCACGACCGCGCCCGACTCGACGGCCGCACGGACCGTCATCAGCGCCATGCGCGCGTCGTTCATCTGTCCGTCGCCGTACACGGCCACGGCCTTGAGGTTCTCGGTGCGCAGCTCAGGCACGTCCTGCGCGGCCTTGGCCGGCGACAGCAGGTGCCCGACGCCGTCACCGAACGCCGACAGGGCGGAGTAGGCGAAGACGCCCGCCCCCAGCTTCGCCGCGCCGTGCGGCCCGCCCTTGTACACGGGGAGGTAGAACGTGAGCGGGTTCGCCAGGTGGGGGGCCACCTGACGCGACACCGCACGGCGCTCGAAGTGGTTCTCCGCCACCAGCCTCACCGCGCCGGTCTGCAGGTAGCGCAGACCGCCGTGGAGAAGCTTGGAGGAAGCGGAGGAGGTGGCGCCGGCGAAGTCACCGGCGTCGACCAGAGCCACCCGCAGACCGGACTGCGCGGCATGCCAGGCCGTCGAGATGCCGAGGATGCCACCGCCGATCACGAGAAGGTCGTACGTCGCCTTGGAGAGCTGCTCCCGGGTCTCGGCGCGGCTGGGGTTCGTGCCGGAGGCCGGGTGCGTACCGAGGGCAGGCACGGACTGCAGGGTGGACTGGCTGGTCATGTGGTTTCTTACTCCTCGACAGAGCTGTCTTCGAGCCAGCCCATGGACCGCTCCACGGCCTTGAGCCAGCTCTTGTACTCACGGTCGCGCTTGGCCGCGTCCATGTTGGGGGTCCACTCGGCGGCCCGGCGCCAGTTGGCGCGCAGGTCGTCGGTGTTGGTCCAGAAGCCGACGGCGAGACCGGCGGCGTAGGCGGCACCGAGGCAGGTCGTCTCGGCGACCATCGGACGCACCACGGGGGCGTCCAGGAAGTCCGAGAGGGTCTGCATCAGCAGGTTGTTGGAGGTCATGCCGCCGTCGACCTTGAGGGCCGCGAGCTCGACGCCCGAGTCCTTGGTCATGGCGTCCGTGATCTCACGGGTCTGCCAGGCGGTGGCCTCCAGGACGGCGCGCGCGAGGTGCGCCTTGGTGACGTACCGGGTCAGGCCGGCGATCACACCGCGGGCGTCGGAGCGCCAGTACGGGGCGAACAGACCGGAGAAGGCCGGTACGAAGTAGGCGCCGCCGTTGTCCTCGACCGATGACGCGAGCGTCTCGATCTCGGCGGCGGTGGAGATCAGGCCCATCTGGTCGCGCATCCACTGCACCAGCGAACCGGTGACCGCGATCGAGCCCTCCAGGGCGTAGACCGGGGCCTGGTCGCCGATGCGGTAACCGACCGTGGTCAGCAGGCCGCTGTAGGAGTTGATGATCTTGTCGCCGGTGTTCATCAGCATGAACGTGCCGGTGCCGTACGTCGACTTGGCCTCGCCCTCGGCGAAACAGGTCTGGCCGAACAGGGCCGCCTGCTGGTCGCCGAGCGCGGAGGCGACCGGGATGCCGCCGAGCAGGTCGCCCAGCTTGCCGCCCGTGACCTCGCCGTACACCTCGGCGGAGGAGCGGATCTCCGGGAGCATCGACAGCGGGACGCCGATCGACTCGGCGATCTTCGGGTCCCACTCCAGCGTGTGCAGGTTCATCAGCATGGTGCGGGAGGCGTTGGTGACGTCGGTGACGTGACGGCCGCCGTTGACACCACCGGTCAGGTTCCAGATGACCCAGCTGTCCATGGTGCCGAAGAGGATGTCCCCGGCCTCGGCGCGTGCGCGGAGGCCCTCGACGTTGTCGAGCAGCCAGCGGGCCTTGGGGCCGGCGAAGTACGAGGCCAGCGGCAGGCCGGTCTCACGGCGGAAACGATCCTGCCCGACGTTGCGGCCCAGCTCCTTGCAGAGCGTGTCCGTACGGGTGTCCTGCCAGACGATGGCGTTGTGGACCGGCTCACCGGTGTTCTTGTCCCACAGCAGCGTCGTCTCGCGCTGGTTGGTGATGCCGATGGCCTTGATGTCGTCGCGGGTGATGTTGGCCTTCGCGATGGCGGAGGCGACGACCTCTTCGACGTTCGTCCAGATCTCGACGGCATCGTGCTCCACCCAGCCCGGCTTCGGGAAGATCTGCTCGTGTTCCTTCTGGTCGACGGAGACGATGCGGCCGTCCCGGTCGAAGACGATGCAGCGGCTGGAGGTGGTGCCCTGGTCGATGGCTGCGATGAACGGCCCGGTGCCGTGGGAATGCGTGGCGGCGGTCACTGTGAGCTCCTGAAAGGTCCGTGGGTTCCGTGGGTATGGGGCTGGCTTACGGCGTGTTCGCCGGCGGCTCCGAGCGGGCGTACCCGCTCGTTCGGGCAGATGTACCCGCTCGCGGGAGCGGGCGCACCGGCTCTAAGCAAAGGCGACGTTGTAGATGCCCGCAGCGATGGCGCCGCCGATCAGCGGACCGACCACCGGAATCCAGGCGTAGCTCCAGTCGGAGCCGCCCTTGTTGGGCAGGCGCAGGAGGGCGTGCACGATGCGCGGACCGAGGTCACGGGCCGGGTTGATCGCGTAGCCGGTCGGGCCACCGAGCGAGAGGCCGATGGAGACGACCACGAGGGCGGTGATCAGCGCGCCCAGGGTGCCGAGACCCTTGCCGCTGTCGTTGAGACCCTGGGTGAGGACCGCGAGGACCAGCACGACGGTGCCGATGATCTCGGTGGCGAGGTTCTGCCACGCGACGCGGATCTCGGGACCGGTGGAGAAGATGCCGAGCACAGGGCCCGCGCCCTTCTCCTGCGCCTCGACGGCCTTGGTCTTCGTGGCCTGCGCGCCCGGACCGCCGACGATCTCCCTGTCGGTGAGGTGCGCGTGGAACTGGCCGTAGTAGGCCACCCAGACGAGCGTCGCGCCGATCATGGCGCCGAGCAGCTGACCGCCCCAGTACTCGGGAACGGTGCTCCAGTCGTCGTTCTTGATCGCGAGGGCGAGAGTCACGGCCGGGTTGAGGTGGGCGCCGGAGAGCGGCGCCGAGGTGTAGACGGCCGTCAGTACGGCGAAACCCCACCCGAAGGTGATGGCGAGCCAGCCGGCGTTGCGGGCCTTGGAGGCCTTCAGCGTGACGGCGGCACAGACACCGCCGCCGAGCAGGATGAGTATGGCGGTACCGATGGTCTCGCCGATGAAGATGTCGGAGCTGGACACCCGCGACTCCTTTGTCCTTCGTCCAGGGGAAGCTGCCGGCCCTTGGCGTTGTCACACTCTAACGCCTATTGCCGGTCGGTGTTCGACAATGTCGACCGATGGACGCGAGTCTTGTCCCGGTGTTACAGGCGCGTCAAGAGTTCTGTTATCGAAAACACGATCGTTATTGATTGCTGTGAGCTATCGATCTTGAGCTGAGTCCACCGGGGTACGGGAGAGGGGGGGGGCGGGGGGCCGCCCCCCCCCCCCCCCCCCCCCCCCCCCCCCCCCCCAACCCCCCCCCCCCCCCCCCCCCCCCCCCCCCCCCCCCCCCCCCCCACCCCCCGCCGTTCGGGCGGGCCTGCGAGATCTCGAGCGCGCCGGGCGCCCCCGGGGGGGGGGGGGGGGGGGGGGCGGGGGCCCCCCGCCCCGCCCCTCTCCCGTACCGCAGACCTCAGAAGCGCCCCGCGCCCAGATCGCGCGACACCGCGCGCGCACAGTCCCGGACCGCCGCGATCAGCTCCGGGCGCAGCTCGCCGTCCCGGCAGACCCGTTCCACCGCGCCGGTGACGCCGACCGCGCCGACCGGCATCCGCCGCCGGTCGTGGATGGGCGCCGCGATGGACGCCACACCCTCCCAGGTCTCCTCGACGTCGGCCGCGTACCCGCGCGCGCGGGTGAGGTCCAGGACGCCCTCGAAGCCCTCCAGATCGCTGATCGTCCGGTCGGTGTACGACTTGCGCTCGGCCTCCAGGACCTCGCTGTGCGCGACCGGGTCGTAGGCCGACAGGACCTTGCCCAGGGCCGTGGAGTGCAGGGGTTGCATGGCCCCGACCTCCAGCACCTGCCGGCTGTCGTCGGGGCGGAAGACGTGGTGCACGATGAGCACGCCGTGCTGGTGCAGCACCCCCAGGTGGACGCTCTCGCCGCTGGAGCGGGCCAGGTCGTCGGTCCACACCAGGGCGCGTGCGCGCAGCTCGTGGACGTCCAGGTAGGTGGTGCCCAGGCGCAGCAGTTCGGCGCCGAGCTGGTAGCGCCCAGAGGCGGGGTCCTGCTCGACGAAGCCCTCGTGCTGGAGGGTGCGCAGAATGCCGTGGGCCGTGCCCTTGGCGAGGTCGAGCGACGAGGCGATGTCCGAGAGGCCGAGCCGACGCTCGCCGCCCGCGAGGAGCCGCAGCATCGCCGCCGCCCGTTCGAGCGACTGGATGTTCCGTGCCATCGCCGTCCTGCCTCCGTCCCCTTCGACCGCCAGCAACCGGCGCTCGCTACCACCGTTCGGCAATGTCGAACACTACCGGTCCCTGGTGACTGCCCGCCAATGGCCGGTCGACACCTGTTACATCCCGCGTACATCCGGATGGATGTACCGCGTACGTGCCGACGGCTTTCGGCCATGACACGCTCGCCACGTACGTCCGTCCCGTGGACGCCCTGACCATACGGCCCCGCCCCGGGCTACCCTGGCGGCGTGCGCCTTCTCCGCGAAGCCGCAAAGCCGACAGCCGTCGCACTCCAGGGAGCCCTTACATGGCCTCGTTGCCCACCCCTTCCGCCGACAACAGGACCCGTGTGTCCGCCCTCCGGGACGCACTCGCCACCCGTGTGGTGGTGGCCGACGGCGCGATGGGCACCATGCTGCAGGCGCAGGATCCGACGCTGGAGGACTTCGAGAACCTCGAAGGCTGCAACGAGATCCTGAACGTCACCCGCCCCGACATCGTCCGCTCCGTCCACGAGGCGTACTTCTCGGTGGGCGTCGACTGCGTCGAGACGAACACCTTCGGCGCCAACCACACGGCGGCGACCGAATACGACATCGCCGACCGCGTGTACGAGCTCTCCGAGTCCGGTGCCCGCATCGCCCGCGAGACCGCCGACGACTTCGGCGCCCGCGACGGCCGTCAGCGGTGGGTCCTCGGCTCGATCGGCCCCGGCACCAAGCTGCCGTCCCTCGGCCACATCGACTTCCAGACCCTCCGCGACGGCTTCCAGGCGAACGCGGAGGGACTCCTCGCCGGCGGCGCCGACGCCCTGATCGTGGAGACCACGCAGGACCTCCTCCAGACGAAGTCGTCGATCCTGGGTGCCCGCCGGGCCATGGAGGCCACCGGCCTCGACGTACCCCTGCTGGTCTCCATGGCCTTCGAGACGACCGGCACGATGCTGCTCGGCTCGGAGATCGGCGCCGCGCTGACCGCGCTCGAACCGCTCGGCATCGACATGATCGGCCTGAACTGCTCGACCGGCCCGGCCGAGATGAGCGAGCACCTGCGCTATCTGTCCCGCAACTCCCGCACCCCGCTCCTCTGCATGCCCAACGCCGGCCTGCCGATCCTCACCAAGGACGGCGCCCACTTCCCGCTCGACCCCGAGGGCCTGGCCGACGCCCAGGACACCTTCGTACGGGACTACGGCCTGAACCTGGTCGGCGGCTGCTGCGGAACCACCCCGGAGCACCTGCGGCAGCTCGTGGAGCGCGTGCAGGGCGCCACGCCCGTCGAGCGCCGGCCGCAGCCCGAACCCGGCGCCGCCTCGCTCTACCAGACGGTCCCGTTCCGCCAGGACACCGCGTACATGGCGATCGGCGAGCGGACGAACGCCAACGGGTCGAAGAAGTTCCGCGAGGCCATGCTCGACGCCCGCTGGGACGACTGCGTGGAGATGGCCCGCGACCAGATCCGCGAGGGCGCGCACATGCTCGACCTGTGCGTGGACTACGTCGGCCGGGACGGCGTCGCCGACATGAAGGAACTCGCCGGCCGCTTCGCCACCGCCTCCACGCTGCCGATCGTCCTGGACTCCACGGAGGTTCCCGTCCTCCAGGCGGGCCTGGAGAAGCTCGGCGGGCGCGCCGTCATCAACTCGGTGAACTACGAGGACGGCGACGGACCGGAGTCCCGCTTCGCCAAGGTCACGAAGCTGGCCCAGGAGCACGGCGCCGCGCTGATCGCGCTGACGATCGACGAGGAGGGCCAGGCCCGTACCGTCGAGCACAAGGTCGCCATCGCCGAACGGCTGATCGAGGACCTGACGACGAACTGGGGCATCAACGAGTCGGACATCCTCATCGACACGCTGACCTTCACCATCTGTACCGGCCAGGAGGAGTCCCGCAAGGACGGCATCGCCACGATCGAGGCGATCCGCGAACTCAAGCGCCGCCGCCCGGACGTGCAGACCACCCTCGGTCTGTCCAACATCTCCTTCGGCCTCAACCCGGCCGCCCGCATGCTGCTCAACTCGGTCTTCCTCGACGAGTGCGTCAAGGCGGGCCTCGACTCGGCGATCGTGCACGCGTCGAAGATCCTCCCCATCGCCCGCTTCAGCGAGGAGGAGGTCACCACCGCCCTCGACCTGGTCTACGACCGGCGCGCAGAGGGCTACGACCCGCTCCAGAAGCTGATGGCCCTGTTCGAGGGCGCCACCACCAAGTCCCTCAAGGCCGGCAAGGCGGAGGAACTCGCCGCCCTGCCCCTGGACGAGCGACTCCAGCGCCGCATCATCGACGGCGAGAAGAACGGCCTGGCGGCGGACCTCGACGAGGCCCTGACGACCCGCCCCGCCCTCGACATCGTCAACGACACCCTCCTGGAGGGTATGAAGGTCGTCGGCGAGCTCTTCGGCTCCGGCCAGATGCAGCTCCCGTTCGTCCTCCAGTCCGCCGAGGTCATGAAGACGGCCGTCGCCTACCTCGAACCCCACATGGAGAAGACGGACGACGACGGCAAGGGCACGATCGTGCTCGCCACCGTCCGCGGCGACGTCCACGACATCGGCAAGAACCTCGTCGACATCATCCTCACCAACAACGGCTACAACGTCGTCAACATCGGCATCAAGCAGCCGGTCTCCGCGATCCTCGAAGCCGCGCAGGAGCACCGGGCCGACGTCATCGGCATGTCCGGCCTCCTCGTGAAGTCGACCGTGATCATGAAGGAGAACCTCCAGGAACTCAACCAGCGCAAGCTGGCCGCCGAGTACCCGGTGATCCTCGGTGGTGCAGCCCTGACCAGGGCGTACGTCGAACAGGACCTCCACGAGATCTACGAGGGCGAGGTCCGCTACGCCCGCGACGCCTTCGAGGGCCTGCGCCTGATGGACGCCCTGATCGGCGTCAAGCGGGGCGTCCCCGGCGCCAAGCTGCCCGAACTCAAGCAGCGTCGCGTCCGCGCGGCCGCCGCCGTACAGGTCGAGGAGCGCCCCGAAGAGGGCCACGTCCGCTCCGACGTCGCCATCGACAATCCGATCCCCACCCCGCCCTTCTGGGACACCCGGGTCATCAAGGGCATCCAGCTCAAGGAGTACGCGAGCTGGCTCGACGAGGGCGCCCTCTTCAAGGGCCAGTGGGGCCTCAAGCAGGCCCGCGCCGGTGACGGTCCGACCTACGAGGAGCTGGCCGAGACCGAGGGCCGCCCCCGGCTGCGCGGCCTCCTGGACAAGCTCCAGACGGAGAGCCTGCTGGAGGCGGCCGTCGTCTACGGCTACTTCCCGTGCGTCTCCAAGGACGACGACCTGATCATCCTCGACGACCAGGGCAACGAACGTACGCGCTTCACGTTCCCGCGCCAGCGCCGTGGCCGCCGGCTGTGCCTGGCCGACTTCTTCCGCCCGGAGGAGTCCGGCCAGACGGACGTCGTCGGGCTCCAGGTCGTCACCGTCGGCAGCCGGATCGGCGAGGAGACCGCCAAGCTCTTCGAGGCGAACTCCTACCGCGACTACCTCGAACTGCACGGCCTGTCCGTCCAGTTGGCCGAGGCGCTCGCCGAGTACTGGCACGCGCGCGTGCGCTCCGAACTGGGCTTCGCCGGCGAGGACCCGGCCGACGTCGAGGACATGTTCGCCCTCAAGTACCGCGGCGCCCGCTTCTCCCTCGGCTACGGCGCCTGCCCCGACCTGGAGGACCGCGCCAAGATCGCCGACCTTCTCAAGCCCGAGCGCATCGGCGTCCACCTCTCCGAGGAGTTCCAGCTCCACCCCGAGCAGTCCACCGACGCCATCGTCATCCACCACCCCGAGGCGAAGTACTTCAACGCACGCTGATCGGACAAGACGTAGACTGGTCGGTCCATCGCAGGCCGGTTGCCCTCTGTGCACTCAGGGGCAACCGGCCTGATCGTCCCTCAAGGAGGTGCGCCAGGATGACCAGCACGGTCCCCGCGCTCGGAACCCGTACGGCCGAAGGCTCAGCACTCCAGGCCGTACTCCTCGACATGGACGGCACCCTGGTGGACACCGAGGGCTTCTGGTGGGACGTCGAGGTGGAGATCTTCGCCGGCCTCGGTCACACCCTCGACGACTCCTGGCGGCACGTCGTGGTCGGCGGCCCGATGACCCGCAGCGCCGGGTTCCTCATCGAGGCCACCGGCGCCGACATCACCCTCGCCGAACTCTCGGTCCTGCTCAACGACGGGTTCGAACACCTCATCAGCCGCGCCCTGCCGCTGATGCCGGGCGCCGCCCGCCTCCTCGCCGAACTCTCCGCGCACGAGATCCCGACCGCCCTCGTCTCCGCCTCGCACCGCCGGATCATCGACCGCGTCGTGGCCTCCCTCGGCCCGCAGCACTTCGCCCTGAGCATCGCCGGGGACGAGGTGGAGCGGACGAAGCCGTACCCCGACCCCTATCTGCTCGCGGCGGCCGGCCTGGGCGCCGACCCGGCGAGATGCGCCGTCATCGAGGACACGGCGACCGGCGTCGCCGCCGCCGAGGCCGCCGGCTGCCACGTCATCGCCGTGCCCTCGGTCGCCCCCATCGCCCCCGCCGCGCGCCGCACGGTCGTCACCTCGCTGGAAGAAGTCGACCTGCCCTTTCTCCACGGACTGATGACGGAAATGCACTGACCCCTTCACCGAGTGTGCCCGTCGAATGCGGGAAAACGCGCGGATGAACGCAAGGGCCGTCATCTGAGAATTACCGCGGCTCCACGGAATCTCTCGCA
This sequence comes from Streptomyces sp. NPDC020898, assembly GCF_044333925.1. Lineage (NCBI taxonomy): Bacteria > Bacillati > Actinomycetota > Actinomycetes > Kitasatosporales > Streptomycetaceae > Streptomyces > Streptomyces sp. NPDC020898. Next base: position 261,984 of record NZ_JBIRRV010000005.1, read on the forward strand.
ATGGCAAAATTCGCGTATGCACCAATCACGCTGAACGTGTGAGCTTCGCCACGCGGAAAGGCCCCGGCGACGGGCAAGTGGCGTGTACACGCGCCCCTTTCAGGGGCTCTCGGCACGCCCTTGTGTCCCGTTTGGGGAGAACCTGCGCGGAATCATTCCGCCGCCGGTTTTTCGGTGCGTCCGCACCCGGTTCCGCAGCGTGATGAGCCCTCAACTCCGGCTGCCTGTGGGCCCCTCCGCGGTGCGGACTAACCTCGTTGAGAGAACATCGAACTAATCCCGTACCCGCGCGCACCACCCCACGCACGCCGGGTTTCTGGGATCGACAGCCTGGAGAAACCCGAGCATGAACCGCAAGACTCTGGTGCTGCCCGCCGCGCTCGGCCTGCTCGTTCCCGTGCTCGCCGCCTGTGGCGGAGCCGGTGGCAGCGGCAGCGGCGGCGATGCCATCGTTGTCGGCACCACGGACCGGTTCACCGCCTCGACCGAGACTCCGGCGCCGATCGACCCGGCGTACGCCTACGACGTCGGCACCTGGAACATCCTGCGTCAGACCGTGCAGACCCTCATGGTCCAGCCGCGCGGCGACGGCGACCCGGTGCCCGAGGCCGCCGAGAAGTGCGGGTTCACCGACACCGGCAACGAGCGCTACGCCTGCACCCTGCGCAAGGGCCTCAAGTTCGCCGACGGCAGCGACGTCAAGGCCGCCGACGTGAAGTTCTCGATCGACCGGGCCCTGCGGATCCAGGCCGACAGCGGTGTGTTCGCCCTGCTGTCCACGATCGACACCGTCGAGACCGAGGGCGACCGCGAGGTCGTCTTCCACCTCAAGACCGCCGACGCCACCTTCCCGTTCAAGCTGTCCACCCCGGTCGCGGGCATCGTCAACCCGGACGACTACGACAAGGACAAGCTGCGCGACGGCTTCAAGGTCGACGGCTCGGGCCCGTACACGCTCCACGCCGAGGTCAAGAACGACGAACTCGTCAACGCCGTCTTCACCAAGAACCCCCATTACGAGGGGCAGTTGACGCCGAAGAACGACAAGGTCGAACTGCGTTCCTTCGAGGACGCCGCCGCCATGGGCACCGCCCTCTCCAAGGGCGACATCGACCTGATGACCCGCACGATGTCGCCCGAGCAGATCCGGAAGCTCGACGACGAGTCGGCCGGCGACATCGACCTCGTCGAGATGCCCGGCCTCGAAATCCGCTACCTCGCCTTCAACACCAACGCCCCGACGGTGAAGACCAAAGCCGTCCGCCAGGCGATGGCCCAGATCATCAACCGCGCCGAACTCGTCTCCACGGTGTACGGCGACGAGGCCCAGCCGCTCTACTCGCTGGTCCCGGCCACCATCACCGGTCACTCGAACTCCTTCTTCAACAAATACGGCGAGCCGAGCGACATCAAGGCCAAAACCCTGATGGCCAACGCCGGTATCACCGCCCCGGTGAAACTCACCCTGCACTACACGACCGACCACTACGGCCCGGCCACCAAGCAGGAGTTCGAGGAACTGCAGAAGCAGCTCAATGCCAGCGGGCTGTTCAGCGTCACCATCGAGGGCACGCCCTGGGCCACCTTCGCCCCCGCCGAGCGAGAGGGCGAGTACGACGTCTACGGCATGGGGTGGTTCCCCGACTTCCCCGACGCGGACAACTACCTCGCGCCGTTCCTCGACAAGGACAACTTCCTCAAGTCGCCGTACGCCAACAGCCGGATCCGCGCCACCCTGATCCCGGAGTCCCGCCGCCAGGCCGACCGCCTCACCGCGTCCAAGAGCCTCACGGACATCCAGGACATCGTGGCCGACGACGTACCCGTGCTGCCGCTGTGGCAGGGCAACCAGTACATCGCTGCCCGCGACGGCATCACCGGCGCCGAGTGGGCCCTCAACTCCTCCTCGACGCTCCAGCTCTGGGAGCTCGGCCGCGGTGTGAGCTGACCGGCACACCCGTCCGACGCACGTTTCCCGACCCGGGACCGGGACGGTCCCGGGTACTCAAGACCCGACGACAAGGCACATCCACGTGAACCTGCGCAACCAGTGGCCAGTCCTGCCCATCGTGGCGGGGCTGGCCTCCGGCCTCCTGACCGGATGCGGCTCGGAGAACGGTGACTCGGGGGCCGACGGCTCCACGGTGGTGATGGGGATGTCCGACGACGTCCTGGCCACCGACCCGGCCTCCGGCTACGACCCCGGCTCCTGGCTGTTGTTCAACAACGTCTTCCAGTCGCTCCTCAGCTTCCCCAAGGGCGGCACCGAACCGGTGCCCGAGGCCGCCAGGGAGTGCGCCTTCAGCGACGCGCAGACCAAGGTGTACAAGTGCACCCTGCGCGACGGCCTGAAGTTCAGCAACGGTGACTCGCTCACCTCGGAGGACGTCAAGTTCTCCTTCGACCGCATGCTGAAGATCAACGACGACGCCGGTCCCGCGATCATGTTCCCCATGCTCGGCTCGGTGGACACCCCGGACGAGAAGACCGTCGTCTTCAACCTCAAGGTGGCCGACGCCACCTTCCCCAGCAAGATCGCCTCCGGCGCAGGCTCGATCGTCGACCACCGGCAGTACGACGAGGACGGCCTGCGCAAGGACGGCGAAGCCGTCGGCTCCGGCCCCTACCGGCTCGACTCGTTCGGCGAGGACAGCGCCGTCTTCTCCGTCAACCCGAACTACAAGGGCACCGCCGAGGTCCAGAACTCCGGCGTCACCCTCAAGTTCTTCCACGGCGACCAGACCAAGCTGAAGAAGGCCTTCCTCGACAGGGACGTCGACATCGCCTACCGAGGCCTCAAGGCCGGCGACATAGCCGACCTGGAGCAGAACAGCGGCGACGAGGGCATCGACGTCGTCGAGGGCACCAGCGCCGAGGTCCAGCACCTCGTCTTCAACATGAACGACCCGGTCACCGGAAAACTCGGCGTGCGCAAGGCCATCGCCTACCTCCTCGACCGCGAAGCCCTCGTCGACCAGGTCTACGAGGACACCGCGACGCCCCTCTACTCGATCATCCCGGCCGGCATATCCGGTCACAACACGGCCTTCTTCGACACCTACGGCGCCCGCCCCTCCCAGACCAAGGCCAAGGCGGCCCTCCAGGCCGACGGCATCACCGGCAAGGTCAAACTGACCCTCTGGTCGACCCCGTCCCGCTACGGCCCCGCCACCGACGACGAGTTCGCGGCCATCGCCAAGCAGCTCAACGCCAGCGGCCTCTTCGAGGCGACCGTCCGCTCCGTCCCCTTCGAGCAGTACGAGAAGGACATCGAAGCCGGCAAGTACGGCGTGTACGTGAAGGGCTGGGTGCCGGACTACCCCGACGCCGACAACTTCACCGCCCCCTTCTTCGGCAAGGGCAACGTCCTCGGCAACAACTACACCAACAGCACCATCACCGACACGCTCATCCCCGGCACCGCCGCCGAGAGCGACCGTGCCGCCACCGACGCGGACTTCGCCGAACTCCAGGACATCGTCGCCCAGGAGGTCCCCTTCCTCCCTGTCTGGCAGGCCAAGCAGTACGCCGTCGCCCACGACAACGTCTACGGCCTCGAGTACTGCCTCGACGCCTCGACCGTCTTCCGCTTCTGGGAGATCAACAAGGGCTGACCCGGCCGGTACGCGAACGAGGGCGCCCCTTCCGTTCCCGGAAGGGGCGCCCTCGTCGTCGTACCCACAGACCCGGCTACTGAGCGCCGGGACGCACCAGCCCGCTCTCGTACGCGTACACCGCGGCCTGTACCCGGTCGCGCAGCCCCAGCTTGGTCAGCACATGCCCGACATGCGTCTTGACCGTCGTCTCGCTGACGAACAGGTCAGCGGCGATCTCCGCGTTCGACAGCCCCCGCGCCACCAGCTTCAGCACCTCGACCTCACGCTCGGTCAGCGTGTGCAGGGTGTCGGGCACCGGCTCGTCGCCCGACGGCAGATGCCCCGCGTACTTGTCGAGAAGCCGCCGGGTGATGCTCGGCGCGAGCATCGCCTCGCCCGCCGCCACCACCCGGATCGCCTGCACCAGCTCGACCGCCGGCGCGTCCTTCAGCAGGAAGCCACTGGCACCGGCCCGCAGCGCCTCCACCACGTACTCGTCGAGATCGAAGGTCGTCAGCACCAGCACCTTCGCCGGCCCGTCCCGCCCCGGCCCGGTGATCTGCCGGGTCGCCTCCACACCGTCCATCCGCGGCATGCGGATGTCCATCAGCACCACATCGGGCTGCAACGCACGCACCTGGTCGATCGCCTGAAGACCGTCTCCGGCCTCGCCGACGACCGCGATGTCCTGCTCGGCCTCCAGAATCATCCGGAACCCGGTACGCAGCAGCGGCTGGTCGTCGACAAGTAGGACGCGGATGGCCACGTAAGTCTCCTTCGCTAGTCCGCCCCCATTCTGCCTTGCGGGGGCACAGCCCCTCGCAGGGGCGCGGGGCTGTGCCGATCTGCGGCTCCGCCGCGGGGCGCGCTCAGCCCCCACCGCCCCGCAGACGACTCACGACCCACCCGGCGGAGCCACCCGCACCGGCAACGGATAAGGCGGGGGAGTACCCCCGAACTCCGGACAAACCGCCTGGTGGTCGCACCACCCGCACAGCTTCGTCGGCCGGGGCCGCCACTCACCCGTCTCCGTCGCCTCCCGGATCGCCTCCCACAACGCGTGCAGCTTCCGCTCCACCCGCTCGAGATCGGCCGGCACCGGGTCGTACGTCAGCACATCCCCACTGCCGAGATACACGAGCTGAAGCCGCCGCGGCACCACGTTCTTCAGCCGCCACACCACCAGCGCGTAGAACTTCATCTGGAACAGCGCGCCCTCCGCATACTCCGGACGCGGCGCCTTCCCCGTCTTGTAGTCGACGATCCGCACCTCGCCCGTGGGCGCGACATCGACCCGGTCGATGATCCCGCGCAGCTTCAGCCCCGAATCCAGCTCCGCCTCGACGAACAGCTCACGCTCCGCCGGCTCCAGTCGCGTCGGATCCTCCAGCCCGAACCAGCGCTCGACCAGCCGCTCCGCCTCACCCAGCCACCGCGCCAGCCGCTCCCCGTCCGGATCGTCCGCGAACAGCTCCACCACCTCCGGCCGCGTCTCCCGCAGCCGGTCCCACTGCCCCGGGATCAACGACTTCGCGCGCGGCGCCGTCCGCTCGGCCGCCGGCGCGTCGAAGAGCCGCTCGAGAACCGCGTGCACCAGCGTGCCTCTCGTCGCCGCCTCACTCGGCTTCTCCGGCAACCGGTCGATCACCCGGAACCGGTACAGCAAAGGACACTGCATGAAGTCACTGGCCCGCGAGGGCGACAGGGACGCCGGCGCGGAGGGCAGCACGACCGGCGAGACGGACTCGGCGGCGCCCTCGGTGCTGATTTCCATGACGACGACCTTACGGCCCACCACTGACAGTGACCCGACCGCCGCCACGGCCCACCCACGACAGCCCGGCGAACACGGGGGGTGCCGGGGCGGAACACGACGCGACGGCCGCATACCATCGACCCGAGACCCTTTCGCCCCGGAGCGGAAGGGGGAGACGCATCTGACAAGGGGACACCGTGGACGAGAGCGGCGGGAGCGGACAGCCGCGCTCCGGCAACGACCAGTCGACCGACCGCCACACCGGGCGAACGGCCCCGACCACCGACCCCACACCCCCCGAACCCACAACGGCCGCCACCCGCCTCACCCAGACCGAGCAACCCGAGCCGGAGACCGCGCAGGCCGACGAGCACACCGAGCCCGAGAAGCCGACCCCCGCCCCGGAACCGGAGCCCGCGAAACCGGCGGAGCCCACAAAGACGAAGGCGCCCGACGACACCCCCGAGCGCATCCGCACCACCCCGCGCCTCGCCAAGTCCCGCGCCCCCCGCAAACCCAAGGAACCCGGCGGCGGGCTCCTCATGGGACGTCCCTTCGGCGTACCCGTCTACGTCGCACCCAGCTGGTTCCTCGTCGCCGCCCTCATCACCTGGGTCTTCGGCGGCCAGCTCGACCGCGTACTGCCCGAACTCGGCGCCCTGCGCTACCTCGTCTCCCTCTTCTTCGCGGTCGCCTTCTACGCCTCCGTCCTCGTCCACGAACTCGCCCACACCGTCGCCGCCCTCCGCTTCAAACTCCCGGTACGCCGCATCCAGCTCCAGTTCTTCGGCGGCGTCTCCGAGATCGAGAAGGAGTCCGAGACCCCTGGCCGCGAATTCGTCCTCGCCTTCGTCGGCCCGCTCCTCTCCCTGATCCTTGCGGGCGTCTTCTACCTCGCCCTCCAGACCGTCGAACCCGGCACCGTCCCCGGCGTCCTGCTGGCCGGCCTGATGATCTCCAACCTCATCGTCGCCGCCTTCAACCTCCTGCCGGGCCTGCCCCTCGACGGCGGCCGCATGCTCCGCGCCGTCGTCTGGAAGATCACCGGCAAACCCATGAGCGGTACGATCGCCGCCGCCTGGGTCGGCCGCGCCCTCGCCGTCTCCGTCCTCATCGGACTCCCGCTGCTCACCCAGTCCGGCGCCCTCGGCTCCAGCGCCGAGGACAGCGTCGGCATGGACACCGTCACCGACGCCCTGCTCGCCGCCATCCTCGCCGCGATCATCTGGACCGGCGCCGGCAACAGCCTCCGCGTGGCCCGCCTGCGCGAACACCTCCCCGAGCTGCGCGCCCGCAACCTCACCCGGCGCGCCGTCCCCGTCGAGACCAACACCCCGCTCTCCGAGGCCCTGCGCCGCGCCAACGACGCCGGAGCCCGCGCCCTGGTCGTCGTCGACCCCGACGGCGAACCCCTCTCCCTCGTCCGCGAAGCCGCCATCGTCGGCGTACCCGAACACCGCCGCCCCTGGGTCTCCGTCAGCGGCCTCGCCCAGGACCTCACCGACGGCATGCGCGTCTCCGCGGAACTCTCCGGCGAGGAACTCCTCGACACCCTGCGCGCGACCCCCGCCAGCGAATACCTGGTCGTCGAGGAGTCCGGCGAGATCTACGGAGTCCTCTCCGCAGCCGACGTGGAACGCGCCTTCGTCAAGGCCATGGCCCGCCCCTCCTAGTGGTCGGACGCCCCCGTCAACACCGGTAGGCTGTTCACATGTCCGAACCGACCGGTGCCGCCCGCAGGCGCGGGCCCTTCAAGGTCGGGGACCAGGTTCAGCTGACCGACCCCAAGGGCCGCCACTACACGTTCACGCTCGAAGCCGGAAAGAACTTTCACACCCACAAGGGTTCCTTCCCGCACGACGAGCTGATCGGCGCACCCGAGGGCAGCGTTGTCCGCACCACCGGAAACGTCGCCTACCTCGCGCTGCGCCCCCTGCTCCCCGACTATGTCCTGTCCATGCCCCGCGGCGCCGCCGTGGTCTACCCCAAGGACGCGGGCCAGATCCTGGCCTTCGCCGACATCTTCCCCGGCGCCCGCGTCGTGGAAGCGGGCGTGGGCTCCGGCTCGCTCAGCAGCTTCCTGCTGCGCGCCATCGGCGACCAGGGCATGCTGCACTCCTACGAGCGCCGCGAGGACTTCGCCGAGATCGCCCAGGCGAACGTGGAGCGCTACTTCGGGGGCCCGCACCCCGCCTGGCAGCTCACCGTCGGCGACCTCCAGGACAACCTCAGCGACACCGAGGTCGACCGCGTGGTCCTCGACATGCTCGCCCCCTGGGAATGCCTCGAAGCCGTCTCCAAGGCACTCGTCCCCGGCGGCATCGTCTGCTGCTACGTGGCGACCACCACCCAGCTCGCCCGGACCGTCGAGTCCATCCGCGAGATCGGCTGCTTCAACGAGCCGAGCGCCTGGGAGTCGATGGTCCGCAACTGGCACATCGAGGGCCTCGCCGTCCGCCCGGACCACCGGATGATCGGTCACACCGGCTTCCTGCTCACCGCCCGCCGCCTCGCCGACGGCGTCGAGCCCCCCATGCGCCGCCGCCGCCCCTCCAAGGGCTCCTACGGCGACGACTACTCCGGCCCGAACCCCGACGGCGGCAACAGCCGCTGACCGCACCAACGCACGGACACCGTGGCCGAGTTCCCCCGATACTCCGGGAACTCGGCCACAACGCTTTCCGGTTGACGCGGCCGACGCAACAACGGCACCACTACTCACACCCGACACCGCGTACCCCGCCGTTCCCTCGCAGTGTGACGTGTGGCACCATGCGGGACACCCCACCGGCACAGCCCTCCACGGGAGACACTCCGAGTGCAGCAGTCCGCCGTCCCGGAACTGGCCCACACACACGCCCGCCCCATCCACTGGCTCGCCACGGCCACCGCCCTCGCCGGTGTCGTCGCCCTCTCCTCGGCGCTCCAGCCGGGCTCCGCGACCGCGGCCCAGGCAGCCGGCCCCGGCCCCGCAGGAAGACCCGCAGCGGCGGCAGCACCCCCTGACCCCACCGGCGTCGACTTCCCCCTCCAGTGCGGCCCGCTCCCGGTCCTCGTGGAGAACAAGGCCACCGGAGACCTCGACGGCGACGGCAGACCCGAAACGGTCGCCTCCGTGCGCTGCGACGCCGGCTCCGGCACCCCGCCCAACGGCGTGTACGTCCTCACCCAGGCCGCCGACACCAAGGAGCCGCGCCTCGTCGCGACCCTCGTCGACCCCAAGGACCGCCTCACCGCCACCGACCTCACGGTCAGCGACGGGACGGTCACCGCCACACTCCTCGGCTACTCGTCCCTCGACGTCCCCAGGTGCTGCCCCGACGTCAACGAGCGCGCCAAGTGGCAATGGAAGAACGGCGCGTTCCTCCGCTCGACACCCGCCGGCGCCCAGAGCGTGTGACACGCGCCCCTGGGGCGACGGGTGGCCGCGGAACGTACGTACGACCAGCGCCCTGTGAGAAACCAGACAGCGCCGAGGGGCGGATTTCAGCCAGTCGTAGCGCGGAGAAGTCGGACGGTCACTCCGCGTCCGGGCCGAAAACCTCGACCCTGTCCGAAACTCGACGTACGTGAATACAGTCGCCCGGACACTCCTTCGCGGAGTCCACCACATCGGTCAGCAACAACAGCGGAACCGGCGTCGTCGCACCCGGGGCCTGCAGCAACTCGTCCCCGGAGCTCTTCACATACGCCAGCCCGTCGATGTCCAGCTCGAAGACCTCCGGCGCGTACTGGACACAGATTCCGTCCCCCGTACACAGGTCCTGATCGATCCAGACCTCCAGCGCCTCGGCGCCGGTCCCGGCCTCCTCCTGCACGGTCACATCTCCTGCCGTTTCTGCGCCGAGCAAGGCAATCCGACGGCAAGTCGGCCCAGCTCTGACGGGTGTTGAACACTTCGACCCTACCTCCGGCCGCTTCCCAACCACGTTCTGTGGGTATTCCCCTGGCGTGAGGGAGAGCGCAAGGGTGAAGATCGGACACACCTCGACAGTCTTTGTGATCTAGGGGTTTCAATCGACACCCACCCAGGTAGGGTCTGGAAGCGTCCAGCTCCCCTTGGAGGAGGTGAGGACCGTGGCAGCCCACGACGACGACATGAACCGCGGCATCCGCCCGGGACGAGGGTCCGACGACCCGTCCGGGCAGATTGCCTACCTTGAGCAGGAGATCGCCGTCCTGCGGCGCAAGCTCGCCGACTCTCCGCGACACACGAGGATTCTCGAAGAGCGGATCGTCGAGCTGCAGACCAACCTGGCCGGCGTGTCCGCACAGAACGAGCGGCTCGCCAACACACTCCGTGAGGCCCGCGACCAGATCGTGGCCCTCAAGGAGGAGGTCGACCGGCTGGCACAGCCCCCGGCCGGCTTCGGTGTCTTCCTGGTCGCCAACGAGGACGGCACGGCGGACATCTTCACCGGAGGCCGCAAACTCCGCGTGAACGTCAGCCCAAGCGTCGAGCTCGAAGAGCTCCGACGCGGCCAGGAAGTGATGCTCAACGAAGCTCTCAACGTGGTCGAGGCCATGGAATACGAGAGCGTCGGAGACATCGTCACCCTCAAGGAGATCCTTGAGGACGGCGAACGCGCCCTGGTGCAGGGGCACACCGACGAGGAACGGGTGGTACGGCTCGCCGAGCCCCTCCTGGACGTCGTCATCCGCCCCGGCGACGCACTCCTGCTCGAACCCCGCTCCGGCTACGTCTACGAAGTCGTACCGAAGAGCGAGGTCGAGGAACTCGTCCTCGAAGAAGTACCCGACATCGGCTACGAGCAGATCGGCGGCCTGGGCAACCAGATCGAAATGATCCGCGACGCCGTCGAACTCCCGTACCTCCACCCCGACCTCTTCAAGGAGCACGAACTCAGGCCGCCCAAGGGCGTTCTGCTCTACGGGCCCCCCGGATGCGGAAAGACACTCATCGCCAAGGCCGTCGCCAACTCGCTGGCCAAAAAGGTCGCCGAAGTCACCGGCCAGGCCACCGGCAAGAGCTTCTTCCTCAACATCAAGGGCCCGGAACTCCTCAACAAGTACGTCGGCGAGACCGAGCGGCAGATCCGCCTCGTCTTCCAGCGTGCGAGGGAGAAGGCCTCCGAGGGCACCCCCGTCATCGTCTTCTTCGACGAGATGGAATCCCTCTTCCGCACCCGCGGATCCGGCGTCAGCTCGGACGTGGAGAACACCATCGTCCCGCAGCTGCTCGCCGAGATCGACGGCGTGGAAGGCCTGCAGAACGTGGTCGTCATCGGCGCCTCCAACCGCGAGGACATGATCGACCCCGCCATCCTGCGCCCCGGCCGCCTCGACGTGAAGATCAAGATCGAGCGTCCGGACGCCGAATCCGCCAAGGACATCTTCCAGAAGTACCTGACCGAGCGCCTCCCGCTGCACCCCGAGGACGTGGGGGAGCATGGCGGCGACAAGATCGCCACGGTCCAGAGCATGATCCAGACAGCCGTGGAACACATGTACACGGAATCCGAGGAGAACCGCTTCCTGGAGGTCACCTACGCCAACGGTGACAAGGAAGTCCTCTACTTCAAGGACTTCAACTCCGGCGCCATGATCGAGAACATCGTGGGCCGGGCCAAGAAGATGGCCATCAAGGACTTCCTCGACCACAAGCAGAAGGGCATCCGCGTCTCCCACCTCCTCCAGGCTTGCGTGGACGAGTTCAAGGAGAACGAGGACCTCCCCAACACCACCAACCCGGACGACTGGGCCCGGATCTCCGGAAAGAAGGGCGAACGGATCGTCTACATCCGTACGCTCATCACCGGGAAGCAGGGCGCGGACACCGGACGCTCCATCGACACGGTGGCAAACACCGGTCAGTACCTGTAAAAGACGGGGTGGCTGCGGGTGCCCTCACCGGGTACCCGCAGCCAACTGTTTTTCAGGCCACAGCTGGAGCAAGGCAATGACGCAAATGATCTCCCCACCAGCGCAAAGGCGTTCTAGGCTCTTTCGTACCGCCGAGTCGCGCAGTGCGGGGACGGGCACCGCACACGCACCGGAGCGCCAGCGGTACTTGAGCGGCGTCCCCGACCGAGGACACCGCCGGGCAAGGAGGGCCGCATGACCGTACGGCGAGTAATGGGCATCGAGACGGAGTACGGGATCTCCGTCCCCGGCCACCCCAACGCCAATGCCATGCTCACCTCGTCCCAGATCGTCAACGCCTACGCGGCGGCGATGCACCGGGCCCGGCGGGCCCGCTGGGATTTCGAGGAGGAGAACCCGCTGCGAGACGCGCGAGGCTTCGACCTCGCCCGCGAGTCCGCCGACTCCAGCCAGCTCACCGACGAGGACATCGGCCTGGCCAACGTCATCCTGACCAACGGCGCGCGGCTGTACGTCGACCACGCACACCCCGAATACAGCTCCCCCGAGGTCACCAACCCCCGCGACGCCGTCCTCTGGGACAAGGCCGGCGAACGCATCATGGCCGAAGCGGCCGAACGCGCCGCGCAACTCCCTGGCGCCCAGCCGATCCACCTCTACAAGAACAACACCGACAACAAGGGCGCCTCCTACGGCACGCACGAGAACTACCTGATGAAGCGGGAGACCCCCTTCTCGGACATCGTGCGCCACCTGACGCCCTTCTTCGTCTCCCGCCAGGTCGTCACCGGAGCGGGCCGCGTGGGCATCGGCCAGGACGGCCACGAACACGGCTTCCAGCTCAGCCAGCGCGCGGACTACTTCGAGGTCGAGGTGGGCCTGGAAACCACCCTCAAGCGCCCCATCATCAACACCCGGGACGAGCCCCACGCGGACGCGGAGAAATACCGCCGACTCCACGTGATCATCGGCGACGCGAACCTCTCCGAGATCTCGACCTACCTGAAGCTGGGCACGACGGCGCTGGTCCTCTCCATGATCGAGGACGGCTTCATCGCGGTCGACCTGGCGGTGGACCAGCCCGTACGCACCCTCCACCAGGTCTCCCACGACCCGACGCTCAAGCGCCTGGTCACGCTCCGCAGTGGACGCACACTGACCGCCGTACAACTTCAGATGGAGTACTTCGAACTCTCGCGCAAATACGTGGAGGAGCGGTACGGGGCTGACGCCGACGACCAGACGAAGGACGTCCTGGCTCGCTGGGAGGACACCCTGAACCGCCTGGAGAACGACCCCATGAGCCTCGCCGGCGAGCTCGACTGGGTCGCCAAGCGGGAACTCATGGAGGGCTACCGGCGCCGTGACAGCCTCGACTGGGACGCCGCCCGGCTGCACCTGGTCGACCTCCAGTACGCGGACGTACGGGCCGAGAAGGGCCTTTACAACCGCCTCGTGGCCCGTGGCCGCATCAAGCGCCTGCTGGACGAGGGAGAGGTCGAGAGGGCGCGTACGAAGCCCCCGGAGGACACGCGCGCGTACTTCCGCGGACGCTGCCTGGAGCAGTACGCGGACGACGTCGCGGCGGCCTCCTGGGACTCGGTGATCTTCGACCTGCCGGGCCGGGACTCGCTCCAGCGCGTCCCAACCCTGGAGCCGCTTCGCGGAACGCGTAATCACGTGAAAGAGCTCCTGGACCGCTGCCGCACGGCAGAAGACCTGGTCAGGGTCCTGTCGGGCCACTGAGCGGGCCTTCGGGGCGCGACGGCCGGACAGGGTGGAAAGTGCGGCGTCCGGGAATCATCGAGGTGGTTCCCGGACGTTGTAGGAACAGCGGGGCCAATGTCGGACCCTGCTTGTAGGGTCTGATCAAGAACGTCGAACCGAGCGGGGTGAGGGTTATGGCGACCAAGGACACCGGCGGCGGACAGCAGAAGGCGACGCGCAGCACCGAGGAGGTCGAGGAGGCACCTGAGGCACAGGTATCCGAAGACCTCAAGGAGCGCCAGGAGAAGCTGAGCGACGACGTGGACTCCGTCCTCGATGAAATCGATGACGTACTCGAGGAAAATGCCGAGGACTTTGTTCGTAGTTTCGTGCAAAAAGGTGGAGAATGACCGATCTGTCCGACTCGCCGCAAGGTAAGCGGTGTACGGGCTGTAAGCGCGCATTGCCTACGGAGTGCTTCGCGGCGGACAGGAATCGTTGCGACGGCCTTCAGGTGCGGTGCCGGGAGTGCGTGGCTGAGTACAGTGCCGCGCACTACCGGCGGCGCCGGCAAGCGGTCGGGAAGTCTGTGCGGGAAAAGTTGGAAGTCCCGCATGGGCACAAGCTCTGCCGGACCTGTGGCGAGATCAAGCCGCACAGTGAGTGGCACCGTAACGCAACCGCGTCGGACGGCCTGTCGACGCGTTGCAAGGCATGCCGGGTCATTCAAGGGCGACAGGGTCATCTGAAGCGCAACTACGGCATGACCGAAGCCGAACGTGACGAGATGGTCGCCTCTCAAATGGGGCTCTGCGTGATCTGCCTGAAAGCTCCTGCCATTCATGTGGATCATTGCCACGAGACGGGTAGGGTCCGTGGCGTACTGTGCTTCAACTGCAATTCGGCCATCGGCAAGTTGGGAGATGATCCCGACGCTGTTCGTCGGGCTGCCGCCTACTTGGAAGGATCCCCGTGGAAGCCAACACTCGTAGCACCGGGCGTCTACCGGCTGCCTTCCTGACGCCCGGGTCGTCGTCCTTCATGGACTTCCTGTCCGACCATCAGCCGGAGATGCTCCCGGGCAAGCGGCAGTTGCCGCCTACCCAGGGTGTGATCGAGGCGCCGCACGGCACGACCATCGTGGCCGTCACCTTCCCGGGTGGTGTCGTGCTCGCCGGTGACCGGCGAGCGACCATGGGGAACGTCATCGCGCAGCGGGACATCGAGAAGGTGTTCCCGGCGGACGAGTACTCGGCTGTCGGGATCGCCGGCACCGCCGGTCTGGCCGTCGAGATGGTCAAGCTGTTCCAGCTGGAGCTGGAGCACTTCGAGAAGGTGGAGGGGGCGCAGCTCTCGTTGGAGGGCAAGGCGAACCGGCTGTCCACCATGATTCGTTCGAACCTCGGTATGGCCATGCAGGGTCTTGCTGTGGTGCCGTTGTTCGCCGGGTTCGATGTGGACCGGGGGAAGGGGCGCATCTTCTCGTACGACGTGACGGGTGGGCGTTCCGAGGAGCACGGGTATGCCGCGACGGGGTCCGGGTCGGTCTTCGCGCGGGGTGCGATGAAGAAGCTGTACAGCCGTGATCTGAGCGAGTCGGAGGCGACGACGCTGGTCATCCAGGCGTTGTACGACGCCGCGGACGACGATTCGGCGACCGGTGGTCCTGATGTCGCGCGCAGGATCTACCCGATTGTCACGGTGATCACCGAGGACGGTTTCCGCAGGCTGACGGACGAGGAAGGCGCGGAGATCGCCCGTTCGATTCTGGCGCGGCGTCTGGAGCAGCCCGACGGTCCGCGTGCCGCCCTGCTGTAGTGCCTCTCGTTCTTCAGGTGGTCCAGTGACTTCGACAGAAAGGGACGGTTAACCGGTGTCGACGCCGTTCTATGTCTCACCCCAGCAGGCGATGGCCGACCGGGCGGAGTATGCCCGTAAGGGCATTGCCCGTGGTCGCAGCCTGGTTGTGCTGCAGTATGCCGACGGCATCGTGTTCGTCGGCGAGAACCCGTCCCGTGCGCTGCACAAGTTCAGCGAGATCTATGACCGGATCGGCTTCGCGGCTGCCGGTAAGTACAACGAGTACGAGAATCTGCGGATCGGCGGTGTGCGGTATGCCGATCTTCGGGGGTACACGTACGACCGTGATGATGTGACGGCTCGTGGTCTGGCCAACGTCTATGCGCAGACGTTGGGCACGATCTTCTCGTCGGCGGCGGAGAAGCCGTACGAGGTGGAGCTTGTGGTCGCCGAGGTCGGTGAGTCGGCCGACGGTGATCAGATCTACCGGTTGCCGCACGACGGGTCGATCGTCGACGAGCACGGTTCGGTGGCGGTCGGTGGTAACGCGGAGCAGATCAGCACGTATCTGGATCAGCGTCATCAGGACGGTATGTCGTTGGCCGAGGCGCTGAAGTTGGCGGTTCAGGCGCTGTCGCGCGATACGAACGGTACCGAGCGGGAGATTCCGGCGGAGCGGCTGGAGGTGGCGGTGCTGGACCGTACGCGGCCGCAGAAGCGGAAGTTCAAGCGGATTGTCGGTCGTCAGCTGGGGCGGTTGCTGGAGGCCGGCGGGGCGACTACGGAGGCGGAGAGCGCCGAGGAAGAGGAGTAGTCGTCCGGTGGGCGGTTGTGTTCCGCCTGTTGTTTCTTGTTTTCGCACCCCGGTCGCTTCTGGCGGCCGGGGTGCGGGCGTTGGTGGGGTCAGGAGTGGCGTCTGGGGGGTGCTGTGGAGCCTCGTACGACGAGTTGGACGGGGATGTCGCCCTGGGTGGGGGTGCGGCCGTCGAGGACGGCGAGGAGGGCTTGCATGCCGCGTTCGCCGAAGAGTTCGGCGTCGAGGCGGACCGTCGTCAACTCGGGGTCGATGGCGGTGGCGAGGGCGAGGTCGTCGAGGCCGGTGACGGAGAGGTCGTCGGGGATGCGCAGGCCGAGGCGGCGGATGGCCTTGTAGGCGCCGGTGGCGAGTTTGTCGTCGTCGCAGACGAGGGCGGTGGGGTGCGGGCCGGGGCCGCTGAGGGCGGCCGTGGTGGCCTGCTGGGCGCCTTGGAAGGAGATGGGGGCCTGGATGGTGCGCAGGTCGGTGCCGGGGACGCCGGAGAGCCGTGTGGTGAGTGCCTGGGCGCGTACCTCGAAGGTCCAGGAGGGGATGTCGGCGGCGAGGTGGAGGAAGCGGCGGTGGCCGAGGCCGAGCAGGTGTTCGGCGACTTGGCGTACTCCGTCGGCGATGTCGAGGTTGACGGTGGCGGCGCCGAGGCTGCCCCGGGGGTCGCTGTCGAGCATGACGAGGGGGAGTTGGTCGCCGCGGATGGCGGTGAGGGCGTCGGCGGCCATGGAGGAGGCGAGGACGCCGTCGAGGGCGGCCTGGGCGGAGTGGAAGGGGTCGCGGGCGGGGCCGATGCCCTCGGGGGAGGGGTAGAGGACGACGCCGAAGCCGTGTTCGGCGGCGATGCGGGCGGCTCCGGTGTAGACCCCGGCGAAGAACTCGGTGGTGAGGGCGGGGACGACGAGCAGGACGGTGCGGGTGTGGCCGAGGCGGAGGTTGCGGGCGGCGAGGTTGGGCCGGTAGCCGAGGTCGCGGGCGGCGGCCCGTACGCGTTCCGCGGTGGCCTCGGAGACCCGGCCGCGCCATTTGTCGCCGAGTACGAGGGAGACGGCGGCCTGGGAGACGCCCGCGGCCTGGGCGACGTCACGGCTGGTGGGTCGGGTGCTGCCTCGTGCCACCGTGGGCCTGCTCCTTCGTGTGGACGTGCGGACTGCGCACATGGTACGTATGACGGGCGACGTTATACGTAACACTTCCGGCGTCGCGGTCGACGGGAAGGGCTGGTCATGGCGGCGGGATACCTGGAGATCCTCAGGGCACGGCATGCGGTGCGGCTGCTCGTGGGCACCCTGGTGGGCCGGTTGCCGAACGCCACGGCGGCGATCGCGATCGTGCTGTTCGTCTGTGCCGAGGGCGGCACCTACAGCCTCGCCGGCGGGCTCGCCGCGGCGTACGGGGTGGCGAACGCCGTGGGGCAGCCACTGCTCGGGCGGCTGGTCGACCTGTACGGGCAGCCGCGGATCCAGTTGTCGGGCGCGCTCGTGTCGGCGTTCGGCATGGGGGTGTTCGCGTTCGCGGGCACCGATCCGCTGCCGCTCGCCTATGCCGCGGTGGCGGTCGCCGGGCTTTTCACGCCCCCCTTGGAGGGCGGTCTGCGTGCGCTGTGGCCCTCTGTCCTCCGTAAGGAGGACCACGTGCACACGGCGTACGCGATGGACGCGGTGGCGCAGGAAGTCATGTTCACCGTGGGGCCGTTGCTGGTGACGCTGTGCGCGTCGCTGTGGTCGGCGCAGGCCGCGCTGCTCGTCATGAACGTGATCGGGGTCCTCGGCGCGCTCTCCGTGGTGCTGTCGCCGCCCTCGCGTGCGTGGCGTTCGGCGCCGCGCGAGGCGCACTGGCTGGGCGCGCTGCGTTCGCCGGGGCTGCTGGCGATGCTCGGGGCGTTCCTGTTCGTCGGGATCGCGCTGGGGTCCATCACGGTCGCCTCGGTGTCGTACGCGGACGACAACGGAGGTGACACGGTGTACGGCTGGCTGATGGCGGCCATCGGGCTGGGTGCGCTGCTCGGCGGCACGGTGTACGGGGCGCGGCAGTGGAGCGGGCCGGCGGAGCGACGACTGACGGTGCTGGTGGGGCTTCTGGCGGTGTGTTACCTGCCGTTGACGCTGATGCCGGGCGCCGTGGCGATGACGTTGCTGATGGTGCTCGCCGGGGTGTTCCTGGCGCCGGCCCTCGCATGTGTGTTCGTGCTGGTGGACCGGCACGCTCCGCGGGGGACGGTCACCGAGGCTTTCTCCTGGCTTGTGACGACGTTCACCGTGGGCGCGTCGCTGGGAACGGGCCTGGCGGGGCCGGTCGTCGAGTGGGGCGGAACGCTGTGGGGGTTCGTCGTGCCGGGGGGTGCGGGGGCCGTGTCGTTGCTGGTTCTGCTGGTCACCGGGCGGGTCCTGGCGGTGCCCTCGGGAGGTGCGGTGGTTGCGGTCTCATCGGAAAATGATCCAAACCGTGCTGCCGGAACCCGTTTCAGCACAGGGGATCGGGCGTAATGTTCAGTCATGGACCGCCGCATTTTCGGGCTGGAGAACGAGTACGGCGTCACGTGTACGTTCAGGGGACAGCGGCGTCTGTCTCCCGACGAGGTGGCTCGGTACCTCTTCCGCCGTGTCGTGTCATGGGGCCGCAGCAGCAATGTCTTTCTGCGAAACGGCGCCCGCCTCTATCTTGACGTGGGATCACATCCGGAATACGCGACACCGGAATGTGACGACCTGACGGAACTCGTCACCCACGACAAGGCCGGCGAGCGCATTCTCGAAGGACTCCTGGTGGACGCCGAACGACGCCTGCACGAGGAAGGAATCGCGGGCGACGTCTACCTCTTCAAGAACAACACGGACTCGGCGGGCAACTCTTATGGTTGCCACGAGAACTATCTGGTGGCCCGGCACGGGGAGTTCTCCCGGCTCGCGGACATCCTCATTCCGTTCCTCGTCACCCGCCAGCTCCTGTGCGGTGCGGGCAAGGTACTGCAGACTCCGCGCGGTGCCGTGTACTGCGTGAGTCAGCGGGCCGAGCACATCTGGGAGGGCGTCTCCTCGGCGACGACCCGGTCCCGGCCGATCATCAACACACGTGACGAACCGCACGCGGACGCCGAGCGCTACCGTCGGCTGCACGTCATCGTGGGCGACTCGAACATGTCCGAGACGACGATGCTCCTCAAGGTCGGTGCCACCGACCTCGTGCTGCGCATGATCGAGGCGGGCACGGTGATGCGGGACCTGACCCTGGAGAACCCGATCCGGGCGATCCGCGAGGTCAGCCATGACATCACGGGCCGTCGCAAGGTGCGGCTGGCCAGCGGCCGGGAGGCCTCGGCGCTGGATGTGCAGCGCGAGTACTACGAGAAGGCCGTGGACTTCGTCGACCGGCGAGGTATCCGCACGGGCACGGTCGCGCAGGTGCTGGAGTTGTGGGGCCGGGTGCTCGACTCCATCGAGGCCGAGGATCTGGACCGGATCGGTACCGAGATCGACTGGGTGATGAAGTACCAGCTCATCGAGCGGTACCGGGCCAAGCACAATATGACGATGTCGCATCCGCGCGTCGCTCAGATAGACCTCGCTTATCACGACATCCACCGCAGGCGGGGTCTTTACTACCTGCTGGAGAGGAAGAACCAAGCCGCTCGGATCTGCAACGACTTGAAGATCTTCGAGGGCAAGTCGGTTCCGCCGCAGACCACTCGGGCGCGGCTGCGCGGTGACTTCATCCGGCGGGCTCAGGAGCAGCGCCGTGATTTCACGGTCGACTGGGTGCATCTGAAGCTCAACGACCAGGCACAGCGCACGGTGTTGTGCAAGGACCCGTTCCGCAGCGTCGACGAGCGGGTGGAGAAGCTGATCGCCGGTATGTGAGATTTGCGGCCGGGCGAGTTTCCGGAACGCAACACGGGCGCCGTACGTTTTCCGTACGGCGCCCTTCGCACGCCGTAGAGTTGCGCGGACGCCAGCAACACAAGATCGACACCGATACGAGGCTTTCACCGTGCGCCGACGCTCAGTTCTCCTTGCCGTACCTGCCGGACTTGTCACACTCGCCGGATGCGGTGACGACAAGTCCGACACGAGCAAGGCCAGTGACAGCAGCCCGTCCCCTTCGGCGTCGGGTTCGTCCGGCGCTCCGGCTCCGAAGATCGTCGACGGTCCGCTGCCGGCGGTCACCGCGGGGGCGAAGTTCGGCGAGAAGCCGACGGTGGCCAAGGGCAGCGGTGCCGCGTCGAAGGATCTCGCGGTGAAGACGCTCGTCGCGGGCAACGGCAAGACGGTCGTGGAGAACGACTACGTCGTGGCGAACTACCTGGGCCAGGTCTGGGATTCGGCGAAGGTCTTCGACAACTCGTACGACCGGGGGACCGCGCTCGTCATCCAGCTCGCGCAGGGCAGCATCATCGACGGCTGGCGGTATGCGCTGACGGGCAAGAAGGCCGGCAGCCGTGTCGAGATGGCCGTCCCGCCGACCTGGGGCTACGGCACGCAGGGCAACGCGCAGGCGGGCATCAAGGGCACCGACACGCTGGTCTTCGTCGTGGACGTCGTGGACACGTTCAACGCGAAGAGCTCGGCGAAGGGCAAGGTCGTCGCCCAGGACGACGCCGCTCTGCCGAAGGTCGGTACGAACACCGACGGGGCGGCTCCCTCGATCGAGATCCCGAAGTCCGCCGCGCCCACGAAGCTGGTGGCGAACTACGTCATCGAGGGCGAGGGCGAGGTCGTCAAGGAGACCGAGTCGGTCCTCGTGCAGTACAAGGGCGTGCTGTGGGACACCGGCAAGGAGTTCGACTCGTCGTACAAGAACGGGCAGCTGGTCTCGTTCGGGTTGTCGCAGGTCGTCAAGGGCTGGTCGCAGGGGCTGACGGGCAAGAAGGTCGGCAGCCGCGTGATGATCTCGATTCCGCCGGCCCTGGGCTACGGCGACAACCCGCCGCAGGGCAGCGGTATCGAGAAGGACTCGGTGCTGGTGTTCTCCGTGGACATCCTCGCCAAGATGTGAGCCCTTGTGTGACCTCTTCGTGGAGGTCGGCCTGGCGCGGGCGTCACCTCGCCGGGGATGAAAGACTGTGCGCGTTGCCTTTGTTCATTCACCAGCAGGAGCCAGAGACGTGAGCATCGAGAAGCCCGAGATCGACTTCCCCGGCGGCGAGCCCCCGGCGGACCTCCAGATCAAGGACATCTGGGAGGGCGACGGAGCCGAAGCGAAGGCGGGTCAGAACGTCACCGTCCACTACGTGGGAGTGTCCTTCAGCACGGGCGAGGAGTTCGACGCCAGCTGGAACCGGGGCAACCCGTTCAAGTTCCCGCTGGGCGGCGGCCGGGTCATCAAGGGCTGGGACCAGGGTGTCCAGGGCATGAAGGTCGGCGGCCGGCGTGAGCTGACCATCCCGGCCCACCTCGCCTACGGCAACCAGAGCCCGACCCCGGCGATCAAGCCGGGCGAGACGCTGATCTTCGTGGTGGACCTGATCGCGGTCTGACCGTCCGGTCCGATCGTCGCACGACAGTCGAATGGGATCGGGATCAGGTCGGATCGTCGTACGACATCGGTACGGGATGTGACCGGACTCGATCATCCGGGGTCCATGCCTGTCCGGGCATGGGCCCTCGGCTTTTGCCGCGCCACTTCGGGGCGGTACGGTCATCCGTCGTAAGCACCATAGGGAAGGCGAAGGGCGTCGATGGCCATTGCCAAGGCAGAGCGGCTGATGAACCTGGCGCTGTGCCTGCTCGGAACGCGCCGGCCGCTGAGCAAACGCGAGCTGCGCGACTCCATCGAGGCCTACCTCGAAGCGGGCAGCGACGACTCGTTCAACCGGATGTTCGAGCGGGACAAGGACGATCTGCGCGAGCTCGGGCTGGTCATCGAGACGGTGGAGAACCTCGACGGTGAGGTCGGCTATCGCGCCGGCCGTGACAGCAACCGGCTGCCGCCCATCGCCCTCGACGCCGAGGAGGCCGCCGCCCTGGGCCTGGCCGCGAAGGTCTGGCAGCAGGCCCGCCTCGCCGGTGCGGCCAGCGGCGCCCTGCAGAAGCTGCGCGCGGCCGGGCTGCCCGAGGACGTTGACCCGTACGAGTGGCACGGCGCCCTGGAGCCGCGCATTCCGGTGCACGAGGCCGCCTTCGAACCGCTGATGCTGGCCTGCCGGGACCGCCGCCCGGTCGTCTTCGACTATCGCAAGGCCACCGCCGTCCGCCCCGAGCCTCGTCATGTGGAGCCGTGGGCGCTGGAGTGCTGGCGCGGCCACTGGTATCTCGCGGGCTGGGACCGCGACCGGGGCGCCGAACGGGTGTTCCGGCTGTCGCGGATCACCGGCAAGGTTCGCAGCCGGGGCGCGAAGTACACCGCCGAGGTCCCCGACGTCGTCACCGTCCGCGAGACCGTCGCCAGCTGGGCGGGCGAGACCGCCGACCGGTCCGCGCTGATCCGGCTGCGGGCGGGCGCCGGTTACCCCCTTCGGGCGAAGGCGGCCCAGGTCCGGGAACTCGGCGACGGCTGGGACGAGTTGGAGATTCCGTACGGGCACGGGCTGGACGCCTGGCTGGTGGAGTTCGGGCCGGATGTGGTGGTCCTGGAGCCGGCCGAGCTGCGCGCCGACGTGGTGGACCGGCTGCGCGCTGTGGCCAAGGGCTGAGGGGGAGCACAAGCAAGTGGCAGGCAAACCGGTCAGGCCCGTGAACGCCATCGACCAGACGCGGCGGATGCTGTCCCTGGTGACGTATCTGCGCGAGCGGCCCGGCGCGCGTGTCGGCGATGTCGCCCGCGCGTTCGGAATCACCGAGGACGAGCTGGTCTCGGACCTGGATGTGCTGCCCATGTGCGGCACCAGCTTCCGCGGTGGCGACCTCCTCGACATCGACACCGACGGTGACCGGATCTGGTGGCACAACCCCGCGGCCCTCGGGGAGGAGGCGGCCGAACCGCTCAGGCTGGCCGCCGACGAGGCGACCGCGCTGCTGGTCGCCGCCCGCGCGGTGTCCACGCTGCCCGGGCTGCGCGAGGGCGACCGGCAGGCGCTGCTGCGGGCCACCGCCAAGGTGGAGACGGCGGCCGGCGAGGCCGCCGGGGCCAGCGCGCGGCTGTCGGTGACCTTCGAGTCCGAGGGCGGGGTCTTCGCGGACGTCGACCGGGCGATCTCCGAGCGGCGCCGCCTGTGGATCCGCTACTACTCGCCCGCGCGCGACGAGCTCAGCGAACGGGAGATCGACCCGATCCGCCTGGTCAGCGTCGGGCACACGTACGTGGAGGCATGGTGCCGGCGCTCCGAGGCGCGCCGCACGTTCCGCCTCGACCGGGTCGCCGAGATCAGGATCCTGGACGAGCCGTCCGCACCGCCCGAGATAGAGCTGCGGGACCTGTCGGAGGGGCTGGTGCAGCCGGCCGCCGAGGACCCCGAAGTCGTCGTCGAGGTCGGGCCCGGGGGGCGCTGGGTCGCCGAGTACTACCCGCACGACAGCGCCGACGAGCTTCCCGACGGCGGTCTGCGCATCACCCTGCGCACCCCCGATCCGGCGTCCCTGCGGCGTCTGGCGCTGCGGCTCGGCCGCGACGGGCGCATCGTCTCCCCGCAGGGCCTGGCGGACAGTGCCCGGCAGGCCGCCAGGGAGGCGCTGACGGCGTACGACGGACCGCAGGACGCCCACGGGGCGCAGGGAGTCCAGGACGGGCTGTACGACAGGCGGGAGCAGGGGCGTTGAGCGAGTCTCCGGTGTCAGGTGTGCGGGAAATGACGGTGGAGGCAGCCTTCGCGGGGATGCGAAGAGTGGCCCCCGTGGTGTTCCGGGCCGCCTGCCCGGACTGCCGCGGCAGCTTCGAGCTCACCGCGAGCGCCCTGCGCCTGGCCATCGGCGCCACCAGCCGCACCACCTTCTACTCCTTCACCTGCCCCGACTGCGACGTGACCGTCCGCAAACCGGCCGGTGAACGCGTCGTCGAGCTGCTCACCGGGGGAGGGGTCAGGACCCTGCGGCTGGCTGGGCCGTCTTGAGGGTGCGCTGGTGTGTGTTCTTCGCCCCCGTCGCCCTTACCCGTTCCCATCCCTGAGGGCTGCGCCCCCAGCCCCCCTTTCGCGCTGCACGCGCTCGTCCTCATACGCCGGACGGGCTGAAATGCCCCCGGCCGCCCTTGAACTCCGGACGTGCTGGAAATGCCGCTAGGCTCCGTGGCATGTTCTGGCCGATGTTCGCGATCGCTGTGGGGTTCCTGGGTCTGGCCGTTCTCGGGGTGCTCGCCGTCCGGGTCTTCCTGGAGGCGCAGCGGCTGGGGCAGCAGGTCATGGACTCGGCGCGGCGTATCAACCGTGCCGCCGAGGACCTGGAAAAAGCCGCGGTGCACACGGCACGCTCTGTTGATGCGCTGTGAGTCCGAGGCGGCTCTTCTGTGAGTTCATGGGTTGATGTGTTTTGGGCGACTTCGCCCTGTCACCTTGTCGGTGTCGGCAGGTACGCTGCTGATCGCGGCCGGCAAACGAGGCCCGGACCGCAAACCGGGAGTACGCACAGGGATTGCCTCAGGTTTACCCCAGAGCGTTACGATCGCTGTGAACACGACGGTCGGACACCTGTCCGAACGATCGGACAGCACCCCCACCCAGCCGCCTCGGTGAGAAGGTAAAGACTTATGTTCGGAAGGCTCGGAGCTCCCGAGATCATTCTCATCCTCGTCGTCATCATCCTGCTGTTCGGCGCGAAGAAGCTTCCGGACATGGCGCGCTCGCTGGGCAAGTCCGCGCGCATCCTGAAGAGCGAGGCCAAGGCGATGAAGTCGGAGGGCCAGGAGACGGCCCCCGCCGGCCCGCCGACCACCGACGAGCAGTCCCCGGCTCAGCGCACCATCCAGGCAGCCCCCGGTGACGTGACGAGCTCGCGCCCGGTCACCGAGCCGACGGACACGACCAAGCGCTGATGCAGACGCAAGGCCGGACGCCTCCGGCCTGCCGCACGAGATGAGGACGTGGGTTGCTTAAGTCTGCCCGCAACAAGGAGGAGAAGGGGAGGGATCCCGAGGGGCGGATGCCCCTCGTGGAGCACCTCCGTGAGCTCCGCAACCGGGTCGCGAAGGCCCTGCTGGCGATCGTCGCCGTCACGGTCGTGGCCGCCTTCTTCTACAACGACATCATCAACTTCTTCACCAAGCCCGTGCTCGACTCGGTCGGATGCCCGTCATCCTTCTCCGAGCTGGCGAAGCAGCAGGCCGAGGGGGACAACCCCTGCGCGCAGATCACGATCAACGGCCTGCTCGCACCCTTCACGCTCGCGCTGAAGGTGTCGCTGATGGCCGGCGTCGTGCTCGCCTCCCCGGTCTGGCTCTACCAGCTCTGGGCGTTCGTCGCCCCGGGCCTGCACAAGAACGAGAAGAAGTACGCGTACGCGTTCGTCGCATCCGGTGTCCCGCTGTTCCTCGGCGGGGCCTACTTCGCCTACCGGGTACTCCCGACCACCGCGAAGGTGCTGATCGAGTTCACGCCGTTCGGCGTCGACAACCTGCTGCCGCTGGACGACCTGCTCGACCTCGTCACGCGCATGGTGCTCGTCTTCGGTCTCTCCTTCGAACTGCCGCTGCTGCTGGTCATGCTCAACTTCACCGGGATCATCACCGGCAAGCGCATGGCCGGCTGGTGGCGTGCCATGATCATGGGCATCACGGTGTTCGCGGCGGTCGCGACGCCCAGTACGGACCCGTTGACCATGCTGGCGCTCGCCGGACCGATCTGGATCCTGTACTTCGGCGCGGTGGCGGTCTCGCTGACGAACGACCGGCGCAGGCGCCGGCGCGACGAGGCGGGCCCCGGCGACGACGAGGCCTCCGACCTGGACCTCACCCCGGAGGACATCGGCGAGATCGAGACCGTCTCCGCCAGCCGCGCCCTGCCCGAACAGGCAGGCACGGAGCGGGTCAACGGCTACGACGATGTGACCTGAAGCACTCTTCGCATCACACCGACGCGGAAGCGGCCGGGCGCGCCCACACGGCGCACCCGGCCGCTTCCGCGTCGCGGGGCTCCGCGCCCTCCGGGCCGTCGTCGGCGCTGAGCTGCGGAGATCCTGGGTCTCACAGGCACCGATCCGGATAATGATCGTCCTGTTGTCAGTGGGGGCCGGTAGTCTCGAAAGCACGATGACAGAGGATCTCTCACCGGCCGAGCGGTATGCGGCAGCGCGCAGGCGCGCTGTCGAGCAGGCCACCGCGCTCGCGTCCTTCCGCGAGATGTACGACTTCGGCCTCGACCCCTTCCAGATCGAGGCCTGTCAGGCACTCGAAGCGGGGAAGGGCGTGCTGGTGGCCGCCCCCACCGGTTCGGGCAAGACGATCGTCGGCGAGTTCGCCGTCCATCTCGCCCTCCAGCAGGGCAAGAAGTGCTTCTACACGACACCCATCAAGGCGCTGTCGAACCAGAAGTACGCGGACCTGTCCCGGCGTTACGGCGCGGACAAGGTCGGCCTGCTCACCGGCGACAACAGTGTCAACTCCGATGCCCCGGTGGTCGTGATGACCACCGAGGTGCTGCGGAACATGCTGTACGCGGGCTCGCAGACCCTCCTCGGCCTCGGTTACGTGGTCATGGACGAGGTGCACTACCTCTCCGACCGCTTCCGCGGCGCCGTGTGGGAGGAAGTGATCATTCACCTCCCCGAGTCGGTCACTCTCGTCTCGCTGTCGGCCACCGTGTCCAACGCCGAGGAGTTCGGCGACTGGCTCGACACCGTCCGCGGCGACACCCAGGTGATCGTCTCCGAGCACCGGCCCGTGCCCCTGTTCCAGCATGTGCTCGCCGGGCGCCGGATGTACGACCTCTTCGAAGAGGGTGAGGGCAGCAAGAAGGCCGTCAACCCCGACCTCACCCGGCTCGCGCGGATGGAGGCCCAGCGGCCCTCCTTCCAGGACCGCAAACGCGGGCGTGCCATGCGTGAGGCCGACCGCGAGAGGGAGCGCAGATCGCGCTCACGCGTGTGGACACCGGGGCGTCCCGAAGTCATCGAACGGCTCGACTCCGAGGGCCTGTTGCCCGCCATCACGTTCATCTTCAGCCGCGCGGCCTGCGAGGCCGCCGTACAGCAGTGCATGTACGCGGGGCTGCGGCTGAACGACGACGAGGCGCGGGAACGGGTGCGGGGCATCGTCGAATCGCGCACCTCCTCCATCCCCACCGAGGACCTGCACGTCCTGGGGTACTACGAGTGGCTGGAGGGCCTGGAGCGGGGCATCGCCGCCCACCACGCGGGCATGCTGCCCACGTTCAAGGAAGTCGTCGAGGAACTCTTCGTGCAGGGCCTCGTGAAGGCCGTGTTCGCCACCGAGACCCTCGCCCTCGGCATCAACATGCCCGCCCGCTCGGTCGTGCTGGAGAAGCTCGTCAAGTGGAACGGCGAGCAGCACGCCGACATCACGCCGGGCGAGTACACCCAGTTGACCGGCCGCGCCGGCCGTCGCGGCATCGATGTCGAGGGCCACGCCGTCGTCCTATGGCAGCGGGGCATGAGCCCCGACCACCTGGCGGGACTGGCCGGCACGCGCACGTACCCGCTGCGCTCCAGCTTCAAGCCGTCGTACAACATGGCGGTCAACCTTGTGGAGCAGTTCGGGCGGCACCGGTCGCGCGAGCTGCTGGAGACCTCGTTCGCGCAGTTCCAGGCCGACAAGTCGGTCGTCGGGATCTCCCGGCAGGTGCAGCGCAACGAGGAGGGCCTGGACGGCTACAAGGAGTCCATGACCTGCCACCTGGGCGACTTCGAGGAGTACGCGGGACTGCGCCGCGACCTCAAGGACCGCGAGACCGACCTGGCCCGGCAGGGCGCCGCCCAGCGGCGTGCCGAGGCCGCCGTCGCCCTGGAGAAGCTCAAGCCCGGTGACATCATCCACGTCCCCACGGGCAAGTATGCGGGCCTCGCGCTCGTCCTGGACCCGGGGCTGCCCGCCGGCCGGTCGAACGGCCATCGCGGCTTCGAGCAGCACGACGGCCCGCGTCCGCTGGTGCTGACGGCTGAACGGCAGGTGAAGCGGCTGGCGTCGATGGACTTCCCGGTGCCTGTCGAGCCGCTGGAGCGGATGCGGATCCCCAAGTCCTTCAACCCGCGCTCGCCGCAGTCCCGCCGCGACCTCGCCTCCGCGCTGCGCACCAAGGCCGGGCACATCCCGTCCGAGCGGTCGCGCAAGCAGCGGTCCCAGGCGGCCGACGACCGCGAGATCGCCCGGTTGCGCACCGCGATCCGCGCCCACGCCTGTCACGGCTGCAACGACCGTGAGGACCATGCCCGTTGGGCCGAGCGCTACTACCGGCTGCAGCGCGACACCTCGCAGCTGGAGCGGCGCATCGAAGGCCGTACGAACACCATCGCGCGTACGTTCGACCGCATCGTCGCCCTGCTCACCGAGCTGGACTATCTGCGCTCCGACGAGGTGACGGAGCACGGCAAGCGGCTCGCCCGGCTCTACGGCGAGTTGGACCTGCTCACGAGTGAATGCCTGCGTGCGGGCGTGTGGAACGGGCTCGCGCCCGCCGAACTCGCCGCGTGCGTCTCGGCGTTGGTGTACGAGTCGCGGGCCGGCGACGACGCCATGGCGCCGAAGCTGCCGTCCGGCAAGGCCAAGGCCGCACTCGGCGAGATGGTCCGCATCTGGGGCCGGCTCGACGCGCTGGAGGAGGAGTTCCGGATCACCCAGAGCGAGGGCGTGGGCCAGCGCGAGCCGGACCTCGGCTTCGCGTGGGCGGCCTACGAGTGGGCCTCGGGCAAGGGCCTCGACGAGGTGCTGCGCGAGGCGGAGATGCCGGCGGGTGACTTCGTACGGTGGTGCAAGCAGGTCATCGACGTCCTCGGCCAGATCTCGGCGGCGGCGCCGGTCTCCGGTGGTGAGGGCTCGACGGTCGCGAAGAACGCGCGCAAGGCCGTGGAAGGGCTGCTGCGGGGGGTTGTGGCCTACTCGTCGGTTGGCTAGCCGGTAGGTCGGTAGGAGTGGGTGGGTGCGTGCGTGCGGGGTTGTGTGCCGTTGCTCGCGCGCACCCGGCGGTTGTTCAGAGGCGGTCGTTCAGGTACGCGCGCCAGCCGCCGTACGTCGTGATGTCCTCGGCGCCTTCGAGGGCGGCCGGCTCGCACAGGAAGCCGGGTACGTGGGTGCCGTCGGCGAGTTCGACGCGGCCCAGGGCCATCGGGCGGGGGAGGGCGGCGAGGAGACGGCCGAGGCCTTCGGCCGGGAGGCGCCACACCTCGGCCTCCACGGCCGTTCCGCCGGTCTCTTTGTCGCCGACGTGGACGAGGCCCGGCTTCGGCGGAGTGGTGGCGAGGGCGTGCAGACGGTAGACGGGGGCCGTCGTGGTCGTACGCTCCAACCGGGCGCCCAGGGCGAGGAGCTGGGGGTTCAGTGGCTGGCCCGCGAGATGCGCGCCGACCACCGCGAGGCGGGCCTCGGGCTGGAGCAGACGGGCGATCGTGGCGAGCCGTTCGTCGGTGAACGCCGGGCCGATCAGCATCACACCGAAGGGGAGACCGTCGACCTCGCCCCCGGGTACGGCGACCGCGGCCAGGTCGAAGAGGTTCGTGGAGTTGGTGAAACGGCCCAGGCGGGCGTTGGCGCCCAGCGGATCGGCGGCGACCTCGGCGAGGGTGGGGTGACCGGGGGCCGTGGGCAGCAACAGCGCGTCGGCGTCGGCCAGTTCGGCGAGCGCGTGGGTGCGCAGGGCTGCCAGCCGCTCCTGGTCCGCGTAGAGCTGGTGGGCGGGGATGTCGCGGGCGCGGGTGATGATGCCGGCGACGGTGGGGTCGAGGGTCGTGCTCCCCTCGCCCCCCTCGGCGATCAACTTGTCGACAAACGCACCTACCGCTGTGTAGCGCTCCGCGACGAACGCGCCCTGGTACAGCATCGCGGCGGCCTCGGTGAACGGGGTGAGGTCGATCGTGCGGACGGAGGCGCCCGCGGTGCGGAGTTGGGCGACGGCGGCTTCGTAGGCCTGTGCCCAGCCCGGGTCGAGTTCCCCGAGCTGGTCGAGGGGCGGGACCGCTACGCGCCAGGGGCCGGGGGCGCGCTGGGCGAGGGCGGGGAGGTCGCGGTCGGGCGGGGATGCCATGTGGGCGAGTGCCTGTTCGGCCTCGGGGAGCGTACGGGCGAAGACGGTCACGCAGTCGAGGGAGGCGCAGGCCGGGACGACGCCGGTGGTGGGGACCAGGCCCCGGGTGGGCTTGAGGCCGACGATGCCGTTGAAGGCGGCGGGAACGCGGCCGGAGCCGGCGGTGTCGGTGCCGAGGGCGAAGTCGACGAGGCCGAGCGCTACGGCGGTGGCGGAGCCGGAGCTTGATCCGCCGCTGATGCGGGTGGGGTCGTGGGCGTTGCGGACGGGGCCGTGGGGGGAGCGGGTGCCGACGAGGCCGGTGGCGAACTGGTCGAGGTTGGTGGTGCCGAGAATGATGGCGCCGGCGTTTCGGAGGCGGGCGACGACGGGGGCGTCGGCCTCGGGGAGGTAGGCGTAGGCCGGGCAGCCGGCGGTGGTGGGGAGGCCTTGGACGTCGATGTTGCCCTTGGCGGCGAAGAGTTTGCCGGCGAGGGGGAGGTGTTCGCCTGCGGCGAGGCGGTCGTCGATGCGGGTGGCCTCTGTCTCGACCTCTGCGAGGGGGCGTAGGTCGATCCAGACCTCGGGGCGGTCCACGGCGTCGATGCGGGCGTAGGCCATGCGGACTCGGGTCAGGGTCGACATCTGTGCTCCTTGGTTGTGGGTGGTGTTTGTTTCGCCCCCGCCGCCCTTACCCGTTCCCATCCCTGGGGGCTGCCGCCCCCAGACCCCTGCTACGGCCCTGAACGGGCCTTGTCCTCAAACGCCGGACGGGCTGGGGTGCCTGGGCCTGGGCTGTAGAAGCGGCGGGGGCGGGTGGGCGGGAAAGAAGCTGGGGCTGAAGGGGCCTTGTCCTCCAACGCCGGACGGGCTGGGCTGCCGGGGCCTGGGCTGAAGATGTGGCCCGGCGGGTGGGTGGGAAAGAAGCTGGGGCTGAAGGGGCCTTGTCCTCCAACGCCGGACGGGTTGAGCTGCCGGGGCCTGGGCTGAAGATGTGGCCCGGCGGGTGGGTGGGAACGAAGCTGGGGCTGGAGGGGGCTTGTCCTCGGTCGCCGGCGGGCTGGTATGTCAGCCTCTTGGGGGTCCCCCTCTGGGGGAGTTTGAGGAGCGGGGGTTCGGGGGCAGCGCCCCCGAGGATGGGACGGGTAGGGGCGGCGGGGGCGAGAAACGTCTCTCAGGCGTGACCCTCAGGTGATCGGGGTCAGGACCATCAGTGCTGTGCCCGCCTCCACCTGGGTGCCCGGTTTGATCAGGATCTGGTGGACGACCCCTGCTGCCGGGGCGTGTATCCGGGATTCCATCTTCATCGCCTCCAGGGCCAGGAGCGGCTGGCCCGCTGTCACCTCGTCGCCCGGCGAGACGTTCAACTGCCAGACCGACGCGGCGAATTCGGCCTCTATCAGGCGGCCCCCGGGCGGGATCGTCACCTCGGGGGAGGCGGCCGGTGGTGCGGTGACCGCCTCTGCCCTGGTGAACTCGCCCGCTGCCTCCCAGGCGTCCCGTTCCGCGGAGAAGGCCGTGCCCTGGCGGGAGCGGAACTCCGCTATCGACTCGGCGTTCTGCGCGAGGAACGCCTCGTGCTCGGCCAAGGAGAAGACGCCCTCCTCGATGCGTGGGACGAAGCGGCCCGAGACGATGTCGGCGCGCAGGTCGAGGAGTTCGTCGGGGTCCACGGCGTACCACTTGATGCGGTCGAAGAAGCGGAGCAGCCACGGTGAGCCCGGCTCGAACGCGCCGCGCTGCTGCCAGCCCGACCAGACCTGGGTCGTACGGCCGACGAACTGGTAGCCGCCGGGGCCCTCCATGCCGTAGACGCAGAGGTACGCGCCGCCGATGCCGACCGAGTTCTCGGCCGTCCAGGTGCGGGCCGGGTTGTATTTCGTCGTCACGAGGCGGTGGCGGGGGTCCAGCGGAGTTGCCACGGGCGCGCCCAAGTAGACGTCTCCCAGGCCCAGTACGAGGTACTCCGCCTCGAAGACCGTGCGGTACACGTCGTCCACCGAGTCCAGGCCGTTGACCCGGCGGATGAACTCGATGTTCCACGGGCACCAGGGGGCGTCGTCGCGGACGCCCGCCATGTAGCGGGCGATCGCCTCGCGGGTCGCCGGGTCGTCCCAGGAGAGGGGGAGGTGGACCGTACGGGAGGGGACAGCCAGGCGGTCTGTCGGGGGCATGCCGGTTGCTATCTCCCTTACGGCAGCCAGGAGTTCGGGCTGGGGGAGCAGGGTCGGACTCGCCTGGATCTGGAGTGAGCGGATGCCCGGCGTCAGGTCCGTCACGCCCTCCAAGGACGCCTCCGTCACCGCCTCCATCAGGGCGTGGACGCGCATTCGGAGTGCCAAGTCAAGCTGCATTGGCCCGAATTCGACGAGCAGGTTGTCGTCGCCGCTGCGGCGGTACGTGATGTCGCCGTCCCGGGCCAGTACGCCCCCGTCGACAATCGCGGCCCGAGGCACGCCCGTTGTGTCCACCGGTGCGAAACGGACCGTGTCGCCCGGGCGCAGCTGGCCCAGTTTCCAGCGCTCCGTGCTGATGACGGTCGCCGGGCACACGAAGCCGCCGAGGGAGGGGCCGTCCGGGCCCAGCAGGACCGGCATGTCGCCCGTGTAGTCGACGGCGCCCACGGAGTACGGCGTGTCATGGATGTTGGACGGGTGCAGGCCGGCCTCACCGCCGTCGGTGCGTGCCCAGCGGGGCTTGGGGCCGACGAGTCGTACGCCGGTGCGGGCCGAGTTGAAGTGGACCTTCCAGTCGGCCGCGTAGAAGTCGTGGATGTCCTCCTCGGTGAAGAACTCCGGTGCCGCGTGCGGGCCTTCGACGGCGCCGATGTGCCAGGGGGACGCGAACTCCGGGCGGTCGTGCGGGGGTACCGGGGTCGCCGATGCCGTCACCGCTCCGCCGTGCAGGACGTCGCCCGTGCGCAGCGCCCGGCCGCCGTGTCCGCCGAATCTGCCCAGCGTGAAGGTGGCCGCGCTGCCGAGGAACGGCGGCACGTCCAGGCCGCCGTCGGCGAAGAGTACGTACGTCCGCAGGCCCTGGTCTGCCGGGGCGCCGATCTCCAGTACGGCACCCGCCGGTACCGTCACCGGCTCCCACTGCGCGACCGGCGTGCCGTTGAGGGTAACCGGTGCCGGGGCGCCCGTCACGCACACGGTCGTGGGGTGCGAGAACCTCAACGCCGGGCCCTGGAGGGTGCATTCGAGGCCGGGTGCGCCCTCGTCGTTGCCCAGGGCGCGGTTGCCGAGGCGGAAGGAACGGTCGTCCATCGGGCCGCACGGAGGGACGCCCACCTGCCAGTAGCCGGTGCGGCCCGGCCAGTCCTGGACGGTGGTGAGCGTTCCGCCGGAGACGACCTCGATGCGCGGAGTCGGGTCGCTCACCCCGGCGAGGGTCGCCGTCGAGTGCGTCGCGGAGCGGAAGTCCCGGTGCGCCAGTGCCGCCCGCACCAACCCGAGGTTCGTCTCGATGCCGTCGACCCGGGTGCGGGCCAGCGCCTCGTCGAGCCGGCGCAGTGCGTGTTCCCGGTCGGAGCCGTACGCGATCACCTTGGCGAGCATGGGGTCGTACGACGTGGTCACCTCGGTGCCCGTCTCCACCCAGCCGTCGATCCGCACCCCGCCCGGGAACTCCACCCGCGTCAACAGGCCCGCGCTGGGCCGGTGTTCGCGGGACGGGTCCTCGGCGTAGACGCGGGCCTCGACGGCATGGCCCCGGGGCGTACCGGGATCCCGTACGACGTCTCGCTCACCGCGGGCCAGGCGCAACATCCAGGCGACGAGGTCGACGCCGTAGATCTCCTCCGTGACCGGATGCTCCACCTGGAGCCGGGTGTTGACCTCCAGGAAGTACGCCTCCTCGCGGGCGGCGTCGTACACGAACTCCACCGTGCCGGCGGAGCGGTAGCCGACGGAGGTACACAAGGCGCTTGCGGCGGTGGCTAGTTGGGCCCGGACACGCGCGGGTATCCCCGGCGCCGGAGCTTCCTCCACCACCTTCTGGTTGCGGCGCTGGAGCGAGCAGTCGCGGTCGCCGAAGGTGACCACCCTGCCCTCGCCGTCGCCGAAGACCTGTACCTCGACATGGCGGGCCCGTTCGACGAGCCGTTCCAGGAACACGCCCGCCGAGGAGAAGGAGGCGGCGGCGACGCGCTGCACCCGCTCCCAGGCGTCGGCGAGTTCGGCGGGCGAGGCGCACGCCGACATGCCGATGCCGCCGCCCCCGCCGGTCGCCTTGAGCATCACGGGATAGCCGATGGCGGCGGCCTGCTCCACAGCCTCCTCCAGCGAGGCCAGCAGCCCTGTTCCCGGCGCCAGCGGCACGCCCGCCGCCTCGGCCGCAGCCCGGGCCGTGTGCTTCGCGCCGAACAGCTCCAGCTGCCCCGGCGTCGGCCCCACGAACACGATCCCGGCGTCCTCGCAGCGCCGCGCGAAGGCCGCGTCCTCGGAGAGGAAGCCGTACCCGGGATGGATCGCCCCGGCGCCCGTCTCCTTGGCAGCCGCCAGCACCAGGTCGGCGTCGAGGTACGACTCCTTCGCGGGCGCCGGACCGAGCCGCACCGCCTCGTCGGCGAGCCGGACGTGCGGGGCGGAGCGGTCGGGGTCGGAGTACACCGCGACCGTGCGCAGGCCCAACTCCCGTGCCGTACGGATGATCCGTACCGCGATCTCGCCCCGGTTGGCGACCAGTAGCGTGTCGAAGCTCATGAGGCTTCCGCCGCGGAGCCGGTGCCAACGATGGTCATCTCCACGGCAGTCGGCTCGAAGCCGTTGCAGGGGTTGTTGATCTGGGGGCAGTTGGAGACGAGGACCAGGACGTCCTGCTCGGCGCGGAGTACGAGTTGCAGCCCGGGCGACGAGAGACCGTCGACGATGCCGAGCGTGCCGTCCTTCTCCACCGGCACGTTCATGTACCAGTTGATGTTGGAGACCAAGTCCCTTTTGCCCAGGCCGTGTTTGGCACCCTCGGCGAGGAAGTTGTCGACGCACGCGTGCTGCGACCAGGTGTGGTGGCCGTACCGGAGGGAGTTCGACTCCTTGGAGCAGGCGCCGCCGACCGTGTCGTGCCGGCCGACGTCGTCGGCGACCACGGTCATCAGGGGGGTGTGCTCGTTCGACATCAGGACGCTGCCCGTGGTGAGGAAGATGCCGCCCTGCGCGTGGATCGTGTCGGGCGCGCTGTAGCGAACGGATGTGTCGTGGGCGTCGTACACGAGGAAGTCGACGGCCTGGTTGCCGTGCAGGTCGGTGATGGTCAGCGTCTCGCCGGCGCGGACGACGGACGACCAGGCGGCGCGGGCGGGAACGACGGTCATGCGAGCCCCCTCGTGGCGAGGAATTCGGCGGTGTTGAGGAAGGCGCGGCGGCCCTCGGGGGTGGCCTCCCACAGGGGGTCGCCGGGCCCGGTCGCCTCCGCGCGCCAGGCCAGCACCTCCAGCGGGGTGCTGGTGTAGGCGTCGCGCGGGTCGGCGGGGTGCGGGACGTTCGCGATGAGCACCGTGACGTCCTGCTCGGCGCGCAGCGTCACACTGCCGCCCGGTCCGGCCGAGCCGGTGAAGTCGAGGGAGCCGTCCTCACGTATCTCCACGCCCTGGAAGAAGGAGAGCGAAGGCGGCAGATCGCGCGGCTGGAGGCCGTTCTTGGCGGCGGCCAGCTTGAACAGCTCGCGGCCTGCGGGGGAGGGCGACTGCGGGGTGCCGTCGCCATAGCGGTCGGTGTTGCGTACGAGGGCGGAGGTGCCGCACAGCGCGTCGTGGCGCCCGGAGGTGTCGGCGACCAGGGTGGCGAGGACGCGGCCCTGGTCGGACAGGAGCAGCTGTCCCTCGCCGAGGTAGGCGTTCCACTGCACCTTGACGGTGTCGGCGACGTTCAGCCGCTCCCAGGGCCGGTCCGCGACGAACAGCAGCAGATGGGCGCAGGCGTCGCCGTGCAGGTCGGTCAGGCGTAGCTCGGTGCCGCGGGCCAGCACCCGGTGCGTGTAGTTGCCGCCCGCCACCGTCTCGGCCCACACCAGCCGGCCCGCCGCAGAGGGCGGCTCCGGCCAGTCGGCGGCCGGGACGACGGGCATGGCGTCGGCCCGGGCGCCTCCCTGGGCGCGGGCGTGGTCGCGGGCTCCGTACGTGGTCGATGTCCCCATCGCGGGTCCTCCGGCTCCGAAGTCGTGCTGCGGGTCGTACTGCCTGTAGGGGTCGTACGTGTCCTGGTGCTTGTCCTGGTACTTGATTTCTGTCGCGCGACAGAAATTAGGCGGGCGACGCGACGCCGGAATTGCCCATGTGTTTCTGTCCCGTTACCGATTCCTCACGGAGATCATCGGACCGGGCGGTATGCGAGGATCGAACACATGGGAACGACGGGTAGGCCGGGTGAGCCGGGTGTGCGGCGCGTCGGCAGGCCGCGGGCCGCGCAGCGGCCGGACAGTGGGCTCACCCCGCGAGCCGAACTGCTCGCCGCCGCTGCCGAGTTGTTCACGACCCGAGGCTATGCGGCCACCACCACCCGGACCATCGCCGAGCGGGCGGGGATGCGCCAGGCATCCATGTATCACTACGTCTCCGGCAAGGAGGAGCTGCTTGCCGAGCTCCTGGAGTCCACGGTCACACCGTCGCTGACGTACGCCCGCCAGTTGCTCGCCGACGACGCGGCCCCGGCCGAGGGCCGGTTGTGGGAGTTGTGCCGCACCGACGTCGAGCTGCTGTGCGGCGGCTCGCACAACCTCGGCGGCCTCTACCTCCTCCCCGAGGTGCGCGCCGAACGCTTCGCCGGGTTCCATGCCGTACGGGCCGAGCTCAAGGACGCCTACCGGCAGTTGCTCGCCGGCACCGCGGCCGGCGGGATGCTCGCCAAGAGTGAGCTGGACCTGCGGACGGATCTGCTCTTCGGGCTCATCGAGGGCGTGATCCTGGTGCACCGCTCCGACCCCGAGCGCCCGGTCTCGGCGTTCGCGGAAGCCACGGCGGACGCGGCACTGCGCATCGCCGGTATCTGAGGCCCGCGGCGGCGCCCCGGGGTTCCGGAGGCCCGCATTCACCCGTCACGGTGAGTGGTTTTCGTACGCCCATGCGTCGTGACGCAGTGTGTGCGATTGCATCCGCAGCGTGCAAATGGGCTGAGACTACTCCAGTCGAAGGGGGCATTTCAGAGCCTTGCCGAATATGACACGGCGTTGATCCGGTCGGACTAAGCTCGCCCGCAGCGCACCGAGTTGAGGTGTATTCGTGCGCTTGTTCCCAAAAATACCGAAGATCCAGACAATCCCCAGACGTACCCCACAGCAAGCTCCCCCAACCCCCAGCCGACCTGTCTCAGAGGGCATACATGGTGAGTCTTCAATCGCCTCCCGGTGGCCGTGAACTTCCCTACGCGCGCGTGCTGTTGATGCCGGCCATAGCAATGGCCGGGGCGACCGGAGCCGCCGTCGCCCTGGTGGCGGGGCCGGCCCGGGCCGCCGTCGGCTGGTGCGGAGCCGTCGCCACGATCCTGGTCGTCGTGGTGGCCGCCGAAGCGGTCCGCCGCGGCCGGACCGTCCGCAGCCTGCGGGCCGAGCACACCCGTCACACCGCGTATCTGGAGCGGCGCCTCGCCGCCCACGACGAGGACTTCGACCGGTTCGGCAAGGAAGTCCTGCCGTACGCGCTCCACACGCTGCGTAGCGCCGGTTCACCCGCAGAGGTGATTCGCCGACTGGGTCTGCCGGACTCCACGTACCGCGAACTTCCGGTGCCGCAGCGCAATCTGCTCCAGCAGGTCATGGAGATCATCGACCGCGAGCAGTCCATGCGGGACGGCTCCCAGCGCGCGTTCGTCAGCATCGCCCGGCGCGTTCAGGCGATCGTCCACCAACAGGCCAACGAACTCCGGGAGATGGAGGAGGACCACGGCCGCAACCCCGAGGTCTTCGACGACCTCCTGCGCATCGACCACGGCACCGCGCTGATCGGCCGTCTCGCCGACTCCATCTCCGTGCTCGGCGGTGGCAGGCCCGGACGCCAGTGGCCCCAGCCCGTCGCGCTGTACAGCGTGCTGCGCGGTGCGATGTCCCGGATCCTGGAGTACCGCCGCATCGATCTGAGCTCCATCGCGAAGGTCAACGTCGACGGCAACTCCGTCGAGCCGCTCATCCACGCGGCGGCCGAACTCCTCGACAACGCCACGCGCTACTCGCCGCCCCACACCAAGGTCCACGTCACCGCGACCGAGGTGCAGACCGGCATCGCCATCGAGATCGAGGACGCCGGCGTCAGCCTCAGCGAGGAGTCGCGAGCGCGCGCCGAGGACATGATCGCCCGCGCCCAGGCCGGCTTCGACCTCAACGACCTCGGCGAGGCCCCGCGCCTCGGCCTGGCGGTCGTGGGACGCCTCTGCGAGTCGTACGACATGCAGATCTCGCTCAGGCAGTCCGCGTACGGCGGTGTCCGCGCCGTCCTGGTGGTACCGAGCGACATGCTCACCAGCGACCCGGCCCCCGGACTCGCCCACGGCATCGGCTCCACCGGCGCGCCCAAGATCGAACTCGGTGCGCTGGAAGGCCCCAAGCGCCCGCCCAAGAGGCGCCGCCCCACCACGGGCCCGCGCATCCCGGCGAGCGTCTCCATGGAGGACGACGTCCCGGTCGTCACCGAGTGGACCGACAACGGCCTGCCGCAGCGCCGCAGCCGGGTCAAGACCCCGCTCAGCGAGCGGTACGCCCGCTCCAGGGCCGCCGAGGCCGAGATGGAGGCCAATCCGGAGCTCCGGAAACTGTGGGAGCCCGAGAAGCCGAAGAAGGACGACGAGCCCCTGCCTGGCCTGTGGGTCGAGGCGTTCATGGAGGGCCTCAAGGGCGACCCGGACCCCACGGCCTTCACCCGGAACCCCGACGACCCGACGACGCTCTCCGGCCACCCGGACGACAGCGAGGCCTTCGGCGGCCACCGGGAAGAACCGAGCGCGTCCAGCGCGACCAACCAGCAGCCGGCCCACGCTGAGGCCGACGACGAGGGGGACCTCAAGTGATCTCGCAGCGAGCCAACTTCGACTGGATGCTCAAGGCGCTCGCCGACGGAGTACCGGGTGTCCAGCAGATCGTGGTGCTCTCCGCCGACGGCCTGCGCATCGCCCGCTACGGCGGCGATCCCGACGCCGCCGACCGTGTCGCCGCCGCCTGCGCGGGGCTGCAGAGCCTTGCGGGCGCCGTCGCGCACGAAATTCCGGACAGCGACGGCACCATGCGCATGGTCATCATCGAGGTCACCGGCGGCTACTTCTACCTGATGGCCGCCGGTCCCAACGCCTACCTCGCGGTCCTCGCCAACGTGGTCGCCGAACCCGGCAACATGAGCAACCACATGCGCGACCTGGTCGTCCGGATCGGTGAGCACCTCACCAGTCCGCCCCGGCGGAACGGGCAGACCGTATGACTCCTCCGCAGCGCCGTCGGCGCTACCCGATCAGGCAGGAGCCCCCACCGGAACCGCTCCACCGGAGCGTGGCCGGTACGGAGGGCGGGACAGACCCGGAGAGCGCGGCGGGCCCGGCGCAGAGCACCGAGGGCACCGAGGGGGAGCGGAAGAACCCCGAACGGTTCTATGTGCTCACCGGCGTCGCCCAGGGCGGCGACCGCGCCTCCCTCGACCTCGTCACGTTAATCGTGGCGTGCGCCGAGCCCCCGCCGTCCGCCCCACCGGAGCAGTCGGCGCTGCTCCGGCTCTGCCAGGCCCCCCTGTCCGTGGCCGAGCTCTCGGCCTATCTCAGCCTGCCGTTCAGCGTGGTGACCGTCCTGCTCACCGAGCTGCTGACGGCCGAACTGGTACAGGCGCGCGACCCGCTCATCAGCCAGTCGCTCGCAGACCGTTCCCTCCTCGAAGCGGTGATGCATGGACTTCAAAAGCTCTGACACCATCACGGGTCCACGGACCGAGGACCGCCTGTCGCAGTCCGTCGAGTCCGCGGTGAAGATCGTGATCGTGGGCGGTTTCGGCGTCGGCAAGACGACCATGGTCGGCTCGGTCAGCGAGATCAGGCCGCTGACCACCGAAGAGACCATGACGCAGGCCGGCATCGGCGTCGACGACAACTACGGCTCCGAGTCCAAGACGGCCACCACCGTGGCCATGGACTTCGGCCGGATCAGCATCACCGACCAGCTGGTGCTGTACCTGTTCGGCACCCCGGGCCAGGAGCGCTTCTGGTTCCTGTGGAACGGCCTGTTCGAAGGCGCCCTCGGCGCGGTCGTCCTGATCGACACCCGGCGCCTGGAAGTCAGCTTCGACGTCATAGGGCGACTGGAGGAGTGCGGCGTCCCTTTCGTCATCGCCGTCAACTCCTTTCCGGACGCGCCCCGTTACCCGGTCGAGGACCTGCGCGCGGCTCTCGACCTGGCCCCGGAGATCCCGATCGTGGAGTGCGACGCACGGCGGCGGGCTTCCAGCAGGGACACGCTCATGACGCTGATGCGCTTTCTGCATTCCCTGGAGATGGCGAAGGCGAAAACGTCTGTCTGAACGCGCGGTTCCCACCCGGCACACCATCAACTCATCCGACATCGGATCCACTTCAGTTTCGGAGCGATCACTGTGACGCCTGAGCCCCACTCCCTGACCGGTACGGACGACACGGCCCTCGGCCCACCCCCCGGCTGCCCCGCCCACGGCACGGGCCCCGGCGGGCTGCGTCGGCTCTACGGCCCCGAGGCGGAGGACCTGGGAGCCGTGTACGAGAAACTCCGCGCCGAACACGGCGCGGTGGCCCCTGCGTTGCTCCACGACGATGTGCCGATCTGGGTGGTGCTCGGCCACGGCGAGAACATGCACATGGTGCGCACGCCTTCGCAGTTCAGCCGTGACACCCGGTTGTGGGCTGCCCTGCAGGACGGCACGATCAAGCCCGATCACCCGCTCATGCCGATCGTCGCCTGGCAGCCCATCTGCTGCCACGCCGAAGGCGACGAGCACCTGCGGCTGCGCGGCGCGGTCACCGGCGCCATGTCGACCATCGACCACCGGGGCATCCGCCGCCACATCAACCGCGCGACCCAGCACCTCGTCAACAAGTTCTGCGAGGAGGGCAGGGCCGATCTGGTCGGCCAGTTCGCCGAGCACCTGCCGATGGCGGTGATGTGCGAGGTTCTGGGCATGCCCGACGAGTACAACGACCAGATCGTGCAGGCCGCCCGCGACCTGCTCAAGGGCACCGAGACCTCAATCGCCAGCAACGCCTACATCATGGACGCCCTGATGCGGCTCACCGTCCGCCGCCGGGCCGAACCCAAGGACGACTTCACCAGCCATCTGATCAACCACCCGGCGGGGCTCAACGACGAGGAGATCGGCCAGCACCTGCGCGTGGTCATGATCACCTCGTACGAGGCCACCGCCAACCTCCTTGCCAACGTGCTGCGGGTGGTGCTCACCGACCCGGGGTTCCGCGCCCGGCTCAACGGCGGCCAGATGACGGTGCCCCAGGCCGTCGAGCAGTCCCTGTGGGACGAGCCGCCGTTCAGCGCCATGCTGGGCTACTTCGCCAAGCAGGACACCGAGCTCGGCGGTCAGCACATCCGCAAGGGTGACGGTCTCCTCCTGGGCATCGCCCCGGGCAACGTCGACCCACGCGTGCGCCCCGACCTCAAGGCCAACATGCAGGGCAACCGCTCCCACCTCGCCTTCAGTGGCGGTCCCCACGAGTGCCCGGGCCAGGACATCGGCCGCGCCATCGCCGACGTGGGTGTCGACGCGCTGCTGACCCGCCTCCCGGACGTCCAACTCGCCGGCGAGGAGTACGAACTGCACTGGCGGACGTCCATCTTGAACCGGCACCTCGTGGAACTGCCGGTGAAGTTCGCGCCGAAGCCCCAGCAGGACGTCATGCAGCGGCCCTCCAGCAACCCGGTGCCGCCGCAGCGCCCGAACAACTGGCAGGTCAGCACGCCGCAGCCACAGTGCACAGCTCAGGAGCCCGCTGCTCCGACGCCGGCGGCGATGCCCGAACCGGCCCGTCGGCCGGGCGTGTTCCGGCGCCTCCTGCGCTGGTGGCGCGGCGACTGAGCCGACCGGGGCTACTCGGCCCACTCCTCGTACGACGACCAGGCCCGTAGCACACGCGGGCTGACTATCCGGTGCTCGCGCCCCGTGACCGGATCGGTGAACTCCAGGACCCGCGCCAGCAGTTGGAGCGGGCGCCGGAAGTCACCGTCCGCCACGGGGCCGGTCACCACGGGATAGAGGGGATCGCCGAGGATCGGCACCCCCAAGGTGCTCATGTGCACCCGGAGCTGGTGCGTCTGCCCGGTGCGGGGTCTCAGTCGATAGCGAGCCAGCCCGTCGTCCCGTTGTTCCAGCAACTCCACGTCGCTGACGGCATTGGGCTCGCCCTCGACCTCGCGCGCCGCCATGACCCCACGCTCCTTGACGATCCGGCTGCGCACGGTGCGCGGCAGTGCGAGCGACGGATCGTGCAGGGCGACTGCCTCGTATTCCTTGGCGATGAGCCGGTCGCGGAACAGCGACTGGTACGCGCCGCGCTCCGCGGGGCGCACAGTGAACAGGACCAGCCCGGCGGTGAGCCGGTCCAGGCGGTGGGCGGCGCCGAGCGTGGGCAGGCCCAGCTCCCGGCGAAGCCGCGCAAGCGCGGTCTCCGTGACATGGCTGCCGCGCGGTGTCGTGGCCAGGAAGTGCGGCTTGTCGACGACGACGACGTGCTCGTCGCGGTACACGACGTTCAGCGCGAACGGCACCGGCACCTCGCAGGGCAGTTCCCGGTGGAACCACACGAACATGCCCGGCACGTACGCCATGTCACGCGGTACGGCACGCCCGTCGGCGTCCACGATCAGCCCTGCGTCCAGCATCCCGTCGATCACCCCCGCTCCGGCCGCGAGTCGCTCCACCAGATGATCACGCACGGTCGCCCATTCCGCCCCCTGCGGCAGCTGCACCCGCACCGGATCGACCCCGTCGCGCTGCGGCAGGGGGGAGGGGGGAATCGGGCTTCTGCGTCTCATCGCGATCAAGCTTACGAGGGGGCACTGACAGCGGAGGTGCGAGCCGGTCGGCCTTGTTCTCGGGTCGGTAGAAAGCCGGACTTCCACGGACCGAGGCCGGTACAGATACGGTGTGCCCGCCCGCGCTCCGTTGGCAGAATGCGGGCCGTGCCTTTCCTCACCAGCGCAGTCCTGCCCGCCGGAACATTTGCCCGAACATTTGCCCAGCGCCCACAGCACACCCTGGCCACCGGTGACGGCCCGCTCCTGCCCATGGTCCGCAAGGCCTTCGAGGACCCGCTCCTGAACCGGTGGCACATCCGACGGTCCGAGTCGGAGAGCGAGGTGCGCGGTTGGCTCGGCGGGTGGCTCAAGGCCTGGTCGGGCGAGGACAACGCACGGTGGGCCGTCACCGACGCGGACACCGACCGGCTGCTGGGGCGTGCGGCGCTGCGGGCATCGTGCTTGCCGCCGGCTGCGCCGAACTCGCCTACGGGACATGGACCGCGCTGTGGGCTCGGGGCCAGGGTGTCGCCCCGAGTGCGACGGCGATCCCGACTCGCTGGACCCTCGACGAGATCGGCTTCCACCGCCTCGAACTCCTCCACGCCGTCCGCAACGAGGCGTCCTGCCGGGTGGCCACGAAATCCGGCTTCGCTTTGGAGGGCACCAAGCGCCGGGCCCTCCTCCATCCGGACGTCCGGCGCGACATGCACCTGGACGCGCGTGCAGAGCGACTGACGCTACGCGCGCGTAGCGAGCTGTTCCGGTCTCTGACTCAGCTCGGCCGCCGCTCAGACCCCGATCGCAGAGGGGGCGCGCGTCCTGATCGGGCGACTGCTCAAATGTGAGTGCAACACATTCACGCTTGAATCAACGGCGGCCACTTCCGGTCTGCACCGAACTGCGATGTGATAGAGGGTGTATCGCCGAAGGTGGCGCGTCTGTTCGCGCCACCGTGGAAGGGGCAGCCCGTGGTGCCACGCGTCCCGTTATCGCCCACCGCGGCCGCCACTGCCTCGGCCCTCTTGGCGCGCGCCCGTGCCCGGGCACGCCAACAGCCCAAACGGACATGACCTACGGCCGGCCGGCCGATCCGCGCAGCGTGGCAGGGCAAGGAACTCCTGCGCGACCTCCTGGTCCTGACCGTCACCCGCAGGCACGTCACCCCCGACCGCTCCGCGATCTCCGCCGCCCGCCACCGCTTCTTCGCCCATGTCGCCGACCACGCTCACCTGCCCGAACTCCTCACCTCGGCGAGACCGTCGAGCAGTGGTGGAACGGCCTCGAGACCTACTTG
Source organism: Streptomyces sp. NPDC020898 (assembly GCF_044333925.1). Taxonomy (NCBI): domain Bacteria; kingdom Bacillati; phylum Actinomycetota; class Actinomycetes; order Kitasatosporales; family Streptomycetaceae; genus Streptomyces; species Streptomyces sp. NPDC020898. Next base: position 305,775 of record NZ_JBIRRV010000005.1, read on the forward strand.
ACCACCGGCATCACCAAGGCCGCCGCGGAGGGCAACAACTGCCTCATCAAGCTCGCAGCACGTAACGCCTTCGACTTCCGGAACCGAGCGAACCAACGCCTCTGCTCACGCTGTGCAACCACCCGACGGAACCGACGGGAGGCACGCCCCCACTGAATTCGAAGTCCCCATCTGCTGCCCCGGCGTCTGCCGCACCACGGTGGTCTCACGCCGGCCTGGAGGATGCGCTGCCCCGGCCTGCTGAGGCCGAGCTCCGCCGGTTGACTCTGCTGTGGGAATCGGGGCCATCCGTCGGCGATGTGGCTGGCCACATGCTCTTCCCGTCCGGGAATCTACTGCGGCCGATGCTGCTGCACTGCGCCCCCGCATCGCCACTGGTTTGCCGGATTGCCGGGTGCACCTGTTGTCGTCCGGGGAGTTTCCCCGGGTTACCTCGAGAGCCCGTGCGCGGCAAGGCGGCGCAGCACATCTCGCGAGGAAGAAGCCGATCAGAAAGAGGTGCTCAGCATGGACAAGAACGCGATGGGCGCGTGCATACGCCCCGCCGCGAGAGGGGATTTGCGGGACGGGGTAACGGATCGCGTTCACGCTCACCTCCGTGGCACTCAGGACAGCCTGACCACACCCTTTGTGGTGCGGGAGAACACCTGGGCTCGTGACGTCTTCGCCGCGTCTGTGCAGTGGATGCAGGAGCACGGGCTACTGACTGGCGAACGGCGTCGGTGGCTGGAGAAATGCAACATCGGGGCGCTGCTCGGTCTGACCAATCCGCACACGGACCCCCACCTCCTCCGGCTTGCCGGGGACTGGTACGTATGGCTGTACGCCTTTGACGACGGTGTGTGCGATGAAGCGTTCACTGGTGCCCAGGCGTGGGACATGGCCCATCTGACACTGCGACTCAAGCGATCCGTGACGGGCTTCGCGCCGGGCGAGGAGCCCGAAGAGAACTACGCGCGTGCTCTGTTCGACCTGCGGTGCCGTATCGCCGAACATGCGACGCCCGCCCAACTCGTCCGCTGGGCGGAAGCAGTCCGTGACTACCTGAACGGGCAACTGTGGGAATCCATGTACCGCGCCACCGGACAGACTCCCGCTCTGGACGACTACATCACGATGCGTGAGTCAGCTTCCGGCTGTCTGACCTGCTTCGCGCTCTTACCCTTACTCAACCGCTACCACCTGTCTGAAGAAGAACGCGCCCATCCGGACGTGGAGCAGCTCTCCCGCTCCGCCAACCGAATTATCGCCTGGGACAATGACCTGTTCTCCTACTGGAAAGAGCAGGGAGACCACTCGGCGTTTGCCAACCTCATCACCGCAGTGGCACAGCAACAGCAGTGCGAGACCGCTGTGGCTATCACCTACACCCGAAAGCGGCGCGACGACGAATTGGCCACGTTCCTGCGCACCGAGAAGCGTATCGCCCGACACCTCAGCACGGAGGGAAGGAGTTATATCGCTAATCTCAGGAATTGGGTGAGTGGAAGCCTGGAATTCCACAAGACGAGCCGACGCTTCGCCGCGATGCCCCGCGCCGTGCACCTCTGATCCCTCGCAGCCCCAGAGATCCCTAGCCGACGCGCAGAGAGAGCCGGGGCGCGGGTCTCTGGTTCAGGCAGGTCCGAACTTCAGCTGTTCACACCCCAGGGAGGAACACATGACTAACCGGGCCGGCATTCCTCGGGCGCCAGGATCCTTTCCGCTGATCGGCCACGCGCCGTCCCTGTTGCGTTCCCCGCTGCCGTTCCTCAGCTCGCTGGCTTCGCACGGCACGCTGGTACAGGTCCGAATCGGCCCCATGGTGGCCCTGGTCGTGTGCGACGCACAACTGACACGTCAAGTCCTGCTCAACGACAAAGTGTTCGACAAGGGCGGCCTGCTGTATGACCGGGTCAGGGAGGGATTCGGCAACGGGCTGGCCTTGTGCCCGCATTCATCCCATCGACGTCAACGCCGCTTGATTCAACCAGTCTTCAACCGCGGAAGCCTAGCCCAATATGCCGACACGATGACTGAGGTGATCTACTCGACCATCAATGGATGGGTGGACGGACAAACCATCGACGTCCTCGCGGAGATGCAGGAGGTCACTGCGCGGACCATCGTCGCCTCGATACTGGGCCAGACCTTCACGGAACATGAGCTTTCCGCAATGCTTCGGGACTTCGGAACACTGTCCCGCGGCAGTTACCGGAGAATGTTTCTGCCACCGGCCATGGCGAAACTCCCCACTCCCGGCAACCGGAGCTACCGCGCTGCGCGAGCCCGCGTCCGTCAAGCGCTGACCGCAGCCATCCATACGCGTCGCACCGGGGCTACTTCCCACAAGGACCTCCTGGGAGCGCTCCTTGAGACATCGCAAGAGGGAGAGAGGCTGACGGACGACGAGGTGGTCGACCAGGCAATGATTTTCTTCTTCGCCGGCATGGAATCCACCGCAGCGACACTAGCCTGGTCTCTGCATCTCATAGCCGCTCAGCCAGACATCGAAGGCGCACTGCACAGAGAAGTGGACGCCGTGCTGGCCGGGGCGTCGGCTACTGTCGGTTTTCTGGCCGACCTGGCATACACCCGAAACATCATCACGGAAACCCTACGAATTTACCCCCCCGGCAGTCTTTTCACTCGCGTGACCACCACCCAAACAGATTTGGGCGGCTACGAGATAGGGATGGGGACGACGATTATCTGCAGCCCCTACCTCGTACATCATCAGCCCGCAAATTTTTCCGCGCCAGACGTCTTCGACCCGAGCCGCTGGAACGATACGCTGCGGACCGAGGCGGAGAGGGCAACGTTCATTCCTTTCGGCGGAGGTCCCCGCAAATGTATCGGGGACAATTTCGGCATGATGCAAGCCGTTCTCGCACTGGCCGCCATCGCATCCAGGTGGAAACTCAGCCCTGTTCCTGGAGCCAAGGTGCGTGCCGGAGTCCGGACTGTCATAAATCCGCAAGGACTGCTGATGACTGCAGCATCGCGGTCCACCCATGACGGGTCTTCGAATTCAGTGGGGGTGCGGGGGCGAGTGTGACGCAGGTCAAGGATGACCAGGCAGGCGGATCGGCGGTGTACGTCGTGACGAACGAAGAGTCCGCGGGGGCCTACCCGTCGTGCGGGGTTTTCTCCACCCGGCTGAAGGACTACCTCCCCACCGCCCCCGGGCGCCTGTCCTGCGGCGGGCGCCCGGTGAGCATCGGCGGGCGCAAGGCACGCTGACAGTGCGCCGAACGCGACAGTGACCGCCGCTCGTTCACCGAGTCCATAGGCCAGGTGCCCACGCGGTTGCGTACGACCGGGATCTGGGCCTGTCCTGGCCGATCGTGCAGCACTGCTTCGAAGACTGCGCCGCGAAGCAGTGCTGCCCAAGGAGCCGCCGGTGACCGAGTCGATCGGGATCGACGAGACCCGACGGGTCCAACCGGTGTGGAAGCCTGACTCGGACACGTAGAAGTGGGAGCTTGTCGCGGATGCCTGGCACATCGGCTTCGTCGACGCGATCGGCGGACGCGGACTGTTCGGCCAGGTCGAGGGCCGCAACGCAGCGTCGGTCGCCGACTGGCTGAGCACCCGGCCCGCCGCCTCACGCGAGCAGGTCCGCTACGTCGCCATCGACGCCTCCGGAACCGAGCGAACCAACGATTCCGCTCACGCTGTGCAACCACTCGGCGGAACCGACGGACATGACGGCAGCCGTGATCGAGTTGGTGCTGGGGTTCCTCCCGGTGGTAAGCGCGGACACGACGGCGACGGCGATCAGCTGGATTCTGAGGGCACTGCCGGCGGTGCCCCTTCCTCCGCGATGTGCCCTCGATATGCCCTCTGCCACCGATACAGGCACCCCAGTCCCACCGTGACCCCCAAGAACAACACCGTGAACCACTGGAAGTACCAGTGCCCGCCCGCCGGGTCGTACACCGCCGCTCGCGGCCAGGCCAGGTTGACGGTCATGAAGAGGCCGTAGAGCAGGGCGAGGGCGTTGACGGGGATGCCCCAGCGGCCCAGCGAGAAGAGGGGCTTGCCCGTCTCGTCCGTGCCGTCCGCGTGGAACGTGCCGCGCAGGCGCTGGACCAGCATCGGGCCGGTGACCATCGCGTACGCCAGGTACAGCATCACGATGCACGTGGTGCCGATGGCCAGGAACGCCTCCGGGGACGCGAAGTTGAGGAGGAGAAGGGCCGCCGCCAGGACGCCGACGACGAGGGCCGGGGCGCCCGGCATGCCCGTGCGCGGGTTGACCTTGGCGAGGCGGGCCGAGAACGGCAGCTGGCCGTCGCGGGCCATCGAGAACAGCATCCGGCAGGCCGACGTCTGGATCGCGAGGGTCGCCACCGTGATGGCCACGACCACGTCGGCCAGCAGGGCGCGGCCCACGCCGTCACCGAGGCTGCTCGTCAGGACGTAACTCAGGCCCTCGACGCTGAGCCTGCCGTCGGTGAGGCTCGGGGCGGCGAGCAGGCCGGCGAGGATGATCAGCCCGCCCAGCAGGCCCGCGGAGGCGAGCGCGGCGAGGATCGTACGGGGCGCGGTACGCCGGGGGTCGCGTGTCTCCTCGCTCATCTCGCCCGCGCTGTCGAACCCGATCATCACGTACGCCGCCGTGAACGAGCCCACCAGCAGCGCACCCAACAGGCCTGGCTCCAGCGCCGTACCGGTGTGGAAGGTGATGCCGGGAGTGCGCTCGGAGTGGGTGAACAGAAGGACGATGATCAGGACGGCGCCGATGATCTCGGCGGTCACGCCGACGCGGTTGATCAGTGACATCACGCGGTTGTCGATGACGTTCACGAAGGTCGTCAGGGCCAGCAGGATCACGCCGAGGATCGCCGCGTTGGCCGCGCCGCTCGCCGACGTCGGGGCCGGGTCGTCGCCGACCAGCTGGAAACCGGACCAGATCGCGGGCATGACGACCTGGAGTGCGAGCGCCGCCGCGGCGACCACCACGATCTGCCCGATCACCATGATCCAGCCGGCGAACCAGCCGAAGGTGAGGTTGGAGAGCCGGGACGACCACTGGTAGATCGCGCCCGAGATCGGATAGCGAGCGGCCAGTTCCGCGAAGCACGCGGCGACCAGCAACTGGCCGATCAGCACGGCCGGCCAGGCCCAGAAGAAGACGGGGCCGCCGAACGCGTACCCGAAGGCGAAGAACTGGAAGACGGTCGTCAGGACGGAGATGAAGGAGAATCCGGCGGCGAACGAGGCGTACCGGCCGAGGCTGCGGTGCAGCTCCTGGCGGTAGCCGAACTCGGCCAGGGAGCCGTCGGCGGACGGCTCCTGCGGATCGGGACGTAGGTCGGAGGGAGCGGTCGTGGTCACGGCGGCACCTGCCTTCGGCGCGGTATTCCTGTCGGGTGACAGAAATTAGGGATGCGCTGTTTCGCAGGGATGTCGCGGCCGTGTCGAGGCGGGGCCCAAGTCCTCACGTGCCGACGGCGACCCGGCAATGCGACGAGGCTCGCCGGGATGATATTGCTCGGAAAGGGTGTTCGAACGGCGCCTTCGAGACATCGCGCAGATGTCTCCCGGGGTGCGCGCGACCGGCCTCGACCCGCCCAACTGGGCGATGGTGGCGGGGAGTTCGATGGAGCTGGGCACCGTGGACCCGTAGTTTCCGCTCCGCGCGTCACGCGGAGCGCTCTACGGGCCCCGGAATCTCAGTCGGCTGTCGGTGCGGCGGCCTCCTGCTCTGCCTCCACCTGTGCGTTCCACTCCGGCTTGGACGCCTGCCAGCCGTCCTCGTTGTGGCCGAGACGCCAGTAGCCGGAGATCGAGAGGTCCTCGCGGGGGATCTCGAGCTCCACCCGCAGCAGCCGGCGCAGGTCCTTCACGAAGGCGGCCTCGCCGTGCACGAAGGCGTGTACCCGGCCCGCGGGGAACTCCAGGGCGCGTACGGCCTCGATGAGGGCCTGGCCCAGGGGGCGTTCGCCGCGGTGCAGCCAGACGACCTCCACGTCGGAGTTGATCTTCTGCTCCTCCTCGGGGCCGGCGATCTCCACGAACGCGCGCGCCTTGGCGCCGTCGGGGAGGGCCTCCAGGGTGCAGGCGATCGCGGGCAGCGCGCTCTCGTCGCCGACGAGCAGATGCCAGTCGGCGTCGGGGTTGGGCGCGTAGGCGCCGCCGGGGCCGCCGAAGGCCACCGTGTCGCCCGGCCGGACGCGCATCGCCCATGGGCCGGCCAGGCCCTCGTCGCCGTGCAGGACGAAGTCGAGGGTCAGCTCACGCAGTTCGGGGTCCCAGGCGCGCACCGTGTAGGTCCGGGTCACCGGCCACTGCTCGCGCGGGAACTCCTCGCGGATGCGCTGCATGTCGAAGGGCTGCGGGTAGGTGACGCCCTCGGCCGGGAACAGCAGCTTCACATAGTGGTCCGTTCGGGTGCCTGCCGAGAACTCGGCGAGGCCGTCGCCGCCCAGCACCACGCGCTGCATGTGCGGGGTCAGCCGCTCGGTGCGGACGACTTGTGCGGAGTGGGTCTTCGGAGCCCTGCGTTCCGGGCGCTCTGCCATGACGGCCTCCCTGTTACCTTTGCTTAGGCTTACCTAAGTTAGCATCTCTCCCTGGGAAATCCCTGTTACCCGAGGCAATTGGTTTCGTGGCCATGTCTCAAAACGAGAGCGGCGTTCTCTGTGGCGAGGATGTCGTTCTCTCCGGGCGAGGGTGTCGTGCCTGGTGGTGAGGCACGAGTACATCGTGCCTCGCGCCGGAGAAACGGTGCCTCAGCTTCCGAGTGTCGTGAGCAATCTCTCCAACGAACCCCCAAGTCCCCAGCGGGCGGCGAGCGCTTCGAGCGCCGCGGGGTCGCGAGGAGTACGCGGCACCGCCGTATTGACGTCCGGCAGCGGGACATCGCCGGCGACCAGGACGACCTTGGGCGCGACCTCGACGTACGGCCGTGACTCGTCGAGCCGTTTCCGCTGCGACGGCGTCAGCTTCGCCTTCGGGTCGTCGACCGCGGCCATGATCCCGGCCAGGTCGCCGAACTCGGCCAGCAGCTTCGCGGCCGTCTTCTCGCCGATGCCCGGCACGCCCGGCAACCCGTCGCTCGGGTCGCCGCGCAGCAGCGCCAGATCCGCGTACCCCTTCCCGTCCACCCCATACCGCTCGCGCAGCCACGCCTCGTCGGTCAGTTGCAGGCTGCCCACGCCCTTCAGCGGGTACAGCACACGCACCCCCCGCGCGTCGTCGACCAGCTGGTACAGGTCCCGGTCGCCGGTGACGATGTCGACCGGGCCGTCGGCGCGGCCCGTGAAGGTACCGATCACATCGTCCGCCTCGTACCCCGAGACGCCCACGCGCGCGATCCCGACCGCGTCCAGGACCGCCTCGATGACCGGCACCTGGGGCGACAGCGTGTCCGGCACCTCCTCCTCGTCCGGACCGACCTCGCGCTCCTCGGCGACGCGGTGGGCCTTGTACGAGGGGATCAGGTCGACCCGCCACTGCGGACGCCAGTCCGCGTCCATGCACGCCACCAGGTGATCCGGGTGGTGGTCCCTGACCAGCCGGTCGATGAATTCGAGCAGCCCGCGCACGGCGTTCACCGGCGTGCCGTCCGGAGCCCTCACGGAATCCGGGACGCCGAAATAGGCGCGGAAATAGAGCGAGGCGGTGTCGAGAAGCATCAGTCGTCCGGTCACGCCTCGCATCATGCCGTACACCACTGACAGCCACCCCGCGCGCCGCCTTCCGTCGCCCCGGCGGGCCCGCGCAAGGGCCCCGCCGTTCCATCTGCGAAGGCCTTGTGAACTGGCCCACTCGACCGTTTGCCCATGTCGGGCAGGGGCAGGCGCGACCAGGAACGAGCCCGGTTGTTCGCGCAACCGTGGCAACCGAGGAGCACGACCGAGGAGCACCCTTGTCATCCAGGCTTGAGGCCGAGCATCTGTACAAGGTGTTCGGCAGACGACCCGAGGACGCGGTGAAACGGCTCGAACAGGGAGCCGACCGCGAGGAACTGCGCGACGACGGCACGACCGCGGCCGTCATCGACGCGTCCTTCGCCGTGGAACCGGGCGAGATCTTCGTCGTCATGGGCCTGTCCGGCTCGGGCAAGTCCACGCTGCTGCGCATGCTCAACGGCCTGCTGGAACCCACTGCCGGACACATCCGCTTCGACGGCCAGGACCTGACCGCACTCGGCGACCGCGAACTGCGCGAGGTCCGGGCGAGCAGGATCAGCATGGTCTTCCAGCACTTCGCACTCTTCCCGCACCGCAGCGTCCGCGAGAACGCCGCGTACGGCCTGAGCGTGCAGGGCGTGCCCCGCGCCGAGCGCGAGCGCCGCGCCGACGAGGCGCTCGCCCTGTGTGGCCTGGCCGGCTGGGAGGACTCGTGGCCCGACGAGCTGTCCGGCGGTATGCAGCAGCGCGTGGGCCTGGCCCGGGCGCTCGCCACCGACGCCGACCTGCTGCTCATGGACGAGTCGTTCAGCGCGCTCGACCCGCTGATCCGCCGTGACATGCAGGACCAGCTCCTGGAACTCCAGCAGACCCTCAAGAAGACCATCGTGTTCATCACCCACGACCTCAACGAGGCCATGCGCCTGGGCGACCGCATCGCCGTCATGCGCGACGGCCGCATCGTCCAGACCGGCACCGCGCAGGACATCCTCGTCCGCCCCGCCAACGACTACGTGGCCTCGTTCACCAAGGACGTCGACCGCTCCCGCGTGCTCACCGCGGCCGCCGTCATGGACCCGCAGACACGCGGCGACGAGGCCGACTGCGGCTGCGCGACCGCGACGCCCGACACGCCGTTCACCGAACTGTGCGCGCTGAGTGCCCGCCTGTCCCACCCGGTCGCGGTGCTCACCGCGGACCACGAACTGGTCGGCGTCGTCCCGAGACAGCGGCTCGTCGGCATCCTCGGCGACCAGCAGGGGGACCCCGCGCCCTGCGACAGCCCGCGCGACGCCCGGGACGGGAAGGTGACCGCCGGTGCCTAGGCTCCAGCTCGGCGACTGGGTCGACGACGGCGTCAGCTGGCTCGTCGACCACATGTCCTGGCTCTTCGACGCCATCAAGGCGGTCGTGGAGGGCCTGTACGACGGCATCGACGCGGTGCTCACCGCCCCCGAGCCGCTCCTCCTGGCCGGCATCCTCGCGGTGGCCGCCTGGTGGCTGCGCGGCCTGGTCGCGGGCGTCCTCGCCTTCGCCGGATTCGCGCTCATCGACTCGATGGCCCTGTGGGACCGGGCCATGTCGACACTCTCCCTGGTGCTCGTCGCCACCCTGATCGCCCTGGTGATCTCGCTCCCGCTGGGCATCTGGGCGGCCCGCTCCAGGACGGTCAGCGCCGTCGTACGCCCCGTCCTGGACCTGCTCCAGACGATGCCGTCGATGGTGCTGCTGATCCCGGCGATCCTGTTCTTCGGCATGGGTGTGCCTGCCGGAGTCGTCGCGACCCTGATCTTCGCCCTCGCCCCGGGCGTACGCATGACCGAACTCGGGATCCGGCAGGTCGACGCCGAACTCGTCGAGGCCGCCGAGGCGTTCGGCACCCCGCCCCGCGACACGCTGCTGCGCGTGCAGCTGCCGCTCGCGCTGCCGACGATCATGGCGGGCGTCAACCAGGTCATCATGCTCGGGCTGTCGATGGTCGTCATCGCCGGCATGGTCGGCACCGGCGGTCTCGGCGGCGCCGTCAACGAGGCCATCGGCCAGCTCGACATCGGCCTCGGCTTCGAGGCGGGCCTCGGCATCGTCGTCCTCGCCATCTACCTCGACCGCATGACCGGCGCCCTCGGCGCGCAGATCTCCCCGCTGGGCCGCCGCGCCGCCGCCAAAGCCCGTACCGCGGGCACCCCGAAGCTCTGGAACCACCGTCCCCGCCCGGCGATCGCGCTGGCCGGCGTGGTCGTCCTGGCACTCGTCGCGGGCGGCCTCGGCATCTTCGGCTCTTCCTCGCAGCCGGCCCAGGCCACCGCGACGGACGTGGGCCGGGGCAAAAAGGTCACCATCGGCTACATCCCCTGGGACGAGGGCATCGCCACGACGTTCCTGTGGAAGGAGCTCCTGGAGGAGCGCGGCTTCGACGTCACGACCACCCAGTACGCGGCCGGCCCGCTGTACACCGGCCTCGCCACCGGCCAGATCGACTTCCAGACGGATTCCTGGCTGCCCGTCACCCACGCCGAGTACTGGAAGAAGTACGGCGACCAGCTCGAAGACCTCGGCAAGTGGTATGGCCCCACCTCCCTGGAGCTGGCCGTCCCCTCGTACGTGAAGGGCGTCGACTCGCTCGCCGACCTCAAGGGACAGTCGTCGAAGTTCAACGGCCGGATCGTCGGCATCGAACCGAGCGCCGGAATGATGGGCCTCCTCAAGGACAAGGTCCTGGGGGAGTACGGCCTCGACGGCGAGTACGACGTCGTCGACGGCTCCACCCCGGCCATGCTCGCCGAACTCAAGCGCGCGTACGCCAGGAAGGAACCGGTCGTCGTCACCCTCTGGTCGCCGCACTGGGCCTACAGCGACTACGACCTGACGAAGCTCAAGGACCCCAAGGGCGCCTGGGGAGAGGGCGACGGCGTACACACCCTCGCCCGCAAGGGCTTCGCCGCGGACAACCCCGAGGCCGGCACCTGGCTGAAGAACTTCTCCATGACCGAGCGACAGCTCACCGGTCTGGAGGCGCAGATCCAGCGGTCGGGCAAGGGCAAGGAGCAGGACGCCGTCCGCACCTGGCTGAAGGCGAACCCCGGACTCGCCGAGAAATGGGCGCCGATCGACGGCTCGGAGGGGAGGAACGCGGCCCAGGGGGTATCGAACAACTGAGGGAGCCGCTCAGGAGGGGTGGGTCGCATCAGGAGGCACGCGCGTGTGCGCGGGTGCCTCCTGTGGGGCCCACCCCTCGCGGCGTTCCCGGACGGACACGTTCCACGTAAGAAAAAGATCCGGACAACCACGGAGCGCTACGCCGTCCCCCCGACCGGACCGCCCTGTCGGCGGCTCCCGCTGGTCAGCTTCCTCACTCACGCGCGCGCAGTGCCGTCAGGAGGGCTCGGACGGCTCATCCACTGGCGCGAACCGTGAGGGTTGTGCGCGACGCGAGGTGACACCGATGCGACGGGCGCATGAAACGGTTTGCCGAACATGCGTAGGGTGCAAGGAACTCATCAGAGAACGCGTCGTACGTGGTTCGGGGGCGATCCGGCGAACAGCCGCCGAACACGCGGCGCGATGCGCTGTGATGGGGCGTACGGAGACGGGACGCGACGACGAGCCGAGGAGGGAGCCGGAGCTATGGGCGACCACAAAGAACAGCCCCTGCGGGTGGGCGCGGCCGTCCGGCGGCGGCGCCGGGCGCTGGAACTCACCCTCGCCGTCGTGGCCGAGCGCAGCGGCCTGTCGGTGCCCTTCCTGAGCCAGATCGAGAACGAGCGGGCGCGGCCCAGCCGCAGCTCCCTGGAGAAGGTCGCCGACGCCCTGCGCACGACCGCGGTCGAACTCCTCGCGGCGGCCGACCCGGCGTGCAGCGTCGACGTCGTCCGCGCGGACGCCACCGAACCGCCCCCGGACGAGCCCCGGGTGCGCTCCCTCATCCGCGGCCACCAGCAGCTGCACGCCATGGAGTTCACCGGCGACCACGATGCCGGCCGCGAATTCCAGCACCGCAACGACGAGTTGATGTACGTCGCCGACGGCGCCGTCGAGATCGAGGCGGAGGGCCGCGCACACCGGCTCGGCCGCGGCGACACGCTGTACCTGACGGGCGGGGTGCGCCACCGCTGGCGGGCGACCGTGCCGGACACCCGGGTGATCGTGGTGGCGGTGGCCGAGCACATCGAGGCGGTGCAGGACGGGCGGCGCTGAGGACCTGATGCGCTGAGGACCCGACGCGTTGAGGTGCTGAGGTGCCTCTCCGGCCCTCGATGTCAGACCCCACCGCCATACTGGCGACATGTCCGGCACCTCTGCGTATGCCTTCGACGACGCCTCCGAACACGCGGGCGGCCGTTTCGCTGCCCTCCGTACCGGCTACGAACCGGTGTTCGCCAGTTGGGGGACGCGGCCATGAGGGTGATCTCGTTGGTGCCGTCCCTGACGGAGGCGGTGGCGGTCACGGTACCCGGCGCTCTCGTCGGGGCGACGGACTGGTGCAGCCATCCCGCCGACCTCGGCGCCGAGGTCGTACGGATCGGCGGCACCAAGAACCCCGACGTCGAGCGGATCGTCGCGCTCGCTCCCGACCTGGTCGTCGCCAACGAGGAGGAGAACCGCGAACCCGACCTCGCGGCACTGCGCGCGGCAGGCGTCGAGGTACTGCTCACCGAGGTGCGGGACGTGCCGCAGGCGTTGCGGGAACTGGAGCGGGTGGTGACGGCGTGCGGGGCGAGGACGCGACCCCGGTGGCTGGACGAGGCCGAGGCGGCCTGGTCGGCGCCGGAGCGGTGGTGGGGGACGGCCGCGGGCGCTCGTACGACCGCTGTCGTGCCGATCTGGCGGCGGCCGTGGATGGTGCTGGGGCGGGACACCTTCGCGGGTGACGTGCTGGCCCGGCTGGGGGTCGACAACGCGTACGCGAGCCACGCCGAACGCTATCCGCGCATACCGGTCGAGGAGTTGCGGGCCGCCGTGGCATCGGGGGTGGTCGTACTGCCGGACGAGCCGTACCGCTTCACCGCGGAGGACGGGCCCGAGGCGTTCGAGGGGCTGCCCTGCGCGCTCGTCAGCGGGCGCCATCTCACCTGGTACGGGCCGTCGTTGGCGGCGGCACCCCGGGTGCTGAGCGAGGCCCTGCGAGCAGCTCACCGCTGACCAGACCGCGGACGGTACGGCTCGCGGCGCCGGCCCAGGCGGCGACGAGCAGGACGTACAGGGCGACCGCGAGAGCGTCGAAGGCGACGAGCCCGGTGTGCCGGGCGAGGCTCGTGGCGCCGGTGACACAGGTGCCCACAGGGAAGGTGAAGGCCCACCAGGTCATCGCGAAGCCCATGCCCCGGCGCCGGGCGCGCAGCACCAGCGCACCGGCGAACGCGAGCCACAGCAGGGCGAAGCCCATGACGGGAACGCCGTAGGCGACGGCGACGGCCGAGGCAGCGGTGTGCGGGATGTGGACGACGCCGGGGGCGAGGTCGGCGAAGTTGCCGGCGGCGGTCGTGGACTGGCCGAGCGGGCCCAGGACCAGGAAGAGGGTCGGGGTGAGGACGAGCGGCAGCGGACCGGCCGTGACGAGCCGCGCGAAGACGACCGGCAGCATCACCAGCGTCGCGAGCAGGCTCAGCGTGAACATGCCGACACAGGCGAACAGCAGGGTCCGCTGCCACTGCCCCGGCGGTAGATGGGGGACGAGCAGCGGGCCGAGCGCCGCGGACACCATGGGAGCGACGACAGGGAGCAGCCATACGGGGCTCACCTGTCCCGGGCCGGATCGGCGGCCGGGGCCGCGGACGACGAGGAGATACGGGACGGCTACGGCGGCGACAAGTGAGACGACCGTCCCGGCGGTGAACAGGACCGCGTCCAGGGCGAGGGCGGCCGGGACGCCGATCCAGTCCCGGCCGACGGTGAGGGTGCCGCCGCCGACGGCCGTCAGGGCCATGGCGAGACAGCCGTAGAAGGGTGCCGTCGCCGGGTCGAGGAGCTGGGCGCGGGCCTGGTCGCGGTGGTGGACCCAGTGCAGGGCACGGGCGCCGAGGAGGGTCAGCAGCAGGGCCAGGGAGAGGGCCCAGACGGCCGTGCAGGCGGTACGCAGTCCCGGGATGCCGTCCGTGCCGGTGAGGCCCGCGCCGGCGGTGCCCACGATGGCGGTGCCCATGACGGGGGCGTACCAGTTGGGGCCGAGGTGGCGGAGGCCGCCGAGGAAGGGCCGGGGGAGGGGGTGCGGATGGGGGAGGAGTCGGCGGGGGAGGGGGACGGCGGGTGCTGCGGTGGCCATGTCCTCACGGTCGCGTGGGGTGAGGACGGTCACCAGGGGGGTTGGGTGAATGAGGGCATAAGCTGGATCTATGGGTGATGGCCAGGGCAGGGGCGTGCAGCCGGGGGGAGTCGCGCGACGGGTCCCGGACCTCGGAGCGATGGAACTGCTGCTCGCGGTGGCGCGGCTGGGGAGCCTCGGGCGGGCGGCGCAGGAACTGGGTGTCACACAGCCGGCCGCCAGCAGCCGGATCCGGTCGATGGAACGCCAGTTGGGCGTGGCCCTCGTGGACCGCTCGCCGCGCGGGTCCCGGCTCACGGACGCCGGTGTGCTCGTCACCGACTGGGCGCGGCGGGTCGTGGAGGCGGCGGAGGCGTTCGACGCCGGGGCGCAGGCGTTGCGGGTGCGACGGGACTCCCGGTTGCGGGTGGCGGCGAGCATGACGATCGCCGAGTACCTGCTCCCGGGGTGGCTGCTCGCGCTGCGGGCGCTCCGTCCCGAGACGGCGGTGTCGTTGCTCGCGGGGAACTCGGCGGCCGTGGCGGAGCGGGTCCTGTCGGGCGAGGCGGACCTCGGCTTCGTGGAGGGCATCGGCGTACCGGGCGGGCTGGACTCGGTGGTCGTGGCGAGGGACCGGCTGATCGTGGTGACGGCGCCGGGGCACGTGTGGGCGCGGCGGCGGAAGCCGGTGGGGGCACAGGAGCTGGCGGCGACGCCGTTGATCCTCCGGGAGGAGGGGTCGGGGACGCGGCAGGTGCTGGACACGGCGCTGGGTGGGCTGGCGCGGCCGCTGATCGAGTTGTCGTCGACGACTGCGGTGAAGGCTTCGGCGGTGGGTGGGGCGGGGCCGGCGGTGCTGAGTGAACTGGCGGTGGGGGAGGAGTTGTCGACGCGGCGGTTGGTGTGCGTGCCGTTGGACGGGGTGCGGTTGGACCGGGATCTGCGGGCGGTGTGGCCGACGGGGCATCGGCCGGTGGGGCCGGCGCGGGAGTTGTTGGGGTTGACACGGAGGTAGGTGTTCCGCCCCCGCCGCCCTTACCCGTTCCCATCCCTGGGGGCTGCCGCCCCCAGACCCCCGCTACGGCCCTGAACGGGCCTTGTCCTCAAACGCCGGACGGGCTGGAAATTGCCGCCCGCACCAGCGCTCCCATTACCCGTACGTCCTCGCCCATCTCCGGATGCCACTGCACCCCCAGGACCCACCCGGAGTCGGAACCCCCCGGTTCCACCGCCTCCACCGTGCCGTCCGCCGCGTACGCCGAAGGCAGCAGCCCCTCCCCGAGGCGGTCCACCGCCTGGTGATGGAATGTCGGGACCGATGTCTCCTCCGGCACCGCCTCCGCGAAGCGGGTCCCCGGTACCGGCTTCACCGTGTGGTGGCCGAAGAC
Organism: Streptomyces sp. NPDC020898; assembly: GCF_044333925.1. Lineage (NCBI taxonomy): Bacteria > Bacillati > Actinomycetota > Actinomycetes > Kitasatosporales > Streptomycetaceae > Streptomyces > Streptomyces sp. NPDC020898. The sequence continues at coordinate 321,023 of NZ_JBIRRV010000005.1, forward strand.
CCCCGGGGTCTGGGCGTGACCGTCGATGTGCTGGACCAGTGTGCCGCCCAGGGCGACGTTCAGGAGCTGCATGCCCCGGCAGATGCCCAGCAGCGGGGTACCGGTCGCCAACGCCGCCTCGATCAGGGCCAGTTCCCAGGCGTCCCGGGCCGCGGCGGGCGGGCCGGTGCGCGGGTCGCGCTCCGCGCCGTACCGGTCCGGGTCCACATCGGGACCGCCCGCGATCACCACACCGTCGAGCCGGGCGACCGTCGCGGCGGCGTGTGCCGGGTCGTCCGGCGGCAGCATCGCGGCGATGCCGCCGGCCCGCTGCACGAGCCGCGGATACCCGGCCGGCAGCAGTGCGGCGGGCAGCGCCCATGTGCCCCAGCGCACTTCCGACTCCAGGTACGTGCTGACGCCGATGAGCGGGCGTCGTCCGGTTGCCGTCACGAGGGCCTCCCTGGCATCCAATGGCGCACTACCATACCTTTGCGGATGTTCACGTCAGGAACCCCCGCAGCAGCGCCGCCGTCCCCGAGCAGTGCTCCCGCATCATCTCCCGCGCCCCGTCCGCGTCCCCGACGAGCACCGCGTCCACCAGTGCCGCGTGCTGGCGCTGCGAGTGCTCCAGGTTGCGTACCAGCAGCGGGATGCAGTCCAGCAGGTCGTTCACCGTCGCCCGTACCGCCGCGTACTGCGCGGTCAGCGTCGGGGAGCCGCACAGCTCGGCCAGCGTGAGGTGGAACAGCGTGTCCAGGCGGCGGTAGTCCGCGAGCGGGGCGTCCTGCATGCGGGTCAGCGCCTCCCGCAGTCTCCCCGCCTGCTCGGCGGACAGCCCGTGCTGCGCGCACAGCCCGGCTCCGCCCACCTCCAGCACCTCCCGGAACCGCAGCACGTCCTCGATGTCGACCGCGCTGATCCGGCGCCGCAACTCGTCCTCGCCGCCCGCGCCCGCGTCGCCGCGCGGCAGCACGAACGTGCCGCCGTACCGGCCGCGCCGCGACTCCACCAGTCCCTGGTCCTGGAGCACCTTCAACACCTCGCGCAGCGTCACCCGGCTGATCCCGAGCCGCTCCGCGAGTTCGCGCTCGGCCGGCAGCCGCTCGCCGCCGGGTACCAGGCCCAGCCGTACGACCTGCAGAATCTGTTCCAGCGCCTCCTCGAACCCGTTGCCCGCCCGCACGGGCCGCAGCACCGGCGTCAACCGGTCCTCCAAGCCGCCCTCCGCGTCCAGCGACATGTAGCCGTGCCCCCTTCCCAAGCAATGGTTCTCCGCAATACCTTATGGCTTCCGGCCCGGCCGAAAAAGCGCGCAGAAGCCGAAGGAGCTTTCCCGTGGCAGACCGCACACCCCCGCTCAGCGTCGAGGAGCTGCACACCCTCGTCGCCGGCGGCGAGATCGACACTGTTGTCCTGGCCTTCCCCGACATGCAAGGGCGGCTCCAGGGCAAGCGGTTCGCCGCCCGCTTCTTCCTCGACGACGTCCTGCAGCACGGCACCGAGGGCTGCAACTACCTCCTCGCCGTCGACACCGAGATGAACACCGTGGACGGGTACGAGATGTCCTCGTGGGAGCGGGGATACGGCGACTTCGCCATGCGTCCCGACCTCTCCACGCTCCGCCGCCTGCCCTGGAACGCGGGTACAGCGTTCCTCGTCGCCGACCTCGCCTGGAACAACGGGTCCCCGGTCGTCGCCGCTCCCCGGCAGGTTCTGCGCCGGCAACTGGAGCGGCTCGCCGAGCACGGGTTCGACGCGAAGGTCGGCACCGAGCTGGAGTTCATCGTGTTCAAGGACACGTACGAGCAGGCCTGGGACGCCAACTACCGCGGGCTGACCCCGGCCAACCAGTACAACATCGACTACTCGGTCCTCGGCACCGGCCGCATCGAGCCCCTGCTGCGCCGCATCCGGAACGAGATGACGGCCGCCGGGCTGATCGTCGAGTCCGCCAAGGGCGAGTGCAATCCGGGTCAGCACGAGATCGCCTTCAAGTACGACGACGCCCTCGTCACCTGCGACCAGCACGCCGTCTACAAGACCGGCGCCAAGGAGATCGCCAGCCAGGAGGGGGTCTCGCTCACCTTCATGGCCAAGTACAACGAGCGCGAGGGCAACTCCTGTCACATTCACCTCTCGCTCGCCGACGCCGACGGCACGAACGTCATGGCCGGTACGGCGGCCGACCCCGGCGGCATGTCCGAGGTGATGCGGTACTTCCTCGCCGGGCAGCTCGCCGCCCTCCGGGACTTCTCGCTGCTCTACGCGCCCAACATCAACTCGTACAAGAGATTCCAGCCGGGCTCGTTCGCGCCGACCGCCGTCGCCTGGGGGTACGACAACCGCACCTGCGCCCTCCGGATCGTCGGCCACGGCCGGTCCATGCGATTTGAGAACCGGTTGCCCGGCGGCGACGTCAACCCGTATCTGGCCGTGTCCGGGCTGGTCGCCGCCGGGCTGTACGGCATCGAGCAGAAGCTGGAGCTGCCCGAGGCGTGCACGGGGAACGCGTACACCGGCGAGTACGCGCACGTCCCCACGACGCTGCGCGAGGCCGCCGAGCTGTGGGAGAACAGCCCCATCGCCAAGGCCGCCTTCGGGGACGAGGTGGTCGCCCACTACCGCAACATGGCCCGCGTCGAACTCGACGCCTTCGACGCCGCGGTGACCGACTGGGAGCTTCGCCGCTCCTTCGAACGTCTGTGAGAGGTCTTTTCTTGTCTGACGAACGTGAGTACGAGCATGAGCTGCGCGTACTCAACCCCGCCACCGAGGACATCGTCGCCACCGTCCCCGCCGCCACCCGTGAGGACGTCGACGCGGCCGTTGTACGGGCCACACACGCCCAGACGCGCTGGGCCGCCCTCGCGCCCGCCGACCGCGCCCGGCTGCTGCGCCGCTTGGCGGCCACCGTCGACGAACACCTCGAAGAACTCGCCCAGTTGGAGGTGCGGGAGGCCGGGCACGTCATCGGCAACGCGCGCTGGGAGGCCGGCAACGTCCGTGACCTGCTCGACTACGCGGCGGGGGGAGTGGAACGGCTGGCCGGACGACAGATCCCGGTCGCCGGCGGCCTCGACATCACCATCCTCGAACCGCTCGGTGTCGTCGGCGTCATCGCGCCCTGGAACTTCCCCATGCCCATCGCGGCCTGGGGCACGGCTCCCGCGCTCGCCGCCGGCAACGCGGTGATCCTCAAGCCCGCCGAGACCACCCCTCTGACGGCCCTGCGCCTCGCCGAACTCGCCCTGGCGGCAGGACTGCCGGAGGGCCTCTTCCAGGTGCTGCCGGGCCACGGCCCCGTCGCGGGCAACGCGCTCGTCGAACACCCGGGCGTCGCGAAGATCGTCTTCACCGGGTCGACAGCCGTGGGCAAACAGGTGCTGGCGAAGGGGTCGGCCCTGCTGAAGCGGGTCACCCTCGAACTCGGCGGCAAGAGCCCCAACATCGTCTTTGCCGACGCGGACATCGAGGCCGCAGCGGCCGCCGCCCCCATGTCCTTCCTCGACAACTCCGGCCAGGACTGTTGCGCCCGCACCCGCATCCTCGTCCAGCGCTCCGTGTACGACCGCTTCCTCGAACTCCTCGCCCCCGCCGTCGAGTCCGTCCTCGTCGGCGACCCGGCCGACGAGAAGACGCAGATGGGCCCTCTGATCTCCAGGGCCCAACTGGACCGCGTACGCGCGTACGTCACCGACGACCTGGCCGGCATCCGGGGCGAGGCGCCCGCGGGCCCCGGCTTCTGGTTCCCGCCCACCGTCCTCACCGACGTCGACCCGCACGCGCGCGTGGCCGTCGAGGAGGTCTTCGGCCCCGTCGCCGTCGTCCTCCCCTTCGACGACGAGGCGGACGCCGTGGCGCTCGCCAACGGCACCGACTACGGACTCTCCGGCTCCATCTGGACCCGGGACGTCGGCCGCGCCCTGCGCGTCTCACAGGCCGTCAGGGCGGGCAACCTGTCCGTCAACTCGCACTCCAGCGTGCGCTATTCGACCCCCTTCGGCGGCTTCAAGCAGTCCGGGATCGGCCGCGAGCTCGGCCCGGACGCCCTCACCGCCTTCACCGAGACGAAGAACGTCTTCATCAGCACGGAAGGCCCCGCACAGTGACCCAGTCGACCGAAGAGAACATCTGCCGACGCCTGGTCGGCCGTACCGCCGTCATCACCGGTGCCGGCAGCGGCATCGGCCTCGCCACCGCGCGCAGGCTCGCCTCGGAGGGTGCCCACGTCGTCGTCGGTGACGTCGACGAGACACGTGGCAAGGCCGCCGCCGACGAGGTGGGCGGGATCTTCGTCAAGGTCGACGTCACCGACCCCGAGCAGGTCGAGGCGCTCTTCAAGACGGCGTACGACACCTACGGCAGCGTCGACATCGCGTTCAACAACGCCGGTATCTCGCCGCCCGACGACGACTCCATCCTGGAGACCGGCCTGGAGGCCTGGAAGCGCGTCCAGGAGGTCAACCTCACCTCCGTCTTCCTGTGCTGCAAGGCCGCGATCCCCTACATGCGGCGCCAGGGCAAGGGCTCGATCATCAACACGGCCTCGTTCGTGGCGAGGATGGGCGCGGCCACGTCCCAGATCTCGTACACCGCGTCCAAGGGCGGCGTCCTCGCCATGTCCCGTGAACTGGGCGTGCAGTTCGCGCGGGAGGGCATCCGCGTGAACGCGTTGTGCCCCGGTCCGGTCAACACCCCGCTTCTCCAGGAACTGTTCGCCAAGGACCCCGAGCGGGCCGCCCGCAGGCTCGTCCACATCCCGGTCGGACGGTTCGGCGAGGCCGAGGAGATCGCCGCCGCCGTCGCCTTCCTGGCCAGCGACGACTCCTCCTTCGTCAACGCCACCGACTTCCTGGTCGACGGCGGCATCGCGGGCGCGTACGTGACGCCCCTGTAGGCAACAGCCGTACGGATTCCGGGTTCTGGAACACGTACGCAATCCGTTCGGGGCGCGCCCTACAGTGCCGCTATGAGCACGACGCCCCCGCCCGGCTGGTACCGCGACCCGTCCGCCCCGCACGTCGAACGCTGGTGGGACGGCACGGCCTGGACCGAGCACCGGCGCGCACCCGAAGCGCCCGCACCCCCGCCGCAGCCCGGCGGGGGTGCGGGCACAGGCCGCGCCAGGGGCCCCGCCCTCGCGGCCGCGGCGGGCGTCCTCGTCGCCGCGATCGTCATCGGGGCCCTGGTCCTGAGCGGCGGCGACGACACGGGCACGAAGGCGAGTACGGGCAGCACCGGGACGAGCACCACCCCCTCGCCCGCGCCGACCACCTCCGTCCCCGATCAGCCACCGTCGTCCGCTGCCGCCGCCGACGACCCCACACTGGTCACCGACGAGCTCAACGGCATCACCTTCCCCCTCCTCGACGGCTGGGTCAGGCCCGAGTTCGTCGCCGAGGACAACGTCGTCATGACCACCGACGGCACGTACGACTGCCCGGGCGACCCCGGTGTCTGCCGCCACGGCCGGGTCATCTCGCGGACGGTCACCGAGAACGCCGAAACGTCCCCCGAGGCCCTGGCCCGAGCGGACATCGCGGACGCGGCCGACGACGCGTACGACCGTGACCTCGTCGGCAGCAGGCCCTTCGGCGGGCTCACGTCCCACCGGGTCGTGGGCTCGGGAACGGTCGCCGTCGCGGGCCGCGCCGGGTACTTCGTCCGCTGGCGGGTCACCACCGAGACAGGGCCCGGCGGTTACGTCCAGTCGCTCGCCTTCCCGACCACCGTCGGTACGGGGGCACCCGTCATCGTCCGGTTCGTCTTCGACGCGGGCACGGACGGGCCACCGCTCGCCGACCTGGACCGGATCACCAAGGGCATCCGCCCGATCGGCGACACGGACACCGGCGGGGGAGTGGGCAGCAGCATCGGCCCGTCGAACTGACCCGGAGAGCAGGGGAGTTGGAGGTACGGGAACGTGTGTCCCCCCGGTACGTCAGGGCGGCCGCCTTCATGCCAGGCCGCAGCTGGTCGCCGACGGGCAGACCGTCGACGGGCGGGCCGAGCAGCGGCGTCCGCACCTCACCCGGCAGCCGGTCGGACAGCTGCCGCGCGCACAGACAGCCCGGCGCCCCTGTCATCGCAACGGGCCCGGTCAGCGGCGCGCGCAGCCATGAACGACGCCTGCCGGACCTGACTACCGCAGGGCAGGGGGGACGATCCGGGCAGATGCCCCGGTGCCGCGGACTGGTTCCCGCGCTGTCGGTGTCAACCCGTAGAGTGACGCTTCACGCAGGGGAGGTACCACCGCGCGCGGACGTTGTGCGCCCGGATGGCTGCCCGCCCGCGCGGGTATGCGTGCCCGGGACGGCCGCGTCCCGCGCCGCACGGACTCCGCCGACCCTGCCACCGGTACGACGAAACGGGGGGTGCATGAGCACGGAAGCGCGCCGCGCCTCCATCCCCCCGCGTCCGACCACCCCACCACCACCACCGGCCGAGCCACCGGTCACAGAGGACGCGGACGGCACGGCTGCTGGATCTCCGCCGGGCGCAGCGGAGGGTGCGGGGAGCGCCGTGGGCTTCGTCGCCCACGGCCCGCGTACGGCGGGAAACGCGCCGGGCGGCGCCGCACGCAACGGCGCGCAGAGCGCGGACCACGAGCCCGGCCCGAGCCGCGCGGCAACCGGCGACGCGGCAAGCACGTCCGCACACACGCCCGGTACGCCCCGTGTGCCGATGCCTCCGTCGACGAGCCCCCGCGCGGGACGCGACGACGACAGGCTCCCGAGCGGCGCCCGGCCACCGGGCACAACTCCGCCCGGTACGGCACTTCCTGGCGCGCGGGTGACTGACGCGGCGGCCCCTGGGACGAGGGTTTCTGATTCGCCGGTTCCCGGTGCTGCGCCCCCTGGCGGGCCGGTCTCGGGTACGCGGGTCGCTGGCGCGGGTGTGCCCGGCGCGTCGGCGCCCGGCGCGAGGGTTCCTGACACGTCGGGTTCCGGTGCTACGCCCTCGGGGAGGCCGGTTCCGGGTACGCGGGTTCCTGGCGCGGGCGTTCCTGATACGTCGCCCCCTGCCGCTACGCCCCCAGGCAGGCCGGTCCCCGGTACCTCGACCCTCGGCACCACATCCCACGGCAGGGCAGTTCCCGGCACGCGAGTCCCCGACGCATCGGCCCCTGGCGCCTCTGCCCCCGGCACCATGCCCCCTGGCGCGGCGGTTCCCGGCGCCTCGGTCCCCCGCACCACGCCCCCTGGCAGGGCAGTCCCCGGCGCAGCCGTGCCCCGTACGTCGGGCCCGGGCACCTCGGCCCCCCGCACCACGCCCCCCGGCAGGGCAGTCCCCGGCGCGGGCGTGCCCGGTGCGTCGGCCCCGGGCACCTCGGCCCCCCGTACCGCACCCCCCGGCACGCCGGCCGCACCCGCCCCCGGGGCGGCCTCGGTGTCGGGCGTGGCCGAAGACACAACCCCGCCCCGCTTCCCCAGGCTGCGTACCCCCTCCGGCAGGGACACCGGACCCATAGCCCCGCCCCCGCCGCCCTCCTCGGCCCGGTTCCCGGAGGCGCCGCCGGTCGAGCGGTCCGGGGGGACAGCGCGGCCGAGGCCTGATCTGCCGCCGCGGCCGGCGCATCAGCCGCCGGTGGCGCCCTGGCGTCCGACCGTCCCCGCCGAGAGCGGGTCGGAGACGACCACCCGCCTCCGCAAGGTCCCGCCGAATACTCCGCCCCGGCCGGGCGACCAGCCGCGCACCGGCGAGACGGCCGCAGGCCGGCAGACGCACCCCGGTGAGGCGCCTCCCGCGCCCCGACGCAGACCGCGCATGCCGGACCTGCCGCCCGCCCCCGCAGGCCGCCCGTACCTCCCCGGCGCCGACCTGCCGCAGGCGTCGAACGGCCGCCCGGGCACTGCCGAGATGCCTCCGGCGCCGGCCGAACGGCCACGTCCCGCGAACGCGCCCTCCGTCCCCGCGGGCCCCGGCATGCCCGACCCCGCCTTCTCCTGGGCCGCGCCCTACAGCGACGCCGGTTCCGGGCGGCCCGTCGTCTCGCTCGCGCAGCCCGACGTGTACGGCGGTGAGCCGTGGCACCGGTCCTTCAGCGGGCGGGCGGTGCTGGCCGCCGCCTGTGCCGTGCTCGGGCTCGGGCTCATCGGGGGTGCGCTGGCCGGGAGTTGGCTGACCGGGGACGGTTCGGGGGACACCGGTGCGCGCACCGCCTTCACCACGGCCGGGACCCTCTGGCACAGCATCCCTGTGGACCAGCTCTTCCCGCCCACCGTCGAAGGCGCCGGGGCCGGCCCCGGCGGCGCCGACCGGGAGTGGACCCGGATCGCCGTCGCCCCGGACACGGGCTGCGTCGATGCCTTCGACCCGCTGCTGCGCAAGGCGCTCGCGCCCGTCGGCTGCCAGCGACTCCTGCGCGCCACCTACACCGACGAGACCCAGAGTTATGTCACCACCGTCGGCCTGCTCTTCACCAAGGCCGACGTCACCGCGATGCGTGCCCTGCGCGCCCGCTTCAACAACGAGAACCTCGACCGGCGCACCGACCTGATGCCCCGCCCCTACGCGGCCAGGAACACCGTCGCCGCCGATTTCACGGACGCCCAGCGCGCCTCCTGGACCATCTCCGTCCTCACTGACGCCCCCGTCGTCGCGTACGCCGTCTCCGGCTGGGCCGACGGCCGCAAAGTCGACACCCCGGAGCCCGCCGAAAAGGCCATGGCGTCCGGCGCCACCACGGCCCCGGCCCAGGCGGGCCTCGGCCATGAGGCGAAGGGCCTGGCCGACCGCGTCGAACGGGCCTTCCGCAAGACCGCCACCTCGGCCGCGGAGAAGCCGTCATGACCTGGAAACGCCCGGCCCGGAGCGGGCTCCTCGTCCTGCTCCTCGCCGGCTCCCTCACCGTCCTGCCCGCCACCACCGCGTACGCCGACGGCATCCGGGCTCAGCAGTGGGCCCTGGACGCGATGCACGCGCAGGAGGCCTGGCGGACGACCAAGGGCAAGGGCATCACGGTCGCCGTCCTCGACACCGGCGTCGACGCCGACCACCCCGACCTCGTCGGCAACGTCCTCGAAGGCAAGGACATGGTCGGCTTCGGGGCGAGCAGGGGCGACCCGTCGTGGGCCAAGCACGGCACCGCCATGGCCGGCATCATCGCCGCTCACGGCCACGGCTACAACAACGACGACGGAGTCCTGGGCATCGCCCCCGAGGTGAAGATCCTCCCCGTCCGCGTGATCCTCGAAGACAAGGACTCGGCCCGCGGCAAGGCCCGCAACACCCGCGGCAACGCCCTCGCCGAAGGCATCCGCTGGGCCACCGACCAGGGCGCCGACGTCATCAACCTCTCCCTCGGCGACGACTCCAGCTCCGCGCACCCGGAACCCGCCGAGGACGAGGCCGTCCAGTACGCCCTGGAGAAGGGCGCCGTCGTCGTCGCCTCGGCCGGCAACGGCGGCGAGAAGGGCGACCACATCTCCTACCCGGCCGCCTACCCGGGCGTGATCGCCGCGACCGCCGTCGACAAGTACGGCACCCGCGCCGCCTTCTCCACCCGCCGCTGGTACGCCACGGTCAGCGCCCCCGGCGTCGACATCGTCATCGCCGCCCCCGACCAGCGCTACTACCAGGGCTGGGGCACGAGCGCCGCCGCCGCCTTCGTCTCAGGTGCGGTCGCCCTCATCAAGGCCGCCCACCCGGGACTGACCCCGGCGCAGATCAAGCAGCTCCTGGAAGCCACCGCCCGCAACGAACCCAAGGGCGGCCGGGACGACTCCCGGGGCTTCGGCTTCATCGACCCCGCGGCGGCCATCGAGGCGGCCGGCCGCCTCACGCCGGAAGAGCTCAAGGCGGCCGCGTACGGCAAGCAGTACTTCGGTACGGGCCCGGACCCGGCCCCCGAGGAGAAGGACACCTCCAGCTGGGCCGGCCCTGTCGCGGGCGGCCTCGGTGTCGTGCTCCTGGTCGCGGCGGTCCCGCTCTGGCGCGGTCGCCGCAGGACGGTCGAGCAGCCCGCCTACGACTCCTACGACGACGACTTCTGAGCCCGGACAAGAAACCTGACCACCCGTCAGGATGCGGTGTCCGTGCTGCTGTCGCTGTCGGCGTCCGTGCTCGTGAACACCGACACCGCCGCCCGCGCCGCCGCCTCCACCAGCGAAACCCCCTTCGCCTTGGTCGCGTTGCCGTCCGACACCACCGCGACCAGGAACTCCCGCCCGTCCGCCGTCGTCACCCGACCGATGCTGTTGATGACCCACAGCCCGGTCGCCGTACGCGGCAACCACCCGTTCTTCAGGGCGAACCGGCCGCCTGCCGTACCTGTGGCACCCGCGGCCGACACCCCCCAGTCCTGGTCCACGGCTATGGAACCCATCAGGCCCTGGAGATACGTCCGGGACGCCCCGCTCAGCGCCGACGCCTCCCCGTTCTCCGCGAACACCTGCTGAAGCAGGGTGAGTTGATCGGCCGCCGTGGTCTGGGTCAGCCCCCACAGCATGCCGGAGCCGCCCTCGGCGCCGGTCAGCCCGAGGCGCTCGTTGGCGGCGGCGAGGCCCTCCGCCTTTCCGATCGCCGTCCACAGCGCCGACGCCGAGGCGTTGTCGCTGACCTCGATCATCGCGGTGGCGTACCGCTTCTCCTGCGCGGTGAGACCCCGGTCCTCGTCCTGCGCCCGGAGCAGCAGCGCCGCCAGGATGTTCACCTTGACGATGCTCGCCGTGTCGAACGCCCCGTCGCCGTACGTGGCGCTGTCGCCCGACGCGACGTCGAGCACGGCCACGGACACCGCGGCCCCTGCTGCCACGCTCACCGACTTCATCGCCTGGGACAGCAACGTGTCCGGCGCCACCGTGGGCGTGGGGTCCGCGACGGGTTCCACCGACGCCTCCTCGCTCGCACCGGCCGCCACGGGCGCTGCCGCCGCCGACGATACGCGGCCCACGTCCGCGTGCGCCTGCGCCTTCATGTACGCGGTGCCCGCACCCGTACCGCCCATGACGACCGCGGAGGCGAGGACGACGTAGACGAGCGACCGGCGCCGGGGAGCTCTCTGAGAGGCCATGCCGTGATGCTGGTGGCTCTGACTGTGCGGTTGATTAGGCGCATGTTAGATGTCTGTCAGCGATGGCTGAGAATCCCGTGAAACCGGTGAACACCAGGTTTCCGGGGCGGCGAAAGCCCAGGAGCGATCCCCCGATAGGGTCGGTCACCGTGGCGAACAAGAACATTCCCGACTCCGGCTTCCCCGACGACGACGGCGGCGCCGACCCCGTCCTGAGCGCCGCACTGGCCGACTGGGCCGAGGACCGCACCGCCGTCGGGCCGGTGCTGGCGGCCCTCAAGGGCGCCCGGCTGCTCGTCCCGGTCGTCGCCGTGCTGGGGGAGGTCGAGGAGGACGAGAACGGGCTGCGCCACGAGAAGAGCAGCGACATGGCCGTACCGACCCTGAAGGCGGGGGACCGGACCGCCCTGCCGGCCTTCACGTCCACCGACTCGCTGGCCCGTTGGGACCCGGCCGCCCGCCCGGTCGCCGTACCGCTGCACCAGGCCATCCAGGCCGCCGTGCACGAGAAGGCGGACACGATCGTGCTCGACCTGGCCGGTCCCGTGCCGTACGAGCTGTCGGGCGCCGCGCTGCGGGCGCTCGCCGAGGGGCGGACGACGGCGGATCCGCTCGCCGATCCCGCCGTGGTCGACGCCGTACGCGCCGTCGTGGCCGCCGAGCCCGCCGTGCTCCGTGCCCACCTGGGCCCGGGAGAGGCCGACGGCACCCTCGCGCTCGTACTGGACCCGGCCGCGCCCCCGGCCGACGCCGCCCGCGCGGTCGCCGGGCGTCTCGCCGCCGACGAGACGCTCAGGGCCCGCCTGGTGCTCGGCCTCGACCTGGCACTCCTGCCGGCCGGGACGACGCCCCCGGGCGAGCCCCTCTACGTACGTTCCTAGCCGTAGACCGGGCCCGTGTACTTCTCGCCCGGGCCCTGACCCGGGTCGTCCGGGACGAGGGACGCCTCGCGGAACGCCAGCTGGAGCGACTTCAGACCGTCGCGCAGCGGGGCCGCGTGGAAGGAGCTGATCTCCGTCGTGCTGGCGTCGAGGAGCCCGGCGAGGGCGTGGACCAGCTTGCGGGCCTCGTCCAGGTCCTTGTAGTCGTCGCCCACCCCCTCCTGTGGGGCCAGACCGAGCTTCACGGCGGCGGCGCTCATCAGGTTCACGGCGACCGTCACGATCACCTCGACCGCCGGTACCTCGGCGATGTCGCGGGTCATGGCGTCGAAGTCGGCATTCTGGGGAGGGGTCTCACTCATGCCCCACACGATAGGCCCCGGCCCGCCGGGGCCTGGGCGCGGGAGCCGGGTGCCCGCGGGTTAGCACCCACCCCCCTCTTGGTGTTAACCTTTTGGAACGACCGGCTGGACACTTATGTGCCCGGCCCACAAGTGGAGGCTCCGAACTCCCACCCGGCTGTCCTCACGGACGGCGGGTCACCCGGTCAGGCGGCCACCATCGTTCCGTACGGACGATGGAGCCGCCCGAAGTGCGCCCCGCGGTTGACCGCGGCGGTGCTCCGGTATTCCTTTGGAGCCCCGCCTGTGACCCGTCGGGGCATTTTTCATGTGCCCCGGTAGTTGGTCTGAATTGTCATCAGAGACATACGCGGCTGTCCGCCAGACCGCCGTGTGGTGCTACCGAGGAGGATCCATCAGCACCGAGCCCCGCATCAACGACCGGATTCGCGTTCCCGAAGTGCGACTTGTCGGTCCCAGCGGCGAGCAGGTCGGGATTGTTCCGCTTGCCAAGGCCCTGGAGCTTGCGCAGGAGTACGACCTCGACCTGGTCGAGGTGGCGGCGAGCGCACGCCCGCCGGTCTGCAAGCTCATGGACTACGGGAAGTTCAAGTACGAGTCGGCCATGAAGGCCCGTGAGGCGCGCAAGAACCAGGCGCACACGGTCATCAAGGAAATGAAGCTCCGGCCGAAGATCGACCCGCACGACTACGACACCAAAAAGGGTCACGTCGTCCGGTTCCTCAAGCAGGGCGACAAGGTCAAGATCACGATCATGTTCCGTGGTCGCGAGCAGTCCAGGCCGGAACTCGGCTACCGACTGCTGCAGCGGCTCGCCTCGGACGTAGAGGATCTCGGGTTCATCGAGTCGAACCCGAAGCAGGACGGCCGAAACATGATCATGGTTCTCGGTCCGCACAAGAAGAAGACCGAGGCGATGGCCGAGGCCCGTGAGGCCCAGGCGGCCCGCAAGGCAGAAGCGAAGGCCAACCCGGGCAAGTCGCAGAACGCCGCGGAGAGCGACGAAGTCGGCGAGGACATCGACGACGACGTGGACATCGCCGAGGACGAGACTTCCGAGGCCCCGGCCGAGGTTTCCGCCGAGGCCTGATCCCAGGGCTCACGCCCCGGGATGCCAACCGATAGATATGGCGTTCCACCGTGCCCGGTCTCACGACCGGGCACCGGACCGCCACTGACGAGGAGAGAACGGCGCTATGCCGAAGAACAAGTCGCACAGCGGTGCCAGCAAGCGCTTCAAGATCACCGGCTCCGGCAAGGTGCTCCGTGAGCGCGCCGGCAAGCGCCACTACCTCGAGCACAAGTCGTCCCGTCTGACGCGTCGCCTCACCGGCAACGCCGAGATGGCCCCGGGCGACGCCAAGAAGATCAAGAAGCTTCTCGGCAAGTGACGTGCCGGCGCCTCGGCGCCGTACGTACGTCTGAAGACCGGGACCCTGTCGAAATCCGGGCCGTGTGACGACAACCACGGCCCCGCTACAAGGAGTTAACTAGTGGCACGCGTCAAGCGGGCAGTCAACGCACACAAGAAGCGCCGGGCGATCCTCGAGGCCGCCAAGGGCTACCGCGGTCAGCGTTCGCGCCTGTACCGCAAGGCCAAGGAGCAGGTCACCCACTCCCTGGTCTACAACTACAACGACCGCAAGAAGCGCAAGGGCGACTTCCGTCGGCTGTGGATCCAGCGCATCAACGCCGCTGCCCGCGAGAACGGCATGACGTACAACCGCCTCATCCAGGGTCTGAACGCCGCCAACATCGAGGTGGACCGCAAGATCCTCGCCGAGCTGGCCGTCAACGACCCGAACGCGTTCGCCGCGCTCGTCGAGGTCGCGCAGAAGGCTCTGCCGTCGGACGTCAACGCCCCCAAGGCGGCGTGACGCTCGCGCTGGCCTTGCGCCGAGTGTGATGTGAGTCGGACCCGCAGGTGCTTGGCGCCTGCGGGTCCGGGCGTTTTTGGGTGCGTTGTCGGGTGCGGGCCGGTGGGGCTTCTCGCGCAGTTCCCCGCGCCCCTGAAAAGCAGGGGCTGCGCCCCGTGCTTTTCGGCCCGCAGGGCCGGGTCCTTGTCTTTAGGGGCGCGGGGAACTGCGCGACCAGCCCCCACCTACCCGCACCCGACAATGAACCGAATCCTCGAAAAGGTGCCCCATGCCTGCCACCCCCGAGTTGATCTCCCCGCGCTCTCCCCGCGTCTTGGCCGCGCGGCGGCTGGCCCGGCGGAACCTGCGGAGCAAGGAGCGGCTGTTCCTCGCTGAGGGGCCGCAGGCCGTGCGGGAGGCGGCCGGGCACGCGGGCACCCTGGTCGAGCTGTTCGCAACGGTCGACGCCGCGGAGCGGTACGCCGACATCGTCGGGGAGGCGCGCGGCGCCGGCGCCCGGGTGCACCTCGCCGACGAGGAGGTCATCGCCGACATCTCCACCACCGTCACCCCGCAGGGGCTCGTCGGGGTCTGCCGGTTCCTCGACACCTCGTTCGAGGACATTCTCAAGGCGCGGCCCAAACTCGTCGCCGTCCTCGCGAACGTGCGCGACCCCGGCAACGCCGGCACCGTGCTGCGGTGCGCGGACGCCGCCGGAGCCGAGGCCGTCGTCCTCACCGACGCGTCGGTGGATCTCTACAATCCCAAGGCCGTACGCGCCTCCGTGGGCTCCCTGTTCCATCTGCCGGTCGCTGTCGGGGTGCCCGTGGAAGAGGCCGTGGCCGGGCTCAAGGACGCCGGCGTGAGGATTCTGGCCGCCGACGGCACGGGTACCGACGACCTCGACGACGAGCTGGACAAGGGGACCATGGGCGGGCCCACCGCCTGGGTGTTCGGGAACGAGGCCTGGGGGCTTCCGGAGGAGACGCGGGCGCTGGCCGACGCCGTCGTGCGTGTTCCCATCCACGGAAAGGCGGAAAGCCTGAACCTGGCGACCGCCGCCGCCGTATGTCTCTACGCGTCCGCCCGTGCACAGCGCGCCTCCGGAGGGTGCCGTTCCGTCACCGAGAGCTAGTAGGGTGACGGGCTCGGGGGCCCACTGCGCCAGTCCGAGAGGTGGGGTACGGGGATGAGTGTCGGCACGAGCGGTACGGCGAGGTCACTGGGGGTACGGGGCGCGCGGGGCGAACCCGCCTCCCGGCACGGTGATCCCGCCGGGCCCGGAGCCGGATTCGGAACCGAGCTGGGCATCGACCCCGACGACCTGCCCGACGGTCTCGTCGTCGCCGACGAGCACGGCCGCGTCATCTGCTTCAACGCCGCCGCCGCACGCATCACCACCGTCCCCGCCGCCGACGCCCTCGGCCGACAGCTCGAACGGGCCCTTCCGTTAGAAGACCTGGAGGGGCGTCGCTGGTGGCAGCTCACCGACCCCTACGGCGGGCTCGCGATCAGGAACGGCCAGCCCGAGCGGAACCTGCTGCTGCCCGGCGGGCGTGAAGTGCTCGTCTCGGCGCGTTACCTCCGTACGCACCCCACCGGACCGGTCCGCCGGGTCGTCGTCTCCCTCCGCGACACCGAGGCCCGCCGGCGCACCGAGCGCAGCCACGCCGAGCTGATCGCGATCGTCGCCCACGAACTGCGCTCGCCGCTCACCTCCGTCAAGGGCTTCACCGCGACCCTGCTCGCGAAGTGGGAGCGGTTCACCGACGACCAGAAGAAACTGATGCTGGAGACCGTCGACGCCGACGCCGACCGCGTCACCCGGCTCATCGCCGAACTGCTCGACATCTCGCGCATCGACTCCGGGCGGCTGGAACTGCGCCGCCAGCCCGTCGACATAGGCGCTGCCGTCGGCCGCCACATCCAGGCGTACGTGGCCGCCGGACAGCCCGCCGACCGGTTCCTGCTCCGGATCGAGCATCCGCTGCCGGCCCTGTGGGCGGACCCCGACAAGGTCGACCAGGTGCTCAGCAACCTGCTGGAAAATGCCGTGCGCCACGGCGAGGGAACCGTCACTATCGACATCACGGCCGCGCTGTCCCCGCGGGAGGGGGACGCCGACCAGAACACGGTCACGTCGGTCACGGTGAGCGACGAGGGGCCCGGCATCCCGGAGGAGTCCATGAACCGCGTCTTCACCCGCTTCTGGCGGGGCAGCAAGCGCGGCGGCACCGGCCTCGGGCTGTACATCGTCAAGGGCATCGTCGAGGCCCACGGCGGCTCCATCACGGTCGGCCGCGCCCCCGACGGCGGCGCCGAGTTCCGATTTATGCTGCCCGTGAGCATCCCGGCGTACCTTCAGTAACGCCGACGAGGGCCCACGGGCGCGTTCGCACACCTCACCCCCGTTAGACTCGGCCTTTGGCACCTTTGCGTCCCTCTCTGTGGACGATTCGTCTCCGAGCCGTGGACGACGGGGACCATCCGCCAGCCAACCGGAAGCACGGGAAGAGATGTCGGCACCGAATAAGTCGTACGACCCTGTAGAGGTCGAGGCCTTGAAACCGGAAGAGATCGAGCGCACGCGGGACGAGGCGCTCGCCGCCTTCGCCGCCGCGGACTCCCTCGACGCCCTCCAGGAGGCCAAGGTCGCCCACACCGGCGGCACCTCGCCGCTGGCCCTCGCCAACCGCGAGATCGGCGCGCTGCCCCCGCAGGCCAAGGCCGCCGCCGGCAAGCTCGTCGGCCAGGCCCGGGGCGCCGTCAACAAGGCGCTCGCCGCTCGCCAGAGCGAGCTGGAGGCCGACCGGGACGAGCGCGTGCTGGTCGAGGAGGCGGTGGACGTCACGCTGCCGTACGACCGCGTACCGGCCGGCGCCCGCCACCCGCTGACCACGTTCATGGAGCGCGTCGCGGACGTCTTCGTCTCCATGGGCTACGAGGTCGCCGAAGGCCCCGAGGTCGAGGCGGAGTGGTTCAACTTCGACGCCCTCAACTTCACCCCGGACCACCCGGCCCGGCAGATGCAGGACACCTTCTTCGTCGAGGGCCCCAAGGGGTCGGTGGGCGACGAGTCGGGTGTCGTCCTGCGGACGCACACCTCGCCCGTGCAGGCCCGGTCCATGCTGGACCGCGAGCCGCCGGTCTACATCGTGTGCCCCGGCCGCGTGTACCGCACGGACGAGCTGGACGCCACGCACACCCCCGTCTTCCACCAGATCGAGCTCCTCGCCATCGACGAGGGCCTGACCATGGCCGACCTCAAGGGCACCATGGACCACATGGTCCAGTCGCTCTTCGGCCCGGACATGAAGACGCGGCTGCGGCCCAACTACTTCCCCTTCACCGAGCCGTCCGCCGAGATGGACATGCTCTGCTACGTCTGCAAGGGCACGTCCGTCGGCAACCCGGACCGCCCCTGCCGGACCTGCTCCAGCGAGGGCTGGATCGAGCTCGGTGGCTGCGGCATGGTCAACCCGCGCGTACTCGTCGCGTGTGGCGTCGACCCCGAGAAGTACAGCGGATTCGCCTTCGGGTTCGGCATCGAGCGGATGCTGATGTTCCGCCACAACGTCGAGGACATGCGAGACATGGTCGAGGGCGACGTCCGGTTCACCCGGCCGTTCGGGATGGAGATCTGATGCGGGTCCCGCTTTCTTGGCTGCGGGAGTACGTCGACCTGCCGGCGACTCAGACCGGCCGGGACGTCCAGGAGAAGCTCATCACGGTCGGCCTGGAGGTCGAGACCGTCGAGCAGGTCGGCGCCGGCCTCAAGGGCCCCCTCGTCGTCGGACAGGTGCTGACCATCGAGGAGCTGGAGGGCTTCAAGAAGCCGATCCGCTTCTGCACGGTCGACGTCGGCACCGCCAACGGCACCGGTGAGCCCCAGGAGATCGTCTGCGGCGCCCGCAACTTCGCCGTCGGCGACAAGGTCGTCGTGGTCCTCCCGGGCGCGGTCCTGCCCGGTGACTTCGCGATCGCCGCCCGCAAGACGTACGGCCACACCTCGCACGGCATGATCTGCTCCGGCGACGAGCTGGGCATGGGCGACGACGGCAGCGGCGGCATCATCGTCCTGTCGCCGGAGCACGAGGTCGGCACCGACGCGATCGAGCTGCTCCAGCTCGTCGACGAGGTCCTCGACATCGCCGTCACACCCGACCGCGGGTACGCGCTCTCGCTGCGCGGCATCGCCCGCGAGACCGCGATCGCCTACGGTCTGCCGCTGCGCGACCCGGCCCTGCTCGACGTACCGGCTCCGAACGCGTACGGATACCCGGTCCAGGTCTCCGACCCGTTCGCCTGCGACCGCTTCACCGCCCGCACGGTGACCGGCCTCGACCCGGACGCGCACTCCCCGATCTGGCTCAAGCGGCGCCTCCAGAAGGCGGGCATGCGCCCGATCTCGCTCGCCGTCGACGTCACCAACTACGTGATGCTGGAGCTGGGCCAGCCCCTGCACGCGTACGACCGCTCCCGCGTCCAGGGTGCGATCGGTGTGCGCCGGGCCGAGCCGGGCGAGAAGCTCACCACCCTCGACGGTGTCACGCGCACGCTGGACACCGAGGACCTGCTCATCACCGACGACCGGGGCGCCATCGGCCTCGCGGGCGTCATGGGCGGTGCCAACACCGAGATCGACGACACCGAGGGCACCACCACCGAGGTCGTCATCGAGGCCGCCCACTTCGACGCGATCACCATCGCGCGCACGGCCCGCCGCCACAAGCTGGCCTCCGAGGCGTCCAAGCGCTTCGAGCGCGGCGTCGACCCGCAGGCCGCCTCGGCAGCCGCCCAGCGCACGGTCGACCTCCTGGTCCTCCTCGCCGGCGGCACCGCCGACGCGGGCGTCACCGAGGTCATCTCGCCGTCCGCGCCGCGCACGATCTCCATCCCGGCGAACCACCCGGACAAGGTCGCGGGCGTCGAGTACGGCCGCGAGACCGTCGTACGCCGTCTCCAGCAGGTCGGCTGCGACGTGTACGGGCAGGACGAGCTGATCGTCACCGTCCCGTCCTGGCGCCCGGACATGACGGACCCGAACGACCTCGCCGAAGAGGTCATCCGGCTGGAGGGCTACGAGAACCTGCCCTCCACCCTGCCCAAGCCCCCCGCGGGCCGGGGCCTGACCGACCGGCAGCGCCTGCACCGCCGCGTCGGCCGCGCGCTGGCGGGTTCTGGTTACGTCGAGGCGCTGAACTACCCGTTCATCGGCGAGCACGTCTTCGACCAGCTCGGCCTGGCCGCCGACGACCCGAAGCGCAAGGTCGTCAAGCTCGCCAACCCGCTCTCCGACGAGGAGCCCGCACTCCGTACGACGCTGCTGCCGGGCCTCCTCCAGGCGCTGCGCCGCAACGACGGGCGGGGCAGTCACGACCTGGCCCTGTTCGAGACGGGGCTGGTGTTCCATCCGCAGGACGAGCTGCTGATCGCCGGGCGTCTCCCGGTCGACCGGCGTCCCACGGACGAGGAGATCGCGTCCCTCACGGCCGCGCTCCCGGTCCAGCCCCGGCACGCCGCCGTCGTCCTCGCGGGCGCCCGCGAGCAGGCCGGCTGGTGGGGCAAGGGCCGCCCGGCCGACTTCGCCGACGCGATCGAGGCGGCGCGGAGCCTGGCGGCCGAGGCGGGCACCGAACTCCTCGTCCGCGCGGGCCAGTACGGGCCGTGGCACCCCGGCCGCTGCGCCGAACTGGCGGTCGTGGTCGACGGTACCGAGCAGGTCATCGGGTACGCCGGTGAGCTGCACCCCCGGGTCCTGAAGGCACTGGGGCTGCCCGCGCGCACCTGTGCGATGGAGCTGAACCTGGACAAGCTGGAGGCGGCGAGTTCGGGTGTGCCCACGGGCCCGAAGATCTCGACGTTCCCGGTCGCCACGCAGGATGTCGCCCTGGTCGTCGCCCGTGAGGTTCCGCACACGGACGTCGAGGCGGCGCTGCGGGAGGGGGCGGGTCCGCTGCTGGAGTCCCTTCGGTTGTTCGACGTGTACGAGAGCGGCGAGCAGTTGGGGGAGGGGCGGAAGTCGCTGGCGTATGCGTTGCGCTTCCGGGCCTCTGATCGGACGCTGACTGTCGATGAGGCGTCCGCTGCGCGGGATGCGGCGGTTGCTCTCGCGGGGGAGCGAACGGGAGCGGTGTTGCGTAGCTAGGTAGGTCTGGTGGGGGGTTGGTTGTCGGCTGCGGGATTCGTCGTGGCTGGTCGCGCAGTTCCCCGCGCCCCTGATGGGGGGTGTGGGGGCGTTGCCCCCACAC
>NZ_JBIRRV010000005.1:341377-467070 GCF_044333925.1 Streptomyces sp. NPDC020898
CGGGGGGGGGGGGGGGGGGGGGGGGGCCCCCCCGCCGGGGGGGGGGGGGGGGGCTTTGCCCCCCCCGCGGGGGGGGGGGGGGGGGGGGGGGGGGGGGGGGTCGGGGGGGGGGGGGGGGGGGGGGGGGGGGGCCGGGGGGGGGGGGGGGGGGGGGCGGCCCCCCCCCCACCCCCCATCAGTCACTTCACTCCTTTGGGTGACAAGTTGGGGTGATCTGGTCCCTTCGGGGCATGTGGTCGACAGAATCGGACCGGTCTTTCGAGGCCGGTCCGATTTGTGTTGTCAGGGCCTGACTGGGGGGCCATCGGCATGATCCGTATCAAGGCTGGGGTTACCTGCGGGGCTCGGCTCCGGACTAGGCGACTGCGGGCCGCGCTCGTGGGGCGGAGGTGCCGGTTCCGGATCAGGAGTGCCGGGCCGGGGTGCCGGCGTCGACGTCGCCCGCCCGAGCGGCAGCCCGTCCGGCGTATCGAGCGGCAGCCGCGGCGACGGGTGCTCGCGCTGGCGCTGCCCACGGCGTGGGGCGCCTCGGCGATCACGTACAAGCTGGTCTGTCCGCTCGCCCAGCAGAGCGGGCTGGGGGCGCGGATCGTCACCAGTGCCGTTTTCTTCGCCGTCGGGACCGGGCTCATACTGCATGTCCGCCGGGCGCTCCTGCGGGAGTTGAGCCTTGCCAGGCAGGTCGCCGGGGCGGCGCAGAGCGTGCTGCTGCGTCCGTTGCCGCCGCGCATCGACGGGCTGAACGTCGCCGCCGCCCAGCTGTCCGCCGACCGGGGTGCCGTGGTAGGCGGTGACCTGTACGAGGTCATCGCCACCGAGTACGGCGTACGGGTCGTGATGGGCGACGTGCGCGGACACGGCATCGCCGCCATCGGGACCGTCGCCGCCGTCCTCGGAAGCTTCCGCGAGGCCGTGCACGACGAGGCCGAACTCGGCAGTGTCCTGCGGCGGTTGGAGCGGGCGCTGGCCCGGCACCTGGGCGAGCGGGCACGGGCCGCGCATCCCTCGGCCGGTCCCTCGGCCCTGCTCGACCCCGACAGTCCGGTCGCCGAGGAGTTCGTCACCGTACTGCTCCTGGAGATCCGCCGGGACGGTGAGGTGTGGGCCTTCAACTGCGGGCATCCGTCGCCGTATCTGCTCAGCGGCGGCCGTGCGGAGGCACTTACCTGCGGCGAGCCCCTGCCACCGCTCGGCCCGTTCCCCCTGCCCGCCGAACTGGCGCCCGCGCCGTGTGGCCGACTGCTCCCCGGCGAGACCCTGTTGCTCCACACGGACGGCGTGGAGGACGCGAGGGACACACATGGCCGGTTCTTTCCCCTGCCGGCCGTCCTGGCCGAGGCGGTACGCACCCAGCCGGTGTCCCCGCAGGCAGTACTCCGGGCCGTCTTCTCCCGCCTGCTCAGGCACACGAGCGGCCCCCCGACGGACGACGTAGCCGTACTGGTGCTGCGAAACGATCGCCGCCAGCTTCAGGGGCGCGGGGAACTGCGCGACAAGCCACGAACTACCGGCAGGCAACCCACAACCGAAGTTACCCCTGCCTAACGGGCCGGGCCGCCGCACTGTACGAGGGGGGAGCCGGCGGCCCGGCGGCCTCTTGCGAGGCATTTCAGTCAAGCCGATGGAAACTCTCCGCGACAGTGCGCACACGCTACGGATTCGCGCACTTCGATCACACCCCGTGTGAACGCGGACACACTACGCTGACGGACACGGCAGGCACCGTCGGCACCGAGCCACCGGAGGGCCCTCCATGCAGCCCAACACCCTGCTCGACGCGATTCTCGACGAGGCCGGCATCTCACACGCGGGACTCGCCGCGCACGTCAATCAGGCGGGCCGGGCACGTGGTCTCGCCCTGAGATACGAACACACCGCCGTCGCCCGGTGGTTGAAGGGGCAGCGTCCGCGCGGCCAGGTGCCCGACCTGATCTGCGAGGTGCTCGCCGCCCGGCTGCACCGCCCCGTCAGGCTGGACGACATCGGCCTCGGGGTGTCGGGCGACACCGCCGGTCCGCTCGGCGCGACCGGCACCTCGCTGTCCGGGTTCGTCGAGCGGGCGACCGCACTGTGGCGCTGCGACGAACAGCAGCGCCCGCACATCCTCGGCGCCCCCGCCGTCACCGGTACGCCCGCCGTGATGCCGGTGTGGGAGTGGGAGAACCCGCCCGAGGACGTCGACGTCTCGCGCGGCGGCCGGCACCGGGTCAGCATGGCCGACATCGAGATGCTCCGCTCGGCCCGCGCCCACTACGAGCAGATGTACCGCAAGGCCGGCGGCGTCGGGACCCGTACCCGGATCGTCGGCTTCCTGAACGCCGAGACCGCGCCCCTGCTGCGCGGCAGCTACACCGACGCCACCGGCCGCCAACTGCACCGGGCCACCGGCGGGTTGGTGGCGATCGCCGGCATCTGCGCGTACGACTCCGACGCCCACGGTCTCGCCCAGCGCTACTTCCATCAGGCGCTGCGACTGGCGAAGGCCAGTGGGGACCAGGGACTTGGGGCGTACGTCATCGCGCTGCTCGTCAACCAGGCGCTGTTCATGCGGGAGTTCCGGCAGGCCGTCGCCTTCGCGGAGGCCGCGCTGCGCGCCGCGGGCAGGCACATCACGCCGGCGCTCGCCTCCGACCTCTACGCGATGCAGGCCAAGGCGTACGCGCACCTGGGCGACGGCAGCAGCGCGCTGTCCTGCATCCGGCGGGCCGAGCAGGCCGCCGAACGCATCCGGCGCGGTCACGAACCCGACGAAACCGGCTATGTCCAGCCGGGGTTGGTCAACGTCCAGGTGGCGGAGGCGCTGCTGAGCCTCGGAGATCTGTCGGCGGCGGGGGAGCACGCGGTGGCCGCGGTGGACACCCCGGCGCACGACCGGGGCAGAGTGCACCGGCTCGCCATGCTCAGCCAGATCGAACTGCGCCGGGGAAACGCCGACAAGGCGGTGGCCACCGCGGTGCAGATGGCCGAACAGGCGCGCGGAATGGAGTCCCAGCGGCTGCGTGACAGACTCCGCGCGGTACGCGAACACCTGGTGCGCAACGGCTGCGCGGGCACGGCCGAGGCAGCCGAACTGATCGACGGGGCACTGCGCGTACCGCTCTAGACACCCTGCGCTGGACATCTTTGGCGCGCGGCTTCTCGGGTAACCGCGCGGTGAGTCGCATTCTGTGCGCCTGCTGTCAGCACACTCCTGCTGCCATATTGCCATCTATTCGGCGGAAGGTGGCAGAACCGTGCAGTGGACGAAGCAGAACGAACAAACTGTGTATGAAAATCGCTGGTTCAGGGTCAATCTGGCGGATGTCGAGTTACCGGACGGGCGGCATCTCGACCACTTCCTGATACGGCTGAGGCCCGTCGCCGTGGCCACGGTGGTGAACGAGGCCAACGAGGTACTCCTGCTGTGGCGGCACCGTTTCATCACCGACAGTTGGGGGTGGGAACTCGCGGCCGGGGTCGTGGAGGACGGTGAGGACATCGCCTTCGCGGCCGCCAGGGAACTGGAGGAGGAGACGGGCTGGCGACCGGGACCCCTGCGGCATCTCCTGAGTGTCGAGCCGTCCAACGGGCTCACCGATGCCCGGCACCACATCTACTGGGCCGAGGAGGGCGAGTACATCGGTCACCCCGTGGACGACTTCGAGTCGGACCGCCGGGAGTGGATCCCCCTCAAGCTGGTCCCCGACATGGTCGTCCGCGGCGAGGTCCCGGCCGCCAACATGGCGGCCGCGTTACTGCTGTTGCACCATCTCAGGCTCGGGCAGGACGCCTAGGCGGTTCGGCCAGTCGATCGGCCGGTTGATCCGGTCGGTCGGCCGGCCGATCGGTCAACGGCCGAGGGCCTGCCAGACCGTCACGGCCAGCGCCCCGAGGGCCGTGAGGGCTGCGACGGCCGGCAACGGCCATCGGGCGTGCTCCAGGTGGATGAGCCGGCTGCTCAGATCGTCGACTTCCTTGTCCGTCTCCTTCGTACGATGACTCAGCAGGGCCAGCCCTCCCTCGACGCGCGCGTACGCGACATCAAGGCGGCGGCGTAACTCTGCGAGTTCTCCATGGGCCACGGGATGCTCGGGGTCGGCGGTCACGTGTCCGCTCCTTTCCGTAGTCGTCACATCCCTTGCATGCGCATGAAGAGTCAACTCGCCTGGTGGGCGCGTGGGGAGAGTGTGCGAGGGGCATATGCGTGTCCGGGGCGCACACGGTGTGTGAATGCCGCGGGCCCGGCACTCCGAAGAGTGCCGGGCCCGCGTATGCCCGAGCGTGACGCTGGGTGATTTTCTGAAGGTGCCTATCCGTAGGTGTAGAAGCCCGAGCCGGACTTCCGGCCGAGCCGGCCCGCGTCGACCATGCGCTGGAGCAGCGGGGGAGCGGCGTACAGCGCATCCTTGTACTCCTCGTACATCGAGAACGCGACCGAGGCGACCGTGTCCAGGCCGATCAGGTCGGACAGCTTCAGCGGGCCCATCGGGTGGGCGCAGCCCAGCTCCATGCCGTTGTCGATGTCCTCGCGGCTGGCCATGCCCGACTCGAACATCCGGATCGCGGAGAGCAGATACGGGATCAGCAGGGCGTTCACCACGAAGCCCGAGCGGTCCTGGGCGCGGATCGCGTGCTTGCCGAGGGCCTTCTCGGCGAACAGCTGGGCGCGGGCCAGGGTGCCCTCGGAGGTGGTGAGCGCCGGGATCAGCTCGACGAGCTGCTGCACCGGGGCCGGGTTGAAGAAGTGGATGCCGACGACCTGGTCGGGCCGGGAGGTGGCGACGGCCAGCCTCACCAGGGGGATCGAGGAGGTGTTGGAGGCGAGGATCGCGTCCGGGCGGGTCACCACCTGGTCGAGCACCTGGAAGATCTCCGTCTTCACCTGCTCGTTCTCGACGACGGCCTCGATCACCAGATCGCGGTCCGCGAACTCGCCGAGGTCGGTGGTGAAACTGAGCCGCGCCAGCGCCTCGTCCCGCTCCTCCTCGGAGATCTTGCCGCGCTCGGCCGCCTTGGAAAGGGAGTTGATCAGCCGGGTGCGGCCGAACTCCAGGGCCTCGCCGGTGGTCTCGGCGACCTTTACGTCCAGCCCGGAGCGGGCGCACACCTCGGCGATGCCCGCTCCCATCTGGCCGCAGCCCACGACTCCGACGCGTGAGATGTCTCCCGCTGGGATGTCCGTCACATCGTCCCTTTCCCTGATGGTCCGGCGTTCGCAGGATCCCTGCGCCAAACCTGCACGTTACCTTCGGCGGCCCTTGCTCAATTGTCCGGGCCTCACATGGGAGTCTGGCCCGGGACGGGTGCGGACGGGCTGTGACTTGTCCGACACAGCACATGGCGGAGGTACGGAAATGAGTGGGAAGGCGCGCCACGCGCGCATATCACGGCGGGCGTTCGCCGTGACGGCCCTGTCGACGCTGGTGGCGGGCGGGGCGGTGGCGGGAGCCGCGCTCGCGGGCGCGGAACCGAGCCGGTCGGACGGCAAGGGCAAGCGGGCCACGCGCGAACTGCGCGGCATGTGGCTGGCGACGGTGGCCAACCGGGACTGGCCGTCGAAGCAGGGGCTGACCGCCTCCCAGCAGCGCGCCGAGCTGATCACCCACCTCGACACGGCGGTGAGCCGGCGCCTCAACGCCGTGTTCTTCCAGGTCCGTCCGACGGCAGACGCCCTGTGGCCCTCACCGTACGAGCCCTGGTCGCAGGTCCTCACCGGAACCCAGGGCAAGGACCCCGGCTGGGACCCGCTGGCCACGGCGGTCGAGGAGGCGCACGCTCGCGGTCTCGAACTGCACGCCTGGTTCAACCCGTACCGCATCGCCAACCACTCCGACCCCACCAAGCTCGTCGCCTCCCACCCGGCCCGCAAGCACCCGGACTGGGTGGTGCCGTACGGCGGGAAGCTGTACTACAACCCCGGTCTGCCGGAGGTCCGCCGCTTCGTCCAGGACGCGATGCTCGACGCGGTGGAGAAGTACGAGATCGACGGCGTCCACTGGGACGACTACTTCTACCCGTACCCGGTCGCCGGCCAGACCTTCGACGACGACGCCGCGTACGCGAACTACGGCGGGGGATTCCCCGACCGGGCGTCCTGGCGGCGCGACAACATAGACAAGCTGGTGCTGGAGACGGCCGCCCGCATCAAGGCCGTACGCCCCGGCACCAGCTTCGGGATCAGCCCCTTCGGCGTGTGGCGCAACGTGGCGACCGACTCGCTCGGCTCGGACACGCGGGCGGGTGTGCAGACGTACGACGACCTGTACGCGGACACCAGGAAATGGGTGCGGCAGAACTGGATCGACTACATCTGCCCGCAGATCTACTGGAACATCGGCTTCGCCGCGGCCGACTACGCGAAGTTGCTGCCCTGGTGGGCGGAGGTCGCGAAGGGCACAGGCACGAAGCTGTACGTCGGTGAGGCGCTGTACAAGGCGGGTGACCCGGCGCAGCCCGCGGCCTGGCAGGACCCGGCCGAGCTGTCCCGGCATCTGACCCTCGCCCGGGACCACCCCGAGGCGCGGGGGCACGTGTTCTTCTCGGCGAATGAAGTGGGCACCGACAAGATCGGGGCCATGGCGCGGGTGGTCGCCGACCACTACCAGCAGCCGGCGACGCCACCGCGCTGAAACTCGGCGTTCGCTATCGGTCGTTGTCCTTGTGGCGGACTTCGCAGTCGGGGCCGGGTGACATCACTGCCTCGTGCCCGTCCGGGAAGCGGACGCGGTACGGGGGAGTGCCTTCCTGGCCCAGTACCTCGACGACTTCCGATATCTGGTCGTGCTGGCCGACCACCCTGCCGTGCTGGACAAGGTGGTCGCCCACGGTTGCGCGCATCTGCGGGTCTCCTCTCGGCTCTCAGCCGCGTGCCCGCTGGGTGACGGCGATGCAGACCAGCACGGCCGCCGCTGTCAGCGGAGCGGCCGGTGTCAGCTGCTCGCCCAGCAGCAGGACCGACCACACCAGTGTGAGCAGGGGTTGCGCCAACTGCAACTGGCTGGCCTTCGGAATGCCGATCGCCGCCATGCCCCGGTACCAGACGACCAGGCCGAAGAACTGCGATCCCGCCGCCACCCACAGCAGCCCGGCAACGCTGTGCGCGGTGAGCTGAACGGGTTCGTACGAGAGGGCCAGGGCGGCGGCGGGCGCGGTGAGCGGCAGACACAGCACCAGAGCCCAGGCGATGACCTGCCAGCCCGGCATGACCCGGGCCAGCCTGCCCCCCTCGGTGTAGCCGGCCGCGCACACCAGCAGGGCGCCGAAGAGGTAGGCGTCGGCACTGGTCAGGGCACCGCCGCTCTGCTGGACGGTGAACGCGAGGACGGCCGCCGCGCCCGCGAGGGCCGCCGCCCAGAAGGTGCGCGAGGGGCGTGAGCCCATGCGCAGGGCCGAGAAGAGGGCCGTCGTCAGCGGCAGCAGGCCGACCACGACGGCGGCGTGCGCGGTGGTCGAGGTCTGCAGAGCGAGCGTGGTGAGGAGCGGAAAGCCGATCACCACGCCCGCGGCGACGACCGCGAGCCCCGCCCAGTGACGGCGCCCGGGCAGCGGCACACGCAGGGCCAGCAGACAGCCACCCGCGATCAGCGCCGCGAGGACGGACCGTACGGCCACCAGCGACCACGGGCCGAAGCCCTCCAGACCCCAGACGGTGGCCGGGAAGGTGAGCGAGAAGGCGGTGACCCCGAGAGCGGCCTGGATCGTGCCTGCGCCTGGGGATTCCGGGGAGAGGGGGCCGTTGACCGCTATCCCGGTCGGGGCAGTAGCGCTATCCTGTGCTCTCATGCAGGAGCGTAGCAGTGTGGGCGAACTGGCTAGTCAGCTGCGACAAGAACTGAACCGCTACTCACCTGGCGGAAAGCTGCCATCGAGCCGGGCACTGGTGGAGCGCTTCCGGGTGAGCCCGGTGACCGTCTCCCGGGCGCTCGCGCAACTGGCCGCCGAGGGCCTGGTGGTGACCCGGCCGGGAGCAGGCGCGTACCGCGCCCGGCCACGCGCCACTCCCGCCCCCACCGGGGACACCTCCTGGCAGGAGGTCGCCCTCAGTGCGGACGGCGCCGCCGATCTCGTACCGCGCACGGTGAACGCCGCCGGTGTCGTCGTCTCGCTCGCCGCGCCGCCGCCCGGTGTGATCGAGTTCAACGGCGGCTATCTGCACCCCTCGCTCCAGCCCGAGCGGGCGATGGCGGCGGCCCTGGCGCGGGCCGGACGCCGGCCCGGGGCCTGGGGCCGGCCGGCCCTGGACGGGCTGCCGGAGCTGCGCGAGTGGTTCGCGCGGGGTATCGGTGGCGGCGTCACGGCCGCTGAAGTGCTGATCGCGGCTGGCGGTCAGTCGGCGCTGACGACCGCCCTGCGCGCCCTCGCACCGCCCGGCGCGCCGGTACTGGTCGAGTCACCCACCTACCCCGGCATGCTGGCGATCGCCCGCGCGGCCGGCCTGCGCCCGGTGCCGGTCCCGGTGGACGCGGACGGCGTACGCCCGGCGCTGCTGGCCGACGCGTTCCGGGCGACCGGCGCCCGCGTCTTCGTCTGCCAGCCCCTGTTCCAGAACCCGACCGGGGCGGTGCTCGCGCCCGAACGGCGCGGCGAGGTCCTGCGGATCGCCCGCGAGGCCGGCGCCTTCGTGATCGAGGACGACTTCGTACGGCGGCTGGTGCATGAGGACGCGGGGCCGCTGCCGCGTCCGCTCGCCGCCCAGGACCCCGACGGTGTGGTCGTGCACGTCGGCTCGCTCACCAAGGCGACCTCGCCGAGCTTCAGGGTGAGCGCGCTCGCCGCCCGCGGCCCGGTACTGGAACGGCTGCGCGCCATCCAGATCGTCGACACCTTCTTCGTGCCCCGGCCGCTGCAGGAGGCGGCACTCGAACTCGTCGGCTCACCGGCCTGGCCCCGCCATCTGCGCGCGGTGTCGACGGAGTTGAGGATCCGTCGGGAAGCCATGACCTCCGCCCTGCTCATCGCTCTCCCTCAACTGGCCCTGCCTCACATCCCGTCGGGCGGCTATCACCTCTGGCTCCGCCTCCCCGACGGCGCGGACGAGTCCGCCCTCGTCGCGGGAGCGTTGCGGGCGGGCGTCGCGATCGCCCCCGGTCGCCCCTACTTCAGCGCCGAACCCCCCGCGCCCTACGTGCGGTTGAGCTTCGCGGCGGTCGCGGGGGTGGGGGAGATCGGGGAGGGGGTACGGAGGCTGCGTACGGCCTGTGACGATGTCTTGTGACATGGGGTGGGCGCACGGGAAAACAGTTCGACAGCGGCGGGCGCGGCCTGTGAACCTCCCGCCATGAGCGACGACGTGCCCGCCCTCCCCGAGGGCTACGAGATCTCCACCGACCCCGCCCGCGTCGATGTCGACCGGGTGCACGGCTGGCTGTCGACCGATGCCTACTGGGCGCTGGAGCGGCCCCGGGCGACGTTCGACGGGGTGATCGCGCACTCGCTCAACTTCGGTGTGTACGACACGGCGTCGGGCGAACAGGTGGCGTACGCGCGGGTGGTGACGGATCACGGGCTGTTCGCGTGGCTGTGCGATGTGTATGTCGACCGGTCGGTGCGGGGCACCGGGGTCGGTACGGCGATGGTGCGTCAGGTGCGCGATCACCTCGGGGCGCTCGGGGTCCGCCGCATCCTGCTCGCCACCCACGACGCGCACGGCGTCTACGAGAAGATCGGTTTCAAGCCGCTCGACAAGCCCGACCAGTGGATGGCGCTCCACTTCGCGTGAAGCCTTCGTGGGGGCGGTGTAAAGCCTCTGTAGTGATCGGGAGATGGTCGGCGCGTACCCTCCATAACTCCTGAGTAACGCCTCTTGACCTGCGTACTTTCGCGGCTCACCATCGCCGCATGCAACTTCGGGTCACCTTCGTCGCCGCCGCGCGCAGCTCCCCGCTGCTCGCGGAGCGCTTCGACGACGACCGGCCGCTGGACCAGGCCGGCTGGGACGAGGTGCAGCGCGCCGCCCACGATCTGGTGCCGCTGGCGGCGGCCGAACTGCGGTACTGCTCGCCGACGCCCCGCAGCCGTGCGACCGGGGACGCCCTGGGCTACGGGCCGCTCGTCCAGCTCGCTCTGCGCGACTGCGACATGGGCCGCTGGCGCGGGCTCACCCTCGGCGAGGCGATGGCCCGGGAGCCCGACGCGGTCGACGCCTGGCTCGCCGATCCGCGGGCCACTCCTCACGGCGGCGAGTCGCTGCTGGACTTCATCTCCCGCGTCGGAGGCTGGCTCGACACCCGGCCCCTGGACGACGGCGGCCGGATCGTCGCGGTGGCCGAGCCCTCGGTCATCCGGGCCGCCCTGGTCTACGCCCTGAAGGCCCCGCCCTCGACGTACTGGAACCTCGACGTCCGCCCGTTGTCCAGGACTGTCGTCACGGGCCGTACGGGCCGCTGGAACCTCCGCTTCGAGAGCGTGTTCCCTCAGTCGGCGCGGGCGTAGCCGGTGGTGAGGACGAGGTTCTTGGCGGGGCCTCCGACCCGCCACACCGTGCGCCAGCGGTCCGCGTCCAGGACCGTGAACTCGCCACGGTAGAGATCGGCCGCGCAGGGGTGGTCCGTGACCCATCGGCCCGTGGTCAGGTCCAGGTCGTGGAACGGGCGGTCGTCGGCGAAACGGACGTCCGCCGTGCCCGGGGCGCTGCCAGGGAGGAAACGGAGTGTCCGCTCGGCGGGCCGGGCGGTGCCCTGCCACACGAACGTGCCTGACTCGTGGTGCAGCAGACCGTCTCCGTGCAACGGGCTGAACGTTGTCGTGCCGGTGAAAGTCCCCTCGTCCGTGCTCGCCAGGTCCCGCACGGTCCGCGTAACCCGCCAACTCCCCGCCAGATACAGCAGCGCATCGGCTACTGGCCGGAACTCGCCCACGCCGCCGCCTTCTCCGAAACATTCGAGTTCGTGCGCCCCATTGACGCACTTCAATCACATACCTATCTTGCCGTTCGAAGTGCTGATCATTGTCCGGTATTTCGAATGCATCGACAGAGCCGCGGAGTATCCATGTCAAGCACACGCACCCGCTGGAGACTAGGTCTCACGGCCACCGCACTCCTGGTGGTCTCGGCGGTCGTTCCCGCCCCGGCCAACGCCGAGGACGTCACCGACTACGCCATCACCGTGGACCCGGCCGCCAAGGGCGCCAAGATCGACGACACGATGTACGGCGTCTTCTTCGAGGACATCAACCGCGCCGCCGACGGCGGTCTGTACGCCGAACTCGTGCAGAACCGGTCCTTCGAGTACTCCACCGCCGACAACCGCTCGTACACGCCCCTCACCTCCTGGGCCGTCAGCGGTACGGGGACGGCCCTGAACGACGACGGGCGCCTGAACGCCCGTAACCGCACCTACCTCTCCCTGGACGCCGGTTCGGCCGTCACCAACTCGGGCTACAACACCGGGATCAGGGTCGAGGACGGCAAGAAGTACGACTTCTCCGTCTGGGCCCGCGCCGACCAGGCCGGCGCACTCACCGTCTCCCTCACCGACGCCGGGGGCACCCTCGGCGAGGCCCGCCAGGTCGCGGTGAAGGGCGGCTGGGCCGAGTACCGGGCGCGGTTCACCGCGACCCGCTCCAGCTCCGCCGGGCGGCTGACGGTCGCGACGGACAACTCCGTTGCCCTGGACATGATTTCACTGATGCCCCGGGACACGTACAAGGGGCACGGGCTGCGCAAGGACCTCGCCGACAAGGTCGCCGCGCTCGACCCCGGCTTCGTGCGCTTCCCGGGTGGCTGCCTGGTCAACACCGGGTCCATGCAGGACTACAGCGAGGCGTCCAACTGGGAACGCCGGCGCTCGTACCAGTGGAAGGACACCATCGGGCCGGTCGAGGAGCGCGCGACCAACTCCAACTTCTGGGGATACAACCAGAGTTACGGACTCGGCTACTACGAGTACTTCCAGTTCTCGGAGGACATGGGCGCGATGCCGCTGCCCGTCGTCCCGGCGCTGGTCACCGGCTGCGGGCAGAACCAGGCCGTCGTCGACGAGGCGCTGCTCAAGCGGCACATCCAGGACGCCCTCGACCTCATCGAGTTCGCCAACGGTCCCGTGACGAGCGAGTGGGGCCGCAAGCGGGCGCAGATGGGCCACCCCAAGCCCTTCCACCTCACCCACATCGAGGTGGGCAACGAGGAGAACCTCCCCAACGAGTTCTTCGCCCGCTTCACGGAGTTCCGGACCGCCATCGAGGCCACGTACCCGGACATCACGATCATCTCCAACTCCGGTCCGGACGACAGCGGTTCGACCTTCGACACCGCCTGGAAGCTCAACCGGGACGCCGACGTCGACATGGTCGACGAGCACTACTACAACAGCCCGCAGTGGTTCCTCCAGAACAACGACCGCTACGACTCCTACGACCGCAGCGGTCCCAAGGTCTTCCTCGGGGAGTACGCCTCCCAGGGCAACACCTTCAAGAACGCCCTCACCGAGGCCGCGTTCATGACCGGTCTGGAGCGCAACGCGGACGTCGTCAAGCTCGCCTCGTACGCCCCGCTGCTGGCCAACGAGGACTACGTGCAGTGGCGCCCGGACATGATCTGGTTCAACAACCACGCGTCCTGGGGCTCGGCCTCGTACGAGGTGCAGAAGCTGTTCATGACCAACGTCGGCGACCGCGTGGTGCCCACCACCGCCACCGGCACGCCCTCCGTGAGCGGCCCGATCTCCGGCGCCGTCGGCCTGTCGACGTGGGCGACCACGGCGGCGTACGACGATGTGAAGGTCACCGGCGCGGACGGCACGGCGCTGCTGAGCGACGACTTCTCGGGTGACGCCTCCCGGTGGACCCATAGCGGGGGCGGGAGTTGGGCGGTCCAGGACGGGCAGTACGTCCAGACGGACGTCGCCGCCGAGAACACCATGGTCTCCGCGGGCGACCCCGCCTGGCACGACTACGACCTGCAGGTGAAGGCCACCAAGAAGGCCGGCAAGGAGGGCTTCCTCGTCGCCTTCGGCGTCAAGGACACCGGCAACTACTACTGGTGGAACCTGGGCGGCTGGAACAACACCCAGTCCGCCGTCGAACAGGCCACGGACGGCGGCAAGTCGACGCTCATGTCGAAGGCCGGCTCGATCGAGACGGGCCGCGCCTACGACATCGAGGTCAAGGTGCGGGGCCGTCAGGTCACCATGTACCTCGACGGCCAGGAGTGGGGCAGCTTCACCGACGACAAGCCGGCCGAGCCGTTCCGTCAGATCGTCACCAGGGACGCGAAGACCGGCGACCTGATCGTCAAGGTGGTCAACGCCCAGGCGGCGCAGGCCCGTACGACGATCGACCTCGGCCGTACGAAGGTCAGGTCCAAGGCCGCGGTGACCACGCTGGCCGCCGCACCGGACGCGGTGAACAGCGAGACGGCGACCCCGGTCGCGCCGGTGAGGTCGACGTTCAAGGGCGTCGCGAGCAAGTTCACGTACACGTTCCCGGCGAACTCCGTGACCTTCCTGCGCATCAAGAAGGGGTGACCAAGAAGACTGAGGTGGGCTGATAGGACGGGCGGTTCAGGTGCCGGAGGGTGCCTGGGCCGCCCGTCCCCGGTTCGGCCTGTCAGCCGGGGGCCGCGACGAACGCCCCGTCGACGAGCACCGGCACGACGGCGCTCGTGTCCGTCTCCGTGGCGATCGCCACGTCCTCGGGGAAGCCACCGGCGACCAGTTCCCGGCCCGAGGCGCTCGTGAGCACGCAGGCGGCGACGTCCGGGGAGGCGGTGAATGCGGTGGCGACCGTACCGGCCTCGGGCGAAAGGGACGTACGACCGCTGCCGTGGCCGTCCAGCGAGGCGATCACGGCGCCTGCCCCCAACAGGTCCTCCAGGGCCGGTCGGAGACTGCCGTCGGGCCACCGCTCACCGGCGGCGATCACACCGACCGGCCGCTCGGCGGTCCCGTACCCCTGCTCGGCGAGCCAGGCGCCGACGGCGGTGCCGTTGCGCAGACAGGCGGCCACCACCGTCGTCGTGTCGCCGGCCGCCGCCGAGATGGCCGAGCCGTTGGGGGACGGGAGCACCAGCCGGGCGGCGAAGGGTGCGCGGCGCAGTGCCGCCGGGGAGAGCGACCAGGGTGTGTCGGGGCCCACCGAGCGACGGCCGACGGCCAGCCGGGCGTCCCGCTGCTCGGCGAAGGCCGTGGCCGTGTCGTCGCGCCACGGGTACGGGAAGACGTGGGAGCCGGCCTCGACGGCGACCGAGACCGACGTCGTGAACGACAGCACATCGACGACCACCAGGCAGGACACCTCACGGGCGAGGTGCCGCGCGCCCGCAGGCCCCCACTCGAAGCGGACCCCGTAAGCGGACTGGAGAAAGTCCTCACGCATATCGGTGATCGTCCCATGCGGTGACCTGGCCGGTCCGTTCTATGTGGTCAACCGCCTTATGAGGTCGACCCAGGTGGCCTGTAGGCGGGCGACGGCCACTCCGTGCTCCTCGCGCAGATGGTCCGCCGCCTCGAAGCTCAAGAAGGCGAGCAGGGCGTGGGCGAGCATGTCGTGGTCGCTGTCAAGTCCCGCCTGGCTGAGGAGAGTTGAGAGGTGGCCGTGGAAGGACCGGCCGCTGTCCGAGGCGGCGCGGCGCGCGTAGGGGACCTGGCGTCCCAGGGCGGCGCCCAGGTCCGCGTCGGTGGTGATACGTCCGAGGAGGGCGCAGCCGAACGCCGCCAGCCGTTCCGCCGCGGGCGCTCCGGGTCCCAGTGGGGGAGGACCTGTGGTGTACGCCTCCTGGAAATCCGCTTCGGCTTCGTCGAGGAGGGCGAGCAGGAGGCCGTCGCGGTCGCCGAACCGGCGAAAGAGCGTGCCCTTGCCCACGCCGGCCGCTTCGGCGACCTCCCGCATCGTCACGTGCTCAGGTCCCCGTTCGGCGACCAGCAGTGCCGCCGCCTCCAGCAGGCGGGCGCGGTTGCGGGCGGCATCCGATCTCTCGGCGGTGACGCCGGCCGACGCGTGGTCCGGCGTTTCCGGCACGGTTCACTCCGTGGGGTGTCGACCCGGACGATCAGGACGGCTTCGGCGGTCGGTACGCCGTCCGGGTGGCTCGGTTTCGTGTCCTGGGGGCCATCACCGGCCGGTGCGGCAGGGGATGGCCCCGGCGAGGGGCGGTTCTACAGGGCGTTCAGCAGGGACGGTTTCTCATTATTCGGGGGTGTGCGGGGTTCAGATGGTGGCCGGGGCGCCGGCCGGAGTGCCTTTCGAGAGGTCGGCGGCCTGGCTGTCGGTCTTGGGTCGGCCGAGCATCAGGAGCGAGACGGCTGCGGCGAGGGCGACCGCAGCGGCGCCGACCCAGAGTGCCGGGATCAGTCCGTCCACGAACGTGGACGCGGATTCGTAGCCGCCCTGGGCGGAGAAGACGGCGGCCAGGGTGGCTACGCCGATGGCGCCGCCGACCTCGCGGATGGCGTTGTTGGCGCCGGAGGCGATGCCTTCCTCCTCGGGGCGGACGGTGCTCATGACGAGGTTCGCGCTGGGCGCGAAGAACATGCCCAAGCCGACTCCGCAGACGATCAAGGCGGGCAGCAGGGAGGTGTACGACACGTCAGGTCCGACGACCATCGCCCAGAGCCCCAGGCCCACGGCGTTGAGGGCCATGCCCACCGCGACGACGGGGGCACCGCCGATGCGGTCGGAGACCGCGCCTGCGATGGGTCCGGCGATCATCGGCATGGCGGTCCAGGGCAGCATGCGCACGCCGGCTTCCATGGGTGAGTAGCCGCCGACGGTCTGCAGGTACTGGCTGAGGAGGAAGATCGACCCGAACATGCCCAGCAGCATCAGCAGGCTGGCCGCGTTGATGGCGCTGAAGGCGCGGTGGCGGAAGAGGCGCATCGGCAGCATGGGGTTCTCGACGCGCTGTTCCCACAGGACGAAGGCGATGAGCAGGGCAGGGCCCGCTATGAAACCGCCCAGTACCGGGGTGCTGGTCCAGCCGTCGACGTTGCCGCGGATCAGGGCGTAGACGATGCCGAACAGACCGCCGCTGGCCAGGGCCGTGCCGACGAGGTCGAGGCTCGGGTTCGGGCCGTGGCTCTCCTTGAGCCGCAGCAGGGCGAGCGGCATCAGGATCAGGCCGAGCGGGACGTTCACCCAGAAGATCCACTGCCAGGAGAGGTGCTCGGTGAGCGCGCCGCCGATCAGGGGTCCGGTGGCGACGGCGACGCCGCTGGCCGCGCCCCAGATACCGAATGCCGCGCCGCGCCGCTCGGGCGGAACGGCGGCCGACAGCAGGGTGAGCGTCAGGGGCGTCACGATGGCGGCCCCGACGCCCTGCGCCGCTCGGGCGGCGATGAGTTCGTTCATGCCCGGGGCGAGCGCGGCCGCGGCGGAGGCGGCGGTGAAGATTCCCATTCCGAGGACGAACAGCCGTCGCCGCCCGAACCGGTCACCCAGCGAGGCGCCGAACATCAGCAGGACCGCGAAGGTGAGGGTGTAGGCGCTCACCGTCCATTCGAGGTCCTCCAGTGCGCCGCCGAGGTCCTCACGGATGGAGGGCAGGGCGGTGGTGACGATCAGGTTGTCGAGCGCGGTGATGAACCCGGCCGCGCTGGTGATGACGATGGCCCAGAAGGCGGAGCCGCTCCGGGCGGGCTGCTGGGGTTGCTGCTGTGACATGGCTTTCCTATGTCGGACGGAAGGGGGTGACGGATCAACAGAGGGCAGACCGGGCGGCTCAGCTCGCTGATACCGGGCGCGGAGCTGCGTCCGCGTCGGACGGTGCCGTGCATGTCGCCGCCCCGACCAGGATCGGAGCGATGGGGATGCCGGCGGTCGGGCAGGCGGTACTGGGAGGCTTCGGTGGCGGGTCGACGGCCGTCGCCGTGGCGTCCTCCTGCCGGTGGGGCGCGCGTGCGGTGATCGCGCCTGACGCTACGGGCGGAGGACCGGCAGCGAATCCGTCACCGTATCGGTCATGGAGTTGCTGAATGCGGGGACCGCACCGCGGTCGCCGGCGTTGGGCTTCGTCGAGCTCGGGTGCCGGGCGGAAGCCGACGACGGGGGAGCGGGTATCTGCGGCCCGGGTGCATGGAGGCGGAGACCGATCCGGCGCCTTTGGGGAGGAGGCATCGGATGCCGGGGATCACGGCAGGGGCGCAACCCGGCGTCGACGACTTCGTGCTCACGCTTGCAGGTAAGGGCAGTAACTGCTGTGCCGCGCAGGCAGATTGACATGCAGATGACGGTGCGTCAGCCGGGCATCCGGTTGGTCTTGCGGATCTGCTTGTCGAACGTTCCGGCGGGGACGAGGCGGCGTGCCG
Organism: Streptomyces sp. NPDC020898; assembly: GCF_044333925.1. Taxonomy (NCBI): domain Bacteria; kingdom Bacillati; phylum Actinomycetota; class Actinomycetes; order Kitasatosporales; family Streptomycetaceae; genus Streptomyces; species Streptomyces sp. NPDC020898. The sequence goes on from NZ_JBIRRV010000005.1 coordinate 358,597, forward strand.
TGGTGACGCGTGAGGCCAGCGGGCCGGCGGTGTAGCGCAGTTTCGGCTTCTTGTCGGTGGCCGCCGTGACGATCACCTTGGCGACGACGGCGGGATCGTCGCCCTTCTCCATCGCCTCCGCCATCACCTCGTCGAAGACGCGCCGCCGCTCCGCGTACAGGGGCAGCGGGGTGTCGGGCTGCGCGGCGTTGGTGTCGAAGCTGGTCCTGGTGTAGGCGGGCTGGACGAGGAGGACCCGGACGCCGTGCTCGCGGACCTCGTGGTCCAGGGACTCGGAGTAGCCCTCGATGGCGTGCTTCGCCGAGACGTAGAAGGCCATGAAGGGCTGGGGGATGACCCCGAGGACGGACGAGATGTTGATGACGCGTCCGCTGCCCTGGGCGCGCATGTGCGGCAGGACGGCCTTCGTCATACGCATGACACCGAAGACGTTGATGTTGAAGACGCTCTGGGCCTGGGCGACGGAGTTCTCCTCGACGCCACCCGCTGAGCCGATGCCGGCGTTGTTGACCAGGACGTCGATCCGTCCGAACCGTTCGATCACCTCACCGACCGCGGCGGTGGCCGAGTCGTCGCTGCCCACGTCGAGGTCGAGATACGTCACCCCCGCGGGCGGGGTGAGTCCCGAGGTCTTCCGGCCGGTGCCGATCACCTCGAAACCCGCCGCGGCGAGGGCGCGGGCCGTTTCCTTGCCGATACCCGATGACGCTCCCGTCACGAGTGCTACCGGTCGGGTTGTCGCCATTGCGTGCTCCTTGCGCTATTGGCTTACGATCATTTGCCTTACGTTCGTAAGGTAATGGGTGGAGGGCGGTGATGGCAAGTGGAGTCCGGCGCTGTGGAGGGGGCCTGGATGAGGATCCGTCGCCGTATAGGTCGGCAAGTCATCAAGTAGGCATGAAAACGCGATATCGCGAGTGGATCCGACGGCAGCAGGCCATTAAGCTTTCAAGGAAATGGACCTGTACGGACGGCGCCATGAGCAGGCGGCCCTTGATGAAATCCTTGACGCTGCTCGTCAAGGCGACGCGGAAGCCCTGATGTTGTGGGGTGACCCCGGCATCGGCAAGACCGCACTGCTCGAATACATGGCCGAGTCCGCAGCCGTCGACTTCACGGTGCTGCGCTGCCGGGGCACTCGGTTGGAGTCGGGTCTGGCGTTCGCCGCACTCCACGAGTTGCTGTGGCCGGTGACGGAGCGGATCAGTACCTTGCCGGAGCCGCAGGTCAAAGCCTTGAGCGGGGCACTCGGCCACAGTGGCGACGTGGCGGACCGGTTCCTGATCAGCGTGGCGGTACTGACGCTCGTCGGTGAGTTGGCCAAGGAGCGGCCGGTGCTGATCGTCGCCGACGACGCTCAGTGGCTGGACGAGCCCTCCGTGCAGTGTCTGACTTTCGTTGCCCGCCGACTGCGCAACGAGCCTGTGGTCATGCTCCTCACCGGGCACGACGATCCCGGCGACGGGCCCTGGGAGAGACTGGCGGCGATGGAGGTTCGTGGACTGGGCGACGAGGATGCCCGGCTCCTCGCCCGTGCCGTCGCTCCGCAGGCGGACGAAGTGGTGATCCGCCGTACGGTCCGTGCGGCGGCCGGAAATCCTCTCGCACTGCAGGAGCTGCCCACGTCCATGGCGGTGGGCGACATCTCGACGCACCCTCTCGCCGGTGAGCAGATCGCCGTCGGGCCCCGTCTGCGCCGCGCCTTCCGCGCCCGGATCGAGCGGTTGTCCGCGCCTGCCCGCACCGCGCTCGTTCTCATCGCCGCCGATGACCGCAGCGATGGCAACACCATGTGCCAGGCCGGTGGTGTGCTCGGCCTCGACGCAGCCGCGTGGGAGGAGGGAATGCACTCGGGCCTGCTCACCACACGCTCGGACGGCCGGTTCTGCTTCCGCCACCAGCTGATGGAAGCGGTGGTCTACGAGGAGGCGCCGGCCGCGGACCGCCAAGCCGTTCATCGCGCCCTCGCCTCCGTGCTGACCGGTGAGAACGCCGACGAACTGCGCCTCTGGCACCTCGCCGCAGCGGTGGAAGCCGTCGGCGGACCCGACGAGGAGGTGGCCCGGCTGCTGGAGGAGTCGGCCCACCGTTCCTGGGCGCGCGGCGCCTGCGCCACGGCTGCCCGTGCCCTGCGGCGCGCGGCGAAGCTGTCCCCCTCCACGGACGACGCGGCCAGACGGCTGGCGCACGGAGCGAGGGCGGCCTGGGAGGCCGGGCAGGCCGATACGGCGCGGGGGATGCTGGAGCGGGCGGTAGGGATTTCTTCCGCGTCCACGGTCGCGGATCTCAGCGAGGGGCTGCGCGGACTGATCGAGTTCGCGCACGGCGATATGGAAACCGCATGCCGGCAGCTGATCCAGGACATGGAGCGGGTGGCCGATCCCGGGCAGGCGTTCGAGCTCGGCAGCATGGCGGTAAGGGCGGCCTGGGCGGCCGGGCATGGCGCACTTCAGCGCGAGGCGCTCCAGCGGCTCGAACGGCGGCTCCCGCAGGGGGATTTCCCGAACGCCGATCTGCTGCCCTTGCTGCGCGTGTGGTGGACGGAGGACGTGGGCGACGGCGCCGACGACCGCGAGCGGGACGACCAGGTGGTGGTCCCCGGGGCCGAGGTCCTCACCCGGCTCGGCGGCAGTTCCTGGCTTGTGATGCCCTCGGCACCGCTGGCGCTGGCCTGGGGCATCGATCCCGTCCTGGGGGAGGCTCTCCGCCGCCAGATCGACGCGCTGCGGCAGACGGACCAGGTCACTGCCCTGACCCAGACGCTGGCCCAGACCACGGCCCTCGACCTCGCGCAGGGCTCCTGGACCTCGGCCGAGGCGAACGCCCTTGACGGGCTCCACGTGGCTGAGGAGACGGGCGACGACCACGTGCTGACGCAGTGCCTCAACGGCCTCGGATGGCTGGCAGCGGCGCGAGGCGATGAGCAGACCGTCGCGGACCACGCCGGCCGGACCTTCGAGGTCGCGGTGCCCCGCGGGGTGCGCATCCTCAGCGCTGCCGCGCAGTGGACCGTCGGTATGTCGGCGCTCTTCGCCGGCCGGGCCGAGGAGGCGCTGGATTACCTCGTCCGCCTGACCGAGGAGGGGCACTTCGCCGCGCACCCCACGATCGCGTTGCTCGCGGCAGCGGACACGGCCGAGGCCGCCCTCCAGGCCGGGCAGCGGGCGACGGCCGAGGAACAGGCGCGGCTGCTGCGGCGATGGGCCGAGCGGACCGACGCGGCGTGGGCGGTCTCCGCGACCCACCTGGTCCATGCCCTGCTGGCGTCCGGATCGGACGCGGAGAAGCAGTTCCGGCTCGCACTGGATGTCCCCGGAGCCGCGTCGCGTCCCTTCAACCACGCCCGCACACACCTGCTGTACGGCGAGTGGCTGCGCCGGGCCCGCCGCCGCACCGACGCCCGCAGACAGCTGGCCGAAGCCGCGGAAACCTTCCGGCGACTCGACGCGGCGCCCCTGCTCGCCCGTACCCAGGCCGAACAGGAACTGGCCGGGCAGCAACCGCGCCGCGACTCGGCACCGGCGGCCCGGGACACCACGACGCCCCTCACTCCACAGGAGTTGAGAGTCGCCCGGCTGGCCGCGCAGGGGCTCACCAACCGGGAGATCGGGGCCCAGCTGCTGATCAGCCCTCGTACGGTGGGCCATCACCTGGCCAACGTGTTCCCCAAACTCGGCATCGTCTCGCGCGCCGACCTCGCACGCATCGACTTCGAGGACGGCCTGCGCCTGATGAGCTGACCGACGGCGTTTGCCCCGGCGGGCTCCGCAGCGTCTGCGGCGAGCGGGGAGGCCGGCGGGCGGCGGGCGGCAAGTCGGGGGGAGCGTGTCCGCGAGGTCGGGCAGCACGCCGCCGGCGGTGTACCACGCGCGAGGAACACGACGCTGTGGGCATCGGCGTGCGGGTCATGCGGGCCTGACCAGTCCGGTGTCGTAGGCGAAGATCACGGCCTGGACCCGGTCGCGGGCGCCGATCTTGGTGAGGACGCGGCTGACGTGGGTCTTGACGGTGGATTCGGCGAGTGACAAGCGTTGGCCGATTTCCAGGTTGTTCCAGCCGGAGGCGATGGCGGTCAGCACCTCGCGCTCGCGCCGGGTGAGGGAGTCGGGCTCGCGCCGGGTGAGCGGATCAAGATGCCGTTCCTGGCCCGGCGCGCGGCCGCACACTCGGCCGGAGCAGGCGCCGATGAGCTCGTGCGGCAGGCTTGGGGCGATGACCTCGGCTCCGGTGGCCACGGCCCTGACGGCGGCGACGAGTTCGCCTGGCAGCGCGGTCTTCAGCAGAAACCCGTGGGCGCCGGCGCGCAGCACGTCGTAGGCGTATTCGTCGCGGTCGAAGGTGGTCAGGACCAGGACGTGGGAGCGGCCTCCCGACTCGACGATGCGGCGGGTGGCCTCGATCCCGTCCATGCCGGGCATGTGTCCGTCCATGAGCACGACGTCGGGGTTCAGTTCCGCGGCTTTGCGGACTCCTTCGGCGCCGTGGGCGGCCTCGCCGACCACGGTCAGGTCGGGGTGCTGTTCCAGAAGCAACCGTACGCCGGAGCGCTGCAGTGCCTGGTCGTCGACGATGAGGACGGTGGTCATGCCGATCGGTTCTCCATGGAGGGGCGGGGACGAGAAAGGACGGACGGTCCTGCCGCCGTGGGATTCGGGGCCCGCGGCGGGCTCGAATCGGGGCATGTGGGCGTGCGAGGGTTCGGTGTCCTCGCCGGTGACGTGCCTCCGGCAGGGCGTCGACGAGCGGGCGGCGTCGGCCTGCCTTCCCGATGCGGGTCCAGGTGCCGGGCACGGCCGGCGGGTGGGCGGGGTAGGCGCGGACCGGGGAATCGGATCCCGGCCGGAAAAAGGTCCTGTGGGTCAGCTGCCGGAGCGGAGCGCTGCCTCCGGGATGACTTCATGCAACCGGGCGATCGTCTCCGGGACCAGCGGATTCACCGGTGGACCGCAGAACGTGATCTTGCGGATCCTCGGTGTCAGCCGCTCCTCGACGATCGTGTGGGGCTGCGTCATCGTGTGCTCCGTAGGGATGTTGACGGTTCGTCAGGGAAAAGTGCTGAGGTCCGACGCGGCGAAGCAGCAGCATCGACGCTTGTCGAGCACGGCTTCGATACTGATCACGTCAGAGGCTAGGGACGAAGGTCGCGAAGCGGATCTGTCACCGTATCGGTCAAGGAGTCGGCGCCGGGGCCGGCGTTCACCGGACGACGACGCGCACGTCCGGCCGCTCGGTGCCACGCCTCGGAACTGATCCACGACACAGTGTTACGGGATCAAGACCCGCCAGCTAGTGTGATCATCTGCCAACTGGAATCCCCGGCGACGCCCGCTCCGCATGCCGATCGACGGTATTGCATAAAAGTGCAGCGGTACGTATAGTCATGCCATCTAGGAGGAGGGTTCCATGGCGGTACGTGTGGCGGTGGCCGGAGCGAGTGGGTACGCGGGCGGGGAACTGCTGCGTCTGCTCCTCGTCCATCCAGAGGTGGAGATCGGTGCGCTGACCGGCAACTCCAACGCCGGGCAACGGCTCGGCGCACTCCAGCCGCATCTGCTGCCGCTGGCCGGCCGTGTGCTCCAGGAGACCACCCCCGACGTCCTCGCCGGACATGACGTCGTCTTCCTCGCGCTGCCGCACGGGCAGTCCGCCGCCGTCGCCGAACAACTCGGTCCTGACGTCCTCGTCGTCGACATGGGCGCCGACTTCCGGCTCCACGACGCGGCTGACTGGGAGAAGTTCTACGGATCCGCGCACGCCGGGACCTGGCCCTACGGTCTCCCCGAACTGCCGGGCGCCCGCGCCGCGTTGGAGGGGTCCAAGCGCGTCGCGGTGCCCGGTTGCTATCCCACCGCCGTCTCGCTCGCCCTCCTCCCCGTGTACGCCGCCGGGATCGCCGAGCCCGAGGCCGTGATCGTCGCCGCCTCCGGGACCTCCGGCGCCGGCAAGGCCGCCAAGACGCACCTGCTGGGCAGCGAGGTCATGGGGTCCATGTCGCCGTACGGGGTGGGCGGCGGTCACCGGCACACGCCCGAGATCGTCCAGAACCTCAGCGGCGCCGCGGGCTCGCCCGTCGCCGTCTCCTTCACGCCCACGCTGGCCCCGATGTCCCGGGGCATCCTCGCCACCTGCACCGCCGCCGCCAAGCCCGGCGTCACCGCCGAGTCCGTGCGCGCCGCCTACGAGAAGGCCTTCGCCGACGAACCGTTCGTGCACCTGCTCCCCGAGGGGCAGTGGCCCGCCACGGCGTCCGTCTACGGTTCCAACGCCGTTCAGGTGCAGGTCGCGTACGACGCCGCCGTGCACCGGATCATCGCGATCAGCGCCATCGACAACCTGACCAAGGGCACCGCGGGCGGTGCCGTCCAGAGCATGAACATCGCCCTCGGACTCGACGAGGCCACCGGGCTTTCCACGATCGGAGTCGCACCGTGAGTGTCACGGCAGCCAAGGGATTCACGGCGGCGGGCATCGCCGCCGGGATCAAGGAGAACGGCAACCCGGACCTGGCCCTCGTGGTCAACAACGGGCCCCGCCTCGCCGCCGCGGGCGTCTTCACCTCCAACCGCGTCAAGGCCGCGCCGGTGCTCTGGTCCGAGCAGGTACTCAAGGGCGGCCTCGTTTCCGCCGTCGTCCTCAACTCCGGTGGCGCCAACGCCTGTACGGGGCCCAAGGGGTTCCAGGACACGCACGCCACCGCCGAGAAGGTCGCGGACACTCTCGGTCTGAACGCCGGTGAAGTGGCTGTCGCCTCCACCGGTCTCATCGGCCTGCTCCTGCCGATGGACAAGCTTCTCGCGGGAGTTGAGAGCGCCGCCGGTCAACTCTCCGAGCACGGTGGCGAGAAGGCCGCCATCGCCATCAAGACCACCGACTCCGTCCACAAGACGGCCGTCGCCGGCAAGGACGGCTGGACCGTGGGCGGCATGGCCAAGGGCGCGGGCATGCTCGCCCCCGGCCTCGCCACCATGCTCGTCGTCCTGACCACGGACGCGGACGTGGACAGCGAGAACCTGGACCAGGCACTCCGCGCCGCCACCCGCACCACCTTCGACCGCGTCGACTCCGACGGCTGCATGTCCACCAACGACACCGTGCTGCTGCTCGCCTCGGGTGCCTCCGAAGTCACCCCGGAACAGGCCGAGTTCGCGGAGGCCGTACGGGCCGTCTGTGACGACCTCGGGCAGCAGCTCATCCGGGACGCCGAGGGCGCCAGCAAGGACATCAAGGTCGAGGTCGTCAACGCGGCCAGCGAGGACGACGCCGTCGAGGTGGGGCGTTCCATCGCCCGCAACAACCTCCTCAAGTGCGCGATCCACGGGGAGGACCCCAACTGGGGCCGCGTCCTCTCCGCCATCGGCACGACGCAAGCCGCCTTCGAGCCCGACCAGTTGAACGTCGCCATCAACGGCGTCTGGGTCTGCAAGAACGGCGGCGTCGGTGAGGACCGCGACCTCGTCGACATGCGCTACCGCGAGGTGCACATCGTCGCCGACCTCGCCGCCGGCACCGAGACCGCCACCATCTGGACCAACGACCTCACCGCGGACTACGTCCACGAGAACAGCGCGTACTCCTCATGAGCAACGTGACGCGGAAGCACACCGCCCTCCCCAAGGCCAGGATCCTCATCGAAGCGCTGCCCTGGCTGACCCGCCACAACGGCAAGGTCGTCGTCATCAAGTTCGGCGGAAACGCCATGGTGAACGAGGAGTTGAAGAACGCCTTCGCCCAGGACGTCGTCTTCCTGCGTCAGGCCGGCCTCAAGCCCGTCGTCGTGCACGGCGGCGGCCCGCAGATCAGCGCCGCCCTCGACAGGCACGGCATCGTGAGTGAGTTCAAGGCCGGCCTCAGGGTCACCACCGAGGACGCCATGGACGTCGTACGCATGGTGCTGGCCGGGCAGGTCCAGCGGGAGCTGGTCGGGCTGCTCAACCAACACGGGCCGCTCGCCGTGGGGTTGACCGGCGAGGACGCGCACACCATCACCGCCACCAAGCACCAGCCCGAGATCGACGGGGAGTTGGTCGACATCGGGCGGGTGGGCGAGATCACCGCGATCGACACGGGCGCGATCGAGGCACTGCTCGCCGACGGCCGTATCCCGGTCGTCTCGTCGATCGCCCGTAGCCAGGACGACCACCATGTCTACAACGTCAATGCTGATACGGCGGCTGCGGCACTCGCTGCCGCGCTGGGTGCCGAAACCCTCATGGTCCTCACGGACGTCGAGGGCCTCTACGAGGACTGGCCCAACTCCGACGAGGTGATCAGCCGCCTCACGGCTTCCCAACTGGAGAAGCTGCTCCCGGAGTTGAGCTCCGGCATGGTGCCGAAGATGCAGGGCTGCCTGCACGCCGTACGCAACGGCGTCACCACCGCCCGCGTCATCGACGGCCGGGTCCAGCACTCGATCCTGCTGGAGATCTTCACGGACGAGGGCATCGGCACGATGGTCGTGCCCGATGCGGAAGAAGAGGGGGACGCCGCATGAACGCCGGCCAGGACCTGAGCGCCAACCAGGAGCTGACGCAGCGCTGGCAGGGCGCGCTCATGAACAACTACGGCACCCCCCGGCTGCCCCTCGTCCGCGGCGCGGGCAGCACGGTGTGGGACGCCGACGGCAAGGCGTACGTCGACTTCGTGGGCGGTATCGCCGTCAACGCGCTCGGCCACGCCCACCCGGCGATCGTCGAGGCGGTCTCCACCCAGGTCGCCTCCCTCGGACACGTCTCCAACCTCTTCGTCGCCGAACCACCCGTCGCACTCGCCGAGCAGCTGCTCCAGCGCTTCGGGCGGGACGGCAAGGTGTTCTTCTGCAACTCCGGCGCCGAGGCCAACGAGGGCGCCTTCAAGATCGGCCGGCTGACCGGGCGCACGCACATGGTCGCCACCGAGGGCGGCTTCCACGGGCGGACCATGGGCGCCCTCGCGCTCACCGGCCAGCCCGGAAAGCGGGAGCCCTTCGTGCCGCTGCCCGGTGACGTCACGTTCGTCCCGTACGGCGACGCGCAGGCACTGGCCGCCGCGGTCACCGACGAGACGGCCCTCGTCATCATCGAGCCGATCCAGGGCGAGCGGGGCGTGGTGGTCCCGCCCGTCGGCTATCTGAAGGCCGCGCGTGCCATCACCGCCGCCACCGGCGCCCTGCTCGTCCTCGACGAGGTGCAGACCGGCATCGGCCGTACCGGGCACTGGTTCGAGTACCAGGCCCACGACGGGGTCCTCCCCGACGTCGTCACCCTCGCGAAGGGCCTCGGCGGCGGACTGCCCCTCGGTGCGACCGTCGCCTTCGGACGGGCCGCCGAGCTGCTCCAGCCCGGCCAGCACGGCACGACGTTCGGCGGCAACCCGATCTCCTGCGCGGCCGGTCTCGCCGTACTCGACACGATCTCGGACGACGGCCTGCTGGAGAACGTGAAGCGGCAGAGCGAGAAGCTGCGCACCGGGATCGAGGGCACCGACGGCAGTTCGTGCCACCCGATGATCGACTATGTCCGGGGTGCGGGACTTCTCCTGGGTATCGTGCTCAACGAGCCCCTCGCGCCCCAGGTGCAGCAGGCGGCTCAGGACGCCGGTTTCCTGGTGAACGCGCCTGCCCCCGATGTCGTACGGCTCATGCCGCCGTTGAACATCGGTGACGCCGAAGTGGACGCGTTCCTCCAGGCACTTCCCGGAGTCCTCGACGCGGTTGAAGGGAAGGACTGACCGGGGAATGAGACGACGACGATGACTCAGGCGCAGGATCACGAGCACGCGGGGCCTGCCGTACCGCAGACCCGCACCGCACGTCACCGCCGGATCGTGGACATCCTCAACCGGCAACCGGTGCGGTCGCAGAGCCAGTTGGCGAAGCTGCTCGCCGATGACGGGCTGACGGTCACCCAGGCGACGCTGTCCAGGGACCTGGACGAGCTGAACGCGGTGAAGATCCGTAACACCGACGGCGATCTCATCTACGCGGTGCCGAGCGAGGGCGGGTTCCGTACGCCTCGGGCGCCGTTGGGGGAGTCGGCGAAGGAGGAGCGGATGCGGCGGCTGTCCGCGGAGTTGCTGATCTCTGCGGAGGCTTCGGCGAATCTCGTGGTCCTGCGGACCCCTCCGGGGGCTGCGCAGTTCTTGGCGTCGGCTATTGATCAGGCCGAACTGCACGAACTTCTGGGGACGATCGCCGGGGATGACACGTTGCTGTTGATCAGCCGGGATCCCTTGGGGGGACAGGCGTTGGCTGATCATTTGCTGGCGTTGGCTCAGAAGAACCACTGAGGGGCTGTTGACGGTTGCGTTTCGGGCGCGGGTCCGGTGTGGCTTGTCGCGCCCGCGCGGCGGAGCCGCACATCGATACAGCCCCGCGCCCCTAGGTGTCTCACCTCAGCCGAGTCGTCTGGCCAGGCCCCCGGTGCACCTGACCTCGTCGCCCGCCGTGATCAGCAGCGCTTCTACGTCCGGCAGTTGCTCCAGCCACGACAGCCCCTCCCGCGAACCCATCGCGAAAGCCGCCGTCGCCCAGGCGTCCGCCCAGGTCAGTTGGGGGGCGACCACGGTGACCGCGACCAGGTCCGTGACCGCCGATCTACCGGTTCGCGGGTCGACGATGTGCGTACCGCGTTCCGCTGTGCCCGAGGTGGCCACCGCCAGTTCGTCGGCGCCCGCTGCCGAGACCACGGCTGCCAGGCCGCCCGGCCGGAGGGGGTCGGACACACCCACCCGCCAAGGGCGTTGGGGCCCGGGCGCGCCGCACAGCTGGACGTCTCCGCCGCCGTTGACGCTGACGCCGCTCGCCCCGGCAGCCATCATCGTTCTGGCCGCGCGCTCCGCCGCCCAGCCCTTGACCAGGCCCGTCGGGTCGATCTGCCCCTGGTAGGTGTGGCTGAACCACCCCTCGCTCAGCCGCTCCGCCTCGGCGCACAGGTCGAGTACCTCGGCGACCTCGGGGTCGCATTCGGCGACGGAGATCTCACCGCGGGCGAGCCGGGAGATCTGACTGTTCTCGCGATAGGTGCTGAACACCTCGTTGACCTTGTGCAGTCCGGCGACGGCCGATGCCAGCGCCGCCTCGACCGCACGGGGGTCCCCGCCGCGGACGTCAAAGGAAAAGACGGTCCCCATGACCTCCTCCGCATGACGCACCGCGACGGGAGCTTCGGCGGGATCAACCACCGGCCTGGTCCAGAGCCGACTGGAGGGACTCCTTGTAGCCCGCGCTGGTGTAACTGGCGCCGGACACCGCGTCGATGTCGGCGTCGCCCGCCGCCAGCGCGGCGTCGTTGAGCTTGGGGATCGCGTTGCCGGAGATCTGGTCGCTCCGGCCGCCGCTGGGCGACTGGACCGTCGACACGGATGTGATCTTGCCGGCGGTCAGGGTGACCCGGACCTGGACCGGGCCGTACTCCGTCTGGACCACGGTTCCGGTGAACGTGCCGCCACCGTTGGCCGTCGCACCGGCCGGGGGCGCGCTGCTTGCCGGCGCACTGCTCTCCGCGGCACCCGCGCCCGCTGCCGATCCGGCCGCCGATCCCGCCGCGGAGTCCGCAGCGCCCGCGCCCGCGTCCGCGCTGGGAACCTTGTCCAGCGCCGACTGGAGCGACGTCTTGTAACCGGCGCTGGTGTAACTCGCGCCGGAGATGGCGTCGATGTTCGCGTTGCCGGCGGCGACGGCTGCCTGGTTGAGCTTGGGTACGGCGTTGCCGGAGATCTGGGTGCTCTGGCCGCCGGTGGGGGCCTGGACGGCCTCGGCCTTGGTGATCTTGCCGCCGCTCACCGTGATACGGACCTGGACGGGGCCGTACTGGGTGTCGACGGCGTCGCCGGTGACCGTGGCGGGCTGGGCCGCGGCGCCGCCCGCGGCGGAGCCCGTGCCCGCGTCGGCGACCTTGTCGAGGGCCGACTGGAGGGACGTCTTGTAGCCCGCGCTGGTGTAGGTGGCGCCGGAGATGGCGTCGATGTTCGCGTTGCCGGCGGCGACGGCTGCCTGGTTGAGCTTGGGTACGGCGTTGCCGGAGATCTGGGTGCTCTGGCCGCCGGTGGGGGCCTGGACGGCCTCGGCCTTGGTGATCTTGCCGCCGTTGACCGTCAGACGGACCTGGACCGGCCCGTACTGGGTGTCGACGGCGTCGCCGGTGAAGGTGCCGGCCTGGGCGGACGCGCCGCCCTGGGCCGATTCCTGGGCCGCCGCGGTCTGCTGCGGCAGGGCACCGGCCGCCTGCGTGGACCCGGGGTCCGACGACGGCTTCAGCGTCAGCAGCAGCACGATTCCGGAGACTGTGGCGGCGCTCGCCAGCATGACCCGCCGAAAGGGGTGATTCTTCTTCATCGCTCCTGACTCCCGTCGCTCACATCTCGAACGACTCGTGGTGGATGCGACGGGCCGGAACACCGGCGCCGCGCAGTGCCTCGTAGACGCCCTGTGCGAAGCCGGGCGGCCCGCACAGGAAGACGTCGTGGTGGTCGATGTCCGGCAGCTTCCGGCGCAGCGACTCCGGCGAGATGTCCGGGCGCTCTCCGTCGGGGCTGTTCACGGCGTACATGAGGCGGGCGCCGCGCTCGTTGGCGATGGTCGCCAGCTCGTCCCAGAGAGCCAGGTCCTGGGTGCTGTTGGCCCGGTAGAGAAGGGTGAGGTCGCCCGCCGCGCCGGGCAGGGTCTCGAACAGGGCACGCATCGGGGTGATACCGACGCCGCCCGCCACCAGCAGCACCTTGCCCTTGCTGCGCTTGGCGGCGGTCAGGGCGCCGTACGGGCCCTCGGCCCACACGCGCGTGCCGGGCTCCAGGTCGCGCAGGGCCTCGCTGTGGTCGCCGATCGCCTTCACGGTGATGCGCAGCATGTTGGGGCGGGGCGCCGCCGACAGCGAGTAGGGGTGCGAGCTGAACCGCATACCAGGGGCCAGGAAGCGCCAGCGGAAGAACTGGCCCGCCTCCGCGCCCATCCGGTGCAGCTTCTTGCCGCTCATCAGCACGGACACGATGCCCGGGGTCTCCTCGATGACCGCCTCGACCCGCAGCCGGTGTCGCATGTTCAACCGGATCGGCGTGAGGATGCGGTACCAGAGGACCAGCGCGGTCACCGAGCCGTACAGCGCGTACCAGGCGGTCTTCGCGACCGGCTCCACGACGAACTCGTTGCCCGTGGAGAGCTGGTGCCAGAAGGTCAGGAACGTGGCCGCGTACGTCAGCAGGTGTATGTGGTACCAGAGGTCGTACGGAATCCTGCGCCGGACCGGGCCGATCGAGATGAGCCCGATGAACACCAGCAGACCGGTACCGATCGCCGCCTTGCCCATGTCGGGCAGCTGGTTCACCGAGTCGACCGTCTGCTGGACGATGCCGGTGAAGGTGTTCCCGGCCTGGAGGGCGTACCCGTACATGATCAGGACGACGTGTGCCACGACCAGGCAGAGCGTGTACCGGCCGCTCATCGCGTGCCAGCGCGCCACCCGGTCCGAGCCGACCCGGCGCTCCAGCGCGGGCACGCGGGCCATCTGGAGCACGACCAGCGCCATCAGGTAGCCGCCGAGGAGGCCGGTGATCCGGCCCGCCGCGATGATCTGGGCGGTGGTGTCCGCGAGGGAGGGGGTGTTGTTCCACCACAACCAGATCACTCCGGCCGCGCCCGCCCCGACAACCAGCAGCAGCGGGACGGCCGGGGAGCGGCGAGGTCGGATGCGGCGCATCGTCTGGCGTCGCGCGGCACGTCCGCCTGCGATCGTGCTGGTCACGGTTCCTCCGTGGGACGGGGTCGAGAGGCTTGGCCCCTTGACCCACACATACGTGCCACGACCGCTGAGTGTTCAGTGACCGGCAGAGTCCACAGGCAACCGGAGTGACGGCGGGTAACACCCGCTCAGTGGAGCTCGGCGACGCTCAATAGCGGGTGATCGCCGTCGCCCCGCTCGCCGTACCGATCGCGATGTGCGGCCGGCGGACCGGATCGGCCCAGGCGAGGATCGCCCGCATCGCCGCCGCTGGCACCGACACACAACCGGCCGTCGCCCCACGCCCGTTGACGTGCAGAAAGATCCCCGCACCGCGCCCCAGCACCGGCTCGGCGTAGTTGAAGCCGATGACGTACGCGTGCGCGTACTGCGTCGTGTACGAGATCAGGTGCTCGGACCGGTCGGCCCGGCAGTCGGCCGGGCGTGGCTCGGTCCAGCGGTTGTAGGAGCGCGAGTCGTTGTCCTGGCACCACCAGGAGTTCTGCCGCACGGGCCGGTACGTGACCTCGGTGCCGTCCGGGGCCTTCTTGATGCCGAAGGCGTACGGGAGGTCGTACAGCCCGGTGGGTGTCGTGTTCGTGCCCTGCTTCCGGGAGGCGCCCTCGACGAGGCCCTTCGCGCCGAAGCGGGCAGTCGCGGAACCGGCCTTCACCCACGTCCCGTTCCGCCGGTCCCACCAGATGACCGTGCCCGAGGTCGCGCCGGCGCGCGGCGCCTGAGCCGTGATCAGCTGGGAGCCGCCGCCGGTGTCGGCCATCCGGGCGGGCAGCGGGGGCCCGGCCGTGGGAGGGGCACCGGGGGCGAGCACGAGAAGGGACGCGGACGCGAGGACGACGGCGACTCCGGGACGCATGGCTCAGACGGTACTGGGGGGCAGCGGCAACGGCAGCCCGGGTAGTCCGTCCAGGCTGGTCGCGATGTGGTCCTTCTTCTCGAAATAGGCGCTCAGCGAGGCGTCGTCCTCACGCGCGAAACGCTTGCCGTGCAGGTCGCGGTCGCCGTCGTACGACATGAAGGGCACCGAGTACCCGCAGCTGTCCCGGACGAGTTCGGCCCGTACGACGATGACCGCGCGCAGACCGTGATCGGTGGCGTCGATGTCCGGGAAGCGGGTGAGGAGTTCGGGGAAGCGCGGGTCGTCACGGAAGACCGGCTCACCGCGGCCGTGCACCCGCACGATGTTCGGCGGGCCCTCGAAGGCACACCACATGAGCGTGATCCGGCCGTTCTCGCGCAGATGGGCCACGGTCTCTGCGGTGCTGCCGGCGAAGTCGAGATAGGCGACGGTCAGCTCGTCGAGGATCACGAAGGAGCCCTTGAGCCCCTTGGGGGAGAGGTTGACCGTGCCGTCGCCGGACAGCGGGGCGGTCGCGGTGAAGAAGAGGGGCTGCGCCTCGATGAACGTACGCAGGCGGCCGTCTATGCGCTCGTAAGTCTTTCCCATGACTAACTATTATCGGGGAAAGTCATTCGGCTGTCTAAGGGTTTTGGCGATCTGTCTACGGTCGTACGACTGAACAGGGACCGAGGCCGCCCCGGCCGGCGTTCGCAGCGGGGCGGCCACAGTGCCTGCGTCACGTCACTTGGTGAACGTGCAGTCGGCCAGCACTTCGAGGCCGGTCGGCTTGGCGGCGGTGCGACCGATGGAGATGACGATGCGGTCGATGGTCGACGCGCGCTTGCCCTCCAGCGGACCGACGATGGCGTTCTGGACGAAGTTCGCGCCACCCTGGCCGACCGTGTTCGCGAGCCGGGTGTTGGACTCGGCGAGCTGCGTGTTCAGCAGGGCCAGGTTGCGGTCGACCTCGGCCTTCGCCGACGCCGGGATCGCGGGCAGCTTCGAGGCCACGTCCGGGCAGCTGATGGTGCCGGCGGCGCCGGCGTTACCCGTGTTGCCGGTGTTCCCCGCGTTACCGGTGTTCCCGCCCGCCTGCTGGGTGGGCGCCGCGCTCGGCGCCGCGGGGGCCGCCGGTGCTGCGGCCCCGGCCCCGTTGAGGGTGCACGGCGCCAGCGCGTCGAGGCCGACCGGCTTGGCGGCGGTGCGGCCGATGGCGGTGGCGATGCGGTTGATGGTGGCCACGCGCTTGTCCTTGAGCGGACCGACGATCGCGTTCTGGACGAAGTTGGGGCCGCCCTGGCCCACGGTGTCGACGATGCGCTTGTTGGCCTCGGCGATCTGCGTGTTCAGCAGCGCGAGGTTGCGGTCGACCTCGGCCTTCGCCGACGCGGGGATCGCAGGCAGTCTGTTCGCGACCGCCGGGCAGTTCACCGTCGCGGTCGCGGCCTTCGTGGTCGCCTTGGTGGCGGTGCTGTTCTTGGAGGATTCCCCGGCCAGTGCGGAGCCGGCGACGATCGCGCCGGACAACGCCACCGCGGCGGCGCCGCCGATGAAGCCCACACGACGCTTGTTGTACTTCGGAAGAGCCCTGGACATGCGGATGCCTCACTCGGGTCAGGGGGTGGCTGTGCGGTTCAACTGGCTTTACAGACGCGGCGCCTGCGTCGGCGTGAAGTACGGGTAAGCGGTTTCGCGCGTTCAAAGACTCGTCAAACATCCGTGAGAAATTTTCCCGAGATTGACGAACCATGCAGAGTCCTGCATACTCATGCATGTCAGCGAATGCACTGTGAGGAGAAAACCCGTGACCGAGCGCGTCGTACTCGCCTACTCAGGCGGACTGGACACCTCCGTCGCCATCGGCTGGATCGCCGAGGAGACGGGCGCCGAGGTCATCGCGGTCGCGGTCGACGTCGGCCAGGGCGGCGAGGACCTGGACGTCATCCGCAAGCGCGCTCTCGCGTGCGGTGCGGTCGAGGCCGAGGTCGCGGACGCCAAGGACGAGTTCGCCGAGGAGTACTGCCTCCCGGCGATCAAGGCCAACGCCCTCTACATGGACCGCTACCCGCTGGTCTCCGCCCTCTCCCGGCCGACGATCGTCAAGCACCTCGTCGCCGCCGCCCAGAAGCACGGCGCCACCACGGTCGCCCACGGCTGCACCGGCAAGGGCAACGACCAGGTCCGGTTCGAGGCCGGCATCGTCGCCCTCGCCCCCGACCTCAAGTGCATCGCCCCGGTCCGTGACTACGCGATGACCCGCGACAAGGCGATCGCCTTCTGCGAGGAGAAGCAGCTCCCGATCGCCACCACCAAGAAGTCCCCGTACTCCATCGACCAGAACGTCTTCGGGCGCGCGGTCGAGACGGGCTTCCTGGAGGACATCTGGAACGCCCCGATCGAGGACATCTACGAGTACACCTCGAACCCGGCCACCCAGCGTGAGGCCGACGAGGTCATCGTCTCCTTCAAGGAAGGCGTCCCGGTAGCCATCGACGGCAAGCCGGTGACCGTCCTCCAGGCGATCCAGCAGCTCAACGAGCGCGCCGGCGCCCAGGGCATCGGCCGGATCGACATGGTCGAGGACCGCCTCGTCGGCATCAAGTCCCGTGAGGTGTACGAGGCTCCGGGCGCGATCGCCCTGATCACGGCCCACCAGGAGCTGGAGAACGTCACGGTCGAGCGTGAACTCGCCCGCTACAAGCGCCAGGTCGAGCAGCGCTGGGGCGAGCTGGTCTACGACGGCCAGTGGTTCTCCCCGCTCAAGCGCGCCCTGGACGGCTTCATCAACGAGGCCAACCAGCACGTCAACGGCGATGTCCGGATGACCCTGCACGGCGGCCGCGCGGTCGTCACGGGCCGACGCTCGGACACGTCCCTCTACGACTTCAACCTGGCCACGTACGACACGGGCGACACCTTCGACCAGGCCGCGGCCAAGGGCTTCATCGACATCTACAGCCTGTCGTCGAAGATCGCGGCCAAGCGCGACCAGGCGTAACCGATACCGTTGTCGCCACCGCCTCCCTTCCCCGTGCGGGTGGGGAGGCGGTGGCACATCCGGAGCCGGAACACCTGAGCATCCGGAACACCTGAGCATCCGGAACCCGAGAGCAACCCTCCGAGGAGCAACGCAAGTGAGCAGCAACAGCGGTGACGTACGGCTCTGGGGCGGCCGTTTCGCCGACGGTCCCGCCGAGGCCCTGGCCAAGCTGTCCGCGTCCGTCCACTTCGACTGGCGGCTCGCGCCCTACGACATCGCCGGATCGCGTGCCCACGCGCGCGTGCTCCACAAGGCGGGCCTGCTCACCCAGGACGAGCTGACCCGCATGCTGGCCGGCCTCGACCAGCTCGAAGCGGATCTCGCCGACGGCACCCTCGTCCCCACGGTCGCCGACGAGGACATCCACACGGCCCTGGAACGCGGCCTGTTGACGATCCTCGGCCCCGACCTCGGCGGCAAGCTCCGCGCCGGCCGCTCACGCAACGACCAGGTCGCGACCCTCTTCCGCATGTACCTGAGGGACCACGCCCGTACGATCGCCGGCCTGATCGCCGACCTCCAGGACGCGCTGATCGGCCTCGCGGAGGCCCACCCGGACGTGGCGATGCCCGGCCGCACCCACCTCCAGCACGCCCAGCCGGTCCTGTTCGCCCACCATGTCCTGGCCCATGTGCAGCCCCTCGTCCGGGACGCGGAGCGCCTGCGCCAGTGGGACGAGCGCACCGCGGTCTCCCCGTACGGCTCGGGCGCGCTGGCCGGTTCGTCGCTCGGCCTGGACCCGGAGTCGGTCGCCAAGGACCTCGGCTTCGAGCACGGCAGCGTCGCCAACTCCATCGACGGCACGGCCTCTCGTGACTTCGCCGCCGAGTTCGCCTTCATCACGGCGATGATCGGGATCAACCTCTCCCGGATCGCCGAGGAGGTCATCATCTGGAACACGAAGGAGTTCTCCTTCGTGACCCTGCACGACGCCTTCTCCACGGGCTCGTCGATCATGCCCCAGAAGAAGAACCCGGACATCGCGGAACTGGCGCGGGGCAAGTCCGGACGGCTGATCGGCAACCTGACGGGCCTCATGGCGACGTTGAAGGCCCTCCCCCTCGCGTACAACCGCGACCTCCAGGAGGACAAGGAGCCGGTCTTCGACTCCTGCGACCAGCTGGAGGTCCTGCTCCCCGCCTTCACCGGCATGATGGCCACGCTCACCGTCCACCGCGACCGCATGGAGGAACTGGCCCCGGCCGGCTTCTCCCTCGCCACCGACATCGCCGAGTGGCTGGTCAAGCAGGGCGTGCCCTTCCGCGTCGCCCACGAGGTAGCCGGCGAGTGCGTCAAGGCGGCGGAAGCCGACGGCATCGAGCTGGACGGCCTCACCGACGACCAGTTCGCGAAGATCAGCGCCCACCTCACCCCCGAGGTCCGCTCGGTCCTCAACGTCCCCGGCGCCCTCGCCTCCCGCAACGGCCGAGGAGGCACCGCCCCGAGCGCGGTGGCGACCCAACTGGCCGAGGTGAAGGCGAACGTGGCAGCCCAACACGAATGGGCAACGGCAAAGGCAAAGTAGTCCTTAAAGGGCCGCAGGCCCCTTTAGGGGCGCGGGGAACTGCGCGACAAGCCACAACGAACCCGCACCCGCCACCCAACCGAACCCCCCGAGCTCGAAGGCGAAGGGGGTCGAAGGGGCACAGCCCCTGGTGATGGGACGGGTAGGGGCGGCGGGGGCGAAAAAACCGCCCCCGCCGAAGCCCCCCACCCCGCCCGACGAAGGTCATCGAGGGTTACGTTGGTCGGAACCCGCAAGGAGCCGACCGAACGGAGCCCGCGATGCCCTTCGCCCGACTGGCCACAGCGACAACCCCCACCTGCCACCTCGGACTGGGCCTCGCCGCAGTCGCCCGCCCCGGCTACATCAACCTCGGCCGGGACGAGGACCTCGGAGAGAACCGCAGCGTAGACAGCCTCCGCACCCGCACCCACGAACTCCTCGACGCGGCCTACGCCCAGGGCGTCCGCTACTTCGACGTGGCCCGCTCCTACGGCCGCTCCGAGGAGTTCCTCGCCGACTGGCTGACCGCGCGCCCCGACATCGACGACATCGTGATCGGCAGCAAGTGGGGCTACACCTACACCGCCGGCTGGACCACGGACGCCGAGCAGCACGAGGTCAAGGACCACAGCCTCCGGACGTACGACCGTCAGCGCGCCGAGACCGCCGAACTGCTCGGCGACCGCCTCGACCTCTACCAGATCCACTCGGTGACCCCCGACAGCCCGGCCCTGTCGGACAAGGAACTCCACGCCCGTCTCGCGCAGGCCGCGGCAGAGGGCCTGACCGTCGGCTTCTCCACCAGCGGCCCCGCCCAGGCCGACACCGTCCGCGCCGCCCTCGCCGTCACGGTCGACGGCGAGCCCCTGTTCCGTACCGTCCAGTCGACGTACAACGTCCTGGAGACCTCCGCCGGGCCCGCCCTGGCCGAGGCCCACGAGGCCGGGCTGACGGTGATCGTCAAGGAGGGCATGGCCAACGGGCGTCTCGCCGCCGGTCAGGCGCCGGACGCCGTACGGGCGATCGCCGAGGAGACAGGGCTGGGCGCGGACGCCGTGGCCCTCGCGCTGGTGCTGCGCCAGCCGTGGGCGGGGGTCGTGCTGTCCGGCGCGGCCACGGTCGGCCAGCTCGCCTCGAACCTGCACGCGGCGGTCGTCGACCTCGACGAGGACCAGCTGTCCCGGCTGACCGCACTGGCGGAGGAACCGCACGCCTACTGGGAGCGACGCGGGCAGCTGCCCTGGCACTGAGTGGCTGAGCGGCTGGGTGGCTGAGCCACTGAGCGGCTCAGTCACCGAGTCACCGAGTCACCGAGCCGCCGAGTCACCGAGCCGCCGAGCCGCCGAGCCGCCGAGCCACTGAGAGCGCAGGGCCCCGATACTCCCGAGACCCCCGGTTGAGTGGGCGCTCCTGACACACGCATACCCCCAGTGAGACAAAGATGTCTCACATGGCCTATCTTTGTCTCATGGCCGTCGACCGTGAACACGTGCTGCGCAGCGCAGCCGCCCTGCTCACCCGGAAATCCACGTCCACGATGGACGAGGTCGCCAAGGCGGCCGGAATCAGCCGGGCCACGCTGCACCGCCACTTCGCCGGGCGGGACGCGCTCGTGCGGGCCCTCGAAGGGCTCGGCATCGAGGAGTGCGAGGCGGCTCTGGCGGCCGCGCGACTCGGCGACGGCACCGCTCAGGAGGCCGTCCGCCGCCTGGTGCGGGAGCTCGAACCCGCCGCCGGACTGCTCGCGTTCCTCTACACCGAGAACCAGCTGTTCGAGGGCGACGGGCAGAACGAGGGCTGGGCCAGGATCGACGCCGGGATCGCCGCCCTGTTCCGGCGCGGCCAGCAGAACGGCGAGTTCCGCATCGACCTCACCCCGGCCTGGCTCACAGAGGCGCTCTACGGGCTCATGGCCTCGGGTGCCTGGGCCGTGAGCGAGGGCCGGGTCGCCGGCAAGGACTTCACCTACATGATCGTCGAGCTGCTGCTCGGCGGCGCACTACGGAGAGAGGAATCATGACCAGCACCTTGCAGCCGGCCTTCGCGACGGAGGAAGGGAGGCGTCCGGGCCGCTGGCTCGCGCTCTCCGTCCTCGTGCTGGCCGTGCTGCTGGTGGCCGTCGACGCGACCGTCCTCGGTCTCGCGACCCCCTTCATCAGCGAGGACCTGAAGCCGTCCGGCAACCAGTTGCTGTGGATAGGCGACGTCTACTCGTTCGTCATCGCGGGCCTGCTCGTCTCCATGGGCAGCCTCGGCGACCGCATCGGCCGCAAGCGGCTGCTGCTCATCGGTGCGACCGCGTTCGGCCTGGTGTCGGTCCTCAACGCCTACGCCACGACACCGGAGTTGATGATCCTGGCGCGGGCGCTGCTCGGTGTCGCCGGCGCGACCCTGATGCCGGCCACGCTCGCCCTGATCCGCAACCTCTTCCACGACCCGCGCGAGCGCAGCCTCGCCATCGGCATCTGGGGCGCAACGGCCTCCGCGGGCACGGCAGTCGGCCCGGTGGTCGGCGGCTTCCTGCTCGAACACTTCTGGTGGGGCTCGGTCTTCCTGATCAACCTTCCTGTGATGGTCGTCCTCGTCCTCGTCGGCATCAAGCTGCTCCCCGAGTCCCGCAACCCGGCGCCGGGCCCGTGGGACCTGCGGAGCGTCGTCCTGTCGCTCGTCGGCATGGTCGGCATCGTGTACGGCATCAAGGAGGCGGCGTCGCACGGGTTCTCGTGGACGGCGCTGGGCGTGGGCGTGATGGGTGCCGCCGCCCTGTACGGCTTCGTCCGCCGCCAACTCACCCTGCCCATACCCCTGTTGGACATGCGACTGTTCCGTGACCGGGGCTTCAGCGGGGCCGTGCTCGCCGATCTGCTGACCATCCTCGGACTGTCCGGGGTGGTGTTCTTCCTCTCGCAGTACCTGCAACTCGTGCAGGGCCGGGGGCCGTTGGAGGCGGGCCTGGCCGAACTGCCCGCAGCCGTCGGCGCGGTGGTGGCGGGGCTCCTCGCCGGTACGGCGGCCCGACGCTACTCGGTACGGGCCGTGGTCTCGGGCGGGCTCGCCGGCATAGGTCTCTCACTGGCCGCGCTCACCCTTGTGGACCAGTCCACGGGCTATCCGCTGCTCGGCGCCGCGCTGCTGGTCGTCGGCGTGGGCGCGGGCCTCTCGTTCACCGTGACCTCGGACGTCATCCTGGCCGGCGTACCCAAGGAACAGGCGGGTGCGGCGGCCGCGGTCTCGGAGACGGCGTACGAACTCGGCGCCGCCCTCGGCATCGCCCTGCTCGGCTCGGTCGTCACCGGCGTCTACCGAGACTTCAACGCCCCGCCGGGCACCCCCGCCGAGGCCCACGAATCACTCGGCGGCGCGGTGGAGACAGCGGCGAGCCTGCCGGCCCCCACCGGCGAGGCACTACTGAACGCGGCCCGCGAGGCCTTCACCGACGGCATCGCACTGGCGGCGGGCGCAGGCGCGGTGGTTCTCCTGGCAGCGGCGGGCGCAGCCTGGGTCCTGCTGAAGGGACAACGCCTGGAGGGCCGGGCCAACCACTCCTAGCGGGGCCTGGCGGCGCCGGGTGCGTGGAGCGCCCCTCCAGGGGCGCGGGGAACTGCGCGACAAGCCACAACGAACCCGCACCCGACGAACAACCCTCAATACCCCTACGCGGCCTTGGCCTTGGTGGCGTACATATCCACGTACTCCTGCCCCGACAACCGCATGACCTCGGTCATCACCGAGTCCGTCACCGCCCGCAGCACATACCGGTCCCGATCCATCCCCTCGTACCGAGAGAACTCCATCGCCTCACCGAACCGCACCGTGACCCGCCCCGGCCGGGGCATACCCGCACCCCCGGGCTGCAACTTGTCCGTGCCGATCATCGCGAACGGCACGACCGGCGCACCCGTCATCAGGGTCAGCCGGGCGATCCCGGTGCGGCCCCGGTAGAGGCGGCCGTCGGGGGAGCGGGTGCCCTCGGGGTAGATGCCGAACATCCGGCCCTCCTCCAGCACCCGGCGCCCGGTCATCAGCGCCGCGACACCGCCGTTGGCCCCGTCCCGGTCCACCGGGATCATGCCGACGCCCGTGAAGAACCAGGCCATGAGGCGGCCCTTGAGACCCTCGCCGGTGACGTACTCGTCCTTGCCGATGAAGACGACCTGCCGGTCACAGACCAGCGGCAGGATCATCGAGTCGATGAACGTGAGGTGGTTGCCGGCCAGGATCACCGGACCGTCCCCCGGGATGTGCTCCACGCCCTCCACCCGTGGGCGGAACATCAGGCGCATGATCGGTCCGAGCAGTGCCTTGATGAGCGCGAAGCGGGACAACGGGCCCTCCGGTGTCAAGGGATCGGTATAAGCCTGTGCAGGTGAGGACGATACTCGCGCCTCGGGGGGTAATGCACATCGGGTTCACCGAGTACTTACGCATTGTTGACCCGCGTTTACCTGCGGTGGCGCGGTGTTGCGGGCAGGTCACACCCGGCGACGAGTGTGACGGACATCGCGCGAAAGCCATACGGGGACACGCGGGCGGGTACCCACCGAGCCCGTGTCGATGCCGGACGACCGCCGGACCACCACCCCCTCCTTCCCCTGTCCCTCTCCTTCTCCCTTCTTCCATGACATCCAGCGTCACCCGCATGTTCCGCCCGAGGACTCCCGGTCGCCATGTACACGCACCTACGATCGGTCCGCTCGGACAGATGACGGTGTGGCGGAAGGGGCACTCATGGGCACGCTGGAGTCGAACGGACATGCGCAGGGGGAGTCGACGGGTGCGGGGCGGCGGGCGCTGCTCGGGGCCGCGATGCTGGGGGCGGGCGGTGCGGTCCTCGGGCTGCCCGGCGCGGCGAGAGCCGACGCCCAGGATGCGAAGCAGCACGCGCAGCACGACGTGAAGCACGGAGGCGGTGGCTTGAAGAGCCTGCCCGTACCGACGATCATCGGCCACCGGGGTGCCAGCGGCTACCGCCCGGAGCACACCCTCGGCTCGTACCAACTCGCCCTCGATCTCGGCGCGGACATCGTCGAGGCCGGTGACCTGGTCCCCACCAAGGACGGTCACATCGTCTGCCGCCACGAGCCCGAGATCGGCGGGACCACGGACGTCGCCGACCACCCGGAGTTCGCGAGCCGCAAGGTCACCAAGGTCCTGGACGGCGTCTCCCTCACCGGCTGGTTCACCGAGGACTTCACGCTCGCCGAGCTGAAGACGCTGCGCGCGGTCGAGCGCATTCCGGCCAACCGCCCGCACAACACCCTCTACAACGGCCGCTGGG
This sequence comes from Streptomyces sp. NPDC020898, assembly GCF_044333925.1. NCBI lineage: Bacteria > Bacillati > Actinomycetota > Actinomycetes > Kitasatosporales > Streptomycetaceae > Streptomyces > Streptomyces sp. NPDC020898. Next base: position 382,969 of record NZ_JBIRRV010000005.1, read on the forward strand.
AGATCCCCACCTTCGAAGAGGTGCTCCGCTGGCAGGACGAGCAGACCCGCAAGCGCGGCAAGCAGGTCTGGATCTACCCCGAGACCAAGCACCCCACCTACTTCCGGGCGCTCGGCCTGGGCCTGGAGGAACGGGTCGCGAAGCTGCTGAAGAAGCACGGCAAGGACAGGAAGAACTCGCCGGTCATCATCCAGTCCTTCGAACCGACCAGCATCCAGCGCCTCAACCGGCTCGTCGGCAACCCGCTCGTCGTCCTGCTCTCGGCCGCGGGCACCCGCCCCTGGGACTTCGTGACGACCGGCGACCCGCGTACGGTCGCCGACCTGATCAAGCCGGCCGGCCTGCGGGAGATCGCCTCCTACGCGCAGGGCATCGGCCCGACCCTCGACCTGGTCATCCCGAAGGACTCCACAGGCGCGCTCACCTCACCGACCACCCTGGTCGCGGACGCGCACGCGGCGGGCCTGATCCTGCACCCGTACACGATGCGCAACGAGAACCCCTTCCTGCCGGCGAACTTCCGCAAGGGCACGGACGCGGACGCCTACGGAGACGCCTTCGGGGCGTACCGGACGTACTTCGCGACGGGCATCGACGGCGTCTTCACGGACAACCCGGACACGGGCGTACTGGCCCGCGCGGACTTCCTGAACGACTGAGGAGAACAGAGGACGGGCCTCGTCAACGACTGAGCCGCCCGGCCCCGGTTGGGGTGACAACCGGCTGCTCCGGCAACCTCCCGCCGGAGCGGCCGCGTCGTGCCGCATATGACCCACGACATGGTTTCCGCCCTCCGTCCTCTGCTCGCCGCCGAGGCCTCGGCCGAGGCATATGCCTACGGCGCCGAACCGGGCGACCTGGAACAGGCCGTCTGGCTCCGCCTCCTGGAACGCCTCGACTCCGACGGTCCGCCGGCAGACCCGCAGAACTGGCTCCGCCGGGCCGTCCGCTCCGAGGCCCGCCGCAACCGCCGTACCGCCCGCATCGAACGGCCGTACGGCGACCAGCCCGCGGCCGACGACCGCCCCGGCCCCGAACAGCTCGCCCTCACCGCCGCCCGGCACCGCGCCCTGCGCGACGCGGTCCGCCGGCTGCCCGGCCGCTGCCCGAGCCTGATGGAGGCCCTCCTGTCGCCGAAGGACCTCACATACCGGGAAATCGCGGGGGAGTTGGGTATCTCACAGGGAAGTCTTGGTCCGGAACGTTCCAGATGCCTGGGATGTCTCCGTCGTTTGCTGACGCCGGAGGTTGCGGCCCGCGAAGCACGGGGATAGGAGTGAGGACATACGACTGAGCAGGTGAGCGGGAGGCGTGCACACATGGGCATGAGCGTGACCATCTCCGTGGCGACAGAACGGGACGCCGAGCAGATCTTCCGGCTGCAGTACCTGTGCTTCCAGAGCGAGGCCGCTCTGTACGGCAACTACCGGATCGATCCGCTCGTCCAGAACCTGGACTCGGTCCGGGAGGAAGTCGGCACGGACTGTGTCTTCGTGGCCCGGCTGGGCGAGGAGGTGGTCGGCTCGGTGCGCGGCACCCCGAACCCCGACGGGACCGCGTCCATCGGCAAGCTCTGCGTCCACCCCCGCCTCCAGGGCCACGGCATCGGCGCCCGCCTCCTGCGTGCGGCCGAGTCGGCCCTCGCGGAGGAACGCGGCGCCAAGAGGTTCCGCCTCAGCGCCGGCCACCGCAGCGACGCCGGCCTGCGCCTGTACCGCCGGGTCGGCTACGAGACGGTGGGCACGGACAAGGGCAACGACGGCGTACCGATGATCGTCCTGGAAAAGCAGGCGGGAACGTACGCGGCAACTGCTTGACAGGGGTTGAGAAGGGCGCCCCGACAGGGGCGCGGGGAACTGCGCGACAAGCTACAACGGACCCGCAGTCGCGCAGAATCCTCAGCCGACCTCCTCCTGAGGCTCCTCCTGAGGCGCACGCGCTTTCCGCAACCAGTACATGGCCGAAAGAGGCAGCAGCACAGGAATGAACAGGTAGCCCACCCCATAGTCGGACCACACGGTCGAGTCGGGAAACGCAGACGGCTCGACCAAGGTCCACGTACCCACGACCAACACCCCGACAAGCTCCCCGGCGCAACAGGCCAGCGCAGCGCGTCGCGCCGTCTCCCCACCCCGCACCAGCGAGTACGTGATGAACCCGTACACGACACCGGCGACCGCCGACAGCGAGTAGGCGAGCGGCGCATGCCCGAACTCGGTCGAGATCTGCACGGCGGACCGCGACACCGCGCCGACCACCATCACGCCGTACAGCCAGACCAGCAGCATGCCGGGCCCGCTGATGAGCCGCTCCCGCACAGCCTGCCCCTCCGTCGGCTTCTCCGTGGTGGCCATCTCACCCTCCCCAGATGTCATAGAGCCGCACCTCCAGCACGGCCAGCACCACACCGCCGGCGGCAACCGTCACGGAACCCCAGCGCGTGCGCTCCGCCAGCGACATGAACCCCGTCACCGGCACGCACGCCAGCGCGCCCAGCAGATACGCCACGAAGATCGTCGTACCCTGCTCCGGCTTCTCGCCCCGTGCCAGCTGGACGATGCCGACCACCAGCTGGACCACGGTGAGCAGTGTCACCACGCCCATGCCGATGAAGTGCCAGTCCTTGGTGGGCTGATCGCGGTACGCGGCCCAGCCGCACCAGGCGGCGAGCGCGAGGGCGGCGACGGAGGTGGCGACCGTCAGGGCATCGAGCATGGAGCGACTTTAATACGGCCCAAAAGGCCTGTTGAGGTCGGCCCCGTAGGGTCGAGGGCATGATGATCCACGCTGACGCCCTCCTGTTCGACAACGACGGCACGCTCGTCTCCTCACTCGCCTCCGTGGATCGCTGCTGGACGCAGTGGGCGCGGGAGTACGGGGTCACCCCCGAGGAGTTCGCGCGGATCGGGCTGCACGGGCGCCCGGCCGCCGAGATAGCCGCCGACCTGCTGCCCGCCGAGGCCGTGCCCGGTGCCGTCGCCCGTATCGAACAGCTCGAAGTCGACGACGTACCCAACGGTGGCGCCGTGCTGCTGCCGGGGACGGCGGAGTTCCTCGCCTCCCTGCCCGCCGACCGGTGGGCCGTCGTCACCTCCGCCACCCGGCGGCTGGCCGAGGCGCGCCTCGGGGCCGTCGGCATCCTGCCCAAGACGCTGGTCACCGCCGACGACATCACACGCGGCAAGCCCGACCCCGAGCCCTACCTCCTCGCCGCCCGCCAACTGGGCGTCGACCCGACCCGGTGTGTCGTCTTCGAGGACGCTCCCGCAGGCCTCCAGGCCGGTCGGGCCGCCGGGATGACCACCGTGGCGTTGGCCACAACCCACCGGGCGCACGAACTGACCGCCGATCTGGTCGTCGACGATCTCTCGGCCCTGTACGCGCTGGTCACCGGCGATGGTGTGGAGATCCGCGTGCGTGGCTGATTCATGTCCACGCCTGTCCAGCATATGGACAGGCGTGGACGGACGTTCTTGGCCGTGTCCATACGTCTGCTTTACTGATCGCATGACCACGACGAGCAGCCGCACCCTTGCGACCGAGGCGACCCTGACGCCCGGTGCTCGTTGTATGTGTCGAATGTGCGCCTTCTAGAGGGCCCCTGCACCACCCTTTGAGCTCGCGCCCCTGAAGCGAGCCGCCGTGGCATGTCCGTACGCCGCAGCCGTATGACCCGACCGGGTTCATACACCCGCCGTACGTGACCGAGCCGAGCCGCGCACATACCTCTCCCGCGTCCGGGCACACCCACGCCCGCATCGCACTCGACAGTGACGGAAACCCCTGTGATCACCACGTCCGGCCTCACGAAGGTCTACCGCTCACGCGGTCGTGAAGTCACCGCCCTCGACGGCGTCGACCTGCACGTCCGCGAAGGCGAGGTGTACGGCGTCATCGGCCAGTCCGGCGCCGGCAAGTCCTCGCTCATCCGCTGCTTCAACCTCCTGGAACGCCCCACCGCCGGCACCGTGAGCGTCGACGGCCACGACCTCACCGCCCTGGCCGGGCGCGGACCCAGGGCCGGCCGGGAACTGCGCCGGGCCCGCAGCCGTATCGGCATGGTCTTCCAGCACTTCAACCTGCTGTCCTCCCGGACCGTCCAGGACAACGTCGAGCTACCGCTCGAAATCCTCGGTACGCCGGGCAGGGAACGGTCCCGCAAGGCGCTGGAGCTGCTCGACCTCGTCGGTCTCTCCGACAAGGCCAACGCCTACCCCGCCCAGCTCTCCGGCGGGCAGAAGCAGCGCGTCGGCATCGCCCGCGCCCTCGCCGGCGACCCCAAGGTGCTGCTCTCCGACGAGGCGACCAGCGCCCTCGACCCGGAGACGACGCGCTCCATCCTCCAGCTGCTGCGCGACCTGAACCGGCAGCTGGGGCTCACCGTGCTGCTCATCACCCACGAGATGGACGTCGTCAAGAGCATCTGCGACTCGGCCGCCCTCATGGAGAACGGGCGGATCGTCGAGTCCGGCACCGTCAGCGAGCTGCTCGCCACCCCCGGTTCCGAACTCGCCGCCGCGCTCTTCCCGGTCGGCGGCGACGCCTCCGGGGACGACCGCACGGTCATCGACGTCACCTTCCAGGGGGACGCGGCCACCAAGCCCGTCATCTCGCAGCTCTCGCGCACGTACAACATCGACATCTCGATCCTGGGCGCCGCGATGGACACCGTCGCGGGCAGGCAGGTCGGCCGGATGCGTATCGAACTGCCGGGCCGCTACGAGGAGAACGTCGTGCCGATCGGCTTCCTGCGCGAACAGGGCCTGCAACTCGACGTACTGGGCCAGGAGCCCCTGCTGCTGACGGACGGTGCCAAGTGACCTGGTCCGAAATGCAGCCCCTGCTGGAGCAGGCGTGTTGGGACACCCTCTACATGGTCGGCTGGTCCACGCTGATCGCCGTCGTCGGCGGACTTCCGCTCGGCATCCTGCTGGTCCTGACCGACCGTGGCGGACTCCTCCAGAACGTCCTCGCCAACAAGGTGATCGGGCAGGTCGTGAACGTCGCCCGCTCGATGCCGTTCATCATCCTGATGGTCGCGCTGATGGGCTTCACCAGGACGATCACCGGGACGACGATCGGCCGCGAGGCCGCCATCGTGCCGCTCGCCATCGGTGCGATCCCGTTCTTCGCCCGCCTCGTCGAGACGGCTGTCCGCGAAGTGGACCACGGGCTCGTCGAGGCCGTGCAGGCCATGGGTGGCAACACCTGGACCGTCGTCCGCAGGGTCCTCGTACCGGAGTCGCTGCCCTCGCTGATCTCCTCGGCCACGACGACCGTCGTCGCCCTCATCGGCTACTCCGCGATGGCCGGCACGGTCGGCGCGGGCGGCCTCGGCGACATCGCCATCCGGTACGGGTACCAGCGCTTCGAGACCGGCCTGATGTGGATCACCGTGGCGATCCTCGCGGTCGTCATCTCGGTCATCCAGTTCGCCGGCGACCACGCGGCCCGCAGGCTGCACAGGCGCGGCGGCGGTTCCGGTGCCGCACCGAAACTCCGGCTGCTCAAGGCCAGGCCGCCCAAGGCCGCCTGAGGCCGTCAGAGGCCGTCGAGCACCTCCCGTACCCGACTCCCACCCACCCGCAGATTTCCCCGTACCACCCATCACGGGGACAGCCACACCCATATGGAAAGGCACTTTTCGTGCGTACCGCCACAAAACTGACCACCGCCGTCCTCGCCGCCGGAGCCCTCACCCTGGGTCTCACCGGCTGCGGCTCGGACAAGGACGCCGCCTCCGACACCAGTGGCCCGCTGGTCGTCGGCGCGAGCACCGTCCCGCACGCCGAGATCCTCACCTTCCTCAAGGAGAACCTCGCGGCGAAGGCGGGACTCGACCTGGACGTCAAGGAGTTCAGCGACTACGCCACGCTGAACCCGGCGACCGAGGACGGCTCCGTGGACGCCAACTACTTCCAGAACCAGCCCTACCTCGACGAGTTCAACGAGAAGAACGGCACCGACATCGTGCCGGTCGTCACGGTGCACCTCGAGCCGCTCGGCCTCTACTCGAAGAAGCTGAAGTCGGCCGACGAGCTGAAGAGCGGCGCGACCATCGCCGTCCCGAACGACACGGTGAACGAGGCGCGGGCCCTCAAGCTTCTCGACGCCAACGGGATCATCACCCTCAAGGACGGCGTCGGCAACGACGCGACCCCCAAGGACATCGCCGAGAACCCCAAGAAGATCGAGTTCAAGGAGCTGGAGGCGGCCCAGACCCCGCGCTCCCTGGACGACGTCGACGCCGCCGTGATCAACGGCAACTACGCCCTCGAAGCCGACCTCTCGCCCGCGAAGGACGCCCTCGTCTCGGAGTCCCCGAAGGACAACCCGTACGGCAACTTCCTGGCCGTGAAGAAGGACAACGAGGCCGACCCCCGGGTCGAGAAGCTGGCGAAGCTGCTCACCTCCGCCGAGGTCAGGAAGTTCATCGAGGACAAGTACGAGGGCTCCGTGATCGCGTCCTTCTAGTTCCTTCTGCTTCCTTCCGGCCCTTCTGGACCCTTACCGACACGTACGGGGTCCACTCGCTCACCCCGAGTGGACCCCGTGATGCGGTTCAAGGCCCGGATGCTGCATGCTGGGCAGTTGAGCAGGCCGTGCGGGTTGAAGGTTCGCAGGTATTCGAAGGCTTTCGAAGGTTACGGAGCGGCGCATGACAAGCACCTTCCCCAACATCTCCATCAGTACGGAGCGGTTGGTACTGCGCCCTCTCGACGAGGACGACGTCCCCGCGCTGACCGAGATGATGAACGACGAACAGGTCGTCGCCTGGACCGACGTCCCCCGGCCCTTCACCGAGGACGCCGCCCGCACCTGGATCACCGAGTACGCGCCCGCCGAACGCACCGCAGGCCGCGGCCTCGACTTCGCCGTCACCGAGTTCCTCACCCAGCGCCTGGTCGGCGTCGTCCAGCTCTCCAGGACCAACTGGCACATCCGGTCCACCGAGCTGTCGTACATCACCGCCCCCTGGGCGCGCGGCGAGGGCTACGCCTCCGAGGCCGCACTCGCCACCTCCCAATGGGTGCTCGGCGACCAGAAGTTCGAGCGCGTCGAACTGCGCACGGCCGCCGACAACACCGCCTCCCAGCAGGTCGCCCAGAAGATCGGCTGCATCAGCGAGGGCGTCCTGCGGAGCGCCTGTATAGCGCACGTCCGCACCGAGGACGGCACCTGGACCGACCAGCGCACCGACTTCATCGTGTGGAGCCTGCTGCCCGAGGATCTCGAAGGCGCCGACGAGGAACTGGCCGACAACAGCGGTTTCACGTCGTACTCCGACTGGAACTGAACCGAGGGGGACATCGCCGGACGCTCCGGGCGCACCAGGTAGTCTCACGGAGCCCCCGTACCGGCCGACTCCGCACGGGATGTCCCCCAGTTCCACGACGACCCGCGCGCAGCGAACCCCCTGGAGACTGACGACGATGGCCGACCGGGTCACGGTGATCGGCTGGGACGGCTCGCCCCTGACCGCCACGGCACGCTCCGCCCTCGGCGCCGCCACACTGGTGGCCGGCGCGGCCCACCATCTGGCGCTCCCCGAAGTCCCCCCGGCCGCCGAACGCATCCGCCTCGGCAGCGTCGACCTCGCCGCCCGCCGCATCGCCGGCCACCGCGGCAGCGCGGTCGTCCTCGCCGACGGCGACCCCGGCTTCTTCGGTGTCGTACGCACCCTGCGCAACCCCGAGTTCGGCCTGGAGGTCGAAGTCGTCCCCGCCGTGTCCTCGGTGGCCACCGCGTTCGCCCGCGCCGGCATGCCCTGGGACGACGCCGAGGTCGTCGTCGCCCACCGCCGCACCCTGCGCCGCGCGGTGAACGTGTGCCGCGCCCACACCAAGGTCGCCGTCCTCACCTCACCCGGCGCCGGACCCTCTGAACTCGGCCTGCTCCTCGACGGGGTCCACCGCACGTTCGTCATCTGTGAGGAACTGGGCACCGAGCGCGAGCAGATCACGGTCCTCACCTCCGACAAGGCCGCCGACCGCATCTGGCGCAACCCGAACGTCGTCATCGTCATCGGCGGCCCGGCCGCGGCGGGCGGGGACGTCGGCTGGATCGCCGGCCGCGACCCGGCGGCGGGCCCTCGCGGCTGGGCCCTGCCCACCGAGGCGTACGGCACCTCCTCCTACGGCGGTCCGCTCGCGCTCGGCGAGGGCGAGACGGAGCTGCTGCGGGCCGCCCAACTCGCCCGCCTGGGACCGCGCGTGGGCGACCTCGTCTGGGACATCGGCTGCGGCAGCGGCGCCTTCGCCACCGACGCGGCCCGCAGCGGCGCGGCGGTCATCGCCGTCGACCGGAACGTGGAGGCCTGCGCCCGCACCGACTCCGCCGCCCGCCGCTTCGGTGTCCAGCTCCAGATCGTGCGCGGAGCGGCGCCGTACATCCTGGAGGACCTTCCCGAGCCCGATGTCGTCCGGGTCGGCGGCGGGGGAGTGGCGGTGGTCTCCGCGGTCGCCGACCGGCGCCCGCAGCGCATCGTGACGCACGCGGCGACCCGTGACGCGGCCGAACTCATCGGCCGCGACCTCACCGAGCACGGCTACCAGGTCGAGTGTGCCCTGCTCCAGTCCGTCGAACTCGACACCCGCGCCTGGACGGAGAAGGAACGGAGCGTCGCGTTCCTGCTCAGCGGAGTGCTCCCCGACCGTGCGCAATGAACCCGCAATGCCCCTGAATGCCGTCCCAGTGATCCTGTTGTCGTACCGCGCGCGGTAGGCTGACCGACCGTTGTACCGCATTCGGTGGCCTGGCACTTCGTAGGCCAATGTCCGGAAAGCACGCCCGTTTTGGGGTGAGTGTGGTACGGCGGAACCGGTAGGGCGCGCAACGTGGCGCAGTCCACAGCGGGCCGTGGCGGATCAAGCTGCCGCTACGGCGGAACGGCCGCGACAATGCCAGTTGACGGCGACAATGCCAGTTAGTGGCTTTGTCGTCTTTCTGGGACGGGTCGTTCGTGCCGCTGGGCACGCATGCTCGTTCTTCACTACGGGGCGATCGGTGAGCCGTTACGGGTGAGCTGGTCGTAGAAGCACTAACCGATGGGCGAGGGGTTCGCATGACCGACACCGGCCAGGTCCCGGCCGAGGGACTGCCGGAGAACGCAGGCATGGTGGAAGAGCCGGGCGTTCCCGCGCACGGTGCGTACACCTACCTCTCCGAGACCACCGCCGAGGACGAAGACCTCCTGCTGCTTCCGGGCGCCCAGAGCGCCTGGGGCAACGAGGTCGCTCCGCCGGTCCCGGCGCCCGTCGTCGAGACCGTGCACGAGCCCGGTCCGCACGAGACGGGTGGCCGCGACAGCGGCTCGGTCGACCTCACCGCCGTCCGCTTCCCGACCCCCGCTGCCCAGGCCGCCCAAGCCGCGCCGGTCACGCCCCGCCGTCCGCTGCACCTCGGCCCGCCGACCCCCGACGCGTCCGCGAGTCCGGTCCGTTCCCTCGCCGACCGAGGTCCGGCAGGAATGCCCGCACCGGCACACCGGCTCGCCACGGCGATCCCGGTCCCCGGTCCGGAGTACCTCGACGCAGCCCCCCAACTCGCGGAACAGGCCCCGCAGGGCGCGACTCCGTGGGGCGCCCAGACCCAGGCGCACACGGCGGTACAGACCGCGCCGGCCCCGCTGGTGAGCGAGCGGGCCCAGACTGCGGAAACGGTTGTTCCACTTCTGGCCGAGGTCCCGGCACCCGCGCCGGCGACCGAAGCCCCCGAGGCGACGGAGACCGGCCCGGCGGTCCAGGAGACCCCGGAGGGCATGTACGAGAACGAGTCGCCCGAGGCCGCCCACACACCGGAGAGCGCGGAGGACGCGTACGCCGGTCAGGGCGCCGAGGCTGCCGAGGTCGGCGAGGTCGTCCAGGTCGCAGGGGACGCCGACAACGCGTACGCGCCGGAGGCCGCGCAGGGTCCCGAGGGCGTGTACGTCCCCGAGGCACCGCAGGTTCCGGACACCCCCGCGGCGACTCCCGCCGTCGAGGCCACGGAGGGCGACGCAGCCTTCCCGGAGGCCCCGGTGACCCCCGACGCGGCGCAGGTTCCGCAGGAGACCGAGGGCGCGGTGACGCAGCCCGAGGTCGCCCAGGTCGTCGTAGCGGAGCCGGAACCCGCACTGGACGCGCAGGTTGCGCTGGAGGACGGCTCGGTCGCGCCGGACGCCCCCGTGGTGCCGGAAGCTCCGGTCACCCCCGAGGCCCACCAGGTGATGGCCCCGGAGTTCACCCCGCAGCCCGTCCCCGAGGCCGAGCCGCAGGCAGTGGCCCCCGGCGCCCTTGACGAGGCCCTCGGCGTCCCCGTGGGGGAGTTCGTGACCCCGCCGGCCGCCGAAGAGGCCCCCGTGACCGTGGTCCACTTCGCGGACCCGGCGTCCCAACTGGCGGACACCGCCGCCCAGGTGACCGAGGCCGGCCTACCCGCCGAACCCCAGCACGAGGCCGTACCGGCAGAAGCGCCCACCCCTGACGATGTCCCCGTGCTCGAGAACGCCGAAGCCCTCGTCGACGCCGCGCACACCCCTGACGATGCGCAGCCCCTCGTAGCCACAGAGGTACAGCCGCTCACGGCGGAAGCCGTGGTCGCACCGCCCGCCCCGAGCGACCAGGCACCCACTTCCGAGCCCACTCCTGCTCCCACGGTGACTCCGCCCCCCGCTCCGGAGCCCGCCGCCGCGGCCACGCTCATCCCTGCCTCCGCCCCCGAGCAACTGGCGGAGCCCGACGAGACGTCGATCCAGTTCGCGGAGCCGCAGGTGGCCGAACCACTCGACCAGTCACAGCCGCTGGTTCAGCCACTGGACCAGCAGGTGGTTGAACCAGTGGGCCAGCAGGTGGTTGAACCAGTGGGCCAGCAAGTGGCCGAGCCAGTGGGCCAGTTCGTCCCCGTGGAAGGCACCCTGCCGACCACCCCGCACCTGGCACCGACACCCCCGCACGCCTTCGTCCTCCCCCCGGAGGACGAACCCGTGCTCGCTCCCGTGCTCGCGATGGTGACCGCCCTCCAGACGCCGCAGCCGGTACAGCCCACCGCACCGGAGACTCCGGATCCCGCGGCACCGGCACCGGCCCCGGCCCCGGAAGCGGCGGAGGCACCCACCGAGCAGCCCGTCCCCGTCGCTCCGGTGTCCACGGTCCCCGCGCCCCGGGAGACGGACCCGACCCCCGACCCGGCGGCGGCGCTCCCGACCGAGGAGCCGGAGACCGACCCCGGCCCGGCCACCGACCCCGATGACGTACAGCTCGTAGAGTTCGTACAGCAAGCGGAGGACCTGGACACCAGGGCCGCCGACCAGGAAGAGAGCACGGCCGCAGTGGAAGACGTACGCGAGTCCACCGGCCCGGCCGCGCCCGGCTACGACGACGCCGAGCGCGAGGCCGTGCTCAAGGTGATGCGTGAGCGCCGGGACATCCGCAACGGTTTCCGCAGCGACCCGATCCCGCACGACGTTCTGCTGCGCATTCTGGAGGCGGCCCACACGGCGCCGTCCGTGGGTCACTCCCAGCCGTGGGACTTCGTCGTCATCCGTTCCGCCGAGACCCGCGGTGCGATGCACGAACTGGCCGCCCGTCAGCGCGAGGCGTACGCCAAGTCGCTTCCCAAGGGCCGCGCGAAGCAGTTCAAGGAACTGAAGATCGAGGCCATCCTCGACACGCCGGTGAACATCGTCGTGACCGCCGACCCGACCCGGGGCGGCCGGCACACTCTCGGCCGTCACACACAGCCGCAGATGGCCCCCTACTCCTCCGCGCTCGCGGTCGAGAACCTGTGGCTCGCGGCCCGCGCCGAGGGCATCGGCGTCGGCTGGGTCAGCTTCTTCGACGAGCGCGAGATGGTCCGGACGCTGGGCCTGCCCGAGCACCTGGAGGTCGTGGCCTACCTCTGCGTCGGCTACGTCGACGAGTTCCCGGAGGAGCCCGAGCTGCTGCAGGCGGGCTGGTCCAAGCGCCGCCCGCTGTCGTGGGTCGTGCACGAGGAGACCTACGGCCGTCGCGCGCTGCCCGGTGAGGAGCCGCACGACCTGCTCGCCGAGACCGTCGCCAACATCCGCCCGCTGGACGCCAAGGCGCTCGGCGAGGCGTGGGAGCGCCAGAAGCGCATGACGAAGCCGGCCGGCGCGCTCGGCATGCTGGAGATCATCTCGGCCCAGCTGTCCGGCCTGTCGCGCATGTGCCCGCCCCCGATCCCGGAACCGGCAGCGGTCGCGATCTTCGCGGGCGACCACGGAGTGCACGCCCAGGGCGTCACCCCTTGGCCGCAGGAGGTGACCGCCCAGATGGTCGCCAACTTCCTCGGCGGCGGCGCCGTCTGCAACGCCTTCGCCAGCCAGGTGGGCGCCGAGGTCTGCGTGATCGACGTGGGTGTCGCCTCGGACCTGCCCGCCACCCCCGGTCTCCTGCCGCGCAAGATCCGCGCGGGTACGTCGGACATGACGACCGGCCCCGCGATGACCCGCGAGGAGGCCAAGGCGGCCATCGAGGTCGGCATCGAGACGGCCCGCGACCTGGTGGCGGCCGGCAACAAGGCCCTGCTCACGGGTGAGATGGGCATCGCCAACACCACGGCGTCGGCGGCCCTGATCTCGGTGTTCACGGACACGGACCCCTCCGAGGTCACGGGCCGGGGCACGGGCATCAACGACGAGACCCTCGCCCGCAAGACCGAGGTCGTCCGCCGCGCGATCGACCTCCACCAGCCGGACCCGGCCGACCCGATCGGCGTCCTGGCGGCGATCGGCGGCTTCGAACACGCGGCCATGGTCGGCCTCCTCCTCGGCGGCGCCTCCCTCCGTACGCCGGTGATCCTGGACGGCGTCAGCGCCGGCGCCGCCGCTCTGGTGGCCCGCGCGATCGCCCCCGAGGTCCTGGCCGCCTGCATCGCGGGTCACCGCAGCGCGGAACCCGGCCATGTGGCGGCCCTGAACAAGCTGGGCCTGCGTCCCCTGGTCGACCTGGACCTCCGCCTGGGCGAGGGCACGGGCGCGCTACTGGCTCTCCCGATGGTCCAGAGCACGGCGAGGGCGATGCACGAGGTCGCGACGTTCGACTCGGCGGGAGTAACGGAGAAGTAGGCCCCCTTTTGGGCGAGGCTTGGCTGTGGGCAGGCGTTCCGCAGGGCGGAACGGGTGGGCACAGCCACAAACGAACCGCACGTACGGGGGTCCGGGGGCAGAGCCCCCGCCTTCGGGAAGGGGCGGGCTTGGGGAAGAGAAACCCCCGACCCGAGCCCCCACCCCACCCGCACCGTAAAATGCGCACGTCAGGGGCCACTCGCCATACATCCGCACAGGCTCCGATCAGAACCACCGCACAAGGGAGCCGCACCCCCATGGCAGAACACCCCGCCTACCCCGTAGGCCTCCGCCTCACCGGCCGCCGAGTGGTGGTCCTGGGCGCAGGCCAGGTGGCCCAGCGCCGCCTCCCCGCGCTCATCGCGGCGGGCGCCGACATCCTCCTCGTATCGCCGGAGGCAACCCCCTCCGTAGAGGCGATGGCGGACGCGGGCGAACTCACCTGGGAGCGCCGCCCCTACGCCGACGGCGACCTGGCGGACGCCTGGTACGCCCTGATCGCGACCAGCGACACCCAGGCCAACGCCCACGCCTCCGCCGAAGCCGAACGCCACCGCGTCTGGTGCGTCCGCTCCGACGACGCCGACGCGGCGACCGCCTGGACCCCGGCCACCGGCCACAGCGAGGGCGTCACGGTCGCCGTCCTCACCACGGACGCGAAGGGCCGCGATCCCCGCCACACGGCCGCCATCCGTGACGCGGTCGTCGAGGGCCTGCGCGACGGCACACTCGTCGCGCCCCACCACCGCACCCGCGCCCCTGGCGTCGCCCTGGTCGGCGGCGGTCCCGGCGACCCGGACCTGATCACGGTCAGGGGCCGCCGACTGCTCGCCGAGGCGGACGTCGTCATCGCGGACCGCCTCGGCCCGCGCGACCTCCTCGCCGAACTGCCCCCGCACGTCGAGGTGATCGACGCCGCGAAGATCCCGTACGGCCGTTTCATGGCCCAGGAGGCCATCAACAACGCGCTGATCGAACACGCGAAGCAGGGCAAGAGGGTCGTGCGGCTGAAGGGCGGCGACCCCTACGTCTACGGCCGGGGCATGGAGGAGGTCCAGGCGCTGGCCGAGGCCGGCATCGCCTGCACGGTCGTCCCCGGCATCTCCAGCTCGATCTCCGTCCCGGGCGCGGCCGGCATCCCGGTCACACACCGCGGGGTCGCCCACGAGTTCACCGTGGTCAGCGGCCATGTCGCCCCCGACGACGAACGCTCCCTCGTCGACTGGCCGTCCCTCGCCAAGCTCACCGGCACCCTCGTCGTCCTCATGGGCGTCGACAAGATCGGCCGGATCGCGGAGACCCTGGTCGCGCACGGCAAGTCCCCGGACACGCCGGTCGCCCTGGTCCAGGAGGGCACGACAGCGGCCCAGCGCCGTGTCGACGCGACGCTGGCGACAGTCGCCGAGGCGGTCCGTACGCAGGAGGTGAAGCCCCCCGCGGTGATCGTGATCGGCGCGGTGGTGAACGTAGGCCCGGAGGCAGTTCCGGGAGAGTCGGTGTAACCCCCGGTAACCCAATCCGTTCCCAGCCGTTGGCACCGCACCCAGGACAAGGCAGTATCACCCCTGTGGCCGATCTCATCACCGTCGAGGACCCCGACGACCCACGCCTGCACGACTACACGGGCCTGACCGACGTCGAACTGCGCCGCAAACGCGAGCCCGCGGAGGGCCTTTTCATCGCCGAGGGCGAGAAGGTCATCAGACGGGCCAAGGACGCCGGTTACGAGATGCGCTCGATGCTCCTGTCCGCCAAGTGGGTCGACGTCATGCGCGACGTCATCGACGAACTCCCGGCCCCGGTCTACGCGGTGAGCCCGGATCTCGCCGAACGCGTAACGGGCTACCACGTGCACCGCGGCGCCCTCGCCTCCATGCAGCGCAAACCGCTCCCCACAGCCGACGAACTCCTGCAGACCGCGCGCCGGGTGGTGGTCATGGAGTCGGTCAACGACCACACCAACATCGGCGCGATCTTCCGCAGCGCCGCCGCCCTGGGCATGGACGCGGTCCTGCTCTCCCCGGACTGCGCGGACCCCCTGTACCGACGGAGCGTCAAGGTCTCGATGGGCGCGGTCTTCTCCGTCCCGTACGCCCGTCTGGACACGTGGCCCAAGAGCCTGGACTCCGTCCGCGAGGCCGGCTTCACGCTGCTGGCCCTCACTCCCGACGAGAAGGCCAAGACTCTCGACGAGACCGCCCCGCACAAGATGGACCGCGTCGCCCTGATGCTCGGCGCGGAGGGCGACGGCCTCTCCACCCAGGCCCTGGTGGCCGCCGACGAATGGGTCCGCATCCCGATGGCCCACGGCGTCGACTCCCTCAACGTGGGCGCGGCAGCGGCGGTCGCCTTCTACGCGGTGGCGACGGGCCGCCCTCGACCCTGAGGCGGCGAGCCCGCGCGGTGACACATCCCTGAGGTGACGCGCCCCTCAGTGGCGCGGGGAACTGCGCGACCAGCCACGACAGACCCGCAGTCGACGCACCGGCGTTCCAGCGGGGTCGCCTAGTCCGAGTTCGACTGGGACAGGCCGGGTGCCAACGGCCCATCGCCACGGGGCCTGTTGTCAGACTGCTCCTTCCGCTGCTCCCGCCCGCTTCCACCGCTGTCGACCCCGAGCCCACGGCTGGGCCCCTGACACCCCTGGGCCGCCGCGATCCCGAGCGCCACCAGCAGCGTCACCACGACGAACACGAACAGCCGCTGCCGCAGCAGCCGCGGATTGGCGGGCCGCCGCCCGGTCCCCGTGCCGCGCGGCGCCGGACGCCCGGTCCCACTGCGCGGGCCGGAACGGTTCCCGGAGCGGGTCGTGTTCCGCGAGGCGGGCACCGGCCGCGCCCCGGAACGGGACGAGGCGGCACCACCGCGTGAGCCCCCGCCGCCCCGCGACGGACTGTCCTCGCGCGCGGCACCGCCACCACCCCGCGACGGCGCCCCCGAGGAAGGCCCCTGCGAACGCCGCTGGGGCTGGGACGGGGACGGAGGCTGCGAGTGGGGCTGGGTCTGGGAGTGATACGGGGGCCGCTGGTCCGGATAGCTCTCGGTGAGCCGCCCCGTCGGCCGCTCCGCCTCGGCGGCACGCGGCGCGGGCGGCCGTGCGTCCGCCATGCCCTGTGCCTCGCGCGCCGCGATCTCCTTGAGCCGCAGCGACAGCTGGAGCGTGCTGGGCCGCTCCTCCGGATCCTTGGACAGACACGCCCGTACGAGAGGTGCCAGCGCGTCCGGAACACCCTGAAGGTGGGCCTCCTCGTGCACCACCCGGTACAGCATCACCTCGGAACTGCCGTGCCCGAAGGGCGAGTCGGCCATCGAGGCGTACGCGAGTGTGGCGCCGAGGGAGAACACGTCGGTGGCCGGCGTGACAGCTGCCCCGCGCACCTGTTCGGGCGCCAGGAAGCCGGGTGAGCCGACCGCCGTACCGACGTGCGTGAGCGTCGAGGCCCCCGTCGCCCAGGCGATGCCGAAGTCGATGATCCGCGGCCCCTTCGGGGACAGCAGGATGTTGGACGGCTTGAGGTCCCGGTGCACGACACCGGCCTCGTGCACGGCGACCAGCCCCTCGGCGAGGGCGGCGCCGATGGAGGCGACGTCGGCCGCGCTGAGCGATCCCTCGTCCATGACCTTGTCGTGCAGGGAGGGCCCGGGCACGTACTGCGTGGCGAACCACGGCCGGTCCGCGTCCAGATCCGCGGCGACGAGCCGCGCCGTGCACCCACCCCTGATCCGCCGGGCCGCCGAGACCTCGCGCGCGAACCGCGACCGGAACTCCTGATCCTCCGCCAGATCCGGCCGGATCACCTTCAGCGCGACCCGCTGCCCCCGCTTGTCGGAGCCCAGGTAGACAACGCCCATCCCGCCCGCGCCGAGCCGTCTGTGAAGCCTGAACGAGCCGACGACGCGCGGGTCCTCGCGCCTCAGGCGCATCATCGCCATGTTCATCCCCGCTGCCCGGTCCGTTTGACGAGCGACAGCTTACGTTTACGCGGCCGGGTGCGCGCAGAGGCCGCGCCCTCTCGTCCCGACGGATTGTCAGTGCCGGGTGGGAGACTTGAGGGGTGGTCAGGGAGCGCGCGAACAGGGCGGCTTGACGGAGCGTGTGATCCCAACCACCCGACGCAGAAGGGGGATTGAACCCGTGAAGGGTGATCGCGTGGAGATAGTCGTGGATGCCGGGGACACGACACGTACCTATGAGGTGGTGGCGAGCAGGGCGGGCCGCCGGGTGGAGACAGCGGTGCGCCGAGGCGTGGTGGAAGTGAGCGAAGTCACCCGAAGCGGATCCGTGGTGCGCACGGCCCGCTTCATGGCGAACCGTGTCCTGGCACTGGTCGAACAGCCGGTGCCGAGGGAGGACAGCTCGGAACAGTAGGGACACACCGGGCACCCCTTCCGGGAAGACCCTGAGACCTAGGACCTCATCTCCACCCAGGGGAGTACTCCGCAGGTCACAGGTCATCCTCCGGGAGGCCCGGCAATCGGTACGAGGGCATGACGACCCGTTCGCGCCGAGAGCCTAGATTTGAGGTCAAGCGGCGGGTGCAGCACTCGTCCCCCGAGGTCAGCCACCCGCCGCTTGCCAACCAACAAGAGAACGGTCAGGAGAGGGACCATGGCCCACACGGCATCGCGGACGGCGCTCCGCACACAGGGACGCAAGGCGTACGTCGCCGCGTTCCGCCCGCGCCGACAGGGCCAGCGCCACCCGCTGGTGGCAACAGCAATGGTCCTTCCCCTGGCAGCCCTGCTCGTAGTCGTCTTCGGAGGCTGGGAAGCAGTGGTCACACAGGCGTCGTCCGTGGGAGTGATGCTGGGGCGCTGAGCGGCGACCTCAGGCCCGGAAGAGCGGTCCGGGCGGGGACATCCACCCATGAAACCCCGTGGGGACGGGGGTGCGGCGGACGGCAAAAATGCCCGCGCAGCTGGGGAGCTGCGCGGGCATTGCTTTGCCCTTTTTCAGCCCAGGCCCAGGCATCCCAGCCCGTCCGGCGTTTGAGGACGAGGCCGTCCAGGCCGAAGCGGGGTCTGGGGCGGCAGCCCCAGCGGGGTCGAAGGGGCGGAGCCCCTGGGGATGGGACGGGTAGGGGCGGCGGGGGCGAAACACCTCACCGCAACCGGCCCCGTACCCTCGCGACCAGACCGACCCGCGCTTCAGGGAGCCCCGTGACCGCCACCCCCTTGCTCTCAGCCCTCACCACCCGAGCCAAGGCCAGAGCCCACTCCCGCGCCCAACCCTGCCCCTGCGGCGCAGCCACCCTCACCGACCGCCCCGACGGCACCGTCGTCCGCCACGCCGACACCGTCGCGAAGGCCCACGCCCCGGACACCACCCCCGCCGAACTCACCGCCCGCCTCTCCGCCGCCGCCCACCTCCCCGACGTACTCCTGCCCCCGCTCAGCCCGACGCCAGTCGACCTGCACGGCAGACTCGTGACGTTCTGGCCGTACGGCGACCCGGTCGACCCGGCGGACCCGGACGCGGCTCCCTGGGAGGACGCGGCCACCCTCCTCGCCCGCCTCCACCTGACCCCCGCCCCGCCCGGCCTGCCCCCCATGCGCGGCCCGGCGAAGGCGGCCCACGCGATCGCCCGCCTCCGGGCCGCCACCCCGCAGCCGGGCACCGAGCCCGTCCTGCACGCCTGGGCGGCCCTGCCGGCCTGGGCCCGGGCCGAGGCCCCGATGCAGGACCTCCCCGGCGAACCGAAGCGCACAACCCTCTGCCACGGCGACCTCCACCTCGGCCAGCTGGTACGCCACCCCGCCCCGGACGGCCCCTGGCTGCTCATCGACGTGGACGACCTCGGCGTCGGTGACCCCACCTGGGACCTGGCCCGGCCGGCCGCCTGGTACGCCTGCGGACTGCTCCCGCCCGACGAGTGGACCCGCTTCCTGACCGCCTACCGTGCGGCGGGCGGCCCGGCCGTACCCGCCGACGGCGACCCCTGGCCCGCCCTGGACATCGCCGCCCGTGCCCTCACCGTGCAGACCGCGGCCCTGGCGATCGTCAAGACGACGGTGGCTGACCGCCCGCTGGACGACGTACAGCAGGCCGTTGTCGACGCATGTGCCCGAATGGGTTCCGTACCGCCCGAGTTGGCACACGAACACGCGAAGTAGGGTGCAACCGACCGGAGCCGGACAGAGTCTGTGCCGGTGAGACGCGAACCGGATCAAGAAGCAGTACTGACGGCAGGGAGTTGAGCCGAGCATGCAGTGTCCGAAGTGCCATGCGCCGATGCACACGTACAACCGCAACGGAGTCCAGATCGAGCAGTGCAGCAACTGCCGGGGGATCTTCCTCGACTACGGCGAGCTGGAGGCGCTGACCCGCGTGGAGGCCCAGTGGTCGGGCCCCGCCGCGCCGCCGCCCCCGGCCCCACAGGCCTACCCGGCCGCTCCCGCACCCGCCTGGGGCGCCCCGCACGGCGGCCACCAAGGCGGACACGGAGGCCATGGCGGTCACTATGGCAACAAGCGCCAAAAGGGCTTCGGCCACATGCTTTTCTCCAGCTGATCCGCCTGATCCGCCTGAGCTGATAACGACGAAGCCCCCGGTCGACATGAGCGTCGGCCGGGGGCTTCGGTGTGTGGACGATACTGGGATTGAACCAGTGACCTCTTCCGTGTCAGGGAAGCGCTCTCCCGCTGAGCTAATCGTCCTCGGGAACACGACCCGAGAGCCGTGACTACTGCGTGCGCGATACTGGGATTGAACCAGTGACCTCTTCCGTGTCAGGGAAGCGCTCTCCCGCTGAGCTAATCGCGCGGAGACCCTTGCGGATCAAGTCCTTGCGGACCAGTGGACGATACTGGGATTGAACCAGTGACCTCTTCCGTGTCAGGGAAGCGCTCTCCCGCTGAGCTAATCGTCCTTGGAGGTGGAGACGGGATTTGAACCCGTGTAGACGGCTTTGCAGGCCGTTGCCTCGCCTCTCGGCCACTCCACCAGGAGTGCGGGGGTTCGGGAAGATCCCCCTCTTCCAACGAGCGGACGACCAGGTTCGAACTGGCGACCTCAACCTTGGCAAGGTTGCGCTCTACCAACTGAGCTACGTCCGCATGTCGTTTCGGTACGCTCTCGCGTCCCGGCGACGAGTTGAACTCTAGCGGATTCCGGGGCCAGCACAAAAACGCGTTTGTGCAGCGTGCTGCGCTGTGTCTGCTCGAAGACATGGTCAGGGCACCCGCAGGACACCCGCCATAGACTCGGCGGTGTGTCCGATCTCGCTCCGCTCGCCCGCTTCGGCGGCCTCGTCGCCACCGGTCTCCTCGATGTCACCAGCGACCCCGCCGCCCTGGACTCCACCGGTTTCTGGGCCGTGAGCGCGGACTACGAGGGCCGCCTGACCTGCGCCCGCTTCCGGGACGTACGAGAGGAACCGGTGGCCGCGCCGAGGCCGGGGCCGGGGGAGTGGCGGGGGCCGGCCGTCGGTGACTGGACGTCGTCCCTCGACCGCGCCGCGTACACCGCGGGGGTACGCCGGATCCGCGCGCACATCGCGGCGGGCGAGGTCTATCAGGCGAACCTCTGCCGGGTGCTGTCCGCGCCTGTCGCACCCGGTGCCGACGTGGACGCGCTGACCGCGCTGCTCGCGCAGGGCAACCCGGCACCATATGCAGGAACGATTCGCCTGCCCGCGCACGGCATCGAGATCGCCACCGCCTCCCCCGAACTCTTCCTCCGCCGCGTCGGCCGGACCGTCGAATCCGGTCCGATCAAGGGCACCGGCCGTACCGAGGCGGACCTCCTGGAGAAGGACTACGCCGAGAACGTGATGATCGTGGACCTCGTCCGCAACGACATCGGGCGCGTCTGCGCGACGGGCACGGTGACCGTCCCCGAACTGTGCGTCGTCGAGAAGCACCCAGGGCTGGTCCACCTCGTGTCGACGGTACGGGGCGAGCTGCGCCCGCACACCGGCTGGCCGGAGCTGCTGGCCGCGGCCTTCCCGCCCGGCTCGGTCACCGGCGCGCCCAAGTCGAGCGCCCTGCGGATCATCGACTCCCTGGAGACGGCTCCCCGCGGCCCGTACTGCGGCGGCATCGGCTGGGTCGACGCGGACCGGGGAACCGGCGAACTGGCGGTCGGCATCCGCACGTTCTGGATCGACCGGGCGGCGGGACTGCTGCGCTTCGGCACGGGAGCGGGCATCACCTGGGGTTCGGACCCGGAGGCGGAGTGGCGGGAGACCGAGCTGAAGGCGTCCCGGCTGCTCGCGGTAGCGTCGGGAGCGTACGAGGCGAGCGGAAGTGGAGAGGAGCCGTTGACGAGCTGTGCCCACCCGGGGGACATGGCAGTCGGCAGCGGTTCCGGCGCAGACAGGCCTCCCGGCCGAAACGACATGTCGATCGACACATCCGGCACATTCCAGCGAGGTAAAGACCAGTGAAGCTCTGGCTCGACGGCGGACTACAGGACATCGAGACCGCCCGTGTCTCCGTGTTCGACCACGGGCTGACCGTGGGCGACGGCATCTTCGAGACGGTGAAGGCTGTCGAGGGGCGGCCGTTCGCCCTCACCCGGCACCTGGACCGGCTGACCCGCTCGGCCCGCGGCCTCGGCCTGCCGGCCCCGGACCTCGACGAGATCCGGCGTGCCTGTACGGCCGTACTCGACGCCAACCCGATGCCGCTGGGCCGCCTGCGCATCACGTACACCGGCGGCCACGGCCCCCTCGGCTCCGACCGCGGTGAGCACGGTCCGACCCTGGTCGTCGCCCTCGGCGCATCCGCCCGGCGCCCCGACACGACCGCCGTGATCACGGTCCCCTGGACCCGCAACGAACGCGGCGCCGTCACCGGCCTGAAGACCACCTCGTACGCCGAGAACGTCGTCGCCCTCGCCAGGGCGCGTGAACAGGGGGCGTCCGAGGCGCTGTTCGGCAACACGGTCGGCCAACTGTGCGAGGGCACCGGGTCGAACGTCTTCGTCGTCCTGGACGGCGAGATCCACACTCCGCCGCTGGCCTCCGGCTGCCTCGCGGGCATCACGCGCGCGCTCGCCGTCGAGTGGACGGGCGCCAGGGAGACCGACCTGCCGCTGGACGTCCTGGAACGCGCGGACGAGATCTTCCTGACGTCCACCCTGAGGGACGTACAGGCAGTGCACCGTGTCGGCGGGCGCCAACTCCCGGACGCACCGGGTCCGGTGACGGCCAAGGCGATGCGCGTCTTCGACGAGCGGGCCGGGGACGACCTCGATCCCTGATCGGGGGCAAGATCAAGGAAAGCCGGGTATATCAGGCTGACGCAGGCCTCCTCAGCGGGTAGAACAGCCCTGATGACCACCACCCTGCGGCCGACCGAGCCGCTGCAGCGCGAGGCCGACGGGGCGCGTTCACGCCGGTACCAGGTGTGCGTGAACAGCCGTCCCGTGGGCGCGATACATCTCGGCACCGACCCCGTCTTCGGGGACTCGGTGGCGAAGATCCTGGACCTGCGCATCGACGAACGCGACCGTCGGCGCGGCCGGGCCACGGTGGCCGCGCTCGCCGCGGAGGAGGTGGCGCGCGGCTGGGGCTGCCGGCGCATCGAGGCGGCCGTTCCGGGCGACCCGCCGGCGGCGCTGCGGCTCGCGACCGCACTCGGCTATGTGCTGCGCAACCGCCGGATGGACAAGGCCCTCGGTGCCACCCCGCCCGAACTGCCCGCCGGAAGCCGTGGCCGGCCCATGACAGAGGCCGAGTTCGTGGTGTGGGAGGCGGCGGGCCGGCTGAGCTACGCGGAGAGCTGGATCGAGCGGGGTGTGCCGGCGGCGGAGGCACACGCCAAGGCGAAACAGGACCACGAGCGAATGCTGTCGCAGGGCGTGGCGAGCGAGGGCATGACGCTCAGCGTCCTGGAACACCAGGGCACTCGCGTCGGCACCCTGTGGCTGGGCTCCCGCGAGGGCCGGGCCTTCGTCTACAAGGTCGAGACCGATGAGGGACACCGGGGCAGGGGCCATGGCCGCGCCCTCATGCTCCTGGCGGAGGCGCAGGTGATCGCGGCCGGCCGATCCGCGATCTCCCTGAACGTCTTCGCGGGCAACACCCCGGCGGAACGGCTCTACGAGTCGTTGGGGTACGAGACGGTGACCCACCACATGTACAAGGACCTGCTGTAGACCGACGGTCGAGGGCCGATTCGCCGAGCCGTGGGCGTCAGGCCTCCTGCCCGGCCAGCAGCCGGTCCACGATCTCCTCGATCCGTTCCCGCAGCCCCTCCTGGCTCTTGCCGCCGTCGAGGCGTTCACCGGCGATGACGTACGTCGGCGTGCCGGTCACGCCGATGGCCTTGCCCTCGGCCTGGTCGGCGTCGACGATCAGGATGTGCCGGCCGTCGATCAGCGCGGTGTCGAACTCCTCGGCGTCCAGGCCGAGTTCGCCGGCCACCTCGACCAGCAAGGGTTCACCCCTACGGTCCAGCTCCTCGACCCGGCCGAGCACGGCCTCGACGTACGGCCATGCCAGCCCCTGCTCCGCCGCCTCCTCAGCGGCCTGCGCGGCGGCGAAGGCGTGCTTGTGCCGCTCCAGCGGGAAATGCCGCAGCCGCAGCTCCAGCCGGTCGCCGTAGCGGGCACGCAGAGCGCGTACGTCGTCCAGGGCGCTGCGGCAGTCCGAGCACTGGAGCTCGCACCAGACATCGAGGACGGGCGCGGAGGCCGGGGCGGGAACGTCGGCGGGCACGGGGGAGGAGTCGTTCATGGGCACCAGTTTCCCAGCCGTGGCCCGGGCTCCCAACCGGGACGTACGTGGGGACCGGGACCTGTGGAGGAGACGACCCGGAGATGTCCCTGATGTCGGGCCGGAGCATGGCATCCCGGGCACCGGGCGGTGCAGGATGGAGGGGACGAAGCGCACCCGCGCGACCGAACCCAGCCTGGAGGACCGGATGATTGCCGAGACCGTCTGTTCCGCCGTCTCCGCGGCCGGCCTGGGCATCGCGGTGGTCACGGTGTACCGCAAGCGTTTTCTCGCGGCTGCCCGTATCACCGCGTACTCGCTGCTTCCCGTCGGCCTGGTGATGACCGGGGTGGTCGGATGGCTGGCCGACACCGCCTTCAGTCCCACCGCCTGGGCGGGCTTCGGCGTGCTCGGCGGCGCGTGGCTGCTCTTCACCACCACGCGCGCGGTGGAGCGGCGAAGCGGCGGCAGCCGCAAGGAACGTAAGGCCGCACAGACCGCGCAGCGCGAGGCGGTGGCTCCGGCAGCCTCGGCGCCCTCGCTGGGACAGGGGCGGGGAAAGGTCTCCCGCCCGGCGGCCCAGCCCGCGGCCAAGCCGCGCAGCGGTGGGGCCGGGGACGACTTCAGCGACATCGAGGCGATCCTGAAGAAGCACGGCATATGACCGTGCACGGCGTATGACGGCGTACGACAGCTGACGTACTGAAACGACACAAACGGCCGGTAGGCGGCGGAGGTCGCTCGGAAGCGATCATGACTCGGCGCGGACATTACGGAATCTGGCGAACTACCGCGCATTCCGGGCGTGTTGATCGCGTCGAGGGTGTCGGCTGAGTCATCATCGCGGCGAGATGCTGGACACAACACAGAGCGAGGCCGCGCAGCCGCAGGACGAGCCGCGCGGGTGCCTTTTCGCCCTTTCCCAGCCACCGCTGATGATCTTCCTTGCGGTGATCGGGTGTCTGCTGCTCATGGCTTCGTTGCATGATCTGCTGTTGCTGTGAGCTGTACACGCCAGTCCCCGGCGCCACCCGCCGGGGACTGCGTCAGCACCGGGCCCTACCGCCTGTCAGCCCGCCGACTCCTTGCGGCGCGCCCGGTAGGCCGCCACATGGAGCCGGTTTCCGCAGGTACGGCTGTCGCAGTACCGCCGGGACCGGTTGCGGGAGACGTCGACGAAGGCGTGCCGGCAGTCCGGGGCCTCGCAGCGCCGCAGTCGTTCCTGCTCGCCGGCGACCACGAAGAACGCGAGGGCCATCCCGCAGTCGGCGGCGAGGTGGTCGGCGATGGACGCACCGGGGGCGAAGTAGTGCACGTGCCAGTCGTAGCCGTCGTGGTCGGTGAGCCGGGGTGTGGTGCCCGCAGCGGCGACCAGCTCGTTGATGAGCGCGGCGGCGGTCCGGGCGTCCGAAGCCGCGAAGACCCCGGCGAACCGCCCACGGATCCTGCGCACGGCGGCGAGATCGAACTCCGACAGTACGCCGACATCGCTTATGTCGTGCTTTCGTACGAAATCTCCGAGAGCCGCGACGTCGGACAGTCCGTCCGTCGTGTCGTCCTCCGGCGCGGTGTTCACCAGATCGACCACGGCGTCGAGGGCGCACCGGGTGTCGTGGGTGATCAGCACGTTGCTCTCCCTGGCCTGCCTGGGCGGTCTGCGGGCACCCGCCCGCCGATGCTGGCCGATGGTAGTGGCTCAGAGCGACAGAGGTGGGCGCAGACCTTCGCGGGGTCGGGCCGGGAGGGGCAGGTGTCGGACTCGGCGGGCCGGCGCGCGGGAACTCGCCCCGGCGGGTTCCCCGCCGGCCCCGAAGGACATGCGAACGCACCGTCGCCGCCCCGCGGAGATCCCGCGGGGCGGCGACGGTGTGCCATATGAGGTTGTCCGGACCCGAGCCGTCTCCCCGAGTAGACGGCGCCGGGCGGCTCTGTGAGTGCCTCGTCCTAGCTCTCCGCCAGGATGTGGGACAGCTCCTGGTCGAGGTCGAAGTGGCGGTGTTCCGTGCCGGGTGGCACAGCGGCGTCCGTTCGCTTCAGGAAGGACTCCAGGGCTCGTGCGGGGGCTTCGAGCAGGGCCTCGCCCTCCGGGGAACTCAGGGCGATGCAGACAACGCCCTGACCGTGGCTCCGGGACGGCCAGACTCGGACGTCACCGGTGCCGGTGGGCCGGTGGAGGCCCTCCGCGAGCAGGTCGCGGGCGAACACCCACTCGACGGTTTCCTCGGCTCCGGTGTGGAAGGTGGCGTGCACGGCGTAGGGATCGGCCGTGTCATACCGCAGTCCTGCGGGAACGGGCAGTGAGGACTCGCTCGACACAACGAGGCGCAGGTGCAGCTCGCAGCTGACCGTGGTGTTCATAAGCGCCAAGGCCTTTCGCTCAGTGTGCGCTCGGGGATTCGCACGTCGGCGAAATCGACATGCCACCTACGGTGCCGTTGTAAACCCCTCTGAGGGTTTTGCGTGCCTTTACGTAACTCTTCCGGCCGAGGACCTGTTCGTCACCTTCGACCATTCCGGTGACCGGTTTCGATCCGGTAGGGTTTGGCCGTATGAATACGGGGAGTGACAAGCTGGGCGAGGTAGCCGTGGCACCAGATGAGACCGGGCCCAGTGAGGCGCCGGGTGAGCGGGAGCTCGGGTCGAGAGCGCCGGAATTCATCAAAGCGCGCCGCATGCTGCACATGAGCTGGCAGGTCGGCGTATTCGTCGTCGGCCTTGCGGTGGTGGGTGCCGGCGTGGTCATGCTGCCGCTGCCCGGACCGGGCTGGCTGGTGATCTTCGGCGGTATGGCGATCTGGGCGACCGAGTTCGTCTGGGCCCAGCTGGTACTGCGCTGGACGAAGCACAAGGTCACCGTGGCGGCACAACGTGCACTCGACCCCAAGGTTCGCCGCCGCAACATCATCCTGACGACGATCGGCCTCGTGATCATTTCGGTTCTCGTCGGGATCTACGTATGGAAGTTCGGGCTCGCAATGCCCTGGAAGATCAAGGACCAGTGATCCGGGGCGTGGCCGAGGCACCCCCTGACATGGGGTAATGTTCTCCCTGCGTCCGGGCGATTAGCTCAGTGGGAGAGCGCTTCGTTCACACCGAAGAGGTCACTGGTTCGAACCCAGTATCGCCCACCGGATCGAGTACGGCCCGTGTCCACGGAAATGTGGACACGGGCCGCATTTGTTGTTCGGCGACACCTGTCGAACCCCGCCGTGTGACGCCTGCGCCCCCCTGGCCGACTCGGCCAAGGGCATCCCTTGGGCTCTCCTGCGCCCTCCTTGGGGTCGCGTCGCGCGGCCCGGTGGGACCCCCCGAGCCCTCCGGTGGACGCGCTCCCGTTCCCGTCCGCCCCGATGTCGAGGCTCTTCGGCCGCCTGCTCCCGCCGCCGTCAACTGCCCACCCGGTAGGCGCATTTCGGCCTTCCCGCAAATCGGCGCCGACGGCCCGGCGGTGTTCGACCGGCCGACCCTGGCCCTCTCACCTGCGACATCAACTCCCCTTGCCGGGGCGCGAGTCGACTCGGACGTCACTCCCGCCCAGCCCGCTCACAGAAAATTCCTGTCCGAATCATTGACGCACTCCGAGCCCCTCCGTAGCTTGTGCCAGCAAGCGCTTACTTGAAACGATTCACGCAGGCGCCAACGACGTCGCGGGGAGGGCCCCACTGTGCCTAAGAACGGGAATGTTGAGAGACGAACGATCCTCAGGGCGGCCGGCGCCTCGGCGGCCGCACTGAGTCTGGCGGCGACGACCGGATGCGGTGGCGGCGACAGCGGTTCCGGGGACGGGACGGTGACACTCCGTTATGCGTGGTGGGGTGGCGAACCGCGCACCATCGCCATCAAGAAGTCGATCGCGCTCTTCGAGAAGAAGTACCCGAAGATCAAGATCAAGCCGGAATTCACGGACTACGCGTCGTTCTGGGAGAAGTTCCAGACGCAGGCCTCTGGTGGAAATCCGCCGGACGTTTTCCAGAATGCGGTCGGCTTTCTCCGCAAGTACGACAAGCGCGGCGTTCTGATGGATCTCAAGGCGCAGGCGGACGCAGGGAATCTGGACCTGGAGAACTTCCGCAACGGTGTTCTGGCGAACGGTCAGGTCGACGGAAAGCAGATCGGCATACCCGTGGGCGCCAACACCATGGCGCTCGTCATCGACGTCAAGGCCTTCGAGAAGGCGGGCGTGGAGGCGAAGTTCGGCTGGACGTGGGACGAGTACTTCGCCGCGCTGCAGAAGATCCAGGACAAGCTGAAGATCTCCGGTGACACCGGTTACTTCGGCATCATGTACCTCTACGACCTGTACCTGCGCCAGAACGGCAAGGCCTTCTTCACCGACACCGATCTCGGTTTCACCGAGGACGATCTGACGCAGTGGTGGGAGGACGGCTACAAGCGGGTGAAGTCCGGGCTCGTCGCCGACCCCAAGAAGATCGAGCAGGTCCAGCCCAAGTCCGGTCTGTCGGCGGGGCTCGCCGCGTCCGAATTCACCTGGGACAACTTCTCCATCCGATACGCGGGTGAGGGGGACTCCGAGTACGGGCTCGCGCCGATCCCCACCACGGACGGCAAGGACACCGGCCAGTACCTCGGTTCGCTGATGATGAGTGCCTTCTCCGGGACCAAGCACCCCAAGGAAGTCGCCCAGTTCATCAGCTTCATGGTCCATGACCCCGAGGTCGGCAAGATCATGGGCTACGACCGCGGCATCCTCGCCACCACCGAGCAGTTCGACGCGTTCAAGCCGACCGACCCCAACAACAAGGGCGTCGCGGCCTACGAGGACGAGGTCGCCAAGGCCGGCGTGCTCGGGAAGATCACCCCGCACCCGTCCGGCGCGGACATCGTCGAGTCGGCCTTCCTGCGCATCGGCGGTGAGGTCGCCCAGGGCAAGACCAAGCCGGCCGACGCCGCGAAGGCGCTGTTCAGTGAGGCCAAGGCCGCGTTCGCGGGCTAAGGGGAAATAACCACCATGACGCTCGTCAAGGAAGCGCCCGTGCGCCCGGCGAAGAAGCGGTCCGCCGCTCCTGTCGCTGGGCGGCGCGGGCGGCGCCGCGAGAACCTCGCCGGCTATCTCTTCATGTCGCCGTGGATCGCGGGTTTCCTGCTGCTCACGGCGGGGCCGATGATCGCGTCGCTGTACTACGCGTTCACCAGCTACAACCTGTTCACGCCGCCCCAGTGGGTGGGGCTGGACAACTTCACGACGATGTTCCAGGACCCGCGCTGGCAGAAGTCGGTCGAGGTCACGCTCAAGTACGTCGTCGTGGCCACACCGCTGAAGCTGCTTCTCGCGCTGGGAGTGGCGCTGCTGCTCGCGCAGAAGCGGCGTGGGCAGGCCATGTACCGGGCCGCGTTCTACATGCCGTCGCTCATCGGCGCCAGCGTCTCCGTGGGCTTCGTCTGGCGGGCGCTGTTCTCCGACGACGCCGTCGTCGACCGTACGCAGAAGGTCTTCGGGCTCGACGCCGGCGGCTGGATCGGCAATCCGGACTACGTCCTGTACGCCCTGGTGGCCCTGAGCATCTGGCAGTTCGGTGCGCCGATGGTCATCTTCCTGGCGGGGCTCAAGCAGGTGCCCCAGGAGCTGTACGAGGCCGCCGAGGTCGACGGAGCCGGTCCCTTCCGGCGGTTCTGGAACATCACGCTGCCGATGATCTCCCCGGTGCTGTTCTTCAACGTGCTGCTGGAGTCCATCCACGCGTTCCAGGTGTTCGGCTCCGCCTATGTCGTCTCCGACACCCGGTGCGGGCCCGCCGACGCCACCCTCGTCTACACCTGTTACCTCTACCAGAAGGGCTTCAAGGAGGCCCAGATGGGCTTCGCCTCCGCGATGGCCTGGACTCTGGTGATCGCGGTCGCGCTCGTCACGGCGGTCCTGTTCTGGTCGCAGAAGAAGTGGGTGCACTACGAGGAGGCCGCCAAGTGACCAGTGCCACCAGCCCTGTCGTGCACACCACGAACGAGGGGCGGCGCATCGGATCCCTCGTCTGGCACGTGGGCGCGCTCCTCGTGCTCGCGGTCGTCCTCTACCCGGTGATCTGGGTGCTCGGCGCCTCGTTCAAGCCGAGCAAGGACATCATCGCCAGCCTCGACCTGCTGCCCACCAAACCGGTCTGGGCGAACTTCTCCGGGCTCGCCGACGGCATCTCCGGCATCTCCATCACCAGCTTCTTCAGCAACTCGCTGATGTACGCGGTCCTGGCCGTGGTCGGTGTGGTGATCTCCAGCTCGCTGACGGCGTACGCCTTCGCCAAGATCCGGTTCGCCGGGCGGAACCTGCTGTTCACGCTGATGATCGGCACGCTGCTGCTGCCGTACCACGTGCTGCTCATCCCGCAGTACGTGCTGTTCCGCAACCTCGGCTACATCGACACGCTCGTGCCGCTCGTCGCGGGCAAGTTCCTCGCCACGGAGGCGTTCTTCGTCTTCCTGATGGTGCAGTTCATGCGCGGGCTGCCGCGCGAGCTGGACGAGGCCGCCAAGCTCGACGGGTGCGGGCACCTGCGGACCTACTGGTCCATCGTGCTGCCGTTGAGCCGGCCCGCGATCATCACCAGCGCCATCTTCACCTTCATCAACGCGTGGAACGACTTCATGGGGCCGTTGATCTACCTCAACACCCCTTCCAAGTACACCGTTTCGCTGGGCCTGATGATGTTCCGCGACCAGGAGGGCATCTCCAACTACGGCAGCATGATCGCCATGTCGCTGGTGGCCCTGGTGCCGGTCGTCGCCTTCTTCATGGCCTTCCAGCGCTACCTCATCGACGGTATGGCGACCTCCGGACTGAAGGGCTGAGGCGGCCACCATGGCCCAAGCACGCGTGAAGGAACGCTCCCCGCGCAAGGAGTCCGTGTTCGGCGAGCGTTTCTCGGTCTTCGCCGAGTGTCTGCTCACCGGCGTGTGGATCGCCGTGGCCTGTCTCGGGGTCGTCACCTACCCCGCGGCCTTCGCCGCCGGCGCACGGCATCTGCGGCGTCGGACGACCCATGTGGGCGGTGGCTGGCGGGAGTTCGTCGCGGACTTCCGGGCGGCCGTGCGCCGAGGGTGGGCCGTCGGGCTCGTCGGCTGGGCGGTGGCCGCCGCGGTCTGGGTGGACGTCCTGGCCGCACGGGCCGGGATTCCCGGGGGGCCGTTCGTCGGGGCCGTCGGCGTCTTCGCGCTGATCGGCGTCGCCGTGGCCCTGCTGCGGGCGGCGGCCGTCTGGACGCCGGGCGCCTCCTGGCGGGCGCTGCTCGCGGACGCCGGGCGCCGGACCGTGCGCGATCCCGCCGGGTCCTTCCTGATCGTCTGCGGGCTGGCCGTCGTGGCCCTGTCCGCGGGGTTCCTTCCGCCGCTGGCGGTTCCCGTCCTCGGGGCCGTCGCGGCGGCGGCCGTGGCCGTGGAGGAGCGCTACCGGCACCGCTGACGGGCGGTGCCCTCGTACAAGGTCGGCGCTCCGGCGCCGTACCTCTCTGTGTCATGCCCCTGACCACCCCTGCATCCGCACGGAAAGGAAAGGCTGGTCTCCTATGTCTCCCATCCCCCGCAGGTCCCTTCTCAAGGCCGCCGCAGTCGCCGGAGCCGCCGCCCAGTTCAGCTGGGCGCTCGGCGCGAACGCACAGGCGGCGCCCAGAGCCGCCGAGGGCGACGCCGATCCCGTGACCCTGGACTGGCTGGAGGACGGCGGCCTCGGCGCCGCCCCCGGCTCCACGGTCGGCGTGCCCTGGCCGAAGGGCACCTACGACGCGGACCAGACCTTCGCGCTCACGGACGCCGCCGGCAAGGCCGTACCCGTACAGTCCTGGCCGCTCGCCTACTGGCCCGACGGCACCCTCAAGTGGACCGCGCACGCCGTGAGTTCGGGCGGCGCCGGAAAGCTGACGCTCGCCGCCGGGGCGCCCGAGGCCCCCGCCGCCAAGGTCACCGTCGACAAGAGCGGCGGGACCATCGACATATCGACCGGGGTCATCACCGCACGCATCGGCAAGTCCGGCTCCACGCTGGTGAAGTCGGTGATGCGCGGCTCCACGGAGATCGCGAAGAACGGGCGGCTCGTCCTCATCCGCCAGCCCGAGATCGAGGACGAGGACCAGGGCGCCACCAAGTTCGAGCGCTTCGACAGCGCCATCAGCAAGGTCGAGGTCGAACAGGACGGCCCCGTAAGGGCAGTCGTCCGCATCGACGGCAAGCACCGCAAGGGCAGCCGCAGTTGGCTGCCCTTCTCGATCCGCCTCTACTTCTACGCCGGTGCCGAGTCCTTCCGCATGGTCCACACCATCACGTACGACGGCACCCAGGAACCCGGCAAGGCCAGCGGCGACTTCATCCGCGGCCTCGGGGTCCGGTTCAGCGTCCCGATGCGGGACGCCTCGTACGACCGGCACATCCGGATCGGCGGCGACGGCACCGGACTGCTGCGCGAGGCCGTCAAGGGCATCACCGGGCAGCGGCGCGACCCCGGAGCGACCGTCCAGGCCGCCCAGTTCGCCGGGGAGAAGCTGGCCGATCCGTCGACCTGGGACCAGCGGGTCACCACCCGGCTCCAGTACATCCCCGAGTGGGGCGACTACACCCTCTCCCAGCTCTCCGCCGACGGCTTCACCCTCCGCAAGCGCACCAAGAAGGGCCACGGCTGGATCGGCGCCGGCGGCGGCAAGCGGGCCTCCGGGTTCGGATACGTCGGCGGGGCGAGCGGCGGATTCTCCTTCGGCCTGCGGGACTTCTGGGAGAAGCACCCCGCCCAGCTCGACATCCGCGACGCCCAGACCGACGAGGCCGAGGTCACCCTCTGGCTCTGGTCACCCGAGGCCCAGCCCATGGACCTGCGCTTCTACCACGACGGCATGGGCCAGGACACGTACGCGAAGCAGCTCGAAGGCCTCAACATCACCTACGAGGACTACGAACCCGGCTTCGGCACCCCCTACGGCATCGCCCGCACCTCCGAACTCCTCTTCTGGGCCAACGAGTCGACCCCGACCCCCGAGAAGCTCGCCGAACAGGTCGAAGCCGTCAGGGTGTTGCCGCAGCTCGCCGCCCCGCCCAAGCAGCTCATCAAGGCCCAGGTCTTCGGCCCGGGGCTGTACTCCGAGCCCGACCGTTCCACCCCCGCCAAGGCCAAGATCGAGGACCACCTCGACTTCCTCTTCACCTACTACAAGGACCAGGTGGAGCAGCGCCGTTGGTACGGCTTCTGGGACTACGGCGACATCATGCACACCTACGACACCTACCGGCACCAGTGGCGGTACGACATCGGCGGCTACGCCTGGGACAACTCGGAACTGTCGCCCGACCTCTGGCTCTGGTTCGCGTACCTGCGCTCCGGCCGCGCCGACATCTTCCGCTTCGCCGAGGCAATGACCCGCCACACAGGCGAAGTCGACGTCTACCACCTCGGACAGTGGGCCGGCCTCGGCACCCGTCACGGCGTCCAGCACTACGCCGACAGCGCCAAGCAGCAGCGCATCGCCAACACCACCTACCGCCGCTACTACTACTTCCTCACCGGCGACGAACGCGTCGGCGACCTCATGCACGCCAACGTCGACAGTGACGAGACCTTCCTCATCCTCGACCCCATCCGCAAGATCCGCACCGAGCCGTACACACCCGACCGGCACGCCCTGTCGATCGGCTTCGGCACCGACTGGAGCGGGCTGGTGTCGGCCTGGCTGACCGAGTGGGAGCGCAAGGGGCCCAAGTGGGAGAAGGCCAAGGCGCGGGTCCTGTCGACGATGGAGACCATCGCCGCCCAGCCCAACGGGTTCGTGCAGGGCAGCGGGCTGTACGACCTCGACACCGGTAGGTTCGCGGTCGCCCCGGCGCCCGTGGTCGGTGTCTCGCACCTCTCCGCCGTCTTCGGACTCAACGAACTGTGCGCCGAACTCATCGACTTGGTCGACATGCCCAAGTTCAATGAGGCGTACTTCGACTACTGCCGCTACTTCAACGCCACCAAGGCGGAACAGGCGGCCCGCTACGGCTCCAACTTCGGCTCCCTGCTCCTCTTCCAGGGCCACTCGCGGCTCGACGCGTACGCGGCCGTACAGACCGGTGACGAGAAGCTCGCCAAGCGTGCGTGGGACAAGTTCTACAACTCCGACGGCTACAAGGAGTCGGCTCCCTGGAAGACCGAGCCGGTGAGCGGCCCGGTCGCCCTCGTCCCGGGAAGCGAGGCCACCTGGATCGCCACCAACGACACCGCCCTCTACGGCCTCGCCGCCATCGAGAACCTCGCCCTGCTCGGCCACAAGATGCCGTAGGCCGAGGCGGCTCGCTCTAGTTCATCTTCCCCAGGACCTCCCGCACCCGCCGGACGTCCCGGATCCGCTGCTCGTACGTCGTGCCGAGTGCGAGCAGCAGCAGTCCGGCGAGGGCGGGAGGAACCCAGCGGGGGAGAGCGCCGGTCACCTGCACGAGGTACGGGGCGAGCTCGTGCAGCGCGACCAGGGCGAGCGCTGAGCCGCCGAGCAGCAGTGGCGCCTGTAGCTGGTGCCGGGCGCCCAGCAGGGTGACCAGCAGCGCCGCCGAGCCCAGCAGCAACGGGCGCGTCCAGTGCGCGTCGCCCCAGGACGCGACCAGGCTCGGTACGAGGGTGGCGGCGAGTCCGGGACCGTACGCCGTCCAGGACGACGCGCCCGGATCACGGCGTCGGCGGAGGACGCCGACGAGCAGCGCCGGGATGCTGACCGGGAGGGTGTAGGCCTCCGGCGTCGCGACGTCCCAGGAGGCCAGGCGTACCCAGGTGGCGAGGACGAACAGGGCGGTGGCCGCGTAGCCGACAGGGCGCCGGTCCGCGCGAACCGCCGTTCCCGCGGTGATCACTCCGCACAGGGCCAGTACCAGGGCGAGCAGGGGCGGATCGGTGAGCGTGAGACCCGCGGCGAGCAGTGCTGCAGCGGCTCCCGCCGCCTCGATCGGCACGGTCGCACGCGCGTCCACTCGTGCCGCGACCAAGGCCGCGACCACTGGGATGGCCAGGACGAGCAGCGCGGTGTGCGACGGCCGCCAGTCTGCGGCGGCGCCGGTCGCACAGGCGAGCGCGGCGGCGTACGCGAGCGCGGCCGGGGCTGTGACGGGGGCGAGGTGCGATGCCCAGGAGGCCGCCGCGAAGAGCGCGGTCAGGGCGGAGAGTACGGCCAGGGTCGCGGTCTGCGAGGCGAGGGAGAGGAAGGCGAGGCTGAAAGAGGTGATCAGCGCGAGCATGAGGGCGGTGAGCTGTGCGGGCGTGAACCGATGGGCCGTCGTGCCTTCGTCGACGGCATCGGCGGGAGCGGTGACATCAGCGGCATCGGTGGACGTGGCTCGGATTCCGTACGCCACCACCGCGAGGGCTCCGGCCGCCATGGCTCCCTGAGCCAACAGGCCCGCTGCATAAGGCAGTTCCAGGATCGCCGGAAGGATGAGCGCCGTCGCCCACGCCAGGCCCAGCGCGCCCGCGAGGGCCCGGGGACGCCAGGTCGCCGCAGGGACCGCCGGCATGAGGACGGCCGCGACGGCCGCGACGGCCGCGACGGCGGCCAGGACGACGGGGGCCGTCGCCATGTGGGGCGGCCAGGGCGCGTCGAGCGTCACCGCGGCACGGGCGTCCGACGGCACGCCGTTCCACGCGCGCGACGCCCAGCCGATCGGTGCGAGCAGGACGAGACCGACGACGGGCAGCGCCCACAGCACGGCCAGAGCCTGTACGGTTCCCGAGGCCCAGGCCAGGCCCCGCCGTAGCGCATCCGGTAGCCGCCCGGCCCGCACCGCCGCCAACAGGGCGATCCCGCAGGCCAGATGAACCGGGACCGTCCACACCTCGGGCAGCGCGGAACGCGCCGCCCCACCGAACGCGGCCACCGTGAGCAGCCCCGACACCACGCTGAGACCGACGGCTCGCGCCCCGCCCCGGCTCTGCCATGCGGCACCCAGCGCGACCAGGGCCGCGAGGACAAGGAGCGCCCCCGCACGGGCGGCGGAGCCCGGGCCGGTGGCCGTCCAGGACAGCCCACCGGCGGCCAGTACGCCCGAGGCACCCATGCCGTACGCGCCGACTGCGGCGACGACCCGTACGGACCCGGCGGTCACCCGGAGAGCCACTACCGTGTCTACCCCGGCCGTCACCAGTAGCGCGGCCGTGATGCCGTACGGCCCGGCGTCGACGGCCAGCGCCCAGAGCAGGAGCGGGAGTTGGGCCGCGACCAGCGCGGCGGGGAGCGGCAGGCGCAGCCCGGTCGTGCGCGGCAGCAGACCGTACGAGGCCCAGGCCCACGCGAGCACCGCCGACGCGAGGGCCGCGTACGCCGTCCCGTCCGTGGCCGTGAGAGCGACCTCGTGCAGCGCGTAGGCGTCCAGGACGGTCAGCGCGAGACCGAGACCGGCCACCGACTCGGCCGTCGAGCGCAGCCCTCGCTTCAGCAGCACCGTCGGCCCGGCGAGCGCGGCCAGCGTCACGGCGCCGAGCACCACGGCCCGTCCGGCGATGCCCAGGTGACCCCAGCTGACCAGGGTGAACACCATCGCCGCGATGGTGAGCAGGACGCCGCCGAGCAGCAGGAGGAGGTTCTGCACGCTGGTCGCGCCGGCCTCCGGACGGGGCGGCGCGACAGGGGCCGACCGCGCCCTGTGCAGAGTTGTGATCAGCCAGGCTCGACGAGCCAGCAACTGGGCGCGGCGGGCGTCCAGTTGCCACAACTCGGCATCGAGGAGCCGCAGCTCTTCGGCCGGGGGCGGGATATGCGTCATGCTGTGGAGTGTGGTCTGCTTCACGACATTCGGCATGAGTGTGCGTACTCAGGCGTACTCAGGTGTCCGCCGATATCCGCTCCGCGCAGGGCAGACTCTGTTCATGGACTGGAGCCATTACCGATTCCGCACCCAGTGGACCCTGGCCGCACCGCGCGCCACGGTGTACGACGCCCTGGAACGGGCCGAGGACTATCCGCGCTGGTGGCCACAGGTACGCGAGGTCAACCGCATCGACGACACCAGCGGCGTCGTCCGCATCCGCTCCGTGTTGCCGTACGACCTGACCTTCACCGCCCGCGAGGTGCGCCGCGACCCGGCGGGCGGAGTCCTGGAGATCGCCATGACCGGCGACCTCGACGGCTGGGCGCGCTGGACACTCACCGAGGCCGGGTCCGGCACCCTCGCCCGCTACGACCAGGAAGTCGACGTCGCCAAGCCGCTGCTGCGCCGCCTCGCCGTGCCCGGACGGCCCGTCTTCCGCGCCAACCACGCCCTGATGATGCGGGCGGGACGGCGCGGACTGGCCGCCCACCTCGAAGCGGTTTGAACGAAGCCCGCCCGGACCTGTATTGTTCACTCCGTTCCCGGGCGATTAGCTCAGTGGGAGAGCGCTTCGTTCACACCGAAGAGGTCACTGGTTCGAACCCAGTATCGCCCACCGGGATAAAGCCGGTCCGTCATCGACGGACCGGTTTTTTTCATGCCTGTTTCTCATGCCTGCGGCTAAGCAGCCGCCCGCAGTTCGGGACGCAGCGGCCACGCCGGATCGACCGCCTCCTCCGAACCGCTCTTCGCGAACCAGGCCTGCAACCCGCGCGCCTGCGCCGCGTGCCACACCGCCTGGAGCGTGTGCAGTTCGGCGGGGGAGAGGCGCTCCAGCCGGGCCGTGAAACGGCGCCCGACCGCCCGTACGACCTCCAGCGAGGCCAGTGCGTCCGCCGCCGCGTCATGGGCGCCGTCCAGCGTGACACCGTAGTGCGCACACAGGTCGGTGAGGGTGCGGCGGCCCTTGCGGTAGCGGTCCAGGTGCTTGTCCAGGACCCGGGGATCCAGCACCAGCAGCGGTGTCGACTCGAACCAGCGGTCGAGCGACGAGGCGCGATGGCGGCGCAACTCCCGGTCCAGCATGGTCAGATCGAAGGGCGCGTTCATGATGACCAGCGGGCGGCCCGCCGATGCCTGCTCCGCCAGCGCCCGGGCTATCTCCTCCACCACGGGGGACGGCCAGCGGCCGTTGCGCTGAAGATGGTCGTCCGTCAGTCCGTGCACCGCCGTCGCCGAAGCGGGCACCGGCACACCCGGGTTGACCAGCCAACGGCTGATCCGCGGCCGGGTGCCCGGCCCGTCCTGGACGACGACGGAGGCCGACACGATCCGGTCGGTCTCGACGTCCACGCCCGTGGTCTCCGTATCGAACGCGGCCAGAGGGCCCTCGTACCAGTACGTCATACGCACACAACTCCTCGTTCACCCACGGCAGCTGACGCACCGTCTTCTGCCCGTTTGGTGATACCCGGGCTGTTTGCGCCGTACGCCGGAAGGAGACAACAGAGGTACGGGTTTACGCACTTCAGCGGCCTGTCTCTGGAATTCACCTGGTTTGGAAGGCACTTGGTCATGGCGATAGCGCAGCCCGAACGGGGCGGGCTGCTGCCCGAGCGCACGACACCCCTTCGCGGCACCCTCGCCACCACCGCCTGTATGGAGACACTGCAGGTGGGCTATCTGCACGCCGTCGCGGCGGCGGCCGGTTGCTCGCTGTCCCAGCCGTTCCCCGACAACGGCATCGACTGGCACGTCAGCCACAGCGCCCCCGGGCACACGGTCGACGACGAGGTCACCATCAAGGTCCAGCTGAAGTGCACGTACCAGATCGCACCGAACCCGCCGGGCCCGTACTTCTCCTTCACGCTCGACAACGCCCACCTGGCGAAGCTCGCCCGGACCCCGGTCTCGGTGCACAAGATCCTGGTCGTGATGCTCGTACCGCGCTCGCAGGACGACTGGCTGCGCGCCGGGCATGATGGACTCGACCTGCGGCACTGCTGCTACTGGATCAACCTCGCCGGGCACCCCATGACCGGCCGGCACCGGACCACCGTGCGGATACCGACCTCACGCATCTTCGACGACCGCGCGCTCTGCGAGATCATGACGCG
This sequence comes from Streptomyces sp. NPDC020898, assembly GCF_044333925.1. Taxonomy (NCBI): domain Bacteria; kingdom Bacillati; phylum Actinomycetota; class Actinomycetes; order Kitasatosporales; family Streptomycetaceae; genus Streptomyces; species Streptomyces sp. NPDC020898. The sequence goes on from NZ_JBIRRV010000005.1 coordinate 421,569, forward strand.
GGTAGGGACGGGAGGCAGACCGTGACGCACCGGCCCACCGAGGAGCAGCCCCTGCGGCCCGTCCGGCCGCACCCGGTCGACACCCCCTGGCACAACGATCCGCCCTCGCCCGAACAGGTCGACCCCGCCGTGCTCGGCGCCCTCCTGCGCCGCCACGGCTGGCAGCGGCGCGGTGGAGCCGTCGGACGGTACGGCCGCTGGACGCCACCCGGGCCCGGCGGCAGCGGCACGAGCCTCCTCGTGCCCGAGAGCCGGGCCTTCCCCGACAGCGACGACCTGCTCGGCGAGGCGCTCGTCGCGCTCGCCCGCAGCGGATCGCCCGCGGCGCGCGAAGTGCTCGTCGGCCTCGCCGTGCCCAGCGACGAGATCCGCTGGTGGCGAGACGTACCGACCGGACCCGTCGGCGTCGCCTCCTGGCCCGTCGAGGAGCAACTGCGCTCCGCCGCCCGCCGGATGCTGCTCGCCGGAGCGCTCGCCACACGCGCGCGGGCCGGCTACCACGGCGCCCGCCACCGCGGGCCCGCCGACGTTCTGCTGGAACACGTCCTCGTCGGCGCGGCCCCCGCCGGCCGCAGCCTCACCGCGTTCGTCCCGGTCACCACGGGCCGCCCCCTCGCGGTACGGCTCCACCAGGCCCTGTACGCGGCCCGCGAGGCCATCGACTACCAACGGGCCACCGGCGGCATGGACGCCTTCGACGGGGCCGTCGAGGCGGGCGTCAGCCATGAGCTGACGGAGGCACTCGTCGCCCTGGTCCGCGGTACGGAGGGTGCCCGGATCGCCGTCGGATGGGCACCCGGCGCGGGTGTCCCCGAGGGCTGCGCGGCCTCCGCCGACCCCGTCGAGTTCTCGCCCGGCGACCTGCCCGCCCTGCGCGCGGCCGGCGCCCGCTATCTGCGCGAGGAACCGTCCGTGCCGGTCCGGATCACCGGCACGGTGGTACGGATGCGCAGGTCGGGGCCGCGCGGCGAAGGCGCTGTACGCCTGCGGGTGCTGGCCGGCGCGGAGATCCCGTACGTCCGGATGACGGTGGACGAGGAGGCGTACCGGATCGCCGGGCACGCGCACCTGGTCGGGCTGCCGGTGCGGATGCACGGCCGACTGGAGAGCCGGGGCGGCTTCCGGCGGCTGACCGAGGTCTCCGGGGTCGAACCCGTCCAGGTCGACGAGGCGGAGCGGGACCGGCTGCTGAAGTCGTTGCAGGAGACCGCCGAGCGCATCGCCTTCTTCGAGGACGCGGGCGGCGAGGAAGCGTGCGCCGGGGACGACTGAGGGCGCTCTGACGAGGGCCCCCGGTTATCTGTTTAGCGGTGGGCGGGCCGAGGTCGGTACGATCCTCACTTGCGCGCGCTCTGGGTATGGCGCCGCACCCCCTTCAGTCAGGAGAGTCCGGTGTCAGACGTCCGTGTGATCATCCAACGCGATTCCGAGCGGGAAGAGCGCGTGGTGACGACGGGGACTACGGCCGCCGACCTCTTCGCCGGCGAACGTACGATCGTCGCCGCGCGGGTGGGCGGGGAGCTCAAGGACCTCGCGTACGCGGTGCGGGACGGCGAGGAGGTCGAGCCCGTCGAGATCTCCTCCGAGGACGGCCTCAACATCCTGCGCCACTCGACCGCCCACGTCATGGCCCAGGCCGTGCAGGAGCTGTTCCCCGAGGCCAAACTCGGCATCGGCCCGCCGGTCAAGGACGGCTTCTACTACGACTTCGACGTCGAGAAGCCGTTCACGCCCGAGGACCTCAAGGCCGTCGAGAAGAAGATGCAGGAGATCCAGAAGCGCGGGCAGCGGTTCTCCCGCCGTGTGGTGACCGACGAGGCGGCTCGCGAGGAGCTGGCGTCGGAGCCGTACAAGCTGGAGCTGATCGGCATCAAGGGCTCCGCGTCGACCGACGACGGCGCGAACGTCGAGGTGGGTTCCGGCGAGCTCACCATCTACGACAACCTCGACGCCAAGACCGGCGACCTGTGCTGGAAGGACCTGTGCCGCGGTCCCCACCTGCCCACCACCCGCAACATCCCGGCGTTCAAGCTGATGCGCAACGCCGCCGCGTACTGGCGGGGCAGCGAGAAGAACCCGATGCTCCAGCGCATCTACGGCACCGCCTGGCCCTCCAAGGAGGAGCTGAAGGCGCACCTCGACTTCCTCGTCGAGGCCGAGAAGCGCGATCACCGCAAGCTCGGCAACGAGCTGGACCTCTTCTCCATCCCGGACCAGATCGGCTCCGGCCTCGCCGTCTTCCACCCCAAGGGCGGCATCATCCGCCGGGTGATGGAGGACTACTCGCGCCGCCGGCACGAGGAGGAGGGCTACGAGTTCGTCTACACCCCGCACGCCACGAAGGGGAAGCTCTTCGAGACCTCGGGCCACCTGGACTGGTACGCCGACGGCATGTACCCGCCCATGCAGCTCGACGAGGGCGTGGACTACTACCTCAAGCCCATGAACTGCCCGATGCACAACCTGATCTTCGACGCGCGTGGTCGCTCGTACCGTGAACTCCCCTTGAGGATGTTCGAGTTCGGCACGGTGTACCGGTACGAGAAGTCGGGCGTCGTGCACGGCCTGACCCGCGCCCGGGGGTTCACCCAGGACGACGCGCACATCTACTGCACGCGTGAGCAGATGGCGGAGGAGCTGGACAGGACGCTCACTTTCGTCCTCGGGCTGCTGCGGGACTACGGTCTGACCGACTTCTACCTGGAGCTGTCGACCAAGGACCCGGAGAAGTTCGTCGGCTCGGACGAGGCCTGGGAGGAGGCCACCGAGACGCTGCGTCAGGTGGCCGAGAAGCAGGGGCTGCCGCTCGTACCCGACCCGGGTGGCGCGGCCTTCTACGGGCCGAAGATCTCCGTCCAGACGAAGGACGCGATCGGTCGTACCTGGCAGATGTCGACGGTCCAGCTCGACTTCAACCTGCCTGAGCGGTTCGATCTGGAGTACACGGGTCCCGACGGCTCCAAGCAGCGGCCGGTCATGATCCACCGGGCCCTGTTCGGCTCCATCGAGCGGTTCTTCGCCGTGCTCCTCGAGCACTACGCGGGTGCGTTCCCGGCGTGGCTGGCGCCTGTGCAGGCGGTCGGCATCCCGATCGGCGACGGGCACGTGGAGTACCTGCAGAAGTTCGCCGCCGAGGCGAAGAAGCAGGGGCTGCGGGTCGAGGTGGACTCGTCCTCCGACCGTATGCAGAAGAAGATCCGCAACGCCCAGAAGCAGAAGGTGCCGTTCATGGTCATCGTCGGCGACGACGACATGAACGGCGACACGGTGTCCTTCCGCTACCGGGACGGTTCGCAGGAGAACGGCATCCCGTTCGCGGACGCGCTCGCGAAGATCGCGAAGGTTGTGGAGGAGCGGACCCAGGTCTGAGTCCGGCACTTGTGGTGGGGCCTCCGGAAAGCTCGGCTTTCCGGAGGCCTTTCCGTGCTCGCCCCGGCGACACGCTCTGCACAGGCGAAGCAATATGCTGCATGGCATGACGAGTGAGCCGGAACAGCAGATCGGAGTCGGGACGCAGGACGCTTTTCAGCGCCTGTGGACGCCTCACCGGATGGCCTACATCCAGGGTGAGAACAAGCCGACCGGCCCCGGCGCCGACGACGGCTGTCCCTTCTGCTCGATCCCGGCCAAGTCCGACGAGGACGGCCTCATCCTTCAGCGTGGCGAGCAGGTCTACGCGGTGCTCAATCTGTACCCGTACACGGGCGGCCATCTGATGGTCGTGCCGTACCGCCATGTCGCCGACTACACGGACCTGACGGACTCCGAGACGGCCGAACTGGCCGAGCTGACCAAGCAGGCGATGACGGCCCTGCGTACGGCGTCCGGTGCCCATGGGTTCAACATCGGGATGAACCAGGGCACGGTGGCAGGCGCGGGCATCGCGGCCCACCTGCACCAGCACATCGTCCCGCGCTGGGGCGGCGACACGAACTTCATGCCGGTGGTGGGTCACACGAAGGTGCTGCCGCAGTTGCTGGGGGACACACGGAAGATGCTGGCGGAGGCGTGGCCTTCGAGCGCGGACCCAGGCACCCTCAGCCCGTCCGGCGTTTGAGGACAAGGCCCGTTCAGGGCCGTAGCGGGGGTCTGGGGGCGGCAGCCCCCAGAGACAGCCACCCCAACCGACCCGTACCGCACACCGCCCGACCGCCGGAGGCCTACGCGTCGTAGACGTCGGCCTTGCGGGGCGACGCGTCCTGCACAGCCGTACTGAGGAACGACGACCGGTTTCCGAACTTCTCCGTGTCCACGCCGTTCTCCTCCAGCACCTTGATCGCCGCCGCGTGCACGACCCGCAGTACCGGTGTGGCCGCCCGGAGCGCGTCGTCGGCCATGAAGCGGTGCCGCCACGGCTGGTCCGCCCACGAGTGCCGCAGTCCGAACGGTTCCGGCAGGCCCAGTGAGCCGCCCAGCCAGTTCAGGAGGGGTGGGTACCAGGTCAGCGGCGCGCGTGCGGTGAGCCGTACGACCTCGTCCGCGTCGACCAGCGGGAGTTTGACCTTCCGGGTCTCCCAGAACCTGATCGACTTCTGGACCTCCTTCTCCTTGGCCGCGGGCTTGCTGGTGAAGAGGGAGTGGACCGGACCGAGCGCGTGTCCGGTCACCTCGATGCGCAGGGTCTCGTGCAGCACGGTCACCGTGATGAGCATCGTGATGATCAACTGGCCGTCCCACAGCGTCCACTGGACCCCGAGGTAGTGCCGTTGGCCGCTGCCGAACTGCTGCTTGTTGCAGATGTCCTGTATGGCATGGTTCTTGATCTGGTAGGCGTCCACGTCCGTGCCGCTCGGCCGGGAGACCTCTTTGGCGCCCTCGCCGACGGGCGTGACGATCCAGTGCTTCAGGGACGGCTTGGTGAACCCGCCGGTGTTGAGCGGCCCGCGTTCCAGCATGCGCAGCTGGTCGTGGATCGAACGTATGACGTCCCAGCTGCGGAAGGGGTGGATCTCCTTGCCCGCGTCCCGTGCGACCAGGTCCTCGGCGAGCTGCCAGCTGCCCCATCGGGTGCCCATGCCGAGTATGCCCTTGGGGCCGGCGTAGAAGACGGAGTTGGACTGCTGTTCGGCGCTGAGCCGGGCCAGTTCCTTGCGCAGGTGCTCGGCGGCGGTCTCGCCGGGGCTGCCGGGTACCGCCTCCGGGATCTTGGCGCCGACGCCACCGCCGGACAGCAGTGCGGCCCAGCGGTCGCGCAGGTCCTGCGCGGTGCGCTCGCAGATCTGCTTGGCCCACAGCCAGCCGACGACCGGCAGGACGACGCACGCGCGTGCGTACAACGCCCAGAAGCCGGTGAACGGCATCTTGATCAGGAAGATCACGGCGACGGCGCCGACGGCGACGAGCAGGGTGGTGGCGAGGGCGGAAGCCCGCTTGTCCTCGCGCCTGGAGATGTTCGCGCGGCCGGCGAAGACCAGCAGCCACAGCAGGAGTCCGGGCAGGAAGAGCACCCCGCACAGCACCATCACCGCGGACAGCCAGTTGTCGCGGTCCCGCCGGATGCGGTGGGCAGCGAGGGCGTGCTCGACGACGACCTGTGGTTCGGTGCCGAAGGACTGGATCAGCGGCTTGCGGCCGGCGCCCAGCATGCGGTCGATCACGGCCCGGGAGAACGCCTCACCGAGCTTGGGCCGGAAGATCCTCGCCCATTTGCCCCGGGGTTCCTTGACCGTCGACTTGTGCCACTCGTTGTCGGCGTCAAGGATCTTCGTGACCTCGTCGTCCTCCCGGTAGGCCGCCGAGGCCAGCGCGAAGGTCGCCGCCGTCTGGCCCGCGGAACCCGACAGGGGCACCTGAGCCCCAGGACTGAAATCGAACCCGTCGTCCGCCACGCTGCCGCCCCCTCGCCGCCTTACCCGCTCCTGCGGCTTTCCCGACTTCCTTGTTCCGCACACCTGTTGAACAGGTCATCACGTTGATCGAGTCGCAACTTGATCAGGTGATCAGCGTATCCGCAGCCACCGACAACGGGGCGGCGGACGGCCGAAGCCGCCCGCCGATCTGGAAGAAAGCGTTCCGGAAACCCCACTTGCCGGGTGCCGGACACCAACTACGGGGCGCCCTTGGTCTGTTCGCGGACCCTCTCGGCGACCTGTGGCGGCATCGGTTCGTGCCGTGCGTACTTGCGGTCGAAGCGGGCGGTGCCGTGCGAGAGGGAGCGCAGATCGACGGCGTACCGGCCGATCTCGATCTCGGGCACCTCGGCGCGTACGAGGGTCCGCCCGCCGCCCGCCTGCTCGGTGCCGACGACCCGGCCGCGACGCCCGGACAGGTCGCTCATCACGGACCCCACGTAGTCGTCGCCGACCAGCACCGTCACCTCGGCCACGGGTTCGAGGAGATGGATCTTCGCGTCGGCGGCGGCCTCGCGCAGCGCGAGCGCCCCGGCGGTCTGGAACGCGGCGTCGGAGGAGTCCACGGAGTGCGCCTTGCCGTCGAGCAGGGTGACGCGTACGTCGATGAGCGGATGGCCGGCGGCGATCCCCCGGCCGGCCTGTGCCCGTACGCCCTTCTCGACGGACGGGATGAACTGCCTGGGCACGGCGCCCCCGACGACCTTGTCCACGAACTCGATGCCCGAGCCGCCGGGCAGCGGCTCCACCTCGATCTCGCAGATCGCGAACTGCCCGTGCCCGCCGGACTGCTTCACATGGCGCCCGCGCCCCGCGGACTTCGCGGCGAACGTCTCCCGTAGGGAGACCTTGTGCGGTACGACGTCCACCTGGACGCCGTACCGGTTGCGCAGCCGTTCCAGGGCGACGTCCGCGTGGGCCTCGCCCAGGCACCACAGGACCACCTGGTGGGTGTCCTGGTTCTGTTCGAGCCGCATGGTGGGGTCCTCGGCGACGAGCCGGCCGAGGCCCTGCGAGAGCTTGTCCTCGTCCGCCTTGCTGTGCGCCTGGATGGCGAGCGGCAGCAGCGGGTCGGGCATCTCCCACGGCTCCATCAGGAGAGGGTCGTCCTTCGCGGAGAGGGTGTCCCCGGTCTCCGCCCGGTTCAGCTTCGCCACGCACGCCAGGTCGCCCGCGATGCAGTGCGTGAGCGAGCGCTGCTGCTTCCCGAAGGGGGCGGAGAGGGCGCCGACGCGCTCGTCGACGTCGTGGTCCTCGTGGCCGCGGTCGGTGAGCCCGTGCCCCGAGACATGCACCGTCTGGTCGGGGCGCAGGGTGCCGGAGAAGACGCGGACGAGGGAGACGCGGCCCACGTAGGGGTCGCTGGCCGTCTTCACGACCTCCGCGACCAGCGGGCCGGCCGGATCGCAGAGTTTCAGCTCGCGCGGCCGGCCGTCGACCGTGGTGACCCCGGGCGCCTCGCGCTCCAGCGGGGTCGGGAAGCCTCCGGTGACCAGTTCCAGCAGCTCGACGGTGCCGATGCCCTGCCGGGCGCCCTCGGCGGCGGGTGCGGCGGCGAGCACGGGGAAGAAGGTCCCGCGCGCGACGGCCCGTTCCAGGTCCTCGATGAGGGTCCTGACGTCGATCTCCTCGCCGCCCAGATAGCGGTCCATGAGGGTCTCGTCCTCACTCTCCGCGATGATCCCCTCGATGAGCCGGTTGCGGGCCTCCTCGATGAGAGGGAGCTGCTCGGGGCCCGGCTCGGACTCCTTGCGTTCCCCTGAGGAGTAGTCGAACAGCTTCTGCGACAGCAGCCCGGTCAGCCCGGTCACGGGCGCGTGCCCGTCCGGCCCCGGTGCGCCGTGCAGCGGCAGGTAGAGCGGCAGTACGGCGTCGGGGTCGTCCGCGCCGAAGGCCTCCGCGCAGGTCCGCGTCATGTCGTCGAAGTCCGCGCGCGCGGACTCCAGATGCGTGACGACGATGGCCCGCGGCATGCCGACCGCCGCGCACTCCTCCCACACCATCCGCGTCGAGCCGTCCACCCCGTCCGAGGCCGAGACGACGAAAAGGGCCGCGTCCGCCGCCCGCAGACCGGCCCTGAGTTCCCCGACGAAGTCGGCGTATCCAGGAGTGTCCAAAATGTTGATCTTGTACCCGTCCCATTCGACGGGCACCAGGGAGAGCTGTACCGAGCGCTGCTGCCGGTGCTCGATCTCGTCGTAGTCGGAGACGGTGCCGCCGTCCTCCACACGGCCCGCCCGGTTGACGGCCCCCGCGGTCAGCGCGAGAGCCTCCACCAGTGTCGTCTTGCCCGATCCGGAGTGGCCGACCAGCACCACATTCCGTACGGACGCGGGGTGGTCGGCCGCCGTAGCCCTGCCGGCGGCTCCGGGGTGTGCGTTCGCCTTGTCGCCCATGGTCCTGCCTCCCGTGCACGGTGAGGTCACTGTGGGCGCGCGGCGGATCCTCCCCCAGACTTCGTCCGGGGGTACCCCCAGCGGTGGCGGCTCCGATGACGCCCGCGGTGCTTTCGAGCTTTGCACTCGCGTCACGGGGCGTCCATACGGCGGACGCGATCGCGCCGCCGGACCGCCCGGCGCGGCATGATCCGGGCGTCGGCGGGGCCACCGACATCGCGTTGTGACCCGGATGCCGTCAGGCCGTGACACGGGGCGCGGGTGCCCGACCGTCGCACATGCGCGCGCGTGACTACGATGGGCCAGCCGGTGGCCAGTAGGGGCCGCGCGGCGACACCGACCCTCGGGAAGGCCATGCTGAACAAGTACGCGCGTGCATTCTTCACGCGTGTCCTCACACCGTTCGCCGCGTTTCTCATCCGCCGGGGCGTCAGTCCCGACACGGTCACGATCCTCGGTACCGCCGGAGTGATCGCGGGCGCGCTGGTCTTCTATCCCAGGGGTGAGTTCTTCTGGGGCACGATCGTCATCACGTTGTTCGTGTTCTCGGACCTCGTCGACGGCAACATGGCCCGCCAGCTGGGCCGTTCGAGCCGCTGGGGCGCCTTCCTGGACTCCACCCTCGACCGGGTGGCCGACGGCGCGATCTTCGGCGGCTTCGCCCTCTGGTACGCGGGCGGCGGCAACGACCTCGTCCTGTGCGCGGTCTCGATCTTCTGTCTGACCAGCGGCCAGGTGGTCTCGTACACCAAGGCGCGCGGTGAGTCGATCGGTCTGCCCGTCGCGGTCAACGGACTCATCGAGCGCGCCGAGCGCCTGGTGATCTCGCTGGTCGCGGCCGGTCTCGCGGGCATGCACGCGTTCGGCGTGCCCGGCATCCAGTACCTGTTGCCGGTCGCCCTGTGGATCGTCGCCGTGGGCAGCCTGATCACGCTGATCCAGCGCGTCGTCACGGTCCGCCGGGAGTCCGCGGAGGCCGACGAGGCGGACGCGCGCGGGAACACCGCGCGGAACAGCGAGGCCACGTCGTGAGCGACCTGCAGGGGCGCCTGACGGACACGGCGTACGCGGCGGGCTGGAGCGTCGTCAAGAGGCTCCCGGAGCCCGTCGCCGTCCGGCTCGGCCGGACCATCGCGGACCTCGCCTGGAAACGGCGCGGAGAGCGCGTACGACGCCTCGAATCGAACTACGCGCGCGTGGTGCCCGACGCGACACCGGAGCGCCTCGCCGAACTGTCCCGCGCGGGCATGCGCTCGTACCTGCGCTACTGGATGGAGTCGTTCCGCCTCCCCGCGTGGAGCCCGGAGCGCATGAAGACGGGCTTCGACCCGACGGACGCGCACAACCTGACCGACGGCCTGGCCTCGGGCCGGGGCGTGGTCATCGCGCTTCCGCACCTGGGCAACTGGGACCTGGCCGGCGCGTGGGTCACCACCAAGCTGGAGACGCGCTTCACGACGGTCGCCGAGCGCCTGAAGCCGGAGGCGCTGTACGACCGTTTCGTAGCCTATCGCGAGGGCCTGGGCATGGAGGTCCTGCCGCACAACGGCGGCACCGCCTTCGGCACCCTGGCGCGGCGGCTGCGGGACGGCGGCATGGTCTGCCTGGTCGCCGACCGGGACCTGTCCGCCTCGGGCGTCGAGGTGAAGTTCTTCGGCGACACGGCCCGGATGCCCGCTGGTCCGGCCCTCCTCGCCCAGCAGACCGGCGCGGTGCTGCTACCGGTGACACTCTGGTACGACGATTCGCCGGTCATGCGCGGACGTATTCATCCCCCGATCGAGGTACCCGAGACAGGTACACGGGCAGAGAAGACGTCTGTCATGACACAGGCGCTGGCCGATGCCTTCGCCACGGGAATCGCCGACCACCCGGAGGACTGGCACATGCTGCAGCGGCTGTGGATCGCGGACCTCGACCCCGCGAAGGATCCGGCGAAGGCCCCGGAGAGGGACCCGGAGAAGGGCACCCCGTGAAGATCGGCATCGTCTGCCCGTACTCCTGGGACGTGCCGGGCGGCGTCCAGTTCCACATCCGTGATCTGGCCGAGTACTTCATCCGCACGGGCCACGAGGTCTCCGTCCTGGCCCCGGCCGACGACGACACCCCCCTCCCGCCGTACGTCGTCTCGGCCGGCCGTGCGGTCCCGGTGCCGTACAACGGCTCGGTGGCCCGCCTGAACTTCGGCTTCCTGTCGGCGGCCCGGGTACGGCGGTGGCTGCACGACGGCGGGTTCGACGTGATCCACATCCACGAGCCGGCCTCGCCCTCGCTGGGCCTGCTGGCCTGCTGGGCGGCCCAGGGCCCGATCGTGGCCACCTTCCACACCTCGAACCCGCGCTCCCGGGCCATGGTCGCCGCGTACTCGATCCTCCAGGCCGCCCTGGAGAAGATCAGCGCCCGGATCGCGGTGAGCGAGTACGCGCGGCGCACGCTGGTGGAGCACCTGGGCGGCGACGCGGTCGTCATCCCGAACGGTGTCGACGTCGACTTCTTCGCCGGTGCCAAGCCGAATCCCGAGTGGCAGGGCGACACCATCGGCTTCATCGGCCGCATCGACGAGCCCCGCAAGGGTCTGCCGGTCCTGATGAAGGCTCTCCCGAAGATCCTTGCCGCCCGCCCCGCGACGAGGCTGCTGGTCGCGGGCCGCGGCGACGAGGTGGAAGCGGTGGAGACCCTGCCGCCGGAGATGCGCTCGCGCGTCGAGTTCCTGGGCATGGTCAGCGACGAGGACAAGGCACGCCTGCTGCGCAGCGTCGACGTGTACATCGCCCCCAACACCGGCGGCGAGAGCTTCGGGATCATCCTGGTCGAGGCCCTGTCGGCGGGGGCACCTGTCCTGGCCTCGGACCTCGACGCCTTCGCCCAGGTCCTGGATCAGGGGGCGGCGGGCGAGCTGTTCACCAACGAGGACGCGGACGCCCTGGCCGACGCGGCCGTGCGCCTCCTGGGCGACCCCGATCGCCGGGCCGAGCTGCGGGAACGGGGGAGCGCCCATGTGCGGCGGTTCGACTGGTCGACGGTGGGGGCGGACATCCTGTCCGTGTACGAGACGGTGACGGACGGCACGACAGCGGTCGCGGCGGACGAGCGGACGGCGCCGGGACTGATGGCACGACTGGGACTGGCGAGGGACTGAGCGGGGCCGCAGCCCCTGGGGACAGCCAGGTGACGAACTCCGCGGAACCGGCAGAGCTGTAGCCTGCCGCCCGTGACCCCAACCCTCATCTGGATCCTTGTCGCGCTCGTCGTGATCGGCCTCTACCTCAGCTGGACCGCCGGCCGACTCGACCGACTGCACGTCAGGATCGACGCCACGCGCGCCGGGCTCGACGCGCAACTGCTGCGCCGGGCTTCCGTCGCCCAGGAGTTGGCCACCGCGGGCGTCCTCGATCCGGCTGCCTCGATCGTGCTGTACGAGGCGGCGCACGCCGCGCGCCAGGCCGAGGAGGAGCAGCGGGAGGTCGCCGAGAGCGAGCTGAGCCAGGCGCTGCGGGCCGTCTTCGCGGAGGTTCCGCAGGTCGAGGCAGTACGGGAGGCCCCCGGCGGGGACGAAGCGGCGAGTGAGCTGACGGAGGCGGTGCGCAGGGTGCCGATGGCCCGGCGGTTCCACAACGACGCGGTGCGAGCGGCGCGGGCGTTGCGGCGGCACCGGAAGGTCCGGTGGTTCCGGCTGGCGGGGCACGCCCCGTTCCCGATGGCGTTCGAGATGGACGACGAGCCCCCGGCGGCACTGGGGGAGCGGGCGGCGGCGTGAGGGGCGCGGCTGAGAGAGGTTCTCGCCCCCGCCGCCCCTACCCGTCCCATCCTCGGGGGCGCTGCCCCCGAACCCCCGCTCCTCAAACGCCGGAGGGGCTGACATACCAGCCCGTTGGGGGTCCCCCCTCTCTGGGGGAGTTTGAGGACAAGGCCCGTTCAGGGCCGTAGCGGGGTCTGGGGCGGCAGCCCCAGAGATGGGACGGGTAGGGGCGGCGGGGGCGAAAACGATCCACCGGCTCCCCATTGGCCCTTGCTGTGGCCTGCTCCTCTCCCGTTTCCTCAGTACTGCAGCAGCCCTCTTTCACCGAGTGAGGTCACACCGTGTCGAGCACGTTCTCCAACCCCGCCCAGACGCCCGAAACCGGCACCGCGCGCGTGAAGCGCGGTATGGCCGAGCAGCTCAAGGGCGGTGTGATCATGGACGTGGTCAACGCCGAGCAGGCGAAGATCGCCGAAGACGCCGGCGCCGTGGCCGTCATGGCCCTGGAGCGCGTCCCGGCCGACATCCGCAAGGACGGCGGCGTGGCCCGTATGTCCGACCCGGACATGATCGAGGGCATCATCGAGGCCGTGTCCATCCCGGTCATGGCGAAGTCGCGCATCGGCCACTTCGTCGAGGCCCAGGTCCTGCAGTCCCTCGGCGTCGACTACATCGACGAGTCCGAGGTGCTGACCCCCGCCGACGAGGTCAACCACTCCGACAAGTGGGCCTTCACCACCCCCTTCGTCTGTGGCGCCACCAACCTCGGTGAGGCCCTGCGCCGTATCGCCGAGGGCGCCGCGATGATCCGCTCCAAGGGCGAGGCCGGCACCGGCAACGTCGTCGAGGCCGTCCGCCACCTGCGGCAGATCAAGAACGAGATCGCCCGTCTGCGTGGCTACGACAACAACGAGCTGTACGCCGCCGCCAAGGACCTGCGTGCCCCGTACGAGCTCGTCCAGGAGGTCGCCGACCTCGGCAAGCTGCCGGTCGTGCTGTTCTCCGCCGGCGGTGTGGCAACCCCCGCCGACGCCGCACTCATGCGCCAGCTCGGCGCCGAGGGCGTCTTCGTCGGCTCCGGCATCTTCAAGTCCGGCGACCCCGCCAAGCGCGCCGCCGCCATCGTGAAGGCGACCACCTTCTACGACGACCCGAAGATCATCGCGGACGCTTCCCGCAACCTCGGCGAGGCCATGGTCGGCATCAACTGCGACACCCTCCCCGAGTCCGAGCGCTACGCGAACCGGGGCTGGTAACACCCATGTACGACACCCCCGTCATCGGTGTCCTGGCCCTCCAGGGCGACGTACAGGAACACCTCATCGCCCTGGCCGAGGCGGACGCCCTGGCCAGGCCGGTGCGGCGCCCCGAGGAACTCGCCGAGGTGGATGGCCTGATCATCCCCGGCGGCGAGTCCACCACCATCTCCAAGCTGGCCGTCCTCTTCGGCATGATGGAACCCCTCCGCGCGCGCGTGCGCGCCGGTATGCCCGTCTACGGCACCTGCGCCGGCATGATCATGCTCGCCGACAAGATCCTCGACCCGCGCTCGGGCCAGGAGACCGTCGGCGGTATCGACATGATCGTGCGCCGCAACGCCTTCGGACGCCAGAACGAGTCCTTCGAGGCGGCGGTCGACGTGAAGGGCGTGGAGGGCGATCCTGTGGAGGGCGTCTTCATCCGTGCCCCCTGGGTCGAGTCCGTCGGCGCCGAGGCCGAGGTGCTCGCCGAGCACGGCGGTCACATCGTCGCCGTACGTCAGGGCAACGCGCTCGCCACGTCGTTCCACCCGGAACTGACCGGCGACCACCGCGTGCACTCCCTTTTCGTCGACATCGTGCGGGCCGACATGGCACGCACGGCGGGCGCCGACCGTACAGCGGAGTCCTTGTAGGATCTCTGGGGTTCGTACAGAGTTGGGTTACGCGAAGGAGACAGGCAGATGTCCGGCCACTCTAAATGGGCTACGACGAAGCACAAGAAGGCCGTGATCGACGCCAAGCGCGGCAAGCTCTTCGCGAAAATGATCAAGAACATCGAGGTCGCGGCGCGTACGGGTGGCGCTGATGTGTCCGGCAACCCGACGCTGTTCGACGCCATTCAGAAGGCCAAGAAGAGCTCGGTCCCGAACAAGAACATCGACTCCGCGGTCAAGCGCGGCGCCGGCCTCGAAGCCGGTGGCGCCGACTACGAGACGATCATGTACGAGGGTTACGGCCCCAACGGTGTCGCGGTGCTCATCGAGTGCCTCACCGACAACCGCAACCGCGCCGCCTCGGACGTCCGCGTCGCCATGACCCGCAACGGCGGCAACATGGCCGACCCCGGCTCCGTCTCGTACCTCTTCAACCGCAAGGGCGTCATCGTCGTCGCCAAGGGTGAGCTGACCGAGGACGACGTCCTGGGCGCCGTCCTCGACGCCGGCGCCGAGGAGGTCAACGACCTCGGTGAGTCCTTCGAGGTCATCTCCGAGGCCACCGACCTGGTCGCGGTGCGCACCGCGCTCCAGGAAGCCGGCATCGACTACGACTCCGCCGACGCCAACTTCGTCCCGACCATGCAGGTCGAGCTGGACGAGGAGGGCGCCAGGAAGATCTTCAAGCTGATCGACGCGCTGGAGGACAGCGACGACGTGCAGAACGTCTTCGCCAACTTCGACGTCAGCGACGAGGTCATGGAGAAGGTCGACGCGTAACGCTGCCGCGCCGCGAGGCGAGTTGTGGCGGGCCGGTGGGACACGTCCTACCGGCCCGCCGCTGTTGTCAGTGGCAGCGGATAGCCTGGCGGCAGTCAAAGATCACCGTCGGCGGGCCGCGACCGAACAGAGGGGTGGGGCGAGTGCGCGTACTCGGAGTCGACCCGGGACTGACCCGATGCGGGGTCGGTGTCGTCGAGGGCGTCCCCGGGCGGCCGTTGACAATGGTCGGCGTCGGCGTCGTACGCACCCCCGCGGACGCGGACTTGGGCCACCGCCTCGTCGCGATCGAGCAGGGCATCGAGGAGTGGCTGGACGAGCACCGGCCCGAATTCGTCGCCGTGGAGCGGGTGTTCAGCCAGCACAACGTGCGTACGGTGATGGGCACGGCCCAGGCCAGCGCCGTCGCGATGCTCTGCGCCGCGCGGCGTGGTATTCCCGTCGCCCTGCACACCCCCAGTGAGGTCAAGGCTGCCGTCACCGGCAACGGACGCGCAGACAAGGCCCAGGTCGGCGCCATGGTGACCCGGCTGCTCCGGCTCGACGCGCCGCCCAAGCCCGCCGACGCCGCCGATGCCCTGGCGCTCGCCATCTGCCACATCTGGCGCGCGCCCGCGCAGAACCGCCTTCAGCAGGCCGTCGCGCAGAACCGGCTCCAGCAAGCCGTAGCTCTCCACAAAGCGCAGGCGCAGGCCCAAGCACCCGCAGCGACAGCACGCGTATCGACCACAGCACCCGCCCCGAAAGGCCGCCCCGCATGATCGCCTTTGTCAGCGGCCCGGTTGCCGCCCTCGCCCCCGACTCCGCGGTGGTCGAGGTGGGCGGAATCGGCATCGCAGTCCAGTGCACGCCGGGCACCCTCGCCGGCCTCCGCATGGGGCAGCAGGCCAGACTCGCCACCTCCCTGGTCGTCCGTGAGGACTCCCTGACCCTGTACGGCTTCGCGGACGACGACGAGCGGCAGACCTTCGAGCTGCTCCAGACCGCGAGCGGCGTCGGCCCTCGCCTCGCCCAGGCCATGCTGGCCGTCCACTCGCCGGACGCCCTGCGCCGCGCGGTATCCATGGCGGACGAGAAGGCGCTGGTCGCCGTGCCCGGCATTGGCAAGAAGGGCGCCCAGAAGCTCCTCCTGGACCTGAAGGACCGCCTCGGCGCCCCGCTCGGCACGGGTCCCGCCATCGGATCCCCGGTCAGCACGGGCTGGCGCGACCAGCTGCAAGCGGCCCTGATCGGCCTCGGATACGCGACGCGCGAGGCCGACGAGGCCGTGGCAGCCGTAACACCGCAGGCCGAGGCCGCCGAAGGCACGCCTCAGGTGGGCCAGTTGCTGAAGGCGGCCCTCCAGACCCTCAACAGAACGCGCTGATCGACAGAGCCCGCCGACCGGGGGCATCCCCACCTCCGTATGCTCCGCCCACCCGACCGACCGCGACCGAGAGGCACACGCACACTGTGCCGACCCCCGGCCGACCCGCGCACCCGGCGCACCCAGCTAGGAGAACGCAGTGAACTGGGACGACCCGACCGACGAGACCACCGCCTCCGAGCGGCTCGTCGGCCCCGCCGTGGAGCGGCTGGTGGGCTCTGTGGCCGACGGCGAGGACCAGGCCGTCGAGGCAGCCCTGCGCCCCAAGGACCTGGACGAGTTCATCGGCCAGGAGAAGGTCCGCGAGCAGCTCGACCTCGTCCTGCGGGCCGCACGCGCGCGTGGCGCCACCGCCGACCATGTGCTGCTCTCCGGTGCTCCCGGCCTCGGCAAGACCACCCTCTCGATGATCATCGCGGCCGAGATGGGCGCCCCCATCCGCATCACCAGCGGCCCCGCCATCCAGCACGCCGGCGACCTCGCGGCGATCCTCTCCTCCCTCCAGGAGGGAGAGGTGCTCTTCCTCGACGAGATCCACCGCATGTCCCGGCCCGCCGAGGAGATGCTCTACATGGCGATGGAGGACTTCCGCGTCGACGTGATCGTCGGCAAGGGCCCCGGCGCCACCGCCATCCCCCTCGAACTGCCCCCGTTCACCCTGGTCGGCGCCACCACGCGCGCGGGACTGCTGCCGCCCCCGCTGCGCGACCGTTTCGGCTTCACCGCGCACATGGAGTTCTACGAACCGGCCGAGCTGGAGCGCGTCATCCACCGCTCCGCGCACCTCCTCGACGTCGAGATCGATGCCGCGGGCGCCGCGGAGATCGCCGGCCGTTCGCGCGGCACCCCCCGTATCGCCAACCGCCTGCTGCGCCGCGTCCGGGACTACGCGCAGGTGAAGGCCGACGGTGTCATCATCCGCGACATCGCGATGGCGGCCCTGAAGGTCTACGAGGTCGACGCGCGCGGCCTCGACCGCCTCGACAGGGGCGTCCTCGAAGCGCTGCTGAAGCTGTTCGGCGGCGGTCCGGTCGGGCTCTCCACGCTGGCCGTCGCGGTGGGGGAGGAGCGCGAGACCGTCGAAGAGGTCGCCGAGCCCTTCCTCGTACGGGAGGGACTGCTGGCCCGTACACCGCGCGGCCGGGTCGCGACCCCCGCCGCATGGGCGCATCTGGGGCTCACGCCACCCCGATCCGTAACGGGGGGAACCGGACAACAGGACCTGTTCGGGGCGTGACGGCGCGCATGCAGGCAAGGTCAGGAACCGTGGTGCCATGCTGAGCGTTGTTCCTGGAGTGCGGACTCGCTTAGACTCCGCCGATGCCGCCTTTGTAGCTTTGTAGGTGGCGCCGACCACACCCCCCATCCACCAGGCCGCTCACCGACGCGGTAGTGCGAAGGAAATTCCGTCCCGTGAATATCGTGACCCTTCTCCCGTTCATCGTGCTCATCGGGGCCATGTTCCTGATGACCCGCTCGGCCAAGCGCAAGCAGCAGGCCGCCGCGCAGATGCGTAACGACATGCAGCCCGGTACCGGCGTCCGCACGATCGGCGGCATGTACGCGACGGTCAAGGAAGTCAACGAGGAGACGGTCCTCCTTGACGCGGGCCCGGGTGTGGATCTTCTCTTCGCGAAGAACTCGATCGGCGCCGTCCTCACCGACGACGAGTACAACCGCATCGTCCACGGCATCGAGCACGACCTGAAGAACGACGACTCCGTCGTTCCGGACGACGCCTCCTCCCTCACCGAGACCGACGAGCCCTCCGACGACGCTTCCGCCGCTTCCGACGACAAGCCCATCGACCTCGGCAAGAAGGACGCGGCCGACGAGCCGTCCGACGAGACCGAGGCCGCTGAGGTGAAGGCGGAAGAAGAGCCGAAGAAGACCGACGGCGAGTCCGACGCGAAGTAGCCGCGTTCCGGGGGAGGAGCGCGGCGCGATCCGTTCGCACCTCGTGCCCCCGGCACGTGCGGTACTCGCACCGAGTCCCGACACCATGTCATGGCCGCCGGCCGCGCTGACCCGGCGCGGGGCGGCCCGAGAGGGAGTACGAGAAGGTGGCAGCACCTAAGAAGGGCCGGAGCGCGAGCTCCCAGAGCAAGCCAGGACGCTCGCTGGCCCTCATTCTGATCGCCATCGTGGCGCTCACCGGCGGCATGTTCGCCTCGGGGCACACGACTCCGCGTCTCGGCATCGACCTGGCCGGCGGTACGAGCATCACGCTCACGGCGAAGAACGAGCCGGGCCAGCCGAACGCGATCAACAAGACCAACATGGACACCGCGGTCGAGATCATGAACCGCCGTGTCAACGGTCTTGGCGTCTCCGAGGCCGAGGTTCAGACCCAGGGATCCGACAACATCATTGTCAACATCCCCAAGGGCACGAACTCCAAGCAGGCCCGGGACCAGGTCGGCACCACCGCCAAGCTCTACTTCCGTCCGGTTCTGGCCCTGGAGGTCCAGGGCACCGCCGCGACGGCCAGCCCCACGCCGAGCACGAGCACCTCCGGCAGCCCTTCGCCGTCGGCCTCGGCAACGGGCAAGGACGAGGCGACCTCGACGTCGTCCGCCTCGCCCAGCGCGTCGGCCAGTGCCACCTCGCAGGGCCGTCCGGTCACCGACGCACTGAAGGCGGACGCGACCCCGACGCCGAGCGCCTCGACGTCCGCGCCCGTCGGCGCTTCGCCCTCGGCGAGCGCCCCCGTCGACGATGCGACCGCGAAGCTGCAGGCGCAGTACACGGCGCTCGACTGCACCAAGAGGGCGGTCCGCGCCGTCACCGGTGACGGCGTCAAGCCCACCGAACCCACGGTGGCCTGTGGTCAGGACTCGCAGGGCCAGTGGCAGAAGTTCATCCTCGGCCCGGCCGAGGTGGACGGCACCGAGGTCGAGAAGGCCCAGGCCGTCATCGACACGCAGGGCGCCGCAGGCTGGATGGTCACCATGGACTTCACGTCCAAGGGAGCCAAGCAGTTCGCGGACGTCACCGGCCGCCTCGCCCAGAACCAGGCCCCGCAGAACGAGTTCGGCATCGTCCTGGACGGCGAGGTCGTCTCCAACCCGTACGTGAGCACCGCGATCACGGGTGGTACCGCGCAGATCTCCGGCACCTTCGACGCGACCGAGGCCCAGGACCTGGCCAACATGCTGTCGTACGGCGCTCTCCCGCTCACCTTCCAGGAGTCGAGCGTCAGTACGGTCAGCGCCGCGCTCGGTGGCGACCAGCTGCACGCCGGTCTCATCGCCGGCGGCATCGGTCTGGCTCTGGTCGTGATCTACCTGTTGGTCTACTACCGGGGCCTGTCGCTCGTCGCCATCGCCTCCCTCCTGGTCTCCGCCGCCCTCACGTACGTGATCATGTCGCTGCTCGGTCCGGCCATCGGCTTCGCGCTGAACCTGCCGGCCGTCTGTGGTGCGATCGTCGCGATCGGTATCACCGCGGACTCGTTCATCGTGTTCTTCGAACGCGTCCGTGACGAGATCCGCGAGGGCCGTACGCTGCGGCCTGCCGTCGAGCGGGCCTGGCCGCGCGCCCGGCGCACCATCCTGGTCTCCGACTTCGTGTCCTTCCTCGCCGCCGCGGTGCTCTTCATCGTCACCGTCGGCAAGGTCCAGGGCTTCGCGTTCACGCTCGGTCTGACCACCCTGCTCGACGTGGTCGTCGTCTTCTTCTTCACCAAGCCGCTGATGACGATCCTCGCCCGCAAGAAGTTCTTCGCGGAGGGCCACAGCTGGTCCGGCCTCGACCCGCAGCGCCTGGGCGCCAAACCGCCGCTCCGTCGCACCCGTCGCGCGTCCGCGCCCGTCGACACGAAGGAGGCGTGAGATGTCGAAACTCGGCAACATCGGCGCCCGGCTCCACCGCGGTGAGATCGGCTACGACTTCGTCGGCAAGCGTTTCATCTGGTACGGCCTCTCGATCCTGATCACCATCACGGCCATCCTCGGCCTGTCGGTGCGCGGTCTGAACATGGGCATCGAGTTCGAGGGCGGTGCCGTCTTCACCATCGACAAGACCAGTGTTTCGGTGTCGCAGGCGGAGAAGTACGCGGAAGAGGCCGCGGGCCACGACGCGATCGTCCAGAAGCTCGGCAAGGACGGTCTGCGTATCCAGATCTCCAGCATCGACACCGTCAAGGCGGACACGGTCTCGAAGCAGCTCGCCAGCGACCTCGGCGTTCCGGAGAACCAGATCACCGGTGAGCTGGTCGGCCCCAGTTGGGGCGACCAGGTCGCGAACAAGGCCTGGCAGGGCCTGGTGATCTTCATGATCCTCGTGGTGATCTATCTGGCGATCGCCTTCGAGTGGCGAATGGCCCTGGCCGCGCTCGTGGCACTCATCCACGACATCACGATCACGGTCGGCATCTACGCCCTCGTCGGCTTCGAGGTGACGCCAGGCACGGTGATCGGTCTGCTGACGATCCTCGGTTACTCGCTCTACGACACGGTCGTCGTCTTCGACAGCCTCAAGGAGCAGACCAAGGACATCACCAAGCAGACCCGCTGGACCTACAGCGAGATCGCCGACCGGTCGATCAACGGCACCCTGGTGCGCTCCATCAACACCACGGTGGTCGCGCTCCTCCCGGTCGCCGGTCTGCTGTTCATCGGTGGCGGTGTGCTCGGCGCGGGCATGCTGAACGACATCTCGCTGTCGCTGTTCGTCGGCCTCGCGGCCGGTGCGTACTCCTCGATCTTCATCGCCACGCCGCTCGTCGCCGACCTCAAGGAGCGCGAGCCGCAGATGAAGGCCCTCAAGAAGCGCATCCTGGCCAAGCGGGCGCAGCAGGGCGACGCCCCGGAGCCCCAGGTCCGGGACGAGCAGCCGTACGACGACGAGGACGACGACGCCGCTCCGGCGGTCGTCGGTCCGCGTACCCAGCCCGCCTCCCGCAACCGGGGCCGCGGCCGGCCCTCGGGGAAGCGCCGATGACCGCGGTCAAGGAGCTGCTGCTCAGCCGCATCCGTGACGTGGCGGACTACCCGGAGCCCGGCGTGATGTTCAAGGACATCACCCCGCTCCTGGCGGACCCGAAGGCGTTCGCCGCGCTCACCGAGGCCCTGGCGGACATCGCCGTCCGCAGCGGTGCCACGAAGATCGTCGGCCTGGAGGCCCGCGGCTTCATCCTGGGCGCCCCGGTGGCGGTCCGGGCAGGCCTCGGCTTCATCCCCGTACGCAAGGCGGGCAAGCTCCCCGGAGCCACGCTCAGCCAGGCGTACGACCTGGAGTACGGCTCGGCCGAGATCGAGGTCCACGCCGAGGACCTGAGCGCGGGCGACCGCGTCCTGGTGATCGACGACGTACTGGCCACGGGCGGCACCGCCGAGGCGTCTCTCCAGCTGATCCGGCGGGCCGGCGCGGAGGTCGCGGGGCTCGCGATACTCATGGAGCTCGGGTTCCTCGGCGGCCGGCAGCGGCTCGAACCCGCTCTCGCGGGAGCGGTGCTGGAAGCGCTGATCACCGTCTGAGACGGGCCTGACGGACACAGAGAGCGGCAGAGGCGGGCACCGGAGGAATCCGGTGCCCGCCTCTCGCGTTTCTTCTGTAGAAGGCCGTCTCAGCGGCCTGGAGGCGATGCCGGAGCCCGGGATCGCTACCATGGGGTCTCCGGAGCCTGACCGGGGGACCCGGATCGCGCACGAGGAGTCCTCTTGGCAGACGAGGCCCAGCCCCTGACCGCCGCCAAGCCCGAGCCCGTCTCGGAGCCCGCGGCCACGCCCGCGCGGACCGCGAAGAACGACGCGCACGGGCCGGTCGAGCACGCCCAGTCCGCCCCCGTCGAGCGGGCGGCCGAGCCCCCGCGCCCCAAACCGGCTACGCCCGAGCCCGCTCCCACCCCGGCTCCCGCGCCCGCGGTCCGCCCGGCCTCCGGCCAGCCCGCCCGCTCCGGTTCCCCCAACCGCGTACGCGCCCGGCTGGCCCGGCTCGGCGTGCAGCGTTCCAACCCGTACAACCCGGTCCTCGAGCCGCTGCTGCGGGCGGTGCGCGGCAACGATCCGAAGATCGAGACGGCGACGCTCCGCCAGATCGAGCAGGCTTACCAGGTCGCCGAGCGCTGGCACCGCGGCCAGAAGCGCAAGAGCGGCGACCCGTACATCACCCACCCGCTGGCGGTCACCACGATCCTCGCCGAGCTGGGCATGGACCCGGCGACGCTGATGGCGGGTCTGCTCCACGACACGGTCGAGGACACCGAGTACGGCCTCGACCAGCTCCGCCGTGACTTCGGCGACTCCGTCGCGCTGCTCGTCGACGGCGTCACCAAGCTCGACAAGGTCAAGTTCGGCGAGGCCGCGCAGGCCGAGACCGTGCGCAAGATGGTCGTCGCCATGGCCAAGGACCCGCGCGTCCTGGTCATCAAGCTCGCCGACCGCTTGCACAACATGCGCACCATGCGCTATCTCAAGCGCGAGAAGCAGGAGAAGAAGGCGCGCGAGACCCTGGAGATCTACGCGCCGCTCGCCCATCGCCTGGGCATGAACACCATCAAGTGGGAACTGGAGGACCTCGCCTTCGCGATCCTCTACCCCAAGATGTACGACGAGATCGTCCGGCTGGTGGCCGAGCGGGCACCGAAGCGTGACGAGTACCTGGCCATAGTGACCGACGAGGTGCAGAGCGATCTGCGCGCGGCCCGTATCAAGGCCACCGTCACCGGCCGCCCGAAGCACTACTACAGCGTCTACCAGAAGATGATCGTACGAGGCCGCGACTTCGCGGAGATCTACGACCTCGTGGGTATTCGTGTACTTGTCGACACGGTCCGCGACTGTTACGCCGCCCTCGGCACCGTGCACGCGCGCTGGAACCCGGTCCCCGGCCGGTTCAAGGACTACATCGCGATGCCCAAGTTCAACATGTACCAGTCGCTGCACACGACGGTCATCGGGCCCAACGGCAAGCCGGTCGAACTCCAGATCCGAACGTTCGACATGCACCGCCGTGCCGAGTACGGCATCGCCGCGCACTGGAAGTACAAGCAGGAGGCCGTCGCCGGCGCCTCCAAGGTGCGCTCGGACCAGCCGAGGGCCACCGGCAAGGACGACCACCTCAACGACATGGCGTGGCTGCGCCAGCTGCTGGACTGGCAGAAGGAGACCGAGGACCCCGGGGAGTTCCTGGAGTCCCTGCGCTTCGACCTGTCGCGCAACGAGGTCTTCGTCTTCACGCCCAAGGGTGACGTGATAGCGCTTCCGGCGGGAGCGACACCGGTCGACTTCTCGTACGCGGTGCACACCGAGGTCGGCCACCGGACCATAGGGGCACGGGTCAACGGGCGTCTCGTACCGCTCGAATCCACCCTGGACAACGGCGACCTGGTGGAGGTCTTCACCTCCAAGGCGGCCGGCGCGGGTCCCTCCCGCGACTGGCTCGGCTTCGTCAAGTCGCCGCGCGCCCGGAACAAGATCCGCGCCTGGTTCTCCAAGGAGCGGCGCGACGAGGCGATCGAGCAGGGCAAGGACGCCATCGCGCGCGCGATGCGCAAACAGAACCTGCCGATCCAGCGCATCCTCACCGGCGACTCCCTCGTCACCCTCGCGCACGAGATGCGCTACCCCGACATCTCGTCCCTGTACGCGGCGATCGGCGAGGGCCATGTGGCCGCGCAGAACGTCGTACAGAAGCTCGTCCAGGCGCTCGGCGGCGAGGAGGCGGCCACCGAGGAGATGGACGAGACCGTTCCGTCCCCCCGCGGCCGGGGCCGCAAGCGGCGCAGCAGCAACGACCCGGGTGTCGTGGTCAAGGGCGTCGACGACGTCTGGGTGAAGCTCGCCCGCTGCTGTACGCCCG
The DNA here is from genome assembly GCF_044333925.1 of Streptomyces sp. NPDC020898. Taxonomy (NCBI): domain Bacteria; kingdom Bacillati; phylum Actinomycetota; class Actinomycetes; order Kitasatosporales; family Streptomycetaceae; genus Streptomyces; species Streptomyces sp. NPDC020898. The sequence goes on from NZ_JBIRRV010000005.1 coordinate 445,417, forward strand.
TACCCGGCGATCCGATCATCGGTTTCGTCACGCGCGGTAGCGGCGTATCGGTTCACCGCAACGACTGCGTCAACATCGAGTCACTGTCCCGGGAGCCCGAGCGCATCCTCGAGGTCGAGTGGGCGCCCACCCAGTCCTCGGTCTTCCTGGTCGCCATCCAGGTCGAGGCGCTGGACCGCTCCCGCCTCCTCTCGGACGTCACCCGCATCCTGTCCGACCAGCACGTCAACATCCTGTCGGCGGCCGTCCAGACATCGAGGGACCGGGTGGCCACCTCCCGCTTCACCTTCGAGATGGGCGACCCCAAGCACCTGGGGCACGTCCTGAAGGCCGTCAGGGGCGTCGAGGGCGTGTACGACGTGTACCGGGTGACCTCGGCCCGCAGGCCGTAGTCCGGAGAGCACGCAGAGGGGCTCCCGTACATCTCGTACGGGAGCCCCTCTGCGTACCAGCCTGAAAAGAAACCGGCCGAACCAACTAGCCGCCGAACTCCTGCAGGCCCTTGAGCGCCTGGTCCAGCAGCGCCTGACGGCCGTCGAGCTCCTTCTGGAGCTTGTCGGCCCTGGCGTTGTTGCCCTGCGCCCTGGCCGTCTCGATCTGACCGCTGAGCTTGTCCACGGCCGCCTGGAGCTGGCCGGTCAGACCCTCGGCACGCGCGCGTGCCTCCGGGTTCGTCCGGCGCCACTCGGTCTCCTCGGACTCCTGAAGAGCCCGCTCGACCGTGTGCATCCGGCCCTCGACCTTCGGGCGGGCGTCACGCGGCACATGCCCAATGGCCTCCCAGCGCTCGTTGAGCGACCGGAACGCGGCCCGAGCCGCCTTGAGGTCCGTGATCGGCAGGAGCTTCTCGGCCTCTCCGGCCAGCTCCTCCTTGAGCTTGAGGTTCTCGGTCTGCTCCGCGTCCCGCTCGGCGAAGACCGAGCTGCGCGCCGCGAAGAACACGTCCTGGGCGCCGCGGAAGCGGTTCCACAGGTCGTCCTCGTGCTCGCGCTGGGCACGGCCCGCGGCCTTCCAGTCCGTCATCAGCTCGCGGTAACGCGCCGCCGTCGGACCCCAGTCGGTCGACGCCGACAGTGCCTCGGCCTCCGTGACCAGCTTCTCCTTGGCCTTGCGGGCGTCCTCGCGCTGCGCGTCCAGGGACGCGAAGTGCGCCTTGCGGCGCTTGGAGAACGCCGAGCGGGCGTGCGAGAAGCGATGCCACAGCTCGTCGTCCGACTTCCGGTCGAGCCGCGGCAGCCCCTTCCAGGTGTCCACCAGCGCGCGCAGCCGCTCACCGGCCGACCGCCACTGGTCGGACTGCGCCAGCTCCTCCGCCTCGACGACGAGCGCCTCCTTGGCGTGCCGCGCCTCGTCGGACTGCTTGGCCCGCTGCTGCTTGCGCTCCTCGCGGCGGGCCGCGACGGTCTCGACGAGCTTGTCGAGGCGGACCTTCAGCGCGGCCAGATCGCCGACCGCGTGGTGGGCGTCCACCTGCTCGCGGATGTGGTCGATCGCCACCTGGGCGTCCTTCGAGGACAGGTCGGTGGTCTTGACTCGCTTTTCGAGGAGGCCGATCTCGACAACCAGGCCCTCGTACTTGCGCTCGAAGTAGGCCAGCGCCTCCTCAGGGGAGCCGGCCTGCCAGGAACCGACGACCTGCTCGCCGTCGGCCGTACGCACGTACACGGTCCCCGTCTCGTCGACGCGGCCCCACGGGTCGCTGCTCACAGCGCCTCCTCCACATGATGCCTGCGGAGGGCTCTGCACCCCCGGGCATCGTCCACAGTTTCGTCACGGCCAACATAGGCGACCGGCAGGGATGCTGTCCGCATCCCGCGCGACCGAAGTTTCGCAGTTGGCGGTCAGGATTTCGTTACGGTCGCCTTGTTGATCACAACGGTCGCATTCGGTGCGCCGTCGCCCTGTCCCGTGGCCTCACCGGCCCCGGCGATCTTCTTCAGGACCTTCATGCCCGACGCGGAAATCGTGCCGAACGGTGTGTAGCTGGGCGGAAGCTGACTGTCCTGGTAGACCAGGAAGAACTGGCTGCCGCCGGTGTGCGCCTGACCGGTGTTGGCCATGGCGATCGTGCCCGCCGGGTAGATGTTGTTCTTGAGGGTTTTGTCCTTCAGGTTCTCGTCCGGAATGGTGTAGCCGGGGCCGCCCATACCGGTGCCCTTCGGGTCACCGCACTGCAGCACGTAGATGCCGTTCGTGGTGAGCCGGTGGCACTTGGTGTGGTCGAGATAGCCCTCGCTCGCCAGGAAGTTGAACGAGTTGACCGTGTGCGGCGCCGCGGACGTCTTCAGGGCGATGTCGATGTCGCCGCACGTCGTCGCGAGCTTCATGTCGTACTTCGCCGACTTGTCGATGGTCATCGCCGGCTCCTTCTTCCAGGTCAGCGACTTCACCGCCCCCTCGGCAGCCTTCTCGCAGGGGTCCGGGGCCTTGCTGGGCGGCGAGGCACTCGGGGTGACCTCGGCGCTCGCGTTCGCCTTGCTGTCGTCGTTCTTGAAGACCCCGGTCGCATACGACAACACACTGCCCACGACGATCACGCCGAGGACCGACGCGATCACGGAGTTGCGCACGTTCGCCTTGCGGCGCGCGGCCGTACGCCGCTGCTGCTGCCGCAAGAACTTCTCCCGGGCGAGCTGACGTCGCCGCTGTTCCTGGGTGACCACCGGGTTCTCTCCTCATGCGTCTCTACGTCAACTGGGACGCGTGCGTCTTGTGTGCCGATCGCCTGCGTGTGCCCCGTACCGTATATGGGTTCGCTGAGGAAACGGCAGCGCCGGTAGGCTCTGCGGCACTGCCACCCACCCCGTACGACCACGTACGCCACAAATCGAAGGACGATCGTGCTCATTGCCGGGTTCCCGGCCGGCGCCTGGGGGACGAACTGTTATCTCGTCGCCCCCGCCGCCGGTGAGGAGTGCGTGATCATCGACCCGGGCCATCAGGCCGCCGAGGGAGTCGAGGAGACGCTGAAGAAGCATCGGCTCAAGCCCGTCGCGGTCGTCCTCACCCATGGCCATCTCGACCATGTGGCCTCGGTCGTCCCGGTGTGCGGCGCGCACGGTGTCCCGGCGTGGATCCACCCCGACGACCGCTACATGATGAGCGACCCCGAGAAGGCGCTCGGCCGGTCCATCGGGATGCCGCTGCTGGGCGAGCTGACCATCGGGGAACCGGACGACGTCAAGGAACTGACGGACGGTGCGCGGCTGGAACTGGCGGGCCTGGAGCTGAGCGTGGCGCACGCGCCGGGCCATACCAAGGGGTCGGTGACGTTCAGGATGCCCGAGACCACGGACATCCCGTCCGTGTTCTTCTCGGGCGACCTGCTCTTCGCCGGCTCCATCGGACGCACCGACCTGCCCGGCGGTGACATGGCCGAGATGCTCGACTCGCTGGCCCGTGTGTGCCTGCCGCTCGACGACTCGACCGTGGTGCTGTCCGGCCACGGCGCCCAGACGACCATCGGCCAGGAGCGCGCCACCAACCCGTATCTGCGGCAGGTGGCGGCCGGCCTTCACGATCGCGGCGAGGGTTCGAACCCCCCTCCCCGACGAGGAATGTGACGAGAGACCCGTGAGCACCTTCAAGGCCCCCAAGGGCACGTACGACCTGATCCCGCCGGAGAGCGCGAAGTACCTGGCGGTACGGGAAGCCATCGCCGCGCCGCTGCGGAACTCCGGCTACGGCTACATCGAGACACCGGGCTTCGAGAACGTCGAACTGTTCGCCCGGGGCGTCGGTGAGTCGACGGACATCGTGACGAAGGAGATGTACGCCTTCGAGACCAAGGGCGGCGACAGGCTGGCCCTGCGCCCCGAGGGCACGGCGTCGGTGCTGCGCGCGGCGCTGGAGGCCAACCTCCACAAGCTGGGCAACCTCCCGGTCAAGCTCTGGTACTCGGGCTCGTACTACCGCTACGAGCGCCCCCAGAAGGGCCGTTACCGGCACTTCTCGCAGGTGGGCGCGGAGGCGATCGGCGCGGAGGACCCGGCGCTGGACGCCGAGCTGATCATCCTGGCGGACCAGGCGTACCGGGCGCTGGGGCTCAGGAACTTCCGCATCCTCCTGAACTCGCTGGGGGACAAGGAGTGCCGGCCGGTGTACCGGGCCGCGCTGCAGGACTTCCTGAGCGGCCTCGACCTGGACGAGGAGACGCAGCGCCGGGCCGGCATCAACCCGCTGCGCGTACTGGACGACAAGCGCGACGACGTCCAGAAGCAGCTGGTGGGGGCGCCGCTGCTGCGGGACTACCTGTGCGACGCGTGCAAGGCGTACCACGAGGAAGTGCGGTCCCTGCTGGTGGCCCAGGGCGTCGAATTCGAGGACGACGCGAAGCTGGTCCGCGGCCTGGACTACTACACCCGTACGACCTTCGAGTTCGTCCACGACGGACTGGGCTCGCAGTCCGCGGTGGGCGGTGGCGGGCGCTACGACGGCCTGTCCGAGATGATCGGCGGCCCGGCGCTGCCGTCGGTGGGCTGGGCGCTGGGCGTCGACCGTACGGTCCTTGCCCTGGAGGCGGAGGGCGTGGAGCTCGAACTCCCGTCCGCGACAAGCGTGTTCGCGGTGCCGCTGGGCGAGGAGGCCCGGCGGGTGCTGTTCACGAAGGTCACGGAGCTGCGCAAGGTGGGGGTCGCGGCGGACTTCTCGTACGGGGCGAAGGGGTTGAAGGGGGCGATGAAGAACGCGAACCGGAGCGGGGCGCGTTACACGATCGTCGCCGGTGAGCGGGACCTCGCGGAGGGCGTGGTCCAGCTCAAGGACATGGAGTCCGGGGAGCAGACGGCGATCGGCGTGAACGAGATCGTGGCGGAGCTGGAGTCGCGGCTCGGCTGACAGGTGGGCCGGCGCGCGTTTCGCGGACCGTCAACAGCGCGGGTGTGGATTCGCCCCCTGCCGGACGACTCCCACACGTGAGCGTCACGCGCGCGTCCGGGGCCGTTTGACCTGGAGGATCTCCGCGGTGCCGTGGGTGCCTCCTTATGTCCACCGAACGGTGGACACGCACCCGCGTGCGGCACAATGTCGGTGCCCGCCAGCCCCCCTCGATGCAACGGAACGGCGTGATGAGGACGACAGTGATGAAGGACGGCGTCTCCACCGACCAGCCCGATCCCCCCGCCGAGACCTCGCGCTCCGTGGGCGGCAGCCGTGCGTTCGCGCTGATGCTGGTGCTCACCGGTGCGGCCGGGCTGCTCGCCGCGTGGGTCATCACGATCGACAAGTTCAAGCTGCTGGAAGCCAAGGTCGAGGGCAAGACGTTCACGCCCGGTTGCAGCCTCAATCCCGTCGTGTCCTGCGGCAGCGTGATGGAGAGCAAGCAGGCCGCGGCCTTCGGGTTCCCGAACCCGATGCTCGGCCTCGTCGCCTACGGCATCGTCATCTGCGTCGGCATGAGCCTGCTCGGCAGGGCCCGCTTCCCGCGCTGGTACTGGCTCACCCTCAACGCGGGCACCGCCTTCGGCGTCGGATTCTGCACCTGGCTCCAGTTCCAGTCCCTGTACCGGATCAACGCGCTGTGCCTGTGGTGCTCGCTGGCGTGGGTCGCGACGATCATCATGTTCTGGTACGTGACCTCGTTCAACGTCAGGAACGGCTTCATCCCGGCGCCGAAGTGGCTCAAGAGCTTCTTCGGCGAGTTCACCTGGGTGGTGCCGGTCCTGCACATCGGCATCATCGGGATGCTGATCCTGACCCGCTGGTGGGACTTCTGGACCAGCTGACAGCGCCGCAGGCATTGTCAGTGGGGTGACATAGGGTTTTGTGCGTGGAGCCCGACCTGTTCACCGCAGCAGCAGAAGCACGCCAGGAGAAGGACCCGTCCGGAAGCCCCCTGGCCGTGCGGATGCGTCCCCGTGTCCTCGACGAGGTCGTGGGCCAGCAGCATCTGCTGAAGCCCGGGTCGCCCCTGCGCAGGCTCGTCGGCGAGAGCGGCGGCGGGCCTGCCGGACCGTCCTCCGTGATCCTCTGGGGACCGCCGGGCACCGGCAAGACCACTCTGGCGTACGTCGTCTCGAAGGCCACCAACAAGCGCTTCGTCGAGTTGTCGGCGATCACCGCGGGCGTCAAGGAGGTCCGCGCGGTCATCGACGGGGCCCGCCGCGCCACCGGCGGCTTCGGCAAGGAGACCGTCCTCTTCCTCGACGAGATCCACCGCTTCAGCAAGGCCCAGCAGGACTCCCTGCTCCCCGCCGTCGAGAACCGCTGGGTGACCCTGATCGCGGCGACCACGGAGAACCCGTACTTCTCCATCATCTCGCCCCTCCTCTCCCGCTCCCTCCTCCTCACCCTCGAACCCCTCACGGACGACGACCTGCGCGCCCTGCTGCGCCGCGCGGTCGCCGACGAGCGTGGCCTCAAGAGCGCCCTCACCCTCCCCGAGGACGCCGAGGAACACCTGCTGCGGATCGCCGGTGGAGACGCCCGCCGGGCCCTGACCGCCCTGGAGGCAGCCGCCGGTGCCGCGCTCGACAAGGGCGAAGCGGAGGTCACCCTCCAGACCCTGGAGGAGACCGTCGACCGGGCGGCCGTGAAGTACGACCGTGACGGCGACCAGCACTACGACGTGGCCAGCGCCCTCATCAAGTCCATCCGGGGCTCGGACGTCGACGCGGCGCTGCACTACCTCGCCCGCATGATCGAGGCCGGCGAGGATCCCCGCTTCATCGCCCGCCGCCTGATGATCTCCGCCAGCGAGGACATCGGCCTCGCCGACCCGAACGCCCTGCCGATAGCCGTCGCCGCCGCCCAGGCGGTCGCCCTGATCGGCTTCCCGGAGGCCGCGCTCACCCTCAGCCACGCCACCATCGCCCTCGCCCTGGCCCCCAAGTCCAACGCCGCGACCATGGCGATCGGCGCCGCCATGGCGGACGTACGCAAAGGCCACGCGGGATCCGTGCCGATGCACCTGCGCGACGGGCACTACAAGGGCGCCGCCAAACTCGGCCACGCGCAGGGGTACGTGTACCCGCACGACCTGCCCGAAGGCATCGCCGCGCAGCAGTACGCCCCGGAAGAGCTCAAGGACCGCGAGTACTACGAACCGACCCGGCACGGAGCCGAGGCCCGGTACGCGGACGCGGTCGAGTGGACCAGGAAACACCTCGGTCGCAAGCGGTCCTGAACACGCTGTAGAATCCTGCGCAGTGCTGCGTCCCGTGTCCGACCTCGGTCGGCGCCTCAGGCGGGACATCCAGCCGGATCTTCTGATCCAGGAGCGTCGCGCACCTTCGTAGGTGTCGCGGGCAGCCCACCACCACCCGGGGTTCCGGGAACGGTCGGTGGGCCGTTCGTGTGCTGCACGTATGTGCCCAGCACAGGGGAACGGCTGCCTGGCAAGTCCCTCGTGGACCTGCCGGGAATCCCCGGCTGCGGATGCGACCTCCCGTAACCCTGAGGCAGCCGAAAAGGAAAAGGAAAAGAAGTGGCTAACCAGCCCCGCCCCAAGGTCAAGAAGTCGCGTGCCCTCGGCATCGCGCTGACCCCGAAGGCCGTCAAGTACTTCGAGGCCCGTCCCTACCCGCCGGGTGAGCACGGTCGTGGCCGCAAGCAGAACTCGGACTACAAGGTCCGTCTGCTGGAGAAGCAGCGTCTGCGCGCGCAGTACGACGTGTCCGAGCGCCAGCTCGTCCGCGCCTACGAGCGTGCCGCCAAGACTCAGGGCAAGACCGGTGAGGCCCTGGTCATCGAGCTCGAGCGTCGTCTTGACGCGCTGGTCCTGCGTTCGGGCATCGCCCGCACGATCTACCAGGCCCGCCAGATGGTCGTCCACGGCCACATCGAGGTCAACGGCCAGAAGGTCGACAAGCCGTCGTTCCGTGTCCGTCCCGACGACGTCGTGATGGTCCGCGAGCGCAGCCGCAGCAAGACGCTGTTCGAGGTTTCCCGCGCCGGTGGCTTCGCCCCCGACGGCGAGACCCCGCGCTACCTCCAGGTGAACCTCGGCGCCCTGGCGTTCCGCCTGGACCGCGAGCCGAACCGCAAGGAGATCCCGGTGATCTGCGACGAGCAGCTCGTCGTCGAGTACTACGCCCGCTGATCCAGCGGTCGCGGTACCTGCACCACCGGCTTCGCGCCTCGGCCCGTCGCCTCCCCCCTTCACCGGTGGGGAGCGGCGGGCTTTCGCGTACGACGACCCGTCCGTGGACCCCTTGTCCGGTGCGGGGGGCCGCCTCCGGCGCGATAGGGTCGGAGACGGTTTTCGAAGTACCCAGAACCCAAGTGATCGACGAGCGCAGAGAGCGGTGCGGTGTGACCGGTGGAGAGGTTGCCGGGATCCTGGTGGCCGTCTTCTGGGCGATTCTGGTCTCCTTCCTCGCTGTGGCGCTGGTGAGGCTGGCCCAGACGCTCAGGGCGACCACCAAGCTGGTGGCGGAGGTGACGGAACAGGCCGTGCCGCTACTGGCCGACGCCTCCCAGGCGGTGCGCTCCGCACAGACCCAGATCGACCGGGTCGACGCCATCGCCACCGACGTCCAGGAGGTCACCTCCAACGCGTCGGCGCTGTCCACCACCGTCGCCTCGACCTTCGGCGGCCCGCTCGTCAAGGTCGCCGCGTTCGGCTACGGCGTACGCCGGGCGATGAGCCGTAACCACACCGACGAGGCACCCGCACCCGAGCGGGCCCGGCGCACGGTCATCGTCGGCCGTACCGTCCCGGCGCCGAAGGGCTCGAAGCGCCGCAGGCAGAAGGGCTGAACCCCGCGATGTTCCGCCGTACGTTCTGGTTCACCGCGGGTGCCGCGGCCGGTGTGTGGGCCACCACCAAGGTCAACCGCAAGATCCGGCAGCTGACCCCCGAGCACCTGGCCGCGCAGGCCGCCAACAAGGCGATCGAGGCCGGGCACCGGGTCAAGGACTTCGCCCTCGACGTGCGGGCCGGGATGGCCCAGCGCGAGGCAGAGCTGGGCGAGGCCCTCGGGATCGCCGCACCCCCGGGCCGCGGCCTGCCCCCGCAGCGGCGCCTCGCCGCCCTCGACCGCGGGCCGGAAAACCAGAAGCACGATGAGAAGCACTACGGGATGCTGGACAACACCCACCCGTACAACCGGAATGAGGACCACTGATGGAGTCGGCTGAAATTCGTCGCCGCTGGCTGAGCTTCTACGAGGAGCGCGGTCACACCGTCGTTCCTTCGGCGTCGCTCATCGCGGACGACCCGACTCTGCTTCTGGTCAACGCGGGCATGGTCCCCTTCAAGCCGTATTTCCTCGGTGAGGTCAAGCCGCTGTGGTCGCGCGCCACCAGCGTGCAGAAGTGCGTCCGCACCCCGGACATCGAAGAGGTCGGCAAGACCACCCGGCACGGCACGTTCTTCCAGATGTGCGGCAACTTCTCCTTCGGTGACTACTTCAAGGAAGGCGCCATCGCCTACGCCTGGGAGCTGCTCACCTCGCCCCAGGACAAGGGTGGTTACGGGCTCGACCCGGAGCGCCTGTGGATCACGGTCTACCTGGACGACGACGAGGCCGAGTCGATCTGGCGCGACAAGATCGGTGTCCCCGCCGAGCGCATCCAGCGCCTCGGCAAGAAGGACAACTACTGGTCCATGGGCGTCCCCGGGCCCTGTGGACCCTGCTCCGAGATCAACTACGACCGCGGCCCGGAGTTCGGCGTCGAGGGCGGCCCGGCCGTCAACGACGAGCGGTACGTGGAGATCTGGAACCTCGTCTTCATGCAGTACGAGCGGGGCGAGGGCACCTCGAAGGAGGACTTCGAGATCCTCGGCGACCTGCCGAGCAAGAACATCGACACGGGCCTCGGCCTGGAGCGCCTCGCCATGATCCTGCAGGGCGTGCAGAACCTGTACGAGATCGACACCTCCATGGCCGTCATCGACAAGGCCACCGAACTGACCGGCGTCCGCTACGGCGACGCCCACGCCTCCGATGTCTCCCTGCGCGTGGTCACCGACCACATCCGCACCGCCGTGATGCTCATCGGCGACGGCGTCTCGCCCGGCAACGAGGGCCGCGGCTATGTGCTGCGCCGCATCATGCGCCGCGCCATCCGCAACATGCGTCTGCTCGGCGCCACGGGCCTGGTCGTCCAGGACCTCATCGATGTCGTGATCGCCATGATGGGCCAGCAGTACCCGGAGCTCGTCACCGACCGCAAGCGCATCGAGACCGTGGCCCTCGCCGAGGAAGCCGCCTTCCTCAAGGCCCTCAAGGGCGGCACCAACATCCTCGACACCGCCGTCACGGAGACCAAGGCCGCCGGCGGCCAGGTCCTCGCCGGTGACAAGGCCTTCCTGCTCCACGACACCTGGGGCTTCCCGATCGACCTCACCCTCGAAATGGCCGCCGAACAGGGCCTTTCCGTGGACGAGGACGGCTTCCGGCGCCTGATGAAGGAACAGCGGGATCGCGCCAAGGCCGACGCCAGGGCCAAGAAGACCGGCCATGCCGACCTGGGCGCCTACCGCGAGATCGCCGACGCCGCCGGTGAGACCGAGTTCGTCGGGTACGACCGCACCGAGGGCGAGTCGACGGTCGTCGGCATTCTGGTCGACGGTGTCTCCTCCCCGGCCGCCACCGAGGGCGACGAGGTCGAGATCGTCCTCGACCGGACCCCGTTCTACGCCGAGGGCGGCGGTCAGATCGGCGACACCGGGCGCATCAGGATCGACACCGGTGCCGTCATCGAGATCCGCGACTGCCAGAAGCCGGTTCCCGGGGTGTACGTCCACAAGGGCGTCGTCCAGGTCGGGGAGGTGACCGTCGGTGCCAAGGCCCAGGCCGCCATCGACGTGCGCCGCCGCAAGGCCATCGCCCGCGCCCACTCGGCCACGCACCTCACGCACCAGGCCCTGCGCGACGCCCTCGGCCCGACGGCCGCCCAGGCCGGTTCCGAGAACCAGCCCGGCCGCTTCCGCTTCGACTTCGGCTCCCCGTCCGCCGTTCCGACGGCCGTGATGACCGACGTCGAGCAGCAGATCAACGAGGTGCTCGCCCGCGACCTCGATGTGAGCGCCGAGATCCTCAGCCTCGACGAGGCCAAGAAGCAGGGCGCCATCGCCGAGTTCGGCGAGAAGTACGGCGAGCGCGTGCGCGTCGTGACGATCGGCGACTTCTCCAAGGAGCTGTGCGGCGGCACCCACGTCCACAACACCGCCCAGCTCGGCCTGGTCAAGCTGCTCGGCGAGTCGTCCATCGGCTCCGGCGTGCGGCGTATCGAGGCCCTGGTCGGGGTGGACGCCTACAACTTCCTGGCCCGGGAGCACACGGTCGTCGCCCAGCTCCAGGAGTTGGTCAAGGGCCGTCCGGAGGAGCTTCCGGAGAAGGTTTCGGCCATGCTCGGCAAGCTGAAGGACGCCGAGAAGGAGATCGAGAAGTTCCGCGCCGAGAAGGTTCTTCAGGCCGCCGCCGGTCTCGCCCAGGGTGCCAAGGACGTACGCGGTGTCGCTCTCGTCACCGGCCAGGTCCCGGACGGCACGACCCCGGACGACCTGCGCCGGCTGGTCCTCGACGTGCGGGGCCGTATCCCCGGTGACCGGGCCGCCGTGGTCGCCCTGTTCACCGTGGCCAACAACAAGCCGCTGACGGTCATCGCCACCAACGAGGCCGCCCGCGAGCGCGGTCTCAAGGCCGGCGATCTGGTCCGTACGGCCGCCAAGACCCTCGGTGGCGGCGGTGGCGGCAAGCCGGACGTCGCCCAGGGCGGTGGCCAGAATCCGACCGCCGTCGGTGAGGCCGCCGACGCCGTCGAGCGCCTTGTGGCGGAAACGGCCAAGTGAGCGACGACGAACGCGTCATGCGTAGCGGCCGTAGGCTCGCGATCGACGTCGGGGACGCCCGGATCGGGGTCGCCTCGTGCGACCCCGACGGGATCCTCGCCACTCCGGTGGAGACGGTCCCCGGGCGGGACGTTCCCGCAGCTCACCGCAGGCTGAAGCAACTCGTCGACGAGTACGAACCCATCGAGGTCATCGTCGGTCTCCCTCGCTCCCTCAAGGGGGGCGAGGGCCCCGCCGCGGTGAAGGTCCGCGGCTTCACCCAGGAGCTGGCCCGGCTGATCGCCCCGGTCCCGGTGCGCCTGGTGGACGAGCGAATGACGACGGTGACGGCCAGTCAGGGACTGCGTGCCTCGGGCGTGAAATCGAAAAAGGGCAGATCGGTCATTGACCAGGCCGCGGCCGTGATCATCCTTCAACAGGCCCTGGAATCCGAAAGGGTGTCAGGTAAAGCACCCGGCGAGGGCGTCGAAGTGGTCATCTGATCGCGATACGGTAACGTTCCGCGCGATTGTGGCTCTGTTCGAACAGTAGCCGCACAGTAAGAGGCGGAACGGTAGCGGCGATGTGGGGGCCGCGTGATCGGCCGCCTCGCGGCTCTAGGGGATCGATGACTGAGTATGGCCGGGGCCCAGGCTCCGAACCGTGGAATCCGGAGGACCCGTTGTACGGGGACGGCGGATGGGAAGGACAGCAGGCTCCGGCCGACCAGTCCACCTACGGCGGCCAGCCGCAGCACTACCCGCAGCAGCCGCAGCAGCCGCAGTACGGCGACTGGGGCACCGACGGCCAGCAGGCCGCCTACGGTCAGGCGCAGCAGCAGTACCAGCAGTACCCGCAGCAGGCCCAGCAGCAGCACTACCCGCAGCAGGGCCAGCAGCAATATCAGCAGCAGTACGGTGAGCAGGCCCACCAGCAGTACGTGGATCCGGGCCCGCAGCAGTACGCGGGCGGCGGCTGGGACGCCGGCCCGCAGGGGCAGGTCCCGTACACCGCCGATCCCGCGGACCCGTACGCCCAGCAGGCCGCCGCGTACGGCGGCGAGCAGCCCGACTACTACGGCACGCCCGACGCGTACCCGCCGCCGGAGCCGCCGGCCCGGCGTCGCGCCGAGCCGGAAGCCGGAACGTCGACCGACTGGGACCCCGGTCCGGACCAGGGCGAGCACGCCTTCTTCACGGGCGGCGACGATGACGAGGACGAGCCCGACGACGAGGCGGAGGGGCGCCGGGGCCGCGGCGAGCGGAAGGACAGGGACGGCGGCAAGGCCGGGAAGGGGGGCAAGAGCGGCAAGAGCAAGAAAGGCCGCAGCGGAACCGCCTGCCTGGTGGTCGTCCTGGTGTTCGGCGGCGGTATCGCCGGAATCACCTACTTCGGCTACCAGTTCTACCAAAATCGTTTCGGCCCGGCTCCCGACTATGCGGGCGACGGCACGAGCGCGACGGTGACCGTCGAGATCCCCAAGGGCGCGGGCGGCTACGAGATCGCCCAAGCGCTGAAGGACAAAGGTGTCGTCAAGAGTGTCGACGCCTTTGTGGCCGCCCAGTCGGATAATCCTGAGGGAAAGACAATCCAGGCGGGCGTCTATCTCCTGAACAAGGAGATGTCGGCCAAGAGTGCCGTCGCGATGATGCTCGACCCCAAGAGTCAGAGCAATCTGGTGGTCGCCCCCGGACTGCGCAACGTCCAGGTCTACGCGAAGATCGACAAGCAGTTGGGGCTCTCCTCCGGTACGACTGCGAAGGTCGCCAAGGAGGATTACAAGAGCCTCGGACTTCCGGACTGGGCGAACGACAACGGGGACATCAAGGACCCGCTGGAAGGTTTCCTTTACCCGTCGACCTATCCCGCAGCCAAGGGCATGAAACCCGCGGAAGTCCTGAAGGAAATGGTCACGCAGGCCGCCGCGAAGTACAACGCGCTCGAGCTCGAAGCGAAGGCCAAGGAGCTCGACCTCGACAGCCCGCTGCAGGTCCTCACGGTCGCGAGCCTCGTCCAGGCCGAGGGTGTGACCCACGACGACTACAAGAAGATGGCCGCTGTTGTCTACAACCGCCTGAAGACGTCGAACTACACCACCAACCAGAAGCTCGAATTCGACTCGACGTACAACTATCTCAAGGGCCAGAGCAAAATCGATATTTCGACGTCGGAAATCAGAAACGACGACGACCCGTACAACACCTACTTCCACCGGGGTCTGCCGCCTGGTCCGATCGGAAATCCCAGCGATGACGCGATGAAGGCCACGCTGAATCCTGACACCGGCGGATGGATGTTCTTCATCTCGCTCGACGGCAAGACGACGAAGTTCACGAAGACCCTGTCCGAACACGAAGAGTTGGTCCGGCAATTCAATGCACAACGCAACAGCGGCAGCTGAGCACGGAGGGGGCCGCCGGGCCGCAGTGCTCGGTTCCCCCATCGCCCACTCCCTCTCCCCGGTGCTGCACCGCGCCGGGTACGACGAACTGGGGCTCACCGGCTGGACGTACGACCGCTTCGAGGTCGACGAGGCGGCGCTGCCGGCCTTCCTCGGTCAACTCGGGCCCGAGTGGGCGGGGTTGTCGCTCACCATGCCGCTGAAGCGGGCGGTCATCCCGCTGCTCGACGAGGTCAGCGAGACGGCCAGGTCGGTCGAGGCCGTCAACACGGTCGTGTTCGGCGCGGACGGGCGGCGCGTCGGCGACAACACCGACATCCCCGGGATCGTGGGCGCCCTGCGCGAGCACGGCATCGAACAGGTCGAATCCGCCGCCATCCTCGGCGCCGGCGCCACCGCGTCCTCCGCGCTCGCCGCACTGGCCCGGATCTGCACCGGCGAGGTAGTCGTGTACGTCCGCAGCGCGGCCCGGGCCGCCGAGATGCGGCAGTGGGGCGAACGCCTCGACGTCGAGGTCCGTACGGCGGACTGGGCGGACGCGGCCCGGGCGCTGCACGCCCCGCTGGTGATCGCCACCACCCCGGCCGGGGCGACGGACGAGCTGTCCGGTGCCGTCCCGGAACGGCCCGCGACCCTCTTCGACGTGCTCTACCACCCTTGGCCCACCGACCTGGCGGCGCGCTGGTCGGCGTACGGCGGGGCCGTGGTCAGCGGACTCGACCTGCTCGTGCACCAGGCGGTGCTCCAGCTGGAGCAGATGACCGGGCACACCCCCGGTCCGCTGGGCGCCATGCGCAGGGCGGGCGAGAAGGCACTGGCCGACCGCTGATCCTCCGGCTCCCGTCCCCTCGCCCGATCGCGATTGGCGTCCGCTTGCTGGACCGGGGACCAGGTGGCCGGCCGGGACGTGGGAGGATCGGAGGTGGCGGGCCAGGGCCGCGCACCCGGTCACGCCGACGCCGTACGCGAGGACGCGCGTACGCAGGGCGGCACCAGGGCGCGAGTATGAGGAGCACCGTTGAGCAGGTTGCGCTGGCTGACCGCGGGGGAGTCCCACGGCCCCGCACTCGTCGCGACGTTGGAGGGCCTTCCCGCCGGCGTGCCGATCACCACGGAACTGGTGGCGGACCACCTGGCGAGGCGACGGCTCGGCTATGGGCGCGGTGCCCGGATGAAGTTCGAGCAGGACCAGATCACCTTCCTCGGCGGGGTGCGGCACGGTCTGTCGATGGGCTCGCCGGTCGCGGTGATGGTGGGCAACACGGAGTGGCCGAAGTGGGAGCAGGTGATGGCGGCCGACCCGGTGGATCCGGAGATCCTGGCCGGGCTCGCCCGTAACGCCCCGCTGACCCGGCCCCGCCCCGGCCACGCCGACCTCGCCGGCATGCAGAAGTACGGCTTCGACGAGGCCCGCCCGATCCTGGAGCGCGCCTCGGCGCGCGAGACGGCGGCCCGGGTGGCGCTGGGTGCGGTGGCTCGTTCGTTCCTGAAGGCCGCGGCCGGGATCGAGATCGTCTCGCACGTTGTCGAACTGGCGGCGGCGAAGGCCCCCTACGGCGTCTACCCCAAGCCCTCCGACGTGGAGAAGCTGGACGCGGACCCGGTGCGCTGCCTGGACGCGGACGCGTCGAAGGCGATGGTCGCGGAGATCGACCAGGCCCACAAGGACGGCGACACCCTCGGTGGTGTGGTGGAGGTGCTGGCGTACGGGGTGCCGGTGGGCCTCGGTTCACATGTGCACTGGGACCGGCGCCTCGACGCCCGGCTGGCGGCCGCGCTGATGGGGATCCAGGCCATCAAGGGCGTCGAGGTCGGTGACGGCTTCGACCTCGCGCGCGTTCCGGGTTCGAAGGCGCACGACGAGATCGTGCCCACGGCCGACGGCATCCGGCGCGCCACCGGGCGTTCCGGTGGCACCGAGGGCGGCCTGTCGACGGGTGAGCTGCTGCGCGTACGGGCGGCGATGAAGCCGATCGCGACCGTGCCGCGCGCCCTGCAGACCGTCGACGTGGTGACCGGCGAGGCGACACAGGCCCACCACCAGCGCTCCGACGTGTGTGCGGTCCCGGCGGCCGGCATCGTGGCCGAGGCGATGGTGGCCCTCGTCCTGGCTGACGCGGTGGTGGAGAAGTTCGGCGGCGACAGTGTGCCCGAGACGCGCCGCAATGTGGAGTCCTACCTCGAACACCTGATCGTCCGGTGAGCGCGGTGCAGATTGTGCTGGTCGGGCCGATGGGCGTCGGCAAGTCCACCGTCGGGCGGCTGCTGGCCGAGCGGCTCGGCAGCGCGTACCGGGACACCGACGACGACATCGTCGCCGAGCAGGGCCGGACGATCGCCGACATCTTCGTCGACGAGGGTGAGCCGGTCTTCCGGGCCGTCGAGAAGCAGGCGGTCCAGCGGGCGCTGGCCGAGCACGACGGCGTCCTTGCCCTCGGCGGCGGCTCGATCCTCGACGAGGACACCCGCAAGCTGCTGGCAGGGCACCGCGTCGTCTACCTCTCGATGGACGTCGAGGAAGCGGTCCAGCGCACCGGTCTGAACGCGGCGCGCCCGCTGCTCGCGGTCAACCCGCGCCGGCAGTGGCGCGAGCTGATGGAGGCCCGCCGCCCGCTGTACACGGAGGTCGCCGACGCGGTCGTCGCCACCGATGGCCGTACGCCCGAAGAGGTCACCCAAGCTGTCCTGGACGCACTGGAGTTGAAGTCGGTATGAGCAGCGAGGCAGTGACGCGGATCCAGGTCGGCGGCACGGCGGGCAGCGACCCGTACGAGGTCCTGATCGGCCGCCGGCTCCTGGAGGAGCTCGGCGGGCTGATCGGGCCCAGGACGCAGCGGGTCGCGGTGATCCATCCCGAGGCGCTCGCGGACACGGGTGAGGCGCTGCGGGCCGACCTGGCAGGCCAGGGCTTCGAGACGGTCGCCATCCAGGTGCCGAACGCGGAGGAGGCCAAGACCGCGGAGGTGGCGGCCTACTGCTGGAAGGCGCTCGGCCAGTCCGGCTTCACCCGCACCGACGTCATCGTCGGTGTCGGTGGCGGCTCGACCACCGACCTGGCCGGCTTCGTCGCCGCGACCTGGCTGCGCGGGGTGCGCTGGATCGCGATCCCCACGACGGTGCTGGCGATGGTGGACGCGGCGGTCGGCGGCAAGACCGGCATCAACACCGCCGAGGGCAAGAACCTCGTCGGCTCCTTCCACCCGCCCGCCGGTGTGCTGTGCGACCTCGCGGCGCTGGACTCGCTCCCGGTCCACGACTACGTGTCCGGGCTCGCGGAGATCATCAAGGCCGGTTTCATCGCCGACCCGGTGATCCTGGAGCTGATCGAGTCCGACCCGCAGGCCGCCCGCAGCCCGGCCGGTCCGCACACCGCCGAACTGATCGAGCGGTCGATCAAGGTGAAGGCGGAGGTCGTCTCTTCGGACCTGAAGGAGTCCGGCCTGCGCGAGATCCTCAACTACGGGCACACGCTCGCGCACGCCATCGAGAAGAACGAGCGCTACCAGTGGCGGCACGGCGCGGCCGTCTCCGTCGGCATGCACTTCGCGGCCGAACTGGGCCGCCTCGCGGGTCGGTTGGACGACGCGACGGCTGACCGGCACCGCACGGTCCTGGAGTCCGTCGGACTGCCGCTGCACTACCGCTACGACCAGTGGCCCAAGCTGCTGGAGACGATGAAGGTCGACAAGAAGTCGCGGGGCAATCTGCTGCGGTTCATCGTCCTGGACGGACTGGCCAAGCCGACCGTCCTTGAGGGACCGGACCCGGCCGTGCTCCTCGCCGCCTACGGCGAAGTGGGGGAGTAGCTCCCAGCATGGGCGCTTGGCCCGATTCGCCTGTGGCGACGGGCACTTCGGGCCGTTCCGGGCCGTTCACCAAACGACGGCCCGGGACGGTACCGTTCGGTGGCGAGCGGGGTTCGTGCCCCGCCGGCCAGCGCCAATCGCCTGTACGAGATGGAGTGGCACCGGATGCAGCACGCAGTGGGGTCTCCGCTGCCGCCGCCCCACCAGCCGGGGCAAGGACCGGCCGCCGACTGGTCGTCGG
The DNA here is from genome assembly GCF_044333925.1 of Streptomyces sp. NPDC020898. Lineage (NCBI taxonomy): Bacteria > Bacillati > Actinomycetota > Actinomycetes > Kitasatosporales > Streptomycetaceae > Streptomyces > Streptomyces sp. NPDC020898. Next base: position 463,581 of record NZ_JBIRRV010000005.1, read on the forward strand.
CCGCACCGCACGCGGGCCAGCAACACCCGGGCGCGCACCCGGGTTCCGCACCGGTGTACACCGGAGGCGTCCCCTCGGGACCGGTGCCGCAGACTCCGCATCCCCCCGTCCCGCAGCACGCCCCGGTGCCGGACACCTCCGGCCATGTGCAGCTCCCGCAGGGCGACTTCGTCCCGACCCTGGGGCCGCCGCCCGCCACGGGTGCCCCCGACCCGGCCTCCGCGCCCCTCGCCGTGCTGCTGATCGGGCCCGCGGGCGCCGGGAAGACCAGCGTCGCGAAGTACTGGGCGGATCATCGCCGGGTGCCCACCGCGCACATCAGCCTCGACGACGTACGCGAATGGGTGCGCTCGGGCTTCGCCGACCCGCAGTCGGGGTGGAACGACCACTCCGAGGCGCAGTATCGTCTCGCCCGCCGCACCTGCGGTTTCGCCGCGCGCAACTTCCTGGCCAACGGCATCTCGTGCATCCTCGACGACGCGGTCTTCCCCGACCGGCCGGTGGTCGGCCTGGGCGGCTGGAAGCGGCATGTGGGACCCGGGCTGCTGCCAGTGGTCCTGCTGCCCGGACTGGAGATCGTCCTGGAGCGCAACGCCGAGCGCTCCGGAAACCGCCGCCTCACGGATGAGGAGGTCGCCCGCATCCACGGCCGGATGGCGGGCTGGTACGGCTCGGGCCTCCCGATCATCGACAACTCCCAACTCGACGTACCGGCGACGGCCCGCGTCCTGGACGACGTACTCGCGCGGCTGCTGGCCAGCCCGCCCAAGTGGTAGCGCAGGGTATGCCGGGCTGCGGGTGCGTGCCCACCGGGGGTTGAGCGGCTGCCCCCGTGGCCGGGTGGTCCGAACGAGTGATCGCCCCCGCCGCCCCTACCCGTTCCCATCCTCGGGGGCTGCGCCCCCGAACCCCCGCTACGGCCCTGAACGGGCCTTGTCCTCAAACGCCGGACGGGCTGAAATGCCTGGGCCGGCGTTCGAGGGCACACCGCCCACTCGGCCCTCTCCGACCGGCGGTGAGTCGTTCGCGCTCTTACGCTCGGGGCATGTCAGAGGTGTACGCGGCGCGCAGAGCGCGGCTCAGGGAGCGGTGTCATGCGGGCGGCAGTGCGGGAGCGCTGGTCTCCCGGGCTGCCAATGTGCGGTACCTGGCGGGCGCCGCCCCGCAGGGAGCCGTACTGCTGCTGGGAAAGCGTGAGGACCTGCTCGTGTGCGTGGGGGCCGAGGACGACCGGCCCCCCGAGGGCAGCCGCCCGGACGAGGCACTGCGTGTGCACGCGCTGTCCGCGTCCGGCGGCGATCCGGCCGTCGCCGCCGCGGATCTCGCCGCCGCTCAGGGGGCCGAGTCCCTGGCCGTCGAGGAGCACCATCTGACCGTGGCCAGGCACCGGGCCATCGGGTCGGTCGCGCCCCGGCTGCGCCTCGCCGACCTCGGTGGCGCCGTCGAGCAGCTGCGGCTGGTCAAGGACGAGGAGGAGATCTCCTGCCTGCGGATCGGCGCCGAGATCGCCGACCAGGCGCTCGGCGAGCTGCTGGAGTCCATTCTCGTCGGGCGTACGGAGAGGCATCTCGCCCTCGAACTGGAACGGCGGCTCGTCGATCACGGTGCCGACGGGCCCGCCTTCGCGACCTCCGTCGCCACCGGGCCGCATTCCGGCCGACGGGCTCATCGGCCCACCGATCGACGGGTGGAAGAGGGAGACTTCCTCTCAGTCTGTCTGGGCGCCGTCTACCGCGGCTACCGCTGCGAAATCGGCCGCACGTTCGTCATCGGGACCTCGCCGGCCGACTGGCAGATCGAGCTGTACGACCTCGTCTTCGCAGCCCAGCGGGCTGGACGGGAGGCTTTGACACCCGGTGCCGCCTACCGTGACGTGGACCGCGCGGCACGTCAGGTACTGGACTCCGCGGGCTACGCAGACCGCCTTCCGGAGCTCACCGGACACGGTGTCGGACTCGAAATCGACGAGGACCCGCAGCTCTCACCCGCGGCCATGGGTAAACTGGACGCTTGCGTGCCGGTCACCGTCGAACCGGGGGTTCACCTCCCGGGCCGGGGCGGTGTCCGGATCGATGACACGCTCGTCGTACGCCCTGAGGCGGACGGCGGACCCGAGCTACTTACCATCACGACCAAGGAACTGCTCGCGCTCTAGCTTCGAGCTGTCGCGTCTGCCCCGGGGTCGTCCACGTCAGTCCAGGAGATTCCGCAACCGTGGCTTCCACGAACGACCTCAAGAACGGCCTGGTACTCAAGCTCGACGGAGGCCAGCTCTGGTCCGTCGTCGAGTTCCAGCACGTCAAGCCCGGCAAGGGCCCTGCCTTCGTGCGCACCAAGCTCAAGAACGTGCTCTCCGGCAAGGTCGTCGACAAGACGTTCAACGCCGGTGTCAAGGTCGAGACGGCCACTGTCGACAAGCGCGACATGCAGTTCTCCTACATGGACGGCGAGTACTTCGTCTTCATGGACATGGAGACCTACGACCAGCTCATGGTGGACCGCAAGGCCGTCGGCGACGCCGCCAACTTCCTGATCGAGGGCTTCACTGCCACGGTCGCGCAGCACGAGGGCGAGGTGCTCTTCGTCGAGCTGCCGGCCGCCGTCGAGCTCGTGATCCAGGAGACCGAGCCGGGCGTCCAGGGGGACCGCTCCACGGGCGGCACCAAGCCGGCCACGCTGGAGACCGGCCACCAGATCAACGTGCCGCTCTTCATCACCACCGGTGAGAAGATCAAGGTCGACACCCGTACGAGCGACTACCTCGGCCGGGTGAACAGCTAACCGTGGCTGCCCGCAACACGGCCCGCAAGCGTGCCTTCCAGATCCTCTTCGAGGGCGACCAGCGCGGGGCCGATGTCCAGACGGTCCTCGGGGACTGGATCCGGCTCTCCCGGGCCGACACCCGCCAGCCCCCGGTCAGCGAGTACACGATGCAGCTCGTCGAGGGCTACGCGCAGCACGCGCGGCGCATCGACGAGCTGATCGCGCAGTACTCGGTCGGCTGGACGCTCGACAGGATGCCGGTCGTCGACCGCAACATCCTGCGCCTCGGTGCCTACGAGCTGATCTGGGTCGACGAGACCCCGGACGCCGTCGTCCTCGACGAGATGGTGCAGCTGGCGAAGGAGTTCTCGACGGACGAGTCGCCCTCGTTCGTCAACGGCCTCCTCGGCAGGTTCAAGGACCTGAAGCCCTCGCTGCGCCGCGACGAGGTCTGAGCCCGACGCACACGCCGGTGGGCCCCAGCAACATTGCTGGGGCCCACCGGCGTTCGTATGACCAACAAGACCACAAGGGGTGCTGAGAGGGGGAACGAGGGGCGCTGAGGAGCCATGGGACTCCGGGGTGCCCGCGAGGCCTCAGAAGACGGCAGAAAGCCGCCGGGGTGGGCGGGACCAACAGGTTCCGGCCCCCCCCGCGGCCCCGGTCTGCTCAACCGCCGGAGGGCGGCGGGGGCAGTTCTCCTCGGGGGGGGCGGCGCGGCGCGCGG
>NZ_JBIRRV010000005.1:467080-597566 GCF_044333925.1 Streptomyces sp. NPDC020898
GGGGGTGTTGGGGGGGGCCTGGGGGGGGGCTGGGGAGATTGGGCCCGGGGGGGGCCGGGGGCGCCCCCTCACCCGGCACAACCCCCGGCGGGGTGGCCGGAACCAACAGGTTCCGGCCACCCCGGCGGCACGTTTCTGCTCAACGGCCGGAGGCCGTCGGGCTCAGTTCTCCTCGTGGGAGACGGCGCGGCGCGCGTCCGCGTCCAGGACGCCCCAGCTGATCAGCTGTTCGGTCAGGACCGAGGGCGACTGGTCGTAGATGACGGCGAGAGTGCGCAGGTCGTCCTGGCGGATCGACAGCACCTTGCCGTTGTAGTCGCCGCGCTGGGACTGGATCGTCGCGGCATAGCGCTGGAGGGGGCCCGCCTTCTCGGCCGGCACATGGGCCAGCCGCTCAAGGTCGAGGACGAGCTTCGGCGGCGGCTCGGCGGCCCCGCCCGGCGTGGTGCCCGGCAGCAGCTCCTGCACCGGAACCCCGTAGAAATCCGCCAGCTCGGCGAGGCGCTGTACGGTCACGGCACGATCGCCGCGCTCGTACGAACCGACCACGACCGCCTTCCAGCGTCCCTGGGACTTCTCCTCGACACCGTGGAGGGAAAGGCCCTGCTGGGTGCGGATCGCCCGGAGCTTGGCCCCGAGCTGTTTGGCGTATTCGCTGGACATATAGCTCCCGGACACAGTGTCGACGTGCGGACGAGCCGCGCGGCTGGTGACTCACTGTGAGGTTACGCAGCGTTACTCTTCCCCGTCAAGCCGAACGGTGCGGCCCGGCTCCTCCACCGGAGTCGACATGCGGTTACGGCACACGGGTGACGCATGGCGCCACTGGGGTGATCAGGCGCGTTGCATGTACTGGTACCGTGGATGGCGCAATTCCGACGTCCTTTAATGATCCGTCCTGTGAGGCGGAGAAGGAGGTCCGTTTCCTATGGACTCAGAGCACGACAAGCAGCAGTACGAGGCCGGCGCACGGCCCGTTCTGGAAGCCCCCGACATCGCGCGGGTGCTGACCCGCATCGCCCACGAGATCGTCGAACGCGCCAAGGGCGCCGACGACGTGGTGCTCCTCGGCATTCCGACCCGGGGCGTCTTCCTCGCCCAGCGGCTCGCCGCCAAGCTGGCGGAGATCACCGATCGCAAGATCCCGGTCGGCTCGCTCGACATCACCATGTACCGCGACGACCTGCGTATGCACCCGCCGCGTGCGCTGGCCCGCACCGACATCCCGGGTGACGGCCTCGACGGCAGACTGGTCGTCCTCGTCGACGACGTGCTCTTCTCCGGCCGCACCATCCGCGCCGCCCTCGACGCCCTGAACGACCTCGGGCGCCCCCGCGCGGTGCAGCTCGCGGTCCTCGTCGACCGCGGTCACCGCGAACTGCCCATCCGCGCCGACTACGTCGGCAAGAACCTCCCCACGTCGCTGCGGGAGACGGTCAAGGTCCAGCTCGCCGAGGAGGACGGTCGGGACACCGTGCTCCTCGGTGTGAAGCAGACCGCTCCGGGCGCGCAGAAGTAGCACGCGGGCGTACGTCCCTTTCGTGCGCCCTGCTCCTGCGTCCCCGCCTGCCCGAATTCTCCTGTTCTCGTGCCCTGAACTTCCTTACGGAGCCTGAAAGATGCAGCGTCATCTCATCTCGGCCGCCGACCTCACCCGCGACGACGCCGTCCTGATCCTCGACACCGCCGAGGAGATGGCCCGGGTCGCCGACCGGCCGATCAAGAAACTGCCGACCCTGCGCGGCCGTACTGTCGTCAATCTCTTCTTCGAGGACTCGACGCGGACCCGGATCTCCTTCGAGGCCGCCGAGAAGCGCCTCTCCGCGGACGTCATCAACTTCACCGCCAAGGGGTCGAGCGTCTCCAAGGGCGAGTCCCTGAAGGACACCGCCCAGACCCTGGAGGCCATGGGCGTCGACGCGGTCGTCATCCGGCACGGCGCCTCCGGGGCCCCGTACCGGCTCGCCACCTCCGGCTGGATCGACGCGGTCGTCATCAACGCCGGTGACGGGACGCACCAGCACCCGACGCAGGCCCTGCTGGACGCCTTCACCATGCGGCGCCGACTGGTCGGCCGGGACGCGGGCATCGGCCAGGACCTCGCAGGCAAGCGGATCACCCTGGTCGGCGACATCCTGCACAGCCGGGTCGCCCGCTCCAACGTCGACCTGCTGCACACCCTCGGCGCGGAAGTCACGCTCGTCGCCCCGCCGACCCTCGTGCCGGTCGGCGTCGAGAGCTGGCCCTGCGAGGTCTCGTACGACCTGGACAGCACCCTTCCGAAGTCCGACGCGGTGATGCTGCTGCGCGTGCAGCGGGAGCGCATGAACGCGGCGTTCTTCCCGACCGAGCGCGAGTACTCGCGGCGCTACGGCCTCGACGGTGACCGTATGGCGCGAATGCCGGAGCACGCCATCGTGATGCACCCCGGGCCGATGGTCCGCGGTATGGAGATCACCGCGGAGGTCGCCGACTCTGAGCGCTGCACCGCCATCGAGCAGGTCACCAATGGGGTCTCCATCCGGATGGCCGTGCTCTATCTGCTGCTCGGCGGCAACGAACCCGCCGTCACCCACACCCGTACCGAGGAGAAGTAAGACACATGAGCAAGATCCTTATTCGTGGTGCGCGGGTGCTCGGCGGCGAGTCGCAGGACGTGCTGATCGACGGCGGGACCATCGCCGCCGTCGGCGCCGGTCTGTCCGCCGAGGGCGCTGAAATCGTCGAGGCCGACGGAAAGGTGCTGCTGCCGGGCCTCGTCGACCTGCACACGCATCTGCGGGAGCCGGGGCGCGAGGACTCCGAGACCGTGCTGACCGGGACCCGGGCGGCGGCGAGCGGCGGTTTCACGGCCGTGTTCGCCATGGCCAACACCTTCCCGGTCGCCGACACCGCCGGTGTGGTCGAGCAGGTCTACCGGCTCGGGCAGGAGCACGGCTACTGCGATGTGCAGCCCATTGGTGCGGTGACGGTCGGTCTGGAGGGCAAGAAGCTCGCCGAGCTGGGCGCCATGCACGAGTCGGCGGCCGGTGTCACCGTCTTCTCCGACGACGGCAAGTGCGTCGACGACGCCGTGATCATGCGGCGCGCGCTGGAGTACGTGAAGGCCTTCGGCGGGGTCGTCGCCCAGCACGCGCAGGAGCCGCGGCTGACCGAGGGCGCCCAGATGAACGAGGGCGTCGTCTCGGCGGAGCTGGGGCTCGGGGGGTGGCCCGCGGTCGCCGAGGAGTCGGTCATCGCGCGCGATGTGCTGCTCGCCGAGCACGTCGGGTCCCGCGTCCACATCTGCCACCTGTCGACCGCCGGGTCCGTCGAGATCGTCCGCTGGGCCAAGTCCCGGGGCATCGACGTCACCGCCGAGGTGACCCCGCACCACCTCCTCCTCACCGACGAGCTGGTCCGGACGTACAACCCGGTCTACAAGGTGAACCCGCCGCTGCGCACCGAGCGGGATGTGCTGGCCCTGCGCGAGGCACTCGCCGACGGCACGATCGACATCGTCGCCACCGACCACGCCCCGCACCCGCACGAGGACAAGGACTGCGAGTGGGCCGCCGCCGCCATGGGCATGGTCGGCCTGGAGACCGCGTTGTCAGTGGTCCAGGAGACGATGGTGGACACCGGACTGCTGGACTGGGCGACCGTCGCCGACCGTATGTCCTTCGCCCCCGCGCGCATCGGGCGGGCGACGGGCCACGGACGCCCCGTCTCGGCAGGTGAGCCCGCCAACCTCACGCTCGTCGACACGGCATACCGTGGGTCCGTGGACCCCGCGGGCTTCGCCTCCCGCAGCCGCAACACCCCGTACGAGGGCCGTGAGCTGCCGGGCCGTGTCACGCACACGTGGCTCCGGGGCAAGGCCACGCTCGTCGACGGGAAGCTCGCGTGACATCACTGCCGCAACTGACGTACATCGCCGCCGAACAGAAGTCGGCCGAGGTGACGGACTGGGCCGCCCGGGTGGGCTGGCTGGTCGGGCTCGCGCTCTTCGTCGCGCTCATCTACTGGCTGATGCGCGAGGGCTGGAAGTGGCGCGGCACGCTCCAGGGCGACCTGCCCGAGCTCCCCGTCGCGCCGGACGGGCCCGGCGAGGCGAGACTGACTGTGTTGTCGATGAGCGGGCGCTACCACGGCTCCACCACCGCGGGGCAGTGGCTGGACCGCATCGTCGCGCACGGCCTGGGCACCCGCAGCCGGGTCGAGCTGACTCTGACGGACGCGGGACTGGACGTCGTACGCCCCGGGGCGGCCGACTTCTTCGTCCCGCTGGCGGCGCTGCGCGAGGCCCGGCTCGACAAGGGCATCGCGGGCAAGGTCCTCACGGAGGGCGGCCTGCTGATCGTCACCTGGGCGCACGGCGACCGGCTGATCGACTCGGGGTTCCGCTCCGACACGGCGGCCGAGCACAACCAGTGGGTCGAGACCCTGACCCAGCTGATCGACACAACGGAAAACAACAAGCCGGAAACGGAAGGCGCACGATGACGACCTCCACAAGGGGGACCACCAAGGTTCCCGCCGTACTCGTCCTGGAGGACGGCCGGGTCTTCCGCGGCCGTGCCTACGGGGCCGTGGGGGTGACCTTCGGGGAAGCCGTCTTCTCCACCGGCATGACCGGCTACCAGGAGACCCTCACCGACCCGTCGTACCACCGTCAGGTGGTGGTGATGACCGCCCCGCACATCGGCAACACCGGCGTCAACGACGAGGACCCCGAATCGCAGCGGATCTGGGTCGCGGGCTATGTCGTGCGGGACCCCGCGCGCGTGCCCTCCAACTGGCGCTCCCGGCGCTCCCTGGACGAGGAACTGCGCAAGCAGGGCGTGGTCGGCATCTCCGGCATCGACACGCGCGCGTTGACGCGCCATCTGCGCGAGCGCGGTGCCATGCGCGTCGGCATCTTCTCCGGCAACGCCTTGCCCGACGAAGGCACGATGCTCACCGAGGTGCGCCAGGCCCCCGAGATGGCGGGCGCCGACCTCTCGGCGGAGGTCGCCACCAAGGAGGCGTACGTCGTCCCCGCGATCGGTGAGAAGAAGTTCACCGTCGCCGCCGTCGACCTCGGCATCAAGGGCATGACCCCGCACCGGATGGCCGAGCGCGGCATCGAGGTGCATGTGCTGCCCGCGACGGCGACCGTGGAGGATGTGTACGCCGTGAACCCCGACGGGGTGTTCTTCTCCAACGGGCCGGGCGACCCGGCCACCGCCGACCACCCCGTCGCCGTGATGCGGGCGGTCCTGGAGCGCGGTACGCCGCTCTTCGGCATCTGCTTCGGCAACCAGATCCTGGGCCGTGCGCTCGGCTTCGGCACCTACAAGCTGAAGTACGGCCACCGGGGCATCAACCAGCCCGTGCAGGACCGTACGACCGGCAAGGTCGAGGTCACCGCCCACAACCACGGCTTCGCCGTGGACGCGCCGCTCGACCGGGTCTCCGAGACGCCGTTCGGGCGCGCGGAGGTCTCGCATGTCTGTCTGAACGACCAGGTCGTGGAAGGGCTCCAGCTGCTCGACCGGCCCGCGTTCAGTGTCCAGTACCACCCCGAAGCGGCTGCGGGCCCGCACGACGCCGCCTACCTGTTCGACCGCTTCACGTCGTTGATGAGCACCGTCCAGATGGAGGGCCAGCGTGCCTAAGCGCACCGATATCCAGTCCGTCCTGGTCATCGGCTCCGGCCCGATCGTCATCGGCCAGGCCGCCGAGTTCGACTACTCCGGCACCCAGGCGTGCCGCATCCTGCGCGCCGAGGGCATCCGGGTCATCCTGGTCAACTCCAACCCGGCGACGATCATGACCGACCCGGAGATCGCCGACGCCACGTACGTCGAGCCGATCACCCCGGAGTTCGTCGAGAAGATCATCGCCAAGGAGCGGCCGGACGCCCTGCTGCCGACGCTCGGTGGCCAGACCGCCCTCAACACCGCGATCTCCATGCACGAGCAGGGTGTGCTGGAGAAGTATGGTGTCGAGCTGATCGGCGCCAATGTCGAGGCGATCAACAAGGGCGAGGACCGGGACCTCTTCAAGGGTGTCGTCGAGGCCGTCCGCGCCAAGATCGGGCACGGTGAGTCCGCCCGTTCGGTCATCTGCCACACCATGGACGACGTGATCGGGGGCGTCGAGACGCTCGGCGGCTACCCCGTCGTCGTCCGGCCCTCCTTCACCATGGGCGGCGCCGGTTCCGGCTTCGCGCACGACGAGGAGGAGCTGCGCCGCATCGCCGGCCAGGGCCTGACCCTGTCTCCCACCACCGAGGTGCTCCTGGAGGAGTCCATCCTCGGCTGGAAGGAGTACGAGCTGGAGCTGATGCGCGACAAGAACGACAACGTAGTTGTCGTCTGCTCCATCGAGAACTTCGACCCCATGGGTGTGCACACCGGCGACTCGATCACTGTGGCGCCCTCGATGACGCTGACCGACCGCGAGTACCAGCGCCTTCGCGACATCGGCATCGCGATCATCCGTGAGGTCGGTGTCGACACCGGCGGCTGCAACATCCAGTTCGCGGTCAACCCGGACGACGGCCGCATCATCGTCATCGAGATGAACCCGCGCGTGTCACGGTCCTCGGCCCTCGCGTCGAAGGCGACCGGCTTCCCGATCGCCAAGATCGCCGCCAAGCTGGCCGTCGGCTACACCCTCGACGAGATCCCGAACGACATCACGGAGAAGACCCCCGCCTCCTTCGAACCGACGCTCGACTACGTCGTCGTGAAGGCCCCGCGGTTCGCCTTCGAGAAGTTCCCGAGCGCCGACTCCACCCTCACCACGACCATGAAGTCGGTCGGCGAGGCCATGGCCATCGGCCGCAACTTCACCGAGGCCCTCCAGAAGGCGCTGCGGTCGCTGGAGAAGAAGGGCAGCCAGTTCACGTTCGTCGGCGAGCCCGGCGACAAGGCGGAGCTGCTGGCCGAGTCCGTGCGGCCGACCGACGGGCGCATCAACACCGTCATGCAGGCCGTCCGCGCGGGCGCCACGCCCGAGGAGGTCTTCGAGGCCACGAAGATCGACCCGTGGTTCGTCGACCAGCTGTTCCTGATCAAGGAGATCGCGGACGAACTGGCCGCGGCGGAGCGTCTGAACCCCGAACTCCTGGCCGAGGCCAAGCGGCACGGCTTCTCCGACCAGCAGATCGGCGAGATCCGCGGGCTGCGCGAGGACGTCGTACGCGAGGTGCGGCACGCGCTGGGCGTGCGCCCGGTGTACAAGACGGTCGACACCTGCGCCGCCGAGTTCGCGGCCAAGACGCCGTACTTCTACTCCTCGTACGACGAGGAGACCGAGGTGGCGAGCCGCGAGAAGCCGGCCGTCATCATCCTCGGCTCCGGCCCCAACCGCATCGGCCAGGGCATCGAGTTCGACTACTCGTGCGTCCACGCCTCCTTCGCGCTGAGCGACGCGGGCTACGAGACCGTGATGGTCAACTGCAACCCGGAGACCGTCTCCACGGACTACGACACCTCCGACCGCCTGTACTTCGAGCCGCTCACGCTCGAAGACGTGCTGGAGATCGTCCACGCGGAGTCGCTGGCCGGCCCGATCGCGGGCGTGATCGTGCAGCTCGGCGGTCAGACCCCGCTGGGCCTCGCCCAGGCCCTCAAGGACAACGGCGTACCGGTCGTGGGCACCCCGCCCGAGGCCATCCACGCGGCCGAGGACCGGGGCGCCTTCGGCCGGGTCCTGGCTGAGGCGGGCCTCCCGGCTCCCAAGCACGGCACGGCGACCACCTTCGCCGAGGCCAAGGCCATCGCGGACGAGATCGGCTATCCGGTCCTCGTACGGCCGTCGTACGTCCTCGGCGGGCGCGGCATGGAGATCGTCTACGACGAGACCCGGCTGTCGTCCTACATCGCCGAGTCGACCGAGATCAGCCCCTCCCGGCCCGTCCTGGTCGACCGCTTCCTCGACGACGCCATCGAGATCGACGTCGACGCCCTGTACGACGGCGAGGAGCTGTACCTCGGCGGTGTCATGGAGCACATCGAGGAGGCCGGCATCCACTCCGGCGACTCGGCGTGCGCGCTGCCCCCGATCACGCTGGGCGGCTTCGACATCAAGCGGCTGCGGGCCTCGACCGAGGCCATCGCCAAGGGTGTCGGGGTGCGCGGCCTGATCAACATCCAGTTCGCCATGGCCGGCGACATCCTCTACGTGCTGGAGGCCAACCCGCGCGCGTCCCGTACGGTCCCCTTCACGTCGAAGGCGACCGCGGTGCCGCTCGCGAAGGCCGCCGCCCGGATCTCGCTCGGCGCGACCGTCGCCGAACTGCGGGCCGAGGGACTGCTTCCGGCAACCGGTGACGGCGGCGAACTGCCGCTGGACGCGCCGATCTCCGTCAAGGAGGCCGTCATGCCCTGGAACCGCTTCCGCGACACCTCCGGGCGTGGCGTCGACACCGTGCTCGGCCCGGAGATGCGGTCCACCGGCGAGGTCATGGGCATCGACTCCGCCTTCGGTACGGCGTACGCCAAGTCGCAGGCCGGGGCGTACGGCCCGCTGCCGACGAAGGGGCGCGCGTTCATCTCGGTCGCCAACCGGGACAAGCGTTCGATGATCTTCCCGGCGCGCGAACTGGTCGCCCACGGCTTCGAGCTGCTCGCCACCTCCGGCACGGCCGAGGTCCTCAAGCGCAACGGCCTCAACGCGAAGATCGTCCGAAAGCAGTCCGAGGGCCCCGGTCCCAACGGTGAGAAGACCATCGTCCAGCTCATCCATGACGGCGAGGTCGACCTCATCGTCAACACCCCGTACGGCACCGGAGGCCGCCTCGACGGCTACGAGATCCGTACGGCGGCCGTGGCGCGGTCCGTACCGTGCCTCACGACCGTCCAGGCGCTCGCAGCGGCCGTCCAGGGCATCGACGCCCTCAACCACGGTGACGTGGGCGTGCGTTCACTCCAGGAACACGCCGAACATCTGACCGCGGCCCGCGACTAGCAGCCAGGAGGGGGACACCGGAAACGGTGTCCCCCTCTTCATGAGGCCTCACCGCGAGGCCGTAGCGAGGACACACACCATGTACAAGCTTTTCTTCCGACTGGTCTTCAAGCGGATGGATCCCGAAGAGGCCCACCACCTCGCCTTCCGCTGGATCCGCCTCGCCGTCCGCGTCCCCGTGCTGCGCACCTTCGTCGCCGCCGCCCTCGCACCGCGGTACGAGGAACTGCGCACCGAGGCCTTCGGACTGCGGATGCACGGGCCCTTCGGGCTCGCGGCCGGCTTCGACAAGAACGCGGTCGCGATCGACGGGATGTCGATGCTCGGCTTCGACCACGTCGAGATCGGCACGGTCACGGGGGAGGCGCAGCCAGGCAACCCCAAGAAGCGGCTGTTCCGCCTTGTGCCGGACCGGGCGCTCATCAACCGCATGGGGTTCAACAACGAGGGTTCGCTGGCCGTGGCGGCCCGTCTGGCGAGCCGTGAGGCGGTCTTCAGGACCGTCGTCGGCGTCAACATCGGCAAGACCAAGGCCGTCCCCGAGGACGAGGCCGTCGCCGACTACGTGAAGTCGACCGAGCGACTGGCGGCGTACGCCGACTACCTCGTCGTCAACGTCAGCTCGCCCAACACGCCCGGCCTGCGCAACCTCCAGGCCACCGAGGCGCTGCGCCCGCTGCTGAGCGCCGTCCGCGAGGCCGCCGACCGTACGGTGACCTCGCGCCGGGTCCCGCTGCTGGTGAAGATCGCGCCCGACCTCGCCGACGAGGACGTGGACGCCGTCGCCGACCTCGCCGTCGAACTGGGCCTGGACGGGATCATCGCCACGAACACCACCATCGCGCGCGAGGGACTCGGTCTGACCTCCGAGCCCACCCTGGTGAAGGAGACCGGCGGCCTCTCCGGCGCACCCCTGAAGACACGCTCCCTGGAGGTCCTGCGGCGCCTCTACGCGCGCGTGGGCGACCGGATCACCCTGGTGGGCGTCGGCGGCGTCGAGAACGCCGAGGACGCCTGGCAGCGCATCCTCGCCGGTGCCACCCTCGTACAGGGCTACAGCGCCTTCGTCTACGAGGGCCCGTTCTGGGGCCGGGCCATCCACAAGGGGCTCGCCGCCCGCCTCCGTACGAGCCCGTACGCCACGCTCGCCGACGCGGTCGGCGCCGACGTAAGGAAGACGCGATGACTGTCCTGGACCCCTTCGGCGCCCGCCTGCGCCGCGCCATGGACGAGCGTGGCCCGCTCTGTGTAGGCATCGACCCGCATGCCTCGCTGCTCCACGACTGGGGGCTGAACGACGACGTCGCCGGCCTGGAGCGGTTCAGCCGCACCGTCGTCGAGGCGCTGGCCGGGCGGGTCGCGGTGGTCAAGCCGCAGAGCGCCTTCTTCGAGCGGTTCGGGTCGCGCGGGGTCGCCGTGCTGGAGAAGACGGTCCAGGAGGCGCGGGAGGCCGGCGCGCTGGTCGTGATGGACGCCAAGCGCGGTGACATCGGCTCCACCATGGCCGCGTACGCCGCCGCCTTCCTGGAGAAGGGCGCGCCGCTGTTCTCGGACGCGCTCACCGTCTCGCCGTATCTCGGCTACGGCTCGCTGAAGCCGGCCGTCGACCTCGCGCGCGAGAGCGGCGCGGGACTGTTCGTGCTGGCGCTGACGTCCAACCCCGAGGGCGGCCAGGTGCAGCACGCCGTCCGCGAGGACGGTCTGAACGTCGGCGCGACCATGCTGGCGTACCTCGCAGCGGAGAACGCGGGGGAGCGGCCCATGGGTTCCTTCGGCGCGGTCGTCGGCGCCACGCTCGGCGACCTCTCGTCCTACGACCTCGACATCAACGGACCTCTTCTCGCGCCCGGAGTCGGTGCCCAGGGGGCGTCTCCGGCCGATCTTCCCGGCGTGTTCGGGGCTGCCCTGCGCAACGTGGTTCCGAACATCAGCCGAGGTGTTCTACGTCACGGTCCGGATCCGGCCGCGCTGCGCGACGCCTCGGACCGCTTCGCGGACGAGATTCGCGCCGCTGTCGCGGCCGCCTGAGGTGTTCGCACAGGTCGGCGGAGTCCTCCGATGAGTGACTTCAGGCCGCGTTGAGCCTGAATACATTCTCAAATCCGGGGCAATATGCCCGAAATATCCGACCTGGCGAAGGCTGACCAGGACTTTTCCGCTGTTCTCGCTGACTCTGGCGGACTTGGCCGCTAGTCTCCGACGAGAGTCAACGAGCAAGAGTGTTTGCTCGTAGCTCACCAGGTGTGGGGCGATCAGTTCCTCACCGGTCCGTATCCGACAGTTCGACATCCGAGGTGACGTAGGCGTGGCTCTTCCGCCCCTTACCCCTGAACAGCGCGCAGCCGCGCTCGAAAAGGCCGCCGCGGCTCGCCGGGAGCGGGCCGAGGTCAAGAATCGACTCAAGCACTCCGGCGCCTCCCTTCACGAGGTCATCAAGCAGGGCCAGGAGAACGACGTCATCGGCAAGATGAAGGTCTCCGCCCTGCTTGAATCGCTGCCTGGCGTGGGCAAGGTCCGCGCCAAGCAGATCATGGAGCGACTCGGTATCTCCGAGAGCCGCCGGGTGCGTGGCCTCGGGTCCAACCAGATCGCCTCCCTGGAGCGCGAGTTCGGCAGCACCGGCTCCTGAGTCCTGGCACCCCGGGATTCCTGGAATAATCGCCGCATGGCTGCAACATTCCGGGGGACGACCCCCGAGCCCCCGGACGTACGTCCGCGACTGACCGTGCTCTCCGGCCCCTCAGGGGTCGGCAAGAGCACGGTCGTCGCCCATATGCGCAAGGCACACCCCGAGGTCTGGCTCTCGGTGTCGGCGACGACCCGCAAGCCACGCCCCGGCGAGAAGCACAGCGTCCACTACTTCTTCGTCACCGACGAGGAGATGGACAAGCTGATCGCCAACGGCGAGCTTCTGGAGTGGGCCGAATTCGCCGGCAACCGCTACGGCACACCGCGTGCGGCTGTGCTGGAGCGGCTGGAGTCCGGTGAACCGGTCCTCCTGGAGATCGACCTCCAGGGCGCCCGACAGGTCCGTGAGTCCCTGTCGGACGCCCTGCTGGTGTTCCTGGCTCCTCCCTCCTGGGAGGAGCTGGTGCGCAGACTGACCGGGCGGGGCACCGAACCGCCCGAGGTGATCGAGCGCCGCCTTGAGGCGGCCAAGATCGAACTGGCTGCCGAGCCGGAGTTCGACGAGACCCTGGTCAACACCTCCGTCGAGGATGTAGCGCGCGAGCTGCTAGCCTTGATGGAAGTTGTGTGATCGTTTTCGATCCCATCCCACCTTTCGGAAGGCAGAGCGTGTCCTCTTCCATCTCCACGCCCGAGGGCATCATCAACCCTCCGATCGACGAGCTCCTCGAAGCCACCGACTCGAAGTACAGCCTGGTGATCTACGCGGCCAAGCGTGCCCGCCAGATCAACGCGTACTACTCGCAGCTCGGCGAGGGCCTCCTTGAGTACGTCGGTCCGCTGGTCGACACCCACGTCCACGAGAAGCCGCTCTCGATCGCCCTGCGTGAGATCAACGCGGGTCTGCTGACGTCCGAGGCCGTTGAGGGTCCCGCGCAGTAGTATTTTCAACTTTCGGTTGACTTATCCACAGGCCCGGCAGCGCAGCTGTCGGGCCTGTGGTGTGTCATAGACCCGTACGCCGGTGAGCCGTGGCGTGCGCGTTCCGCGTATCGAGTCAGGGGAGGCCCGGTGGGCAAGCCGAAGGTCGTACTGGGGGTCAGTGGCGGTATCGCCGCGTACAAGGCCTGTGAGCTGCTGCGGAGACTGACGGAGTCGGGCCATGACGTCCGGGTCGTCCCCACCGCCTCGGCTTTGCACTTCGTCGGCGCCGCCACCTGGTCCGCGCTCTCCGGCCACCCCGTCTCGACGGAGGTCTGGGACGACGTCCACGAGGTCCCGCACGTCCGCATCGGCCAGCAGGCGGACCTGGTGATCGTGGCCCCGGCGACGGCCGACACGCTCGCGAAGGCGGCCCACGGCCTGGCCGACGACCTGCTGACGAACACACTCCTCACCGCCCGGTGTCCGGTCGTCTTCGCCCCCGCCATGCACACGGAGATGTGGGAGCACCCGGCCACCCAGGAGAACGTGGCGACACTGCGCCGCCGGGGCGCCCTCGTCATCGAACCGGCCGTGGGGCGCCTCACCGGCGTCGACACCGGCAAGGGGCGCCTGCCCGACCCGGCCGCGATCTTCGAGGTCTGCCGCCGGG
This sequence comes from Streptomyces sp. NPDC020898, assembly GCF_044333925.1. Taxonomy (NCBI): domain Bacteria; kingdom Bacillati; phylum Actinomycetota; class Actinomycetes; order Kitasatosporales; family Streptomycetaceae; genus Streptomyces; species Streptomyces sp. NPDC020898. Next base: position 480,243 of record NZ_JBIRRV010000005.1, read on the forward strand.
TGCTGGCCCGGGGCGTGCGAGAACCCGACCTCGTCGGCCGGCACGTCGTCGTCAGCGCCGGCGGCACCCGCGAACCCCTCGACCCCGTCCGCTTCCTCGGCAACCGCTCATCCGGCAAGCAGGGCTACGCACTCGCCCGTACGGCCGCCGCGCGGGGCGCCCGGGTCACCCTCATCGCGGCGAACACCGGAATGCCGGACCCTGCGGGCGTGGACGTCGTCCCCGTGGGGACGGCCGTCCAACTGCGCGAGGCCGTACTGAAGGCGGTCGCGGACGCCGACGCCGTGGTGATGGCCGCGGCGGTCGCGGACTTCCGCCCGGCGGCCTACGCGGCCGGAAAGATCAAGAAGAAGGACGGGAAGGACCCGGAACCCGTCACCCTGGTCCGGAATCCAGACATTCTCGCGGAGATCTCGACCGACCGCGCCCGCGCCGGCCAGGTGGTCGTCGGCTTCGCCGCCGAGACGGACGACGTCCTCGCGAACGGCCGTACGAAGCTGCGGCGCAAGGGATGCGACCTGCTGGTGGTCAATGAGGTGGGGGAGCGGCGGACCTTCGGTTCGGAGGAGAACGAGGCCGTCGTGCTGGGCGCCGACGGCAGCGAAACCCTTGTGCCGCATGGTCCGAAGGAGGCGCTGGCCGAGATCGTGTGGGATCTGGTTGCCGGTCGCCTGGACTGAATGGTTCATTCGCGCGCAGATCCCTCGTGACTGATCCTTGCTGTCCCCTATGACCCCTCCTGCCCCCTCCCACCTCGTACTTCGGGGCGTGGCGACCCTGGCGTACACCGCTCGGTATTGGACAGAATGCCCGTGCCGCAGGTCACAGCGCTTCCGAGAGGCGAGACGGAGGGGCCGATGACCGGGTGCGACCGATAAACTGTCCTCGGACGACGCCGGGCGCAGCTCCCGACCCGTCCGCCAATGATCAGCCAGCAGCCGCTGCAACCTCAGGGAGCGTTGTGTCCCGTCGCCTTTTCACCTCGGAGTCAGTGACCGAAGGTCACCCCGACAAGATCGCTGACCAGATCAGCGACACGATTCTCGACGCGCTTCTGCGCGAAGACCCCACGTCCCGCGTCGCTGTCGAGACGCTGATCACCACCGGCCTGGTGCATGTGGCCGGCGAGGTCACCACCAAGGCCTACGCGCCCATCCCGCAACTGGTGCGCGACAAGATCCTGGAGATCGGCTACGACTCCTCGAAGAAGGGCTTCGACGGCGCCTCCTGCGGCGTGTCGGTGTCGATCGGCTCGCAGTCGCCGGACATCGCGCAGGGCGTGGACACGGCGTACGAGCAGCGCGTCGAGGGTGATGAGGACGAACTCGACAAGCAGGGCGCCGGCGACCAGGGCCTGATGTTCGGCTACGCGACGGACGAGACCCCGGAGCTGATGCCGCTCCCGATCCACCTCGCGCACCGTCTCTCGAAGCGCCTGTCCGAGGTCCGCAAGAACGGGACGATCCCGTACCTGCGCCCCGACGGCAAGACCCAGGTCACCATCGAGTACGACGGCGACAAGGCGGTCCGCCTGGACACCGTCGTCGTCTCCTCGCAGCACGCGAGCGACATCGACCTGGACTCCCTCCTCGCCCCCGACATCCGCGAGTTCGTGGTGGAGGTCGAGCTGAAGGCCCTCCTCGACGACGGCATCAAGCTGGAGACCGAGGGCTACCGCCTCCTGGTCAACCCCACCGGCCGCTTCGAGATCGGCGGCCCGATGGGCGACGCCGGCCTCACCGGCCGCAAGATCATCATCGACACGTACGGCGGCATGGCCCGCCACGGCGGCGGCGCCTTCTCGGGCAAGGACCCGTCCAAGGTGGACCGCTCGGCGGCGTACGCGATGCGCTGGGTCGCGAAGAACGTCGTCGCCGCGGGTCTGGCCTCGCGCTGCGAGGTCCAGGTCGCGTACGCGATCGGCAAGGCCGAGCCGGTGGGCCTGTTCGTGGAGACCTTCGGCACCCACAAGGTCGACCCGGAGAAGATCGAGGCCGCGATCACGACGGTCTTCGACCTCCGCCCGGCCGCGATCATCCGCGACCTCGACCTGCTCCGCCCGATCTACGCCCAGACGGCCGCGTACGGCCACTTCGGTCGCGAGCTGCCCGACTTCACGTGGGAGCGGACGGACCGGGTGGAGGCGCTGCGGAAGGCTGTGGGGCTGTAAGGGTCCGGATCGCTTTTCAGTAGGTGTGCGAGGCCCGGTGCCCCTCAGGGGCACCGGTCCTTGGCGTGTCAGGTGGTGGGTTCGTCGGCGGGGGCGTTGCTTTCCGGCGGAGTAGGCCCGGCCCCGTTCGTGTGCGGTGGTACGGGTCGGCCGCCGAACCGGCGACGTCTCTCCTCGGCAGTCACGGCGTCCCTGGAAGCGATCGCCATCGCGACCTGGTCGGCGATGAGTGCGCTCTGCGCCTTGTTGATCGACTCCATGAGGCGTGCGGCGAACTCACGTGAAATGGCCCTGCATGCGTCCGAGTAGATGCGGCTGAGGACGGGATACCGGGCGTCGGACGCGTCGACCAGGATCTCCACGGCCGCGTCCGTCCGGTGATGATCTCCCGGTGCGTACGGTGCGGTTGCTTCGGTGGAGACTCGCCGCCGCCCGTTGTCAGTGGCGTTTGGTAAAAATGCAAGCGTGAGCAGCGAGAACGGGCAGGAGCGGGGGAGCGGGGGTGCCGACGGGGTGCCGCCCGAGCAGCTCGCGTTGATTCGGGAGAGTGTGCGGCAGGCCAAGGAGCCGCGGGCCAAGCCGCGGACCTGGCGGGGGGCTGCGCTGGCCAAGGAGTTGTCCGTCGCGCGGGTGCTGGTCGACAAAGGCGTGCTGCATCTTGACCGGTACTTCGACTATGCCGTGCCCGCGGAGCTGGATGCCGACGCGCAGCCCGGGGTTCGGGTGCGGGTCCGGTTCGGGGCCGGGCGGCATCGCGTGCGGGACGGGCGGCGTGAGGGTGGGGGGCTCATCGACGGGTTCCTTGTCGAGCGGCTCGCCGAGTCCGACTACTCGGGGCCGCTGGCCGCGCTGGCGCAGGTCGTGTCGCCCGAGGTCGTGCTGAGCGAGGACCTGCTGTCGCTGGCCCGGGCCGTTGCCGACCGGTACGCGGGCAGCCTTGCCGATGTGCTGCAACTGGCCGTACCGCCGCGGAACGCCCGGGCCGAGAAGGCGTCCTCGGCGGCTGCCCTCCCCGCGCCAGGGGTGCCTGACGCGGGGACCTGGGCGCGGTACGAGCGAGGGGGCGCGTTTCTTGAGGCGCTGGCCTCCGGGGGGGCGCCGCGTGCCGTGTGGAACGCGTTGCCCGGGCCCGAGTGGAGCGAGGAGGTGGCGCGGGCCGTCGGCGCGACGCTCGCCTCCGGGCGCGGGGCGCTCGTCGTCGTGCCGGACGGGCGGGCCGTCGGACGGGTCGACGCCGCGCTGACCGCTCTCCTGGGGAAGGGACGGCACGCGGTGCTCACCGCCGACGCCGGGCCCGAGAAGCGATACCGGGAGTGGCTCGCGGTGCGGCGGGGGGCCGTCCGGGCGGTGGTCGGGACCCGGGCCGCCATGTTCGCGCCCGTACGGGATCTGGGGCTTGTCGCGCTCTGGGACGACGGGGACGACAGCCACAGTGAGCCGCACGCTCCGCAGCCCCATGCGCGTGAAGTGCTGTTGCTGCGGGCCGCGCAGGACAAGTGCGGCTTCTTGCTGGGGAGTTGGAGCTGCACGGTGGAGGCCGCCCAGCTGGTCGAGAGCGGGTGGGCGCGGCCGTTGGTGGCGGGGCGGGAACAGGTGCGGGGGGCCGCTCCGCTCGTGCGGACCGTGGGGGACGGGGATTTTGCCCGGGACGAGGCCGCCCGGGCCGCCCGGTTGCCGTCCCTCGCCTGGCAGGTGGCGCGGGAGGGGCTGCGGCACGGGCCGGTGCTGGTGCAGGTGCCCCGGCGGGGGTACGTACCGCGGATGGCCTGTGCCCGGTGCCGGGAGCCCGCGCGGTGCCGGCACTGTGCCGGGCCGTTGGAGGCGCGGGACGCGGGGGCGCCGTGGTGCGTGTGGTGCGGGCTGGAGGAGACCGGCTGGCACTGTCCGGAGTGCGGCGGGTTCCGGCTGCGGGCGCAGGTCGTGGGTGCGCGGCGGACGGCCGAGGAGCTGGGGCGGGCGTTTCCGGCTGTGCCGGTGCGGACGTCCGGGCGTGAACATGTGCTCGACACGGTTCCGGGGACGCCCGCGCTCGTCGTCAGCACGCCGGGCGCGGAGCCCGTCGCCGAGGGCGGGTACGCGGCTGCCCTGCTGCTCGACGGCTGGGCCATGCTCGGGCGGCCCGATCTGCGGGCCGGGGAGGACGCACTGCGGCGGTGGATGGCTGCTGCGGCGCTGGTACGAGGGCAGGGCGTACGGGGGGAGGGGGCACCCGGAGGGACGGTGGTGGTGGTCGCCGAGCCCACCCTGCGGCCGGTGCAGGCGCTGGTGCGGTGGGATCCCGTCGGACACGCGGTGCGCGAGCTCGCGGAGCGCGCCGAGCTCGGGTTTCCGCCGGTGTCCCGGATGGCGTCGGTGGCCGGGTCGGCGGAGGCCGTCGCCGGGTTCCTCGCGGCGGCCGAACTGCCGCTGGACGCCGAGGTGTTGGGGCCGGTGCCGCTGCCCGTCACGCCGGCCGGGCGGCCCCGCCGGGCGGGGGCACCGCCGCCGGGGGAGCAGTGGGTACGGGCGTTGGTCCGGGTGCCACCGGGGAGCGGCGCCGCGCTGGCCGCCGCGCTGAAGGCGGCGCAGGCCGCGCGAATGGCCAGGGCCGGACGGGGCGGGGAGGAGAGCGTCTGGGTGCGGATCGATCCTCCGGACATCGGGTGAGGATCGGGCGTCCGGTGGAGGCTGGGAACGGGGCGCAGTCGGGGATCGGGTGGGGCTTGGACCGGGGTCTGAGGTGGGGAGTGGGGATCTGGTGGGAGTGGACCGAGTGGCACCGAGGCACCAGGTGGTTGGTGCTGGGTGGGAGGTCGGGACTGGGTCTGAGGTGGGAAGCGCGGACTTGGTGGGGCTGGTCCTGGGCCCGGGGTGGGCCGGGGACCCGGGGCGGTTGGGGCTGGGTATGAAGGTGGAACTTGACTCGGGGCGGGGCGGGGCGGGGCGGGGCGGGGCGGGGCGGGGCGGGGCGGGGAACGGGGAACGGGGATCTGGCGGGACTGGACCTGGGGCAGGCCGGGGGCCTGAGATTTGGTGGGTTGGTTGTGGAGGCGGAACAGGACCTGAGGTGGGATCCGGAGGTCTGGTGGGACTGGCACCTGGGGCGGGCCGGGGCCTGGGATCTGGTGGGTTGGTTGTGGAGGCGGAACAGGACCTGAAGTGGGATCCGGAGGTCTGGTGGGACTGGCACCCGGGGCGGGCCGGGGCCTGGGATCTGGTGGGTTGGTTGTGGAGGCGGAACAGGACCTGAAGTGGGATCCAGGGGTCGGGTCGGTACTGGACCCGGGGTGGGCGCCGGGCGTCGGATGAGGTGGTGGGGGCAAGTCGTTGGGGGCTTGCGTGGCTCTGCCCTCCCGGGTGTGGTGCGGGAGGGCAGAGGGTGAGGTGGGGCGTGGGTTGGGTCAGCCGTTGCGTGGGCCCGGGAATGCGGTGGGCCTGGCCTCGTCGCGGAGGGTCGGGCTGCCTGCCGTCGGCTGGGTCGGCATCGAACGGGCCGCGGGGACCGTCGGCACCGTGGGCATGCCGGTGCCGACGCCGGCGACCGTGCCGACGCTGACCGCGCGGGTGCCCGAGTTCTCCGTGGCGCGTTCGGCCTCGGCGGCTGCCTGGGCGGTGGCGCGGCGGGCGCCGTAACGGCGGTGGACCGCCTGCTTGGTGACCCCGAGCGCGGAGCCCACCGCGTCCCAGGAGAAGCCCAGTGAGCGGTCGAAGTCCACGGCGGCCGTGACGAGGGTTTCGACGCTGTCCCGGAGTTCCTGGGCGAGGCGGACGGTCGGGGCGGGGGCGCGTCCGTAGACGACGAAGCCCGTGGAGGGGCCGGAGCGGCGCGGGCGGTAGACGTTGCCCAGTTGGGCGGTCAGGGTGCGCAGTGCGTCCACCTGCCGGCGGACCCGCTCGATGTCCCGCACCAGCAAGTGCAGGCTTGCCCGAGCCTGGGCGTCGTGGGTTGCGTGGTCGGCCATGAACAAGCCTCTCGAACCGGCGTTGAAAAGGATCGGGCCGCGCGAGGTGCGGCCCGTTGTGGTCAACTCTTTCTTGACCAACGCGATTTTGCGTGAGTGGTCACGGTGCGGGGGCGTAGGGGCATATGCGTACGCCCCCTGGAGTGCGGTGCCCTCCTCTCCCACACACGCTTCCCAGGCACGCTCCACCGGTTGGTTCCGAGCGGCCGGCGCCCCCTCCCTGCTGCGCCCTTCCGCCCGCCATAGACTGGTGCGCTGCCCGCAGAACCCCGTCCGAGAGGCCCCCGCCCACCCATGAGGCTTGTCTTCGCTGGTACCCCCGAGGTCGCCGTTCCCGCTCTGGATGCCCTGATCGGGTCGGGACGGCATGAAGTGGTCGCCGTCGTCACGCGGCCCGACGCCCCTGCCGGGCGGGGGCGCAGGCTCGTCGCCAGTCCCGTGGCCCAGCGGGCCGAGGAGGCCGGCATCGAGGTGCTGAAGCCCGTGAAGCCCAGGGACGAGGCGTTCCTCGCGCGGCTGAGGGAGATCGAGCCCGACTGCTGTCCCGTCGTCGCGTACGGGGCCCTGCTGCCCCGCGTGGCCCTCGACATCCCCGCCCACGGCTGGGTCAACCTGCACTTCTCGCTGCTGCCCGCCTGGCGTGGGGCCGCGCCCGTGCAGCAGTCCATCATGGCCGGCGACGAGATCACCGGGGCCTCCACCTTCCTCATCGAGGAGGGCCTCGACTCCGGGCCCGTCTACGGGACGGTCACCGAGACGATCCGCCCCACCGACACCAGCGGCGACCTGCTGACACGGCTCGCCTTCGCCGGGTCCGGGCTGCTGGCCGCGACCATGGACGGCATTGAGGACGGCACCCTGAAGGCCGTACCGCAGCCCGCCGAAGGCATCACCCTCGCGCCGAAGATCTCCGTCGAGGACGCCCACATCGACTGGTCCGCGCCCGCGCTGCGGGCCGACCGGGTCGTGCGCGGGTGCACTCCCGCGCCCGGTGCCTGGACCGTGTTCCGGGGCGAGCGGCTCAAGCTCATCCAGGTCGCACCCGTGCCCGAGCGCACCGATCTCGCTCCCGGGGTGCTCTCCGTCGGCAAGAACAACGTGTACGTCGGCACCGGGTCGTACGCCGTCGAGCTGCTGTGGGTGCAGGCCCAGGGGAAGAAGCCCATGCGCGCCGCCGACTGGGCACGGGGCGTGCGGATCGCCGACGGCGAGGTTCTCGGGGCCTGACGCCCTCTCTTCCCCGGTCTGACACGACGTACGCTGGAATCCGTACCCCTTTTCCCGTATCCGGAGCACCTTTTTCGTGAGCGAGCAGCCCCGTCGGCCCCACAAGCCCGGCAAGCCCTACCGTCGGCCCCAGAAGGACCCCGTCCGCATGCTCGCCTTCGAGGCGCTGCGGGCCGTGGACGAGCGGGACGCGTACGCCAATCTGGTGCTGCCTCCGTTGCTTCGGGCGGCCCGGGCGAAGGGGGATTTCGACGGGCGGGACGCGGCTCTCGCCACCGAGCTGGTGTACGGGACGCTGCGCCGGCAGGGGACCTACGACGCCGTCATTTCCGCGTGTATCGACCGGCCCCTGCGGGAAGTTGATCCGCCGGTGCTCGACGTACTGAGCCTCGGGGTGCATCAGCTGCTCGGGACGCGCATTCCCACGCACGCCGCCGTGTCCGCCTCCGTCGAGCTGGCCCGGGTCGTCCTGGGCGACGGGCGGGCCAAGTTCGTGAACGCCGTGCTGCGCAAGGTCGCCCAGCACGATCTCGACGGCTGGATCGAGCGGGTCGCGCCGCCCTACGACGAGGATCCCGAGGACCATCTCGCCGTCGTGCACTCGCACCCCCGGTGGGTCGTCTCCGCGCTGTGGGACTCGCTGGGGGGCGGACGCGCCGGCATCGAGGAGCTGCTCGCCGCCGACAACGAGCGGCCCGAGGTCACCTTGGTCGCCCGGCCCGGGCGGTCCACCACCGAGGAGCTGCTCCTGGAGGAGGCCGCGGTGCCGGGGACCTGGTCGCCGTACGCCGTGCGGCTCTCCGAAGGCGGCGAACCCGGTGCCATCGACGCCGTACGGGACGGGCGCGCGGGGGTGCAGGACGAGGGCAGCCAACTCGTCGCCCTCGCCCTGGCCAACGTTCCGATCGACGGGCCCGACAAGGCCTGGCTCGACGGGTGTGCCGGGCCCGGCGGCAAGGCCGCGCTGCTCGCCGCTCTCGCCGCGGAGAGGGGCGCGCTGCTGCTCGCCTCCGAGAAGCTGCCGCACCGGGCCGGGCTGGTCGCGAAGGCACTGAACGGCAATCCGGGTCCGTACCAGGTCGTCGTCGGTGACGGGACCCGGCCGCCGTGGCGGGCCGGCAGCTTCGACCGGGTGCTGATGGACGTGCCGTGCACCGGGCTCGGGGCGCTGCGCAGGCGGCCCGAGGCACGCTGGCGGCGGCGGCCCGAGGACCTGGAGGGCTTCGCGCCCCTGCAACGCGCGCTGCTGACCACCGCGTTGGAGTCGGTGCGCGTCGGCGGTGTCGTCGGCTACGCCACCTGCTCGCCGCACCTCGCCGAGACCAGGGCCGTCGTCGACGACGCGCTCAAGCAGCACCCGCACACCGAACTCGTCGACGCCCGGCCCCTGTTGCCGGGAGTGACCGACCTCGGCGACGGTCCCGACGTACAGCTGTGGCCGCATCTGCACGGGACCGACGCCATGTATCTGGCCCTCATCCGCCGGACCGGGTGACCTCCGGGGTTGGTTCCGGGGGCGTGGCCCCGCCGTCCTCCTTGGCCAGCCGGTGCGGCCACCACACCTTCGGGCCCACGTCCAGGAACAGGGCCGGGACCAGCACCGACCGGACCACGAACGTGTCCAGGACCACGCCCAGGGCCACTGCGAAGCCGATCTCCGCGAACGCCACCATGGGCAGCGTGCCCAGGGCCGCGAACGTGCCGGCCAGGACCAGGCCCGCCGAGGTGATGACCGCGCCCGTCGTCGCCAGGCCCGTCACCACCCCCTTACGGGTGCCCTGGCGGGCCGCCTCCTCGCGGATACGGGTGGTCAGGAAGATGTTGTAGTCGATGCCCAGCGCCACCAGGAACACGAAGACGAAGAGCGGGAAGTCCGTCGACTCGCCCGCGTAGTCGAACAGGTGGCGGAAGGCGAGGGCGCTGATGCCCAGGGCTGCCGCGAACGACAGCACCACCGTGCCGATCAGCAACAGCGGGGCGATCAGGGCCCGGAGCAGGACGCAGAGGATCAGCAGGACGACCGCCAGGACCAGCGGGATGATCAGGATGTTGTCGTGGGTCGTCGCCTCGTCCATGTCCAGCAGGGCCGCCGTACCGCCGCCCACCTGGGCGTCCGCGTCCGGCACCGCGTGCACGGCGTCCCGGACCCGTTCCACGGTCTGCTTCGCGGCCTCGCTGTCCGCGGGGGCGGTCATCGTGGCCTCGAAGAGCACCTGGCCCTCGAAGGCGGGTTTCGTGCCCTCCGGTAGACCGAGGGAGGTCGGGACCACGCCTCGCGTGTCCGCGACCGCCTGGCCGACCTGCTGGGCCTGCGCCTGGTTGCTGATGATGACGAGCGGGTCGCCGCTGCCCGCCGCGAAGTAGCGCGCGGACACCTCCTGGCCGACGATCGAGTCCGGTTTGTCGGTGAAGGCGTCGGCGTTGCTCAGGCCCTCGGCGCGCAGCTGCAGAAGACCGAGGGAGCAGGCCACCAGCGCCGCCGCCGTGATGGCCCAGATCATGCGGGGGCGGGGGACGATGCCCCGGCCCATCCGGGCCCACAGACCGCGTTCGGTCGGGTCGGGCGAGCCGTTGTGCGGGATCACCGGCCAGAAGACCCAGCGGCCGAAGATCACCAGCAGGGCGGGGAAGAGGGTCATCATGGCCAGCAGGGCCACCGCCACCCCGATCGCTGCCACCGGGCCCAGGCCCCTCGTCGAGTTCATCTCGGCGGCCAGCAGCACCAGCATGCTGAGCACGACTGTCGCGCCGGACGCGATGACGGCGGGACCCGCGCGGTGCAGGGCCAGTGCCATCGCCTCGTGGCGGTCCTCGTGCCGGCGCAGCTCCTCCCGGTAACGGGCGACCAGGAGCAGGGCGTAGTCCGTCCCCGCGCCGAACACCAGCACCGTGAGAATGCCGGCGCTCTGACCGTTCACCGTCAGACCCGCGTGCTCGGCCAGGAAGTAGATGAGTGCCTGCGCGGTGAACAGGGCCGCGACCACGCCCAGCAGCGGCACCACCAGCAGGGTGGGGCTGCGATAGGTGAGCAGGAGCATCACGACGACCACGCCCATCGCCGAGAGCAGCAGCGTGGAGTCGATGCCCTCGAACGCCTCGGAGAAGTCCGCCGACGTACCCCCAGGACCCGTGATGTGCACAGACAGCCCCGCCGCTCCGGTACCGGTGGCGGCCCGGACGGAGTCGACGGCGGGGGCGATCCGCTCCCAGCCCTTCTCGTCCATCGTGATGGGGACGAAGATCTGCGCGGCCCGCGGATCGGAGGCACGGTCGTACACCGGCCCCCGGGTCTCCGCGCCCCGGATGCCATGGGCCCGCAGCTTCTCCAGCTGGGACACGTCCTCCGTGATCCGGGCCCGGTCCGCCGCGGTGAGGCCGCTCTCGCGCGCGTAGACGACGATCGCGGGGATCTGCTCCGGCCTGAAGTCCTCGGAGAGATGGAGGACCTGGGTGGATTCCGCCGACCCCGGCAGCCAGGAGGCGGCGTCGTTGTCCTGGGCGTCGGTGAGTTTCTGGGCGAAGGGCGCCGTGAGCAGCAGTACCACCAGCCACAGAGCCAGCACGACCCACTTGGCCCGCCGCCCGCAGACCAGGTGCCCGATTCCCCGGTTGCCCGTCCTGGTCTCCTTCATGGCCACCCCCACAGCCGTGTGCGGGATCTGTCTGCCGTGACCACAGACGACCCGCGGATCGCCCACCACCCTTGCCAGGGCGGACCCGCCCGCGCAACCCCCGGAGGACATGGCAGTCTTGGGGCATGGCCGTGCAGATCAACCCCAGCATCCTGTCCGCAGACTTCGCCCGACTCTCCGAGGAGGCGAAGGCTGTCGAAGGGGCCGACTGGCTTCACGTCGATGTGATGGACAACCATTTCGTACCGAACCTCACGCTCGGCGTGCCGGTCGTAGAATCCCTGGCACGCGCGACGGACACACCGCTGGACTGCCATCTGATGATCGAGGACCCCGATCGGTGGGCGCCGCAGTACGTGGAAGCGGGGGCCGGTTCCGTCACCTTCCATGTCGAGGCCGCCGCCGCTCCGGTACGGCTCGCCCGCGAGATCCGGGCCAAGGGTGCCCGAGCCTCCATGGCCCTCAAGCCCGCCACCCCGATCGAGCCGTACGAGGACCTGCTGCCCGAACTCGACATGCTGCTGATCATGACGGTCGAGCCGGGATTCGGCGGTCAGGCGTTTCTCGACATCATGCTCCCGAAGATTCGGCGCACCCGCGAGTTGATCAGCAAGCACGGTCTTGAGCTGTGGCTCCAGGTCGACGGGGGCGTCGCCGCCTCCACCATCGAGCGCTGCGCCGAGGCCGGCGCGGATGTCTTCGTCGCCGGATCGGCCGTCTACGGGGCCGCGGACCCCGCCGAGGCGGTACGTGCACTGCGCACCCAGGCACAGTCGGCGACCGCCGGAGCCTCCTGGGCGTGCGGCCACTGAGCCAAGGGAACGTGAACGACGTACTTCCGGGCAGATCAAGTACTCCGGATCTGCAAGGATGAACGGCGAGTCCAGAAATGTGAACAGCAGTGATGTGAAGAGCAGTGAGGAGATCGCCGTGTCGGGTATGTCGGCTGGCCGGTCAGCCATGCGGATGGGACCCGCTGAGCTGGTGCAGGCGGCGGCCATGGCCCGCCGCTTCTACCTGGAGGGCAAGTCCAAGATCCAGATCGCCGAGGAGTTCGGCGTCAGCCGCTTCAAGGTGGCCCGGGTCCTGGAGACCGCTCTCGAACGGGATCTGGTGCGGATCGAGATCCGTGTCCCGGCCGAACTGGACGCCGAGCGCTCGGACGCGCTCCGTGCCCGGTACGGCCTCAGACACGCGGTCGTGGTCGAGTCCCCGGCCGAGGCCTCCGAGGAGTCGCCCGATCCCGAGAACCTCGGTGAAGTGGCCGCCGACCTGCTCGGCGAGCTGGTCAACGAAGGTGACGTGCTGGGTCTCGCCTGGGGCCGGTCCACCATCCACATGGCGGCGGCCCTTGACCGGCTGCCGCCCTGCACGGTGGTCCAGCTGACGGGCGTGTACGACGCCGGGACCGCCGAGCGCGGCTCGGTGGAGGCGGTCCGGCGCGCCGCCCAGGTGTCCGGGGGCGACGCGCACCCCATCTACGCCCCGATGCTGCTGCCCGACGCGGCCACCGCCGCCGCGCTGCGCAGCCAGACGGGGATCGCCCGGGCCTTCGAGTACTTCGACAAGGTCACGGTCGCGTGCGTCTCCATCGGCTCCTGGGAGGCCGGTATCTCGACGGTGCACGACATGCTCAGCGACGAGGAACGCGGCCACTACGCGTCCCTCGGGGTTGCCGCCGAGATGTCCGCGCACCTCTTCGACTCCGAGGGCCGCCGGGTCGGCCGTGACCTCGGCGAGCGGTGCATCACGGTCAAGGCGGACCAGCTCCGCCGGGTCCCCGAGGTCGTCGCGATCGCGGGCGGGCAGCGCAAGGCCGGCGCGATCGACGCGGTGCTGCGGTCCGGGCTGGTCACCAGCCTGGTCACGGACACCGCGGCCGCGGACTACCTGATGACGGCGGGTCCGACGCCGAAGCCGGCGCTCAACAGGGCGGATCCGGACGGGATCTGACGGGTGTGAAGGTGCGGGCGATGCCCGGGTCCCCTTCAGGGCCCGGGCATCGCTCTGTTCAGGGGGGATGCGCACGGAACGTACGAACTCATCGGTCGTCCTTTCCGCCCTCCGGGTCCACGTGCGGCAGTATCCGGTCGAGCCAGCCGGGCGTCCACCAGGCGTGAGCGCCCAGCAGCGTCATGACCGCCGGCACCAGCAGCAGCCGTACGACCGTCGCGTCGATGAGCACACTCACCGCGAGCCCCAGGCCGAGCATCTTCACCACCACGTTGTCGCTCACGACGAACGCGGCGAAGACGCTCACCATGATGAGGGCCGCGCAGGTGATCACCCGGGCGGTGATCTCCAGGGCGTGGGCCACGGACGCCCGCGCGTCGCCCGTACGCAGCCAGGCCTCGTGGACGCGGGAGAGCAGGAAGATCTCGTAGTCCATGCTGAGCCCGAAGATGATCGCGAACATCATCATCGGTACGTAGCTCTCGATGGGAACCTTGCCGTTCACCCCCAGCGCGGGCCCGCCCCAGCCCCACTGGAAGACGGCCACGACAACGCCGTACGAGGCCGCGATCGACAGGACGTTGAGCACGGCCGCCTTCAGCGCCACCAGCAGGCCCCGGAAGACGGCCAGGATGATCAGGAAGGCGAGGGCGACGACCACGCCGATGATCAGCGGGAGGCGGCTCGCGACGATGTCACGGAAGTCGACCTGGGCGGCGGTCGTGCCGGTCACATAGCCGTGCGCCGCCGTTCCGGATACGGCCTCGGGCAGGGTGTCGTCGACCAGGCGGTTCGTCAGGTCGGTGGTCGTTTCGCTCTGCGGCGCCGCCTTGGAGTAGACCGTGCCGACCAGGACGTCCCCGTCCTTGGTCGCGGTGAGCGGGGTGGCGGTGGCGGCGCCCGGTACGTCCGTCAGCGCCTTGGACGCCTTCGAGGCGAGGTCGGAGCGCTGGTCGGACGGCACCTTCGTCTGGTCGATGACGATGGTCAGCGGGCCGTTGGAGCCCGGCCCGAACGACTGCGCCATGATGTCGTACGCCCGCCGGTCCGTGAACGACTTCGGATCGGCGCCGTCCCCGATGTGGCCGAGCTGGATGGACAGCACCGGGATCGCCAGCACCAGCACGGTCACGACCCCGCCGGCCAGGAACCACCAGGGGCGCCGCTCGACGCGCTGCGCGTAGCGGTGCCAGGTGCCGTGTCCCTCGGCATCGGCATCGCCGGTCCCGGCCTCGGCGACCGGGTGGCGCACCCGGTAGCGGTCGATACGGCGGCCGATGAGCCCCAGCAGCGCCGGGACCAGGGTGAGGGCGCCCACGACCGCGGAGACCACCGTCACGGCGGCGGCCACGCCCAGTTTGCCGATGAAGGAGACCCCGGAGACGGACAGCCCGGCCAGTGCGACGATCACCGTGCACCCGGAGACCAGGACGGCCCGCCCACTGGTGGCGGTGGCCCGGCCCGCCGCCCGTACCGGATCGTCGCCGTTCATCAGGTTCTGCCGGTGGCGGGTGATCAGGAACAGCGCGTAGTCGATGCCCACGCCGAGGCCGATCATGGTGGCCAGCGTGGGGGAGACCGTGGCGAAGGTGAACGCCGCCGCGAGCAGCCCGAGGGAGGCCAGTCCGCCGATCACGCTGATCAGCGCGGTCAGCAGGGGGATGCCGGCGGCGAGGACGCTGCCGAATCCGACCAGCAGGACGACGATCGCCACGGCGAACCCGATCAGCTCGCTGACCCGGTCGTCGGCGGCGGGCCGGGCCAGCTCGCCCAGCGGTCCGCCGTACTCGACCTGCACTCCGGCCGCCCGCAACGGCTTCACCGAGTCGTCGACGCCGTCGAGGTAGTCGTCGTGGAGGGTGGACGGCTGGACGTCGAAGCGGACGGTGACGTAGCCGGTCTTCGCGTCGCTGGACAGCGGGCCGACGCTCTGATTGCCGGTGGGCTGTGATCCCGGCGGTGGCAGCGGGTTCTGGACGGACAGGACGTGCGGGAGTTTCTGCAGGTCGGCGACCGTCTGGGACATCTGTGTGGACACGTCGGTCAAAGGCTTGGCCGAGTCCCGCAGCACGATCTGGCTGCCGTAGCCGCCGGCTGCCGGATCGTGCTTCTTCAGTACGTCGAGGCCCTGCTGCGACTGGACTCCGGGCAGGGAGAAGTTGTCGGAGTAGTCACCGCCGAAGGAACGCTCGAGGACCTGGAGCGCGGCGAGCGCGACCAGCCAGGCCACGATGACGATCACGAAGTGCCGGGCGCACCACTCGCCAAGCCGACGCAGTCTCCCGCGCGTGTCCTTGCGTCCCCCCGATGCTGGTGCTGGAGTTGCTGTCTGCGATGACATGCGCGGCTCCCGCCGGAGACTGGCCGGTCCTCTTCATTGAACGACTCGCCGATCAACGTGTCCTGTTGGGCGGCTGTCACCCAGGTCCTCGCAGGTTCTCGCCCAGGTTCTCACCCGGGTCCTCGTTGTCATGGGGCGGGAGGTGGGATCTACTACAGCGATGATCACTTCGACTCTCCGCGACTCCTCACGGCGGTACTGAGATGACCGACCACCCGCTCGCCCCGGTGCTCGCGGGCAGCGCGCCCGCCGGTGTCATCTCCTGGCCCGCCGCGCTGCCCGCGGAGCGCGCGCTCGACGCCGCCCGCGAGGCCGGCTGGGAGGCCGTCGACCTCGACCTCGCCGACGTGTCGGACAAGGCCGGGCTGATGACCGCCTGCGCCACCGCGATGCGGTTCCCGGACTGGTTCGGTGCGAACTGGGACGCCCTGGCGGACTGTCTCGTCGACCTGGAGTGGTGGCCCGCGACCCGTGGCCGGCTCCTCCTCGTCCGGAACTGGCAGGCGTACGCGGCGGCCCGGCCCGAGGAGTGGAACACGCTCCAGGAGATCTTCGCCGACGCCGCCGCGCACTGGCGGGAGACGGAGACAGGGCTGGTGGTGGCGATGGTGCTCGCCTGAGGCGGTGGTGGTCCGTCGGAGGATGCCACGAGCGGTCCCGCTGTCCGTCTGGACGATTCGACCAGGCGGTTTCAGGTCACCGGCATGGGACAATGAGGTACGTGCTCTTCCCCCTGGCTGTCCTGTCCGGGGGCCACCTCTGATCGACCGGGATGTGCAGCACGTGCGTTTCCTCAACGACATCCAGCCCCCGTACGACCTGACGTACGACGACGTCTTCATGGTCCCGAGCCGCTCCTCCGTCGGCTCCCGGCAGGCGGTGGACCTCAGCTCCCCGGACGGCACGGGGACGACGATCCCGCTGGTCGTCGCCAACATGACCGCCATCGCGGGCCGCCGTATGGCCGAGACGATCGCGCGCCGCGGCGGGCTCGTCGTCATCCCGCAGGACATCCCGATCGAGGTCGTCGCCGAGGTCGTCTCCTGGGTGAAGAGCCGGCACCTCGTGCTGGACACGCCGATCGTGCTGGCCCCCCACCAGACCGTCGCCGACGCCCTCGCCCTGCTGCCGAAGCGGGCGCACAACGCGGGTGTGGTCGTCGACGCCGAGCAGCGGCCCGTCGGTGTGGTCACCGACACCGACCTGTCCGGTGTGGACCGCTTCACCCAGCTCTCCGAGGTCATGTCGAAGGACCTGCTGCTCCTCGACGCGGACATCGACCCGCGCGAGGCCTTCAACCGCCTCGACACCGCCAACCGCCGGTACGCGCCCGCCGTCGACGCCGACGGCAAGCTGGCCGGCATCCTCACCCGCAAGGGCGCGCTGCGTGCCACCCTCTACACGCCGGCCACGGATGTGAACGGCAGGCTGCGTATCGCCGCGGCCGTCGGCATCAACGGCGATGTGGCCGGCAAGGCCCAGCAGCTGCTCGACGCGGGCGTCGACACGCTTGTCATCGACACCGCGCACGGCCACCAGGAGTCGATGATCGGCGCCGTCAAGCTGGTCCGCGACCTCGACCCGCACGTCCCGATCGCGGCCGGCAACATCGTCGCCGCCGAGGGTGTCAAGGACCTGATCGAGGCGGGCGCCGACATCATCAAGGTCGGCGTCGGACCGGGTGCCATGTGCACCACCCGCATGATGACGGGCGTGGGCCGGCCGCAGTTCTCGGCGGTCCTGGAGTGCGCGGCCGAGGCGAAGAAGTACGGCAAGCACGTGTGGGCGGACGGCGGGGTACGCCACCCCCGCGACGTCGCGATGGCACTGGCCGCCGGTGCGTCCAACGTCATGGTCGGCTCCTGGTTCGCGGGCACGTACGAGTCCCCGGGCGACCTTCAGCAGGACGCCGCCGGGCACCTCTACAAGGAGTCGTTCGGCATGGCGTCGGCGCGTGCGGTGCGCAACCGGACGTCGGAGGAGTCGGCGTACGACCGGGCCCGCAAGGCGCTGTTCGAGGAGGGCATCTCGACCTCCCGGATGTTCCTCGACCCGGACCGCCCGGGCGTCGAGGACCTGATCGACTCGATCATCGCGGGTGTCCGCTCCTCCTGCACCTATGCCGGCGCCAACTCCCTGGAGGAGTTCGCCGAGAAGGCCATCGTCGGCATCCAGAGCGCGGCCGGGTACGCGGAGGGCAAGCCGCTCCACGCGAGCTGGAGCTGACCCGACTCCCTTGCCCACGGCCCCTGTTGTCCACCCCCGTCGGACAACAGAGGCCGTTCGTGGCGGCGCTCTCACGCCGTCGGCCTAGGAGTCGCAGGATCCCGGGTAGTAGCTGTACCCGTCGAGGTAGAGAAGGCTGACGCCGAGTGCCTCCTCATAGCCCACGGCCCATGACGACTGCCAGGGGTCACTCCCGTCCACGTAGAAGGTCATGACGTCCGCCTGGGTGACGACATGCCCGGAGAAGCTGCCGGTCGTGTTCCCCGCCTCGACTTCGCCCGCCGAGGTGAAGACGTACGTCCAGTGACCGTCCGGGGTGTCATTCGCACCGCCGCACCAGACACCCACCACGCTGTCGGGAACGGACCACTCCATCAGGGCCTCGGCTTGCGTGGTTTCCACGATGGTTGCCGGGGTGGTCTCCGGTGATGGGGTGATCACCTCCTCCGTCCAGTCGGGCGGTTCCGGAGGCGCCGGTGAGGAGCAACCACTCGTCGCCACAAGGGTCAGGCCCAGCATCAAGGCGCCGAAGAACCTGGATGCCGAGACCGGCACAGAAGTCGCACGATCCCCCCTACAGATCAGAAACGCCCTGTTCGGCGCGGGTTTCATCTGTTCTGCACGCTACGGAGGAACGGCTGCTGGCACCCCGGTGAAAACCCGGGGGTTCAGCCCCGGGGTGTGCGGCGGGACCCGGCGTCAGCTCTCACCGCCCAGCTTGCCGAACAGCCCCGTCCGTGAGGTGATGCCGAGTTTCGCGTAGGCGTTGGCGAGGTGGTACTCGATCGTCTTGACGCTGAGGACCAGTTCTCGTGCGATGCCACGGTTCGACAGACCCCGCATGGCGAGCCTGGCGACGGTCAGCTCCTGCGCGGTGAGCCCGGCATGACGGGCGCCGGGGCGCGCTGCCGGGCGGCCGCAGCCCGCCAGCTCCCGGGCACACCGTTCGAGATGGGGTGCGGCCTCCAGACGAAGGAAGGTCCGGTGCGCGGCCTGCAGTTCGGCCACCGCTTTCCTGCGTTGGCCGACGCGGCGCAGAAACGTGCCGTAGGAGAGGTGAAGCAGCGCTTCCTCCCAGCACTGCTCTCCCCGCTCGCCCTGCTCTCCCTGCGCGCAGTGGCGCAACCCCGCCCGGAACGCCTTCTCTGCCGCCTCCTGGTCGCCGTACGCCTCCTCCAGGAGGCCCCGGCAACGAGCTGCGGACGCCTGTTCCAGCCAACGACGCCGCTCGGCCGCCCGGATCTCGTACGGGACGAGCACGTCGAGAGCCTCGTCCAGGCGCCCCAGGCGGGTCAGGGATTCGGCCAGAACGGGCCGCCAGGCGACGATCCCGACCTCGTCGAGGCCACTGCGATGAACGATGTCCGGACTCAGGAACGGAGTCAGCTCGGCGACCGCGCGCTCGTCGTCTCCGCGGCCGCTGTGCACGAGGGCGAGTGCCGTCGCGGCGAAGGCGGCGTCATTGACGTCACCGAGAACCTGGGCGTGCCGCATCGCTGTCCTGGCGTGTGCTTCGGCGGCTTCGAAGTCGCCCCGGCCGGCCAGGGGGAACGCCGTACAGGCGTGGACGACCGCCAGGATGGATATCTGGTCGGTGTCCTCGGCCAGCGAGACGGCCTGAGTGCCGTGCGCGACGGCCTCGTCCCACAGCCCTGCCCGGTATTCGGCGTCGGTGAGGAAGCCCAGCGCCACGAGAGCCGCGTACGGCAGCCCGCCGCGCCGGTGCGAGGAGAACGTCTGCTCCAGATCCCGGCGGGCCTCGCACAGCTGTCCGTTCCACAGCTGGAGCATGCCCCGAGCGAGCAGACCGTCCAGCTGCTCCGGGGTGGTACGAGGCCCCGAGAGCGGGAGATGGGCGAGGGACCGCATGCCTTCGTCGTAGTTGCCGGAGATCGCCAGCCCGATGGCCAGGGAGTCACGCAGGAAGGACGACCGCTTCGCCGGTGGGAGATCGAGCCCGCGACGCGCCCAGCTGACAATGCTCGGCGCGTCGCCCTGGATCAGGCACAGCCAGGCCAACTGCTCGGCGGCCTTGCGCAGGGTTTCGGCTCCCGTGGTCGCGTCGCCGCTCTCCCAGCAGGCGGCGAGCCTTCGGCGCGCTTCGTCCAGCCGCCCCGTGGTGAGGGCGAGATGGCCCAGGACGTACTGCTGTTCGGCGTCGGGCGGCATGTCATGGATCGTCGGCTCGAGTTCGGCGGCCTGACTGACATCACCGGCGAGCAGACGGTACTCGACGGCCTGGATCAGACAGCGCTCGCGCAGGCCGGAACGCGTGGACAGCCGGGCGGCGGTCGTCGACGCCGCCGCGGCCGCCGCCCAGGCGCCTGTCTCCGCCTGCCGTGCCGCGAGACGCACGAGTTCCCCGGCGAGGTCCCCGTCCGGCGCGACGGCGGCGTGCACCCGGTGCTGGAGCGCGGCGTACTGATCGTCCGAGCGGGCGGCCGCCAGATGGTGCAGACGGGAGCGCTCGGCCGGATCCAGCCCCCGGTACACGGCTGCCCGCAACAACGGATGCGGGAAGGCGACCCTGAGCATGGCACCGGCCGGATCCTCTTCCAGCAGTTCGTGTCTCATCGCCTCCGCCAGCGCGCCCAGCGAGTCCGGCACGGCGCCCACCTCGGCGGCCTGGTGCAGGGGACTCGACATCCCGAGGACACTGGCGGCTTCGACCAGGTCGCGCGCCGGAGCGCCGCACCGCGCCAGCTGCGCCGTGACCAGCCGCTCGTATCTGCGAGGGGCGGGCAGGACGGCGCTGCCGTCGAGGACGTCCGCGGGAAACTGCTGCAGGAGGGCCTTCGTGTGCAACGGGTTTCCGTGCGTGTGCTCCCGCAGTCGGGCGACCGCCCGGCGGGGAAGGGCCGACGAACCCAGGGCCGCATGGAGCGCGACGATGTCCGGGAGGCCGAGGCCCTCCAGCGTCAGCTGGAGCGTGGCCTCGTCGTGGAGGATGCGGTGCAGCCCCTGCGGGAGCCGGGGATCGTTCACGTCACGCGTCACCAGCAGCGCCAGGACCCGGTCTTGGCGCAGCCGCCGCAGCACGAAGGTGAGTGCGTGCAGCGAGGGTGTGTCCGCCCAGTGGACGTCGTCGATCAGCAGGACGACCGGCGCTCGCCCCTGGTGACCCAGGGCGTCGAGCAACAGGGCGCCGACAGCGATCGGGTCCTGTGCGGCGGGACTGTGCGGTGTGCCGAGGGCCGGCTCCCGCAACGCCTCGGCCGCAGCGGGCAGTTGCGGCACCAGCTGGGCGACGAGTCCGTACGCGAGTTCTGTCTCGAGTTCGTCGCCGCCGGCCTTCACGACTCGGCAGTCCGCGGCGGAACCGGACAGGAAGCGCCGTGCCAGTGAGGTCTTGCCGATCCCGGGGGGACCGTCGACGAGGACGACCTGGGGCGCGCCTCCGGCCGCCGCGTCCAGCCGGTTTCTCAGCTTCCTCAGTTCTTCCGCTCTGCCCATGAACAACGACTCGGGTGTCTGCCGCGGCAAATTCCTGCTCCTCCCCGGCCGAGGCCGAGGACCCGTCAGGCTCGGGCCTCCGACGTCCAGCCGTACGTCCAGCCGTATCCGTACGCCAACACGCGCAGCGGTCGGCAGGGGGTTCTCCGACCCTGGTGTCTTCACTCGACCGAGTGGCTCCGGCGCACGTTCCGTCGCGGACACGGCCGTGGTCGGGCTCGTGGTCTACTTCCTTTACGGCGACCGCCGCGCCCGATTCGAAGCGCCCGCACCATGTGAAAAGTGATGAACCCGCTGTGCTGAACGATCTCGATGAACGCATCGTGCACGCCCTCGCCGAGGACGCCCGCCGCTCCTACGCGGACATCGGGCAACTGGTCGGCCTGTCGGCGCCCGCCGTGAAACGGCGCGTGGACCGGTTGCGGGCGGTCGGGGCGATCACCGGGTTCACCGTGCGGGTGGATCCGGCGGCGCTGGGGTGGGAGACCGAGGGGTTCGTCGAGATCTACTGTCGGCGGAACACGTCGCCGGAGACGATTCAGCGGGGGCTGGAGCGGTATCAGGAGGTGGTGGCCGCGTCCACCGTGACGGGGGAGGCGGATGCGGTGGTGCAGGTGTTCGCCTCTGATATGCGGCACTTCGAGCGGGTGTTGGAGCGGATCGCGGGGGAGCCGTTTGTGGAGCGGACGAAGTCCGTGTTGGTGCTGTCGCCGTTGCTGCGGCGGTTTTCTTCCGGGTCGCCTACGTAGGTGTGGCTGCGGATTCGTTCGCGGGTGCGGGTCCGCTGTGGCTTGTCGCGCCCCGCTGCGGAGCCGCAGATATACACAGCCCCGCGCCCCTATCGGGCGCTTTTCGCCGGCGTTCCTCAGCAAGCCACCCTTACTCCGCTGTTTTCCTCGCCAGGGCGTTGTTGCCGATGGAGTTGAAGACGCTGAAGCTCACCGCGTCGCCGCGGTAGCGGTCGTCGGACCATTCGACCGGGCGGCCCTCCCTCGTCGTGGTGACCCGGCGGACCCGTAGGAGGGGGCTGGTGCGGCGGACGTCGAGGAGTTCGGCGTCCTGGGCGCCTGCTGCCACCGCGTCGATGACGTGTTCGCCGTATGCGAAGACCAGGCCCATGTCCTCGAAGAGGCGTTGGGTGACCGAGGGGCAGTCCGGTTCGATGGGTTCGACGGACGGGGCGATCCAGTCGGCGTAGACCGTGCGTTCCAGGAGGACCGGTTCGCCGTCCAGGCCTCGTACGCGCAGGACGTGCAACACCGGGGTCTTCTCGCGGAGTTGGAGGCGCATCGCGTCCTCTGCCGTGGCGGGGCGGTACTCCTGGTGGACCACCCGGCCCGTCGCCTCGCGGCCCATCGCGCGGGCCCACTGGGCGAAGCTGCGCAGTTCCTCGAAGGTCTGGCTGCGGCGGCTGGCCAGGACCACCCGGCGGGCGCCCTGGCGGGAGCCGATCAGGCCCTCGGCGGTCAGGGCCGCCACCGCCTGGCGGACCGTGCCGCGGGCCACGCCGTAGTGGGTGGCGAGTTCCGTCTCCGGGGGCAGGCGGCTGCCGACCGTGTACTGCTCGCGGTCGATCGCCCGGCGCAGCTCGTCGGCGATCTCTTCGTGGCGTGCCTTCATGCTCCCCCTCCGGGTCCGTCTCTGTGCACAGCGTGACCAGCCTAATCGACATCCACAATCCGTTGACGCCTGATGTGAATGTGCAGGAAATCAGGGGTCAGCGTTTCGCCAGTGTTTACGAGCGCGATACCAGCGGAAGTCGTACTGAGGCCAACTTGTTCAGACAAGTTCTCCGCACTACCAAGTTCTCCGCACCACCTCACCCCTCGTGCGCACCCCTGGAGAGACCGTGACCGTGTCCCTGCCGAGAACAGCCGTCCGCGGCGGCGCCCTCGCCGTCGTCGCCGCACTCGCCCTGAGCGCCTGTGGCGCGGCCCCCGACGACACGTCGACCACCGCGGGCGGCAGGAGTGCCGCCACCGCGACCTCCGCGGCCGACTTCGGCGGCATGGCCCAACTGGTCGCCGCCGCCAAGAAGGAGGGCACGCTGCACGCCATCGCGCTGCCCCGGGACTGGGCCAACTACGGCGCTCTGATCGACGGTTTCCAGAAGAAGTACGGCATCAAGATCGAGGTCGAGAACCCCGACGGGTCGAGCCAGGACGAGATCAACGCCGTCACCTCCCGCAAGGGGCAGGACCGGACTCCCGACGTTCTCGACCTGGGCAGTTCGTTTGCTCTGAGCGCTGCCCAGCAGGGGCTGCTCGCGCCCTACAAGGTCGCTTCCTTCGCTGACATTCCCGAGGGGCAGAAGGACCCTGAGGGGCGGTGGTTCAACGACTACGGCGGCTACATATCCATCGGGTGCGACGCCAAGCGGGTCAAGACCTGCCCCAC
Organism: Streptomyces sp. NPDC020898; assembly: GCF_044333925.1. Lineage (NCBI taxonomy): Bacteria > Bacillati > Actinomycetota > Actinomycetes > Kitasatosporales > Streptomycetaceae > Streptomyces > Streptomyces sp. NPDC020898. Next base: position 503,583 of record NZ_JBIRRV010000005.1, read on the forward strand.
CTCCTTCGCCGACCTGCTGAAGCCCCAGTACAAGGGCCAGGTCGCCCTCAACGGCAACCCCACCAAGTCCGGTTCGGCCTTCGGCGGCGTGTGGGCGGCCTCCCTCGCCAGTGGCGGTTCCTTCGACGACATCCAGCCCGGCCTCGACTTCTTCGCCAAGCTGAAGAAGAACGGCAACTACACGCCCGTCGAGTCGAGTCCGGCCACCGTCGAGAAGGGCGAGACGCCGATCAGCATCGACTGGGACTACCTCAACGCCGGGTACGCCGACGAGTTCACGTCCAAGGGCGTCGACTGGACGGTGGCCGTGCCCAGCGACGGCGAGTTCTCCCAGTTCTACTCCCAGGCCATCAACAAGGACGCCCCGCACCCGGCCGCCGCCCGGCTGTGGCAGGAGTACCTGTACAGCGCCGAGGGACAGAACCTCTGGCTCAAGGGATACGCCCGGCCGGCCCTGATGACCGCCATGGAGAAGGCCGGCACGCTCGACAAGACCGCCGCCGCCAAGCTGCCCGAGGTCTCCGGTACGCCCTCCTTCCCGACCGAGGCCCAGCAGAGCAAGGCCAAGACCGTGCTGGCCGAGGGCTGGGGCAAGGCCGTCTCCGGATGACCGCCACCCTCACCCGGGTCGACGTGACGCCCGCCGCTTCCGTGAAGCGGCGGCGCCGCGCCCCCGGCTGGCTCGCCGTACTGCCGCTGCTCGCCTTCGTCGCGGTCGCCTTCGGGGTTCCCGCGCTGGCCATGCTGAACGGCGCCTTCACCGTCAAGGACCAGGCCACCGGCGCCACTTCGTACACCACGGCCAACCTTGCCGACTCCCTCCAGGGCGCGTATCTCACCGCCCTGATCGGCAGCGTCAAGCTGTCCGCCGTGTCGGCGCTCCTCGCGACCGTCCTCGGACTGCTGCTCGCCCAGGCCGTGGTGAGCTCCCGGTTCCGGGCGCTGCGCGAGGCTGTGCTCACCGCGTCCGGGGTCCTCGCCAACTTCGGCGGGGTTCCGCTGGCCTTCGCCTTCGTCGCCACGCTCGGCAACTCCGGTGTGCTGACAAGGGAGTTCGGGCTGGCGGACAAGGGCTGGAGCCTCTACAGCTTCTGGGGACTGGTGATCGTCTACCTGTACTTCCTCATCCCGCTGATGGTTCTGACGATCACGCCCGCGCTCGACGGCCTGCGTTCCCAGTGGCGCGAGGCCGCGCAGAACAACGGCGCGACCGCTTTCCAGTACTGGCAGCACGTCGCCCTGCCCGTGCTGCTGCCCTCGCTGCTCGGCGGGTTCGTGCTGCTCTTCGGCAGCGCCTTCGCCGCGTACGCCACCGCCGCGGCCATGGTGGGCAGTTCGGTCCCGCTGGTCACCCTCCAGATCGCCGACGCCATCTCCGGCAACGTGCTCGTCGGCCAGGAGAACGTGGCGCTCGCCCTCAGCCTCGACATGGTCCTGATCGCCGGCCTGGTCATGGCCGTGTACCTGCCCCTGCAACGGAGGAGCGCGCGATGGCTCGCCTGAACCTGTGGCGCTGGGTCGTCCTGGCCGGCGCCGCGGTCTACTTCCTCGTCCCGCTCGCCGCATCGGTGATCTTCACCGTGGATGTGCCGGGCGAGGGCGTCACCTTCGACGCGTACGGCGAGATCGTCGGCGCCGACGGCTTCCTGCCCGGCCTGGTGCTCTCCCTGGAACTGGCCGCCGCCACCATCGCCGTGGTCCTGCTGCTGATGGTGCCCGCGATGGTCGCCCTGCGGCTCGGCGCACCCCGGCTGCGGCCGATCGTCGAGGTGATCTGCTCGCTGCCACTGGTCGTCCCGCCGATCGCGTTCGTCGCCGGGATCTCCACCGTCCTCAAGTGGGGCCCCGAACACCTTTCCCGTACGCCCCTGTTCCAGACCTTCGTCGCCATGCAGAACCCCGACTTCCCCGTCGTCCTCGTCCTCGCGTACGTCGTGATGGCGCTGCCCTTCGTCCACCGGGCACTGGACGCCGGGCTGCGCGCGATCGACGTCCGCACACTGGTCGAGGCCGCCCGCAGCTGCGGTGCGAGCCCGGTGCAGGCACTGGTGACGGCCGTGCTGCCCAACCTGCGCGGGGCGCTGCTCAACGCCTCCTTCCTGACCCTGGCGCTGGTGCTCGGCGAGTTCACGGTCGCCCAGTTGCTCGGCTTCCAGCCGTTCGCCGTGTGGATCTACAGCGTCGGTGGCTCGCAGGCCCAGCTGTCCGTCGCCGTCTCCGTGCTCAGCCTGCTCGTCACCTGGGCCCTCCTCCTCGCGCTCGCCGGGCTCGGCGGGCGTTCCCGAACCGCCGCCGCCAAGGGATGAACCACATGACGCTCGACAAGGCCGCCACCGTCGAATTCCGGGGCCTGCGCCGGGAGTTCGGCCCGACCGTCGCCCTCGACGGACTCGATCTGGACGTCCGGCCGGGGGAGCTGCTCGCGTTGCTCGGGCCGTCCGGCTGCGGCAAGACCACCGCGCTGCGCATGCTCGCCGGGTTCGAACACCCCGACTCCGGCGAGGTGTTGGTCGACGGGGAGGATGTCACCCAGGTCCCGGCCCACCGCCGGGACGCCGGGATGGTCTTCCAGTCGTACAGCCTCTTCCCGCACCTCAGCGCCCTCGACAACGTGGCCTTCGGGATGCGGATGCGCAAGGTGCGTACGTCCGAACGGCGGGTCCGGGCAGCCGAGTTGCTCGACCTCGTGGGCCTCGCCGACAAGGGCGCCAGCTTTCCGCACCAGCTCTCCGGCGGCCAGCAGCAGCGCGTCGCGCTCGCCCGTGCGCTCGCCCTGCGCCCGCGCGTGCTGCTTCTCGACGAACCGCTGTCGGCGCTCGACGCCAAGGTGCGGCTGAACCTGCGCGAGGAGATACGCCGCCTGCAACAGGAACTCGGCATCACCACCCTGTTCGTGACGCACGATCAGGAGGAGGCACTGTCCATGGCCGACCGGGTCGCCGTGATGCGGTCCGGGCGACTCGAACAGTGCGCCGCTCCCGCCGAGTTGTACGCCCGGCCCACCACCGCCTTCGTCGCCGAGTTCGTCGGCACGATGAGCCGGATCCCGGGACGCCTCTCCGGCGGCTCGGTCGAGGTGCTCGGGCAGCGGCTCCCGGTCGACGGCGAGGCGCCGGACGCCGTCGAGGTCGATGTGCTGGTCCGGCCCGAGGCGGTTCGGGTCGCCGCCGACGCGGCGGGCGAAGCGCGGGTCGTGGCCACGGCGTTCCTCGGCGCGGTCACCCGGATCACCGTACGGCTCGTGGACGGCACCGAGGCGAAGGCCGACCTGCCCGCGCACGAGGCCGCCACGCTCGGCGCCGGAGCCGCCGTACACGTGTCGCTGCCGGAGCGGCCGGTGCTGGTGGCCGAGCGCGCGAACCGCCCGTGAATCCGGGAGCCCGTGGATCCGTGAGTTTGCGGGCTCGTGAGTTTGTGAGAGAGAGAAACGTGTCCCCCCACATCCCCCGACGTCCACCAACCCACGGCGGCACCCCCCACCTGCCCCGACTCCCGCTCCAGGCCGTGCTGTTCGACATGGACGGCACGCTCGTCGACACCGAGTGGCTGTGGTGGGAGGCGGTGGAACAGGTCGCCGGCAGAACCCTGACCGAGGCGGACCAGCCGGAGGTGCTCGGCCGGCCCGTCGAGCACACGGCCGGCTGGCTGGCCGCCGCGACGGGCGCGGAGGCCGGACATCTCGCCGCCGAACTGCACCGGGAGTTCGCGGCCCGCGTCCGCACCGGCATCGTGCCCCGCCCCGGCGCGCTCGAACTGCTCGACGCGCTCGCCCAAGCCGGCACTCCCACCGCCCTGGTGACCGCCTCCCCCCGGGCCGTCGCCGACACCGTGCTCCAAGCGCTGGGCGCCGGCCGCTTCGCGGTCTCCGTGACCGCCGACGACACCGAGCACACCAAGCCCGCCCCCGACCCGTACCTCGCCGCCTGCCGCGCCCTCGGCGTCGACCCGGCCGCCTGTGTGGCCGTCGAGGACACCGAGACCGGCGTCAGCTCGGCCGAGGCGGCGGGCTGCGCCGTTCTCGCCGTGCCGTCGCTCGCGCCGATCGAGGCGGCGCCCGGCCGCACGGTACTGACCAGCCTGGCCGGGGTCACGGTCGAGCAGCTGAGCGCCATGGTCACCCCGGAACTCCGGGTGCTGAGCTGGAACCTCTGGCTCGGCGGCACGAAGGTCGACGACCACCGGGAGAAGCAGCTCAAGGTGATCGCCGAGACGGGCGCCGACGTGGTCGGCCTCCAGGAGACGGACGGCACCTCCGCCCAGGAACTGGCCGAGGCACTGGGGTGGCACCACCACCGGGCCGGCCCGAACCTCGGCGTCATCAGCCGGTACCCGATCACCGCCCGGCTCGGTGACCCGGACGTCGGCTTCTACGGGGCGACCGGGGTACGGATCCGGCTGGACGGCGGGCCGGAGGTGGACGTCTGGAGTGCGCATCTCGACTGCGCGCCGTACGGGCCCTACGAGGCTCGCTTCGACGGGCTCGGGGCGGATGAGCTGATCGCCCACGAGAACGGGCGGCTCGGACAGATGCGGGAGATCCTGCGGCGGATCGCCGAGTCCGTCGTCGACGACTCCACGCCCGTCGTGCTCGTCGGGGATTTCAATACGCCCTCGCATCTGGACTGGCCGGGCGTGGAGTGGCCGGTGACGAAGGCGGCGGCGGAGGCGGGGCTGCGGGACTCGTACCGGGAGGTGCACCCGGATCCGGTCCGGGACCCCGGTCATACCTGGTCGCCGGTTCATGTCGAGCACGAGGACGGCAGCGGGCGGGCGGAGCCGCAGGACCGGATCGACTTCGTGCTGCACAACGGGCGGGGGTTGCGAGTGCGGGATTCCCGGGTGGTGGTGAGCGGGGCGGTGCGGGTGTGGCCCGAGGTGGCCGACAACGTCTGGCCCTCGGACCATGCGGCGGTCCTGACGACGTTCGGGCTGAGCTAGGTTTCTTCGCCCCCGCCGCCCCTACCCGTCCCATCCCTGGGGGCTGCGCCCCCAGCCCCCGCTGTCGGCCCTGAACGGGCCTTGTCCTCAAACGCCGGACGGGCTGGAGGTGCCGGCCCGGCGCTGAAAATTGCGGCGGCGGGGGCGAGGACAACGAATCGCCGCCCCGCCCGCATCTCACGCAACGATTCGCCCACCGGTGCGCAACGGCTCCTCCTTGTCCCGCTGATCGCGCCGCCCGTACCGTCTATCCCTGGCCCCCAACCCTTCAGCCCCGGCAAGGACCCCGCATGCGCACCGCCCTGCTCCAGAGCTCCGGCCACCCCGGCTCGGTCGTCGAGAACCTCAAGGTGCTCGACGAGGCCGCGGGCCGGGCCGCCGCCGCGGGCGCCGGGCTGCTGGCCGCGCCGGAGATGTTCCTCACCGGGTACGCGATCGGCGACGGCATCGGCCACCTCGCCGAGCCCGCCGACGGAGACTCCGCCGACGCGGTCGCCGAGCTCGCCTCGCGGCACGGCCTCGCGATCGCGTACGGCTACCCCGAGCGCGACGGCGACCAGGTCTTCAATTCCGCACAGCTCGTCTCCGCCGACGGCACCCGTCTCGCCAACTACCGCAAGACCCACCTCTTCGGCTGCTTCGAGCGCGACCACTTCACCCCGGGCGAGCAGCCCGTCGTACAGGCCGAACTGGACGGTCTCCGGGTCGGTCTCCTGATCTGCTACGACGTCGAGTTCCCGGAGAACGTCCGCGCCCACGCCCTCGCCGGCACCGACCTCCTCCTGGTCCCGACAGCGCAGATGCACCCGTTCCAGTTCGTCGCCGAGTCGGTCGTCCCGGTGCGGGCCTTCGAGAACCAGATGTACGTCGCGTACGTCAACCGGGTCGGCCAGGAAGGGGAGTTCGACTTCGTCGGGCTCTCCACGCTCGCCGGACCCGACGGAGTCGCCCGCACCCGGGCCGGCCGTGGCGAGGAACTCCTCCTCGCCGAGGTCGACCCCGTTCTCCTCGCCGCCTCCCGCGAGGCGAACCCGTATCTCCAGGACCGCCGTCCCGGCCTCTACGGCTCCCTCGTCTGAGCCTTCTCTCCCACCTCTCTCCCTCACCTGCTCCACCCGCAAGGAGTCCGTACCCCATGACGTCCACGGTGCCCACCGCCGTCCAGCACGCCGACGCGCAGCAGCCGCCGATCACCATGTTCGGGCCGGACTTCCCGTACGCCTACGACGACTTCCTCGCCCACCCGGCCGGCCTCGGGCAGATCCCCGCCACCGAGCACGGCACCGAGGTCGCCGTCATCGGCGGCGGGCTCTCGGGGATCGTGGCCGCGTACGAGCTGATGAAGATGGGCCTCAAGCCTGTCGTGTACGAGGCCGATCAGATCGGCGGGCGGCTGCGGACCGTCGGGTTCGAGGGCTGCGACCCGTCGCTCACCGCCGAGATGGGCGCGATGCGCTTCCCGCCCTCCTCCACGGCCCTCCAGCACTACATCGACCTGGTGGACCTGGAGACCCGGCCGTTCCCCAACCCCCTTGCCCCGTGCACCCCTTCGACCGTCGTCGACCTCAAGGGCGAGTCGCACTACGCCGAGACCGTCGACGACCTGCCCCAGGTCTACCGGGATGTCGCCGCGGCGTGGAACAACTGCCTGGAGGAGGGCGCCGACTTCTCCGACATGAACCGGGCCCTGCGTGAGCGCGACGTTCCGCGCATCCGCGAGATCTGGGCGCGGCTCGTCGAGAAGCTCGACAACCAGACCTTCTACGGCTTCCTCTGCGACTCCGAGGCCTTCAAGTCCTTCCGGCACCGCGAGATCTTCGGCCAGGTCGGCTTCGGGACGGGCGGCTGGGACACCGACTTCCCCAACTCGATCCTCGAAATCCTGCGGGTCGTCTACACCGAGGCCGACGACCACCACCAGGGGATCGTGGGCGGCTCACAGCAACTGCCCCTGCGGCTCTGGGAACGCGAGCCGGGGAAGATCCTCCACTGGCCGTACGGGACCTCCCTCGCGTCCCTGCACGTGAACGGCGAACCGCGCCCGGCCGTGACGCGTCTCGACCGCACGGCCGGCAACCGCATCACCGTCACCGATGAGGACGGCGACATCCGCACGTACCGGGCGGCGATCTTCACCGCCCAGTCCTGGATGCTGCTCTCGAAGATCGCCTGCGACGACTCGCTCTTCCCGATCGACCACTGGACGGCCATCGAGCGGACCCACTACATGGAGTCCAGCAAGCTCTTCGTGCCCGTGGACCGGCCGTTCTGGCTCGACAAGGACGAGCACACGGGCCGGGACGTCATGTCGATGACCCTCACCGACCGTATGACACGCGGGACCTACCTCCTCGACGACGGCCCGGACAAGCCCGCCGTCATCTGTCTCTCGTACACCTGGTGCGACGACAGCCTCAAGTGGCTGCCGCTGTCCGCGAACGAGCGGATGGAGGTCATGCTGAAGTCGCTCGGCGAGATCTATCCGAAGGTCGACATTCGGCGGCATGTCATCGGCAACCCGGTCACCGTCTCCTGGGAGAACGAGCCCTACTTCATGGGTGCGTTCAAGGCGAACCTGCCCGGTCACTACCGTTACCAGCGGCGCCTGTTCACGCACTTCATGCAGGACCGGCTGCCCGCCGACAAACGGGGCGTCTTCCTTGCCGGTGACGACATCTCCTGGACGGCGGGCTGGGCCGAGGGTGCGATCCAGACCGCGCTGAACGCGGTCTGGGGCGTCATGCACCACTTCGGCGGGGCGACCGACCCGACGAACCCCGGCCCCGGGGACGTGTACGACGAGATCGCGCCCGTCGAACTCCCCGAGGACTAGGGCGCTTCTGATGGATCTCCGCGGCGTCGCGACGCCCGGCACGCTCCCCCACTGCCTTAAGGGCGTGGGAGGTGCCCCCACTCGCCGCACGGCGCAAAGGGACAGGTGGCTCCGCCACATGTCCCTTCACACCGCACGCCGAGCGCACGCACCGAACGCCGCTCCTTCTCCCACGGAGATCCATCAGAAGCGCCCTAGGCCCTGTCCGGACCGATCAGATACCGGCCGTCCGGGCCGCCGTGTACAACTCGGCGGCCAGGTCCTTGAGTTCGGCGGCGTCCCGCGGGGCGTCGCCGAAGTCGAGGAAGAACTCGTCGAGGCCGATCTCGGCGTGGGCGGCGAGGTCCGTCACGATCTGGTCGATGCTGCCCTGGAAGGGCTGGCGGTCGGCGCCGTCGTACGCCTTCGCCGTGTACGTGACGTTCACCCGCACCGCCGTCTCGATGGGCCTCGTGCGGCCCTTCTCCGCGGCGGCGTCCTTCACCTGCTGCCACTGGGCGGCGAGTTGCTCGACGCCCATGGCGATCGGGTTCCAGCCGTCGCCGCGTTCGACGAGCCGGGTCAGGGACTTCTTGCTGAAGGCGGGCAGGAAGACCGGGATCGGCCGGGCGGGCTTGGGGGCGACCACCGCCGACGCGATCTTCGTCAGGCGGCCCTCGTACTGCACCGGGTCCGGACCCCAGACCGCCCGGCACACGTCGAGGACCTCGTCCAGCACCTGGCCGCGCTCCGCGAACGGCGCCACCCCGGCGGCGGCGTACTCGTCGAGGGACCAGCCCGTGCCGAGGCCCGCCACCACCCGGCCGCCGCTCGCCGCGTCCAACGTGCCGAGCATGCGGGCCAGTTGGAAGGGGCCGTGCAGCGGGGCGACCAGCACGCTGGTGCCGAGGCGGGCGCGCTCGGTGGCCGCGGCGGCTAACGTCAGCGTCACCAGCGGCTCGGCGAGACCGCGGTACGAGTCGGGCCAGGGGACGCCCTCCATGCCGTACAGGCCCTGGGTCGCGGGCTCCGGGAACAGGGCGCGTTCGAACACCCACAGACTCTCGTAGCCGATGGCCTCGGCCGTGCGCGCCACGTCCGGCACGTCCCGTCCGATGTCGTACTGGCGTGTTTGAGGAAGACCCAGACCCAGGCGGACAGCCATGCTCGTGCTCCTTCGCAAGAGATCGCAAGAGATCGCAGGACATCGCGAGAATCGCGAGACGCGCTTTCGCCTTCGAACGTACAACGTTCATACAGGCATGGCGGAGGTCCCGGGCAGGAGTGGCCGGATCAGTCCGGCAGCGGTGTGAGAAGCATGCGGCTCGCGAAGCCGACCGCCGCGTCGAGGCGATCGGTGAATTCCTCGGCGACATCGGGCAGTCGGCGCAGCGCCCACAGCGCGCGGGCCGCCGACCAGGTGGCCGCCCGAGCCCGGTCCATGCTCCACGAGCCGAGCAGATGGGTGAGCGGGTCGGCGATCTGGAGAAGGTCGGGGCCCGGCATCAGCTCTTCGCGGATGCGCTCCTCCAGCGAGACGAGTAGATCGCCCACGTGCTCGAACTCGTCCTCCAGGTCGGCCGGTTCGCAGTCGAGCGTACGACAGGCGTCCACGACGGCGAGCGCCAGATCGTGTCCGATGTGCGCATTGATGCCCGCGAGCGCGAACTGCAACGGCCGTACGCCGGGATGGTGGCGGAACTGGAGGAGCGGGCGCCAACAGGAGGGGGCGTGGTCTTCCTCGGCGACCCGCAGATACAGCTCGGCGAACCGCACGTCCAGGGTGATCGCCGCCTGCGGATCGGGGAACACCCCGCGCTCCAGACGGTGGTCGACGGCCTCCGTGACGGCGAGGTAGACGCGGTTGAAGACCGCCAGCCCGTCACGCGGCGGCAGGTGTGCCTCCAGCGCACGCATCCGCGAGACGACCTGGTCGACAGGAGTGGTGAACTGTTCCCATTGCACCATGAGGGCAGGGTCCCAGTCCTAGGCTGGCGGACGTGCCGCCGGGCCGGACGCTTCCCCAGAACGGGGGAACGCGCCCACCGCGGCACAGGAGGGGGAACCGTACGTGTCAGGCTTGCGCGCCCAGCGACTGGCCTCGCGCCGGGCCGAACGAAGGCGCGCCGCCCGGCGTTCCGTCATGGTCGCCGCGGCCTCGGTCGTGGTCGCCGTGGGCACCGCCACGGGGCTGCTCTCCGGGCTCGACAACGGCGGTGGTTCCGACGAGGCCAGACCCGAGGTGACCAGCTCGCCCCTGCTCGCCCCGCTGCCGGCCGTGCCGTCGGCCTCGCCCACGCCGAGCGCCTCGACGTCGCCCTCCCCGTCCGCCCGTACGACGGAGGCGAGGAAATCGAGCCGCACGCCCTCCGCCTCGCCCACGAAGACGGCGACGGAGCCGGAGAAGAAGCAGCAGCCCGCGTCCGTCAGCCTCTACCGGCACCCCGAGTCCCAGGTTCTCGACTGGGTCCGCGACCACCGTGACGATCCGCGCCGCCCGGTCATCGAGGCGGAGATAGCCGACCGCCCGGCAGCGGTCTGGTTCGCCGACTTCACCCCGTCGACGATCGCCTCCCGCGTCCGCGCCGTCACCGCGGGCGCGGCGGACGCCGGCCGGGTCCCGGTGCTGGTGCCGTACGCCGTACCGGACCGCGACTGCGGCGGGGCGTCCCAGGGCGGCGCACCCGACCTCGGGGCGTACGACGGCTGGATCGACGCGTTCGCGGCGGGCCTCGGCTCCGGCGAGGTCATCGTGATCCTGGAGCCCGACTCGATCGCCCTGTCCGACTGTCTGTCGACCGGCGCCCGCACCGCCCGCTTCGCCTCACTGGCCCGCGCGGGCCGCGTCCTCAAGGCCGCGAACCCCGACGCCCGCGTCTACTACGACGCGGGCCACTCCGGCTGGAACGCCCCCGCCAAGCAGGCGGACCAGCTCCGCCAGGCGGGCGCCGCCTCGGCCGAGTCCTCCGACGGCGTCTTCAGCAACGTCTCCAACTTCCACCGCACGGCCGACGAGGTCGCGTACGTCCGGCAGATCCTCGACGCCCTCGGCGGCCCCGCCGGTCTCGGTGCCGTGATCGACACCAGCCGCAACGGCAACGGCGCCCCGGCCGACGGCGAGTGGTGCGACCCGGACGGGCGGAAACTCGGACAGGCGCCGACCACCGCCACGGGCGAGGCGCGGATCGACGCCTATCTGTGGGTCAAGCTGCCGGGGGAGTCGGACGGCTGCAAGGGCACACCCGGCACGTTCACCCCGTCGTACGCCTTCGAGCTGGCGCGCTGAGTCCACCCACGGCGATCGGTTCAGGGCCTCGGGCCGGGAACCGCTTCGCTCGGCGTCCCGACCTTCGGGCGCTCCCGGTCGGCGGTGCGCAGCACGCCCGCGAACCCGGCGAGCCCGCACGACAGCACCGTGACCAGCCCGAACGACACCACCAGACTCGTGGCCTGGGCCAACGTGCCGATCGCGCTCGGTGCGACGAGGCCCGAGGTGTACGTGATGGTCGCGACGCCCGCGATGGCCTGACTGGGGTTGGGCCCGCTGCGGCCCGCCGCCGCGAAGCACAGCGGGACGACCACGGCGATGCCCAGACCGAGCAGCGCGAAGCCCGCCATCGCCGTGGCGGGATGCTCCGCGACGACGATGAGCAGACCGCCGAACACGGCGAGGACGCCGCCCATGCGGACCGTACGCACCGAGCCGAAGCGGTTCACGACCGCGTCGCCGACGAGCCGCGCCAGCGCCATGGTCAGCATGAAGCCGGTCGTGGAAGCCGCCGCGAGACCGTCCGAGGTGCCCAGCTCGTCCCGCAGGTACACCGCCGACCAGTCCAGGCTCGCACCCTCCGCGAACACCGCGCAGAAGCCGACCGCGCCGATCAGCAGCGCCGACTTGGGCGGCAGCGCGAACCTCGGGGGCGCCTCCTCGTCCTCGGTGGGCTGTAGATCGAACACCCAGCGGCAGACGTACGCGCCGATGAGCGTGAGCGTCACCGAAGCCAGCGCGTGGTGGACACGTGCGTCCGAGCCCAGGTGCGCCGCGAGCGTGCCGCCTGCCGCGCCGATCAGGGCGCCCGCGCTCCACATGCCGTGCAGGCCGGACATGATCGACTTGCCCAGCCGGTTCTCGATCTCGACGCCCAGCGCGTTCATCGCCACGTCCCCCATGCCCGCCGTGGCGCCGTAGACGAACAGGGCCAGGCAGAGGGTGGGCAGGTTCGGCGAGAGGGCCGGCAGGACCAGGGCCAGGGTCCAGAGCGAGATCAGGCCGCGCAGGGCGGCGCGGGCGCCGAAGCGGTGCGTGATGCGGCCCGCGAGCGGCATCGCGAGGGACGCGCCGAGCGCGGGGAACGCGAGCGCCAGCCCCAGCTGGCCGGCGCTGACCCCGGCGTGGTCCTGGATCCAGGGCACGCGGGTCGCGAACGAGCCGGTGACGGCGCCGTGCACGGCGAAGACCGCGGCCACGGCGTACCGGGCGCGCTTCACCTCGTGTCGGTCGTACAGCACTGCACCCATTCTGCGGCCCCTCCCCGGTCGGCTCCCGCGCTTGCGTCACGGAGGCTTCCGTCGCGCGCTGCCGTAAACTATCAGGAAGCCTGCCTGATAGATAGCGAGATATCGGCCGTCCGCACCGGGAACGGCCCCGCCGATCTGGAAGGATCTCGGCATGCCCGCATCCCCGAGCACCGCCCGGGCCATCAACGACCGGCTCGCCCTGCGTCTGCTCCAGCAGGAAGGCCCGTTGACGGCCGGACGGCTGAAACAGCTCACCGGCCTGTCCCGCCCGTCCGTCGCCGACCTCGTCGAACGCCTCACCGCCGCCGGACTGGTCACCGTCGTGGGGGAGTCGGGCGAGCAGCGGCGCGGACCGAACGCGAAGGTGTACGGGATCGTCGCCGGCCTCGCGCACCTGGCCGCCCTCGACGTCCGTACCGAAGGCGTCTCCGTCGTCGTCGCCGACCTGCTCGGCGAGGTGCTCACCGAGGCGTCCGTGCCCATCGGGGACGACACCGGCACCGGTCCCGCGGTGGAACAGGCGGTCGCCCTCGTCGAGCGGGCCGCCAAGGAGGCCGGGGTCGAGCAGCTGTACACGGTCGGGATCGGCGCCCCCGGCCTGATCGACCCGGCGACCGGCGAACTCCGGGACTCCACGGGCCTGCCCCAGTGGCACCGCACGCTGGTCGCCGCGCTCCAGGAACGGCTTCCCGAGGCCCGCGTGATCGTCGAGAACGAGACCAACCTCGCCGCCCTCGCCGAACAGCGCGACGGCGCCGCCCGCGACCGGGACACGTTCGTGCTGCTGTGGCTCGGCCACGGCACCGGCGCGGCCGTGGTCCTCGACGGCACCCTGCGCCGGGGGGCCTCCGGCGGCACCGGCGAGATCGGCTTCCTGCCGGTGCCGGGCACGGCCCAGCTGCCGTCGGCGACCGACTGCGAGGGCGGCTTCCACTCGCTCGCCGGAGCGGTGGCGATCACCGAACTGGCGGACACGCACGGCCTGGTGGCCGACGCCGACGCCCACGAGCCCCACGCGGCGGCGCTGGTCCGGACCGCCGTGGCGACCCCCGGCACCCCGGCCCACGCCCGCTTCCTCGACACCCTCGCCGACCGTGTCGTCATCGCCGCCGCGTCCGTCGTCGCCGTCCTCGACCCGGGGTGCGTGGTCCTGGGCGGCGAGATCGGGCGGGCGGGCGGTGACGTACTCGCCGCGCGCGTCGAGGAGCGGCTGGCCCGGATGTCACCCCTCCCGGCGGAGGTGCGCGCGAGCACGCTGGGCGGCGGAGCGGTACTGCGCGGCGCGTTGCTCATGGCACGGGAGGACGCCCAGGAGGAGTTGTTCGGGCCGTCGGCCAGGTAGGGGGGTGGGGAGCCGGATGTCCGAGCGGCTCAGCGCTGCTCCGCCGTCCCGGCGGACCTCCCCCGGCCGCCGAACCGCGCCGCCAGATACTCCTCGAACGTCCCCTTCCCCACGGCCCGCCCCGGAGTGAGGTGCCCGCCGCTCCTGAACGCCCGGTACGCGCGCCCCGCGAGCCGTACGCCCAGCACCGGACGCCGTTTTCCGCTCGCCCGCAGATACGCCCGGGCCAGCTCGGGGAACGTCCGCACCTCCGGCCCGCCCATGTCCTCGACGCGTCCCGCCGGAGCGCCCGTCGCCAGCTCGGCCAGCCGGTCGGCGACCTCGGCGACCTCGATGGGCTGGTCGCTCATCCCGGCCGGCACCGGCATCACCGGCAACCTGGCGAGCCCGCCCAGCAGTTGGGCGACCAGATCGTGGAACTGGGTCGTCCGCAGCACCGTCCGGGGCAGCCCCGACTCCTCGATCAGCTTCTCGACGGCGAGCTTGGCCCGGTAGTAGCGCAACGGGACGACGTCCACACCGACGATCGAGATGTAGACCAGGTGCGGCACACCCGCCCGGCGTGCCGCCGCGATCAGGTTGCGGGCCGCCTGTTCGTCGCCGCGCGGGCTGCTCGCGCAGTGCACGATCGTGTCCGCCCCGGACACGGCCGCATCCAGCACCGCGCCGCCCTCGCGCAGATCGACGGCGTACGGCTGGGTGCGCCGGCTGAGCACCCGTACCGTACGGCCGTCCGCGCGCAGCCGTTCGGTGACGAGCCGGCCGAGGGTGCCGGTGCCGCCGGTCACCAGGATCGTGGTCATGCCGTTTCGGTCCCTTCGGGAGTCGGCCGCGCCCTCCTGGCACGCCCTACGTCAACGGGGACCGCACAGCCCGCGCGAATGTGACATCGCCTGCGGTCACGGAGGAGTGAGCTGGCGGCGTACGAACACCAGCTTGTCCGGGTTCACCACCGCCCGCGCGCCCGTGACCAGGCCGTCCCGCAGCTCGAAGGAGAGGACGGTGAGCAGTGTGCCGTCCGCCCACGCGGCCACCGCGGTCGCGCCGTTGATCTCGGCCGTCGTGAGGTCGATGCCCCGGGCCAAGCCGTCGAGGGCGCCGGCCAGGAAGCGGAGCACCTTGTCGCGGCCGTCGATCGGACGGCGGGCCGCGGTGACCTTGCCGCCGCCGTCGCTGTACCAGGTCACGTCCGCCGCGAGCAGCTTCTCCAGGCCGGCCAGATCGCCGTCGCGGGCCGCCGTCAGGAACGAGGTGACCAGCTCCGCCCGGCGTTCGGGCTCCGGTTCGAAGCGGGTCTCCGGCTCGCCGACCCGCCGTACCGCCCGCCGGTACAGCTGACGGCAGTTGGCCTCCGTCAGGTCCAGCGCGTCCGCGATCTCACGGTGGCCGTACGCGAAGGCCTCCCGGAGCACGTACACGGCCCGTTCGGTCGGGGTGAGCCGCTCCAGCAGGACCAGCAGGGCGAACGACACGGCGTCGCGCTGCTCGGCCGACTCCAGGGGGCCGAGCATGCCGTCCGAGGTGAGCACCGGCTCCGGCAGCCAGGGGCCGACATAGCGCTCGCGGCGGGCACGAGCGGAGGTCAGCCGGGTGAGGCAGAGGTTGGTGACGACCTTGGCGAGCCAGGCGCCGGGCATCTCGATGGCCGTACGGTCGGCGCCGCTGAAGCGGAGATACGCGTCCTGGACGGTGTCCTCGGCCTCCTCGGCGGAGCCGAGCATGCGGTAGGCCAGGCCGAACAGCCGGGCGCGGTGGGACTCGAACTCGTCGGCGGGCGCGATGGTCACGCCTCCCACCCTGCCAGAGCGCGCCGAGGGACCGGCGGCGGGCAAGGGCCGTCGTCACCGCCGCCGGTCCGGCTCCGACGCTAAGAGGTCTGGACCATGACGGTCAATAGGTATGGACCAATCGTCATGCTTGATCGCCCGCCTCCCGCCCGCCACTTATTCCCCGCGGGCCTTGTGAGTCAGTCCACACAACTCACCCGCATGGACCACGGCCCGGCGTGGCACACTGGCCTGTAACAGAAGCAGCGCACTCCGGGGTCGGTGAAAGTCCGAACCGGCGGTTACAGTCCGCGACCCGTCCGCTTATTTTTTGGTGGCCGGTTGACCAGGTGAAATTCCTGGACCGACGGTTAAAGTCCGGATGGGAGGCAGTGCGCGGCGGGCGGGCATTCGTGCGCGCCGCCGTACCGCTCGGCCGTGGGTCGAGCTCCGTCCGGCGTCGCTCCCGGTGTCCCTGCCCGTTCACAGCTGTCGTCATCGACAGGCCCCGGAGTCCGTGCCCCAAGAGGCAGGGAGGACCCGGGAAGTGTTCACCGGAATCGTCGAAGAGCTGGGCGAAGTCACGGCCGTCGAGAACCTCGGCGATGCCTCCCGTTTCCGGCTCCGTGGCCCCGTGGTCACCGAAGGCGCCCGCCATGGCGACTCCATCGCCGTCAACGGTGTGTGTCTCACCGTCGTCGAGCACGAGGGCGACGAATTCACCGCCGACGTCATGGCGGAGACCCTGAACCGCTCCAGCCTGGGCGTCCTCGCCGTCGGCTCCCGCGTCAACCTCGAACGCCCCATGGCCCTGGGCGCCCGCCTCGGCGGGCACATCGTGCAGGGCCACGTCGACGGCACGGGCACGGTCCTCGAACGCAAGCCGTCCGAGAACTGGGAGATCGTCAAGGTCTCGCTCCCCGCCGACCTCACCCGCTACGTGGTCGAGAAGGGGTCCATCACCGTCGACGGCATCAGCCTCACCGTCGTAGACGCAGGCCCCGACTACTTCACCGTCAGCCTCATCCCCACCACCCTCGACCTGACCACGCTCGGCCGCAAGCAGCCCGGCGACCCGGTCAACCTCGAGGTCGACGTCATCGCCAAGTACGTCGAGCGCCTGCTCGGACCACAAGGGGCGGCGAAGTGAACTGGCTGAACACCGAGGCGTTCACGCTCCTCGACCAGCACATCCTGTGGTCGGACATGATCGGCAACATCTTCGGCCTGATCGCCCTCGCCCTCGGCTGGCGGCGCTCCATCTGGAGCTGGCCCGTGCAGTTCCTGTCCGGCCTCGTCCTCTTCGGCGCCTTCTTCGGCCATCTGACCGGCAGCGCAGGCAAGCAGGTCGTCGTCATGCTCGTCGCCGGCTGGGGCTGGTGGCAGTGGAACCGCAGCAAGGGGCAGTCGGCGGACGGTCAGATCGTCCCGCGGTTCGCCAGTTGGCGTGAACGCGCGGCCATGATCGGCGCCGCCGCCGTCGGCACGGTCGCCGTGGCCCTCCTCTTCAAGGCCTACCCGACCCTGTCCTGGGACCCCTGGCCGGACGCCTACATCTTCGTCGGCACCGTCGTCGCCATGTACGCCCAGGCGCGCGGCATGGTCGAGTTCTGGTTCGCCTGGCTCCTCGTCGACCTCGTCGGCGTCCCCCTCAACTTCGCCAACGGCTACGCCTTCTCCGGCTTCGTCTACGTCATCTACGGCGCGCTCGTCCTGTGGGGCATGCGCGACTGGTGGCTGCGCTCCCGCAAGGACACGCGGCCCGTCCTGGAAGGAGCGCCCGCATGACCACGGCACCGATCCTGTACAGCACGGACAACATCGAGGACTGGTCCCTCGACCCGATCGAGCAGGCCATCGCGGACATCGCCGCCGGCCGCCCGGTCGTGGTCGTCGACGACGAGGACCGGGAGAACGAGGGCGACCTCGTCATCGCCGCCGAGAAGGCGACCCCCGAGATCATCGCCTTCATGATGAGCGAGTGCCGCGGCATGATCTGCGCCCCCATGGAGGGCGACGAGCTGGACCGGCTCGAACTCCCGCAGATGGTGCAGAACAACACCGAGTCGATGCGCACCGCGTTCACGGTCACCGTCGACGCCTCGCCCGCGCACGGCGTCACCACCGGCATCTCCGCCTCCGACCGCGCCACCACCCTCCAGTTGCTGGCGAGCGGCACGGCACAGGTCGACGACTTCATGCGCCCCGGCCACATCTTCCCGCTGCGCGCCAGGTCCGGCGGCGTGCTGGTCCGCAACGGCCACACCGAGGCGGCCGTCGACCTCGCCCGCCTCGCGGGGCTGCGACCGGCCGGCGCGATCGTTGAGATCGCCGGCGAGGACGGCCGGATGCTGCGCCTGCCCGAGCTGATCCCCTTCGCCCGCAAGCACGGCCTGACGATCATCTCCATCGAGGACCTGATCGCCTACCGCAAGAGCGCCGAACCCACCGTCCGCCGCGAGGCCGAGACCCAACTCCCCACCCGCTTCGGCACGTTCACGGCGTACGGCTACCGCTCCACCGTCGACGGCGTCGAGCACGTCGCCCTCGTCCACGGCGAGATCGGCGCCAACGAGGGCGAGGACGTCCTGGTCCGCGTCCACTCCGAATGCCTCACCGGCGACGTCTTCCACTCCCTGCGCTGCGACTGCGGCCCTCAACTGGAGACCGCCCTCGAACGCATCAGGGACGAGGGCCGGGGAGTGGTCGTCTACCTGCGCGGCCACGAGGGACGCGGCATCGGACTGCTGTCCAAGCTCCGGGCGTACGAGCTCCAGGAGCAGGGGCACGACACCCTCGACGCCAACCTGGAACTCGGCCTGCCCGCCGACGCCCGGGACTACGGCGCAGGCGCGCAGATACTCCAGGACCTCGGCGTCCGCAGCGTGCGCCTGATGACGAACAACCCCGACAAGACCGACGCGCTCGTCCGCCACGGCCTCAAGGTCAGCGGCCGCGAGCCGATGCCCGTACAGGCGGGCGAGCACAACCTCACCTACCTGCGCACCAAGCGGGACCGGATGGGACACGACCTGCCCTGGCTGGACGCGGCCCCCGTGTCCCCCTGCGGCAACCAGTAGAGAACGCTGTAGACCCTCGTACAGATCGCCAAGGAGAGACGAGAACGTGAGCGGCAAGGGTGCACCCGAACTGTCCGTACGCAACTGCGGTGACCTGCGCGTCGCCGTCATCGCCGCCCAGTGGCACGAGAAGGTGATGGACGGTCTGGTGGACGGCGCCCTGCGCGCCCTGCACGACCTGGGCATCGATGAGCCGACCCTGCTGAGGGTCCCCGGCAGCTGGGAGCTCCCGGTCGTCGCCAAGGTGCTGGCCGGGCGGGGCTACGACGCGATCGTCGCCCTCGGCGTCGTCATCCGTGGCGGCACTCCCCACTTCGAGTACGTGTGCCAGGGCGTCACCCAGGGCCTCACCCAGGTCTCGGTCGACACCGGCGTCCCCATCGGCATGGGTGTGCTGACCTGCGACACCGAGGAACAGGCCCTCGACCGCGCGGGCATCGAGGGCTCCAACGAGGACAAGGGACACGAGGCGGTGACGGCGGCCGTGGCGACGGCGGCCACCCTCCGCTCAGTATCCGAACCCTGGCGCTAGGGGGTGCCCTTCACCGCGTAATGTGGGGGCCACTATGTCCAATAAGACGTTCGAGGAGCTCTTCACCGAGCTCCAGCACAAGGCCGCCACGGGCGATCCCGCCACTTCCCGCACCGCAGAGCTGGTCGGCAAGGGCGTCCATGCCATCGGCAAGAAGGTCGTCGAAGAGGCCGCCGAAGTCTGGATGGCCGCCGAGTACGAGGGGAAGGAAGCAGCCGCCGAGGAGATCTCGCAGCTGCTCTACCACGTCCAGGTGATGATGGTCGCCCGCGGAATCTCGCTGGACGACGTGTACGCCCACCTGTAAGTCTCGCCCCACCCACACACCCCCTGTCACGCCTCACGCAAAGGAAGCCGACCTCATGCTGCGCATCGCCGTCCCCAACAAGGGTTCCCTGTCAGGACCTGCGGCGGACATGCTGCATGAGGCCGGCTATCAGCAGCGCCGCGAGTCCAAGGAACTGCGGATCGTCGACCCGGAGAACGAGGTGGAGTTCTTCTACCTCCGCCCCCGTGACATCGCGATCTACGTCTCCTCCGGCCGCCTCGACATCGGCGTCACCGGCCGCGACCTGCTCATCGACTCCGGGGCCAACGCCGAGGAGATCCTCCCGCTCGGCTTCGCCCGCTCCACCTTCCGCTTCGCCGGCAAGCCCGGCACGGCGGCCGGCATCGGCGACCTGGCAGGCATGACGGTGGCCACCTCGTACGAGGGAATCGTCGCCAAGCACCTCGCCGACCACGGCGTCGACGCCTCCGTCGTGCACCTCGACGGCGCCGTCGAGACCGCGATCGAGCTGGGCGTCGCCGAGGTCATCGCGGACGTCGTCGAGACCGGCACCTCGATGCGCAACGCGGGCCTGGAGGTGTTCGGCGAGCCCATCATGAAGTCCGAGGCGATCGTCATCCGCCGGGTCGGCGCCGAGACCGAGGAACCCAAGGTCCAGCAGTTCCTGCGCCGCCTCCAGGGCGTCCTGGTCGCCCGGACGTACGTGATGATGGACTACGACTGCCGCGTGGAGCAGCTGGAGAAGGCCGTCGCCCTGACGCCCGGTCTGGAGTCCCCGACCGTCTCACCGCTGCACAACGAGGGCTGGGTCGCCGTCCGTGCCATGGTCCCGGCCAAGGAGGCCCAGCGGATCATGGACGATCTGTACGACATCGGCGCCCGTGCCATCCTGACCACGGCCATCCACGCCTGCCGTCTCTGAGACACACGAAGCGACAGACACCGTGACCGACAGGGACCGTACGACGATGCCGAATCCGCCCACCGCCCCCGTGCCGCCGGCGCTGCCCGCGCTGCCCGTCACTTTCCGGCCGGGCCGCACCCGGGCCGTGCTCGTCACCGCGGGCGGCGCGATCTTCGTCGTCATCACGACGGTCGCCCTGCTCCTGGAGAAGCTCGGCCCCGGCGAGCGTCTCAGCTTCGTCTTCACCGGCGCGCTGCTGTCCTCCGTACTCCTGCTGCTGTCCCGGCCGAAGGTCGTCGCCGACGAAGCAGGCGTGACGGTCGTCAACATCACGAGCAAACGGCGTCTGGCCTGGGCGGAGATCCTCCGGGTGAACCTGCGTCCGGGCGATCCGTGGGTGTTCCTCGACCTCAGCGACGGTACGAGTCTGCCCGCGCTCGGCATCCAGCCCGGCATCGCCAAAGAGCGTGCCATCGCGGACGCGCGCACCCTGCGGGCGCTCGCGGAGGCACGGTCCTCAGGGCATCCCGAGCAACATCAGGGCTGACTCAGGGCCGTCCACCCTGCCGCACAGGGCCCTGTCTTGATTAATCTGTTGGCGGAGGCGTTTTCGTGCGCCTCCGCCTCTGATGTTCCCCCCGGTCTTCAGAGGCCCCCTGCTACCCGAGGAGTGACTCCCTCCAGCGATGGACGGATCGTCCTGTAGTACCTGCGCCGCCCCCTTCCGACATATCGAGGCGGCGGCATCATGACCACCCCCCTGCTGCTCCTTGCGGCGGCTTTCCTCCTGATCCTCGCCAATGGCTTCTTCGTCGCTGCCGAATTCGGCCTTGTCACGGTCGAGCGGCCGGACGCGGAGAAGGCCGCCGCAGAGGGCGACCGACGAGCCCGTACGGTCGTCGAGTCCCTCAAGGAGCTGTCCTTCCAGCTCTCCGGCACCCAACTCGGCATCACCATCACCTCCCTCGTCGTCGGCATGCTCGCCGAACCGGCACTCGCGGAGCTGCTGCACGGCCCGTTCACCGCGATCGGTCTGCCCGAAGGGGCCGTCCCGAGCGTCTCGGTGATCGTCGGCATGCTGCTGGCCTCGGCCGTGCAGATGGTGATCGGCGAACTCGTGCCCAAGAACTGGGCGATCTCCAAGCCGATGCAGGTCGCCCGCTTCGTGGCCGGCCCGCAGCACGCCTTCTCCAGCCTCTTCCGCCCGGTGATCGCCGGCCTGAACGCGGTCGCTAACCGCATGGTGCGCGCCCTCGGTGTCGAACCCACCGCGGAGCTGGCCTCGGCCCGCACCCCCGGCGAACTCGTCTCCCTGGCCCGGCACTCGGCACAGGCCGGCGCGCTGGAACAGGACACCGCGGATCTCTTCGTACGGACGCTGTCGCTGGGCGAGCTGACCGCGCAGCACGTCATGACCCCGCGCGTGCGGGTCAGCGCGCTCCAGTCGTCGGCCACAGCCGAGGACGTCGTCAACCTGACCCGGGCCACGGGCCTGTCACGCTTCCCCGTCTACCGGGAACGGATCGACGAGATCGTCGGCATGGTCCACCTCAAGGACGCCCTCGCGGTGCCCGCGGCAGACCGGCTGCGCACCCCGGTCGGCCGGATCGCCCAGTCCCCCCTCCTGGTCCCCGAGACGCTCCCCGTGCAGCCGTTGCTCGAACTGCTGCGCAGCCAGCAGCCCATCGCCGTCGTCGTCGACGAGTACGGCGGCACGGCGGGCGTGGTCACCCTGGAGGACATCGTCGAGGAACTCGTCGGCGAGGTCCGCGACGAGCACGACGGCCAGGACGTCCCCGAACTCGCCGCCGCCGCGCCCGAGGACGGCCGCCCGGCCTGGGACGCCGACGGCAGCTGCCGTGTCGACATCCTCCAGCGCATAGGCCTCGACGTGCCCGAGGGCCCGTACGAGACGGTCGCCGGCCTCGTCGCCGACCTGCTGGGCCGCATCCCGGTCCCCGGCGACAAGGCCGAACTACCGGGCTGGCTCCTCTCGGTCCGCCAGGTCGGCCACTACCGGGCCGAGCGGGTACGACTGGTCAAGACAGTGAACATCGCCCTGGAGGCGGCCCGATGAGCGTGCTCCAACTCCTCTTCGCCCTCCTCCTCGTCCTCGCCAACGGCTTCTTCGTGGGCGCCGAGTTCGCCCTCGTCTCCGTCCGCCGCAGCCAGATCGAACCGCTCGGCACGGCGCGGGCCCGCCAGGTGCTGTACGGCCTGGAGCGGCTGCCGCAGATGATGGCCGCGGCCCAGTTCGGCATCACCGTCTGCTCGCTGACCCTGGGCGCGGTCGCCGAACCGACCGTGGCGCATCTGCTGGAACCCGTCTTCGAGTGGATCCATCTGCCCGAGGGCGTGATCCACCCCCTGGGGTACGTCATCGCGCTCGCGGCCGTGGTCTTCCTCCACCTGGTCGTCGGCGAGATGCTCCCGAAGAACCTGGCGATGGCGGCGCCCGAGAAGACCGCGCTGTGGCTGAGCCCCGGCCTGGTCGCCTTCGCCCGCCTGTGCAGGCCGGTCACGGTGGGCCTCGGCGCCTGCGCGCGACTCGTCCTGAAACTCTTCCGCGTCGAGCCCAGGGACGAGGTGGAGGCGGTCTTCACCAGCGAACAGCTCAACCGCCTGGTGGAGGACGCCGGCCAGGCCGGCCTGCTCGACCCCGGTGAGCAGGAACGCCTGGAGGACGCGCTGGAACTGGGCTCCCGCCCCGTCACCGATGTCCTCCTCGACCGCGAGTCCCTGGTGACGGTGGGCCCGTCGGTCACCCCGGGCCAGGTCGTCGCCCTCACCGCCCGCACCGGCTACTCCCGCTTCCCGGTGGTGGCGGACAACGGCGCCTTCATGGGCTACCTGCACGTGAAGGACGTACTGGACGCGGAGGACTCGGAACGGGCGGTGCCGCAGCACGTCTGGCGCTCCATGACGACGCTGCGGTCCGAGCTGCCGCTCGACGACGCGTTGACGGTGATGCGCCGGGCGGCGACACACCTGGCCCAGGTCGCGGACGCGTCGGGCCGGGTGATCGGCCTCGTGGCGATGGAGGACGTACTGGAGCTGCTGGTGGGCGAGGTACGGGACCCGGCCCACCGCCAGACACCCCCGGCACCGAAGGTGACGGAGCCCAGGGCGGAGGCCCAGAAGGAGGCGCTGGCAAGCTGAGCGCTCCGCGGGATCGGCGGTTCATTTTGCCGCGGCCCGGTGGGGGCTGGTCGCGCAGTTCCCCGCGCCACTGAAGGGGCGCGCCTGCTCGACGCCTGCCCCTCAGCACCAGTACCGGGCGCCCAACTCAAGGCGCCCGGTACTGGTCGGGTCAGAGGGCCGACGGGTCCTGTGGCCCCCGTCCCGACAGAACCTCCCCGTACGCCTGCATGAGATCCGGCAGCCGCAGCGTCGACAAGTCGTCCCGGGTCAGCGTCCCGGGATACACCGACAGCCGCAGATCCCGATACGCACAGCTCTTCTCGTACAACGTCCGCAGGAACCGCCCGTTGCCCAGCTCGTCGATCCACCCCTGGTCCACCACATGCCCGGCGATCGAGCGCAGCTCGTCCAGCGCCTCCTCGTCCCACACGTCACCGTTCTCCGCCGCCAGCACCTCGCCGATGGAGGTGAGTTCGAGGGGTCGGTACGAGGGAAAGTCGACGCGCGTCGTGAACCGGGACGAGAGTCCGGGGTTCGCGGCCAGAAGCCGGTCCATGCCCTCCGGATAGCCGGCCAGGATCACCACCAGGTGGTCCCGGTTGTCCTCGGCCCGCTTCAGCAGCACCTGCAACGCCTCGTCGCCGTACGCATCGCCCTTGCCGTACCCGGAGTTGGAGAGCGAGTACGCCTCGTCGACGAAGAGGACGCCGCCGATCGCGGAGTCGATCAGCTCGTTGGCCTTCACGGCTGTCTGGCCGAGATACTCGCCGACCAGGTCCGCCCGCTGCGCCTCGACCAGATGGTCGCCGCCGAGCAGCCCGAGCGCGTAGAACACCCGGCCCAGGATCCGCGCCACCGTCGTCTTGCCGGTGCCCGACGGGCCCGAGAAGACGAAGTGCCGCTTCGGCGGCTGGACCGGCAGGCCCTGCCCCGCCCGCAGTCGCGCCATGTTCAACTGGGCCGACAACGCCTTCACCTGGCGTTTCACCGGCTCCAGGCCCACCATGCGCTCCAGCTCGGACAGCGCCTCTTCCAGTAGCCCGGGGTCGGTCGGGCCGGTCGGCAGCGGCTGAACCGGAAGGGCGGCCTTCTCGCGCACGGAGTCGGTCTCGGAGGGCAACGGGACGCTGGGCGGCGGGAGTTCGGGCTCCGACAGCTTCAGGTCCCGGCCCTCGCCGCCGAACAGGGGGTCGATACCGTCCGGGCTCTCCAGCAGTTCCTGTCCGATCCCGCTGAGCGTGATCGCCGCGAGGTCGGCCGCCTCGTCGTACCCGTCGCCCTCGGAGATCGCGGCGAGCCGCGCAGAGGTGTCCATGAACGCGGGGTCCACGCGGTGCACCGCCCGGTAGAGGGGGAGCGCCGCCGCAGATCTGCCGGTGCCCTCGTGGGCCCGCGCCAGCCAGTACCGCAGCTCCTTGCGCTGCGGCTGCTCGCTGCGACAGCGCATCAGCGCGGCCGACAGCAGCGGCTCGGCCTGCCCGAACATCTCCAGGCGGACCCGGGCCATACCGCCGAACAGGCCGGCCTCGATGCCCAGCATCGCGTCGTTGATCAACGGGTCGGTGTGCCGGACCAGTTGCTCCCAGTCCTTGACGAGATAGGCGCGGCACGCGTGCAGGAAACGGACCTGCGGATCGGTGTCCACCGGCGGCAGACCGGCCAACGCCCGGTCCAGCTCCGGCACATGGCGACCGTCCAGCCAGTGCGAGGCGTGCGCGAGCAGCAGATCGCGCGGACTTTCGAGTACCGGCTGCACCCACCAGCCCAGCCAGTACCAGGAGTTGAGGGTCCGGCGATGGCGGGAGCGCTGCTCCCCGAAGCGCTCCCGGTGCCGGAACATCCGTAGCAGCGCGGTCGTCGTGTCGACGCGCAGCGCGTGCAGTCCGAGCCAGCCGTCGGCCATCCCGGGATCCATCCGCACCGCGGTGCGGAACTCCTCCTCCGCCTGCGGATAGGCGCCCATCGTGTAGGCGTCCACACCTCGCAGCCAGGCGAGGTCGGCCGGGGCCTCGGGGCCCTGCGTGCCGAAGTCCATCACGTCCCCCACAAACCGTGCCCCCGATTGCCTCTCCGACGGGCCGGTGCCCGTCGGCAGCTTGGTCGAACCACTGTGCCGCGGACGGGAGTTGCAACGGTGCGCAGAGCAGCCGTCCGAGTCGCACCGAGGGCATCGTACCTGCGCCGCACGTGCCCGCAGCAGGGTGCCGCACAGGACGTTTGACGAGGTGGGAGCAGATGGGGCGCACGCGGCGCGGTCACCCAGGGTGAACAAATCGCGCCTGTCGGCGGCCGAAAAAGGGGTGCGGGCAGAACGAAGCCCCCGATCACGGGGGAACAACCGGGGGCTTCGCGACTGCGGGCGGCCGTCGAATGGCCGCACATTCAGAACGTAAGTCCTGTACGGCCCGACGGTCAAGCCGAGTTGGGGCACTCAGACAAGTTGCGCGACAAGGGCCTTCACGAGTTCACCACACTGCGGATGGCCCGTCACGGTGAGTGAGATCCTGGTCCGATCCAACGGTCCCGGCAGGCCCCGGCAGCACCTCGTACCCCTCGTCGCACTGCCGTACCAGGAGGTCGGCGAACGGACGCGAGGGGTCCGCGGCGAAGTGCTGACGTTCCGCGCCGACCCACCCGGCCCAGAACTCGCTCTGTTCCGCCCCGTCCCGCAGCCGCCCGCGCGTCCATGCCTCCTCGTCGGCCAGCTCCATCCACAGCAGCCGCGCCAGGAACGGCCGTACCGCGCGCCGCCCGGCACCCACCCCCTCCATCAGCACCACGGGTGCGGCCGGCAGGGTCCGGGGCGGTCCGAAGTGCCGGGACGTCCAGTCGTAGGGGGCGTAGGAGGCGCTCTCGCCGTGCCGCAGCGGTTCGATCACCTGGCTGACCAGGCGCCGCGTCCACTCGAACAGCTCGTCGTGGGTGGCGATGTCGTCGAGGTGCAGCACGGGTGCCCCGCCGAGAGCCGCGGCCAGCCGTCCGGTGAACGTGGTCTTCCCGGAGCCCGCGTGTCCGTCGACCGCGATCAGCCGGACGGGGCCACAGGAGGGCTGCAGGCGGCGCAGGGTGCGTGCGAGGTCGTGGATGACGGTTCCCGGAGGGCGATGGGATTCGGACATATTGCCGGGGGTCATTCTAGGGACCGGCGGGACGGGCCGCCGTCCGCTTCCCAGGTCACGCCAATGGTCGAGACCAATATTCCCGGGCGCGGCACGCCCCGAAGTGCTGGCATGCGCCGGTCACCGGCGGCCATAGTGGGCGCACAGTCGTGCACCGTCCCGCCCGTCCGGAACACCTGGGGGTCACCCGCCCATGAGCACAGCCGAACAGCCGTCCCGCAGAACCGTCCTCGCCGCGGCTGTCGCCGCCGCCGTCGCGGGCAGCGCCGGCCCAGCCGCCGCCGACACCCCGGACGCGACCGCCCGCGAGGCCGAGGCCGACCCCGCCCGCCCCGTCGACAACCGCGCCTGGACCTCGCACGCGGACTGGTGCGCGGGCACGGCCAAGGGCACCCGTACCGTCGCCGGCGTGCGATCCGGGGTCGTGATCGGCACTCCGGCCGCCACGGTCGACTACACCGATCCGCACACCGGTACGACCGCGGCCTGGGAGTACGCGACCTGGACGTCCCCGGTGCACCGGCTCGCGGTCCCCTCCACCGAGGTCATCGCCTCCTGGAACGCGCGTACCCCGGCCGGCACCTGGCTCCAGGTGGAGCTGACCGGCACGTACTCGGACGGTACCGCCACACCCTGGTACGTGATGGGCCGCTGGGCCTCCGGCGACCAGGACATCAAGCGGACCTCCGTCGACGACCAGACCGACGACAGGAGCACGGTCTGGACCGACACCTTCGCCATCGACGACCCGGCCACAGGCCTGCGCCTGGTCTCGTACCGGCTGCGGCTGACCCTCTACCGCAAGCCCGGCACCACGGCCACGCCCACGGTCTGGCGGCTCGGCGCGATGGGCTCCGACGTACCGGACCGCTTCACCGTCCCCGCCTCGACACCCGGCCCGGCAAGAGAGCTGATCGTCCCGCGCTACTCGCAGGAGATCCATGTCGGCCAGTACCCCGAGTACGACAACGGCGGCGAGGCCTGGTGCAGCCCCACCTCCTCGCAGATGATCATCGAGTACTGGGGGCGGAGGCCCACGGCGGAGCAACTGGCCTGGGTCAACCCGGACTTCGCCGACCCGCAGGTGTGCCACGCGGCCCGTTACACCTTCGACTTCCAGTACGGCGGCTGCGGCAACTGGCCCTTCAACGCGGCCTACGCGGCGACCTACAAGGACCTCCAGGGCGTCGTCACCCGGCTCGGCTCGCTCACCGACCTGGAGACGCTGATCGCGGCGGGCATCCCGGCCATAACGTCCCAGTCGTTCCTCAAGACCGAGCTGACGGGGGCGGGTTACGGCACCTCGGGCCATCTGATGACCGTGATCGGCTTCACCGCCGCCGGCGACGTGATCGCCAACGACCCCTTCTCGGCGACCAACGAGGCCGTGCGTCGCGTCTATCCGCGGCGCGAGTGGGAGAACATCTGGCTGCGGACCAAGCGGTACAACGCCACCGGCAAGGTCGTCTCCGGAACCGGTGGCGTCTGCTACCTGTACTTCCCGGCGCGGCCGACCGCCGCCCAACTCGCGGCGCTCGCCGCGGTGGGCGTGCGCTGAGCCGAGGAGAGCGCGTGACGGTGTGAAACGGCCCCCGGGAGACCGGGGGCCGTCCGATTTCCGGCCAGATGTGACCAACATCTCCGTCACGAAAGCCCCGATGAATGGCAAGGTGGACAGAACGGTGGGGGGAGTCCATCGCACATCGAGACTTCAGCGAGATGCCATGACCGCGAGCACTGCCGCAGCCCCCGCCCGCACCCGTACCGGGGGTCCCCAGGAGGACGGCCCGAAGATCTTCGAGCACGTCATGGGCTGGACCCTCGTGGTGGTGCTCGCCATGCTCGTCGCCCAACTCGGCCTGATCTGAGCCGGTGCGATCCGCCCCGAACCGGGTGCCCGCAGCGTCGATCAGAGTCGAACGTGCAGGTGGCTCGGGTCTGCCATACTTCGGATGTCCCGCCCGCAGTTGGAGACCAGGGCCCCGAATTGAACAGTAGTCGTCAGCCTGCCGCCGAACGCCCGCGGGCACGTGGCACCGACCGCTCTCTGGCGCGTCGCGCGGAACTCATCGCCATCGGACGGAAGCTGTTCGCCGACCGGTCGTACGACGCACTGTCGATGGACGACATCGCACGTCAGGCGCAGGTCGCCAAAGGACTGATCTACTACTACTTCCAGTCCAAGCGCGGCTACTACCTCGCCATCGTCGAGGACTCGGTCGCCGACCTGGTCACTTTCGCGTCCAGCGGTCTCAGCCACGCACCCGTGGACCGCGTGCACCGCACCATCGACGGCTATCTGCGCTTCGCCGAGCACAACCAGGCCGCCTACCGCACGATCGTCAGCGGCGGCGTCGGCTTCGACGCCGAGGTGCACGCCATCAGGGACGGGGTGCGCGAGGCGATCGTGGCGACCATCGCCGAGGGTGCGTACGGCAGACAGGACATCGCCCCGCTCGCCCGCATGGGCCTCTTCGGCTGGGTGTGCGGCGTGGAGGGCGCCACCCTCGACTGGGTCGACCGCCCCGACCTCTCCCGCGACACCATGCGCGAACTGCTCGTGAAGATGCTGGGCGGCGCGCTGCGCGCCATCGAGGAACTCGACCCGACCTATGTGACGCCGGAGCCGGCCCGCCGGGACAACTGACCGGAAGGAGGGCGGCGGCTCGTGGCCCCGCCCTCCAACTGCCCTCCGGGTGCGCCTACTTGATCGCCCTGATCAGCTCACCGTTCGAGGTGTCACCGCTCAGCTCCCAGAAGAACGTGCCGCCCAGGCCCTGCTGGTTCTTGTACGCCATCTTCGTCCCGATGGTCGCCGGGGTGTCGTAACTCCACCAGTCGCTCCCGCACTTGGCGTACGCCGTCCCGCCGACGGTGCCGGTCGCGGGGCACTTGGACTTCAGCACCTTGTAGTCCTCGAAGCCCGCCTCGTACGTCCCCGTCGCCGGACCGGTCGCCGTGCCGCCGGGCGCCGACTGGGTGACACCGGTCCAGCCGCGCCCGTAGAAGCCGAGGCCGAGCAGCAGCTTGGAGGCCGGGATGCCGAGGCCCTTGAGCTTCGCGATGGTCGCCGAGGTGTGGTAACCGGCTTGCGGGATACCGGAGTACGAATTCAGTGCCGAGTGCGGCGCGGTCGGCCCGGTCGCGGCCCAGGCACCGAAGTAGTCGTACGTCATCGGGTTGTACCAGTCGACGTAGGGTGCCGCGCCCGCGTAGTCCGCCGCGTCGATCTTGCCGCCGGGGGTGGCGTCGGCCGTGATCGCCGCGGTGACCAGGTTGCGGGAACCGAACTTCGCCCGCATCGCCGCCATCACGTTCTTGAAGGCCGCCCTGCCGCTGGTGTCACAGGTGTTGCCGCAGGCGTTCGGGTACTCCCAGTCGATGTCGATGCCGTCGAAGACATCGGCCCACCGCGAGTTCTCGACCAGGTCGTAGCAGGACCGGGCGAACGCCGCAGGGTTCTGCGCGGCCTCGCCGAAACCGCTCGACCAGGTCCAACCGCCGAACGACCAGAGGACCTTGAGGTTAGGGTGCTTCCGCTTCAGCTCGCGCAGCTGGTTGAAGTTGCCGCGCAGCGGCTGGCTCGCGGTGTCGGCGACGCCGTCCACGGACTCGGCGGCGGTGTACACCCGGTCGGTCGCCGCGGTGGCGTCACCCATCGCGCACTTGCCGCCGGTGACGTTGCCGAAGGCGTAGTTGATGTGGGTCAGCCGGGCGGCCGAACCGGAGGTCTCGATGTTCTTGACGTAGTACTTGCGGTCGTACGTGCCCCAGTCGGTGAAGTAGCCGACGACCTTGGAGCCGGCGGCTTTCGGGACGGGTTTCGAGGCGGCCTTCGAAGCTGTCTGCGCGGCGGTCGCGGTGCCCGCGCCGGTCAGCAGTCCGGCGCCGAGAACGGCACAACACGCGGCGGACACAAGCGCCTTGAAGCGGACGCGGGGGAGATGAGGTCGGTGCATCGGGCAGTCTCCTCGGAAGGGAGGGGAGCGTGGGGGAGGGGTGTCGGGATCTGCGGGCACAGTAAGTGGACTAGACCACTACGGTCAATGGTTCGGACCAATTCCCGGTCGAGGTCGATGCCCTGGAGTGTGATCGAATAAACGCTCGTTAACTGATGACGCCATGCCGCCGTTCGGGCATACTCGCAGCTCCACCGCCGTTCGCCGGCCGCTTCCGCGACCCGGAAGAGCCAGCATCGGCTGTGACCAGCGAGACCGGCGAATGCCGCCCGAACCAGGCGCGTATGCCGTTGTGCCCAACAGGGAGGAGAGCGTCGACATGCCCGACCACGCCCCGCAGCCGGTGGACCGTCAACTGCCCACGGACGAGGCCCGGGACCTGATCTCGCTCGTCCGGGACATCGCCCAGCGCGAGATCGTCCCGCAGGCAGCCGAGGAGGAGGAAGCGGGACGCTTCCCGCGCGAACTCTTCGCCCTCCTCTCGGAGTCGGGGCTGCTGGGCCTCCCGTACTCCTCCGACCACGGCGGCGGCGACCAGCCGTACGAGGTCTACCTCCAGGTGCTCGAAGAGCTCGCCGCGGCCCGCCTCACCGTCGGCCTCGGCGTCAGCGTGCACACCCTCTCCTGCCACGCCCTCGCGAGCTACGGCACCAAGGAGCAGCAGGCCGAACACCTGCCCGCGATGCTCGGCGGCGGCCTCCTCGGCGCGTACTGCCTCTCCGAGCCCGCGTCCGGCTCCGACGCCGCCTCCCTGAGCACGAAGGCCGTTCGCGACGGCGACGACTGGGTGCTCACCGGCACCAAGTCCTGGATCACGCACGGCGGCATCGCCGACTTCTATACGGTCATGGCGCGCACGGGGGAGGAGGGCCCGCGCGGCATCACCGCGTTCCTGGCCCCCGGCGACGCGGCGGGGCTGAACGCCGCCGCGCCGGAACGGAAGATGGGCATGAAGGGCTCACCCACCGCGCAGATCAACTTCGACGGCGTCCGGCTCGAGGCCCGCCGGCGCATCGGAGACGAGGGGCAGGGCTTCGCGATCGCCCTGTCCGCACTCGACTCCGGGCGCCTGGGCATCGCGGCCTGCGCGATCGGCCTGGCCCAGGCGGCACTGGACGAGGCGGTGGCGTACGCGACCGGGCGCCGGCAGTTCGGGCGGCCCATCTCCGACTTCCAGGGGCTGCGCTTCCTGCTCGCCGACATGGCCACGCAGATCGAGGCGGGCCGCGCGCTGTACCTCGCGGCGGCACGGCTGCGCGACGCGGGCCGTCCGTTCGCCAAGCAGGCCGCCATGGCCAAACTCCTGTGCACCGACGCGGCGATGAAGGTCACCACGGACGCGGTCCAGGTGCTCGGCGGCTACGGCTACACCGCGGACTTCCCGGTCGAGCGCTATATGCGCGAGGCCAAGGTCCTGCAGATCGTCGAGGGCACCAACCAGATCCAGCGGATGGTCATCGCCCGTCACCTGGCGGGACCGGAGACGCGTTGAACGGGTCGACCACGATCCCGAGCCCGACCGGCGGCGCAGCGAGCCGGTCCCACTCCGGGTCGTAGCGCCCCGGCAGGGTGCGGCCGCGGTCGGACCAAGTGCGCAGCAGCGCACGGTAGATGGGCGGGTCGGGCGGGGGCGGTGGGGCCGGTGGGTTCGGCCGACTCTGCGGATGCCCCTGGGGAACCGATTCTGCCGGGCCGGATGCGGAGAACTGGCGCGGATGTGCCGACGCCGCGTACGTGGGGGTCGTCATGCCAGGGCAACGCGGTGACGGTCGATCAGGTCACCGCGCCCCGGATTCGGCCCTGCGTTCGCGACGGACCCCGCCCGTGCGTCGCACCGGTCCTGAGCGCGGCTCCAGAAGGGCATGCGCGCGCACTGGACCCGCACCACGGCAGCCTGCGAGCCATGGTGCAGGGGCAGTCAGGAGGTTCGAGCGGATGCGCTCAAGCGGCGTGGCGCCGCAGCTCGGGGACCCGCATCGGGCGTGAGCCCGGGCCGCCGACGTGCGAGAAGGGCTGGGTCCGCCAGTCGAGCCCCTGAGGGAGCGTCAACAGCAGGGCGGTGTGCTGCTCCTGGGGCTCCGCGGACTCGTCCGCGGACCGGGCCTCGGCGGCCGCGCGGCCCGTACCCGCGCAGACGGTGAGCCCGAACGGGTTCCACGGTGAGGCGCACAGCGCGTGCTCCGGCAGAACCTCCTCGTCCGCCAGCAGCGCGATGGGCTGCGCGCAGTCCGGGCAGATCACCCGGAACATCTCGAAGGTGTCGTAATCGTCGAGCTCCTCGCCGTCGAGTGCGTCGGGCTCGACGCCCTCCGGCTCGGGCTCGATGACCAACTGGGGCCGCTTGGACGCGATACGACCAGGGCGCTTGAGACTCTGCATGGATTACTCCCCCTCGGGCTGGGCCGACAAGGCGCTGCGGCCTCGACCACAGCAAGCACTTCCCGCCCCGTCTCGGCGGTAATCACGAGACCATCACAGAGCATGTTCGAGAGCTGTGGCGTTCGTCACATGCCGTTCGCAGGTGCCCGTGGCGATGCTTTTGTCCCCCGTGCGGCGCACGGGGCGCTCCTCTTCACATCACGAACAGGGCATGACCTGCACCGCTCAGGTATCCGAGGAGATCAAGCGCACTGTAGGTTCTGCGCCATGGAGGAGCTGGACCGACAGATCGTGCAGCTGCTCGTCAAGGACGGGCGGATGAGTTACACCGACCTGGGCAAGGCCACGGGCCTGTCCACGTCTGCCGTGCACCAGCGGGTACGCCGGCTGGAACAGCGTGGCGTGATCCGCGGCTACGCCGCGGTCGTCGACCCGGAGTCCGTGGGGCTGCCCCTGACGGCCTTCATCTCGGTGAAACCCTTCGACCCCAGCGCCCCCGACGACATCGCGGAACGCCTGGCGGACGTCCCGGAGATCGAGGCGTGCCACAGCGTGGCGGGCGAGGAGAACTACATCCTCAAGGTGCGCGTCGCCACTCCCCACGAACTGGAGGAGCTGCTCGCCAGGGTGCGTACCCTCGCGGGCGTCTCGACGCGCACGACGGTGGTCCTGTCGACGCCGTACGAGGCGAGGGCGCCGAAGATCTGACGCGGCCGGCGTGACGGCGGGCGGCGGGACAACACGCCCCAGGTGCGGAGCCGGTGAGGTCACGCGGGAAACTGTCCCCATGAGTGAACGCCCGGCACCGCCCGACACCGTCCTCCTTCGCGGCGGAGAAGTCCACAGCCCCGCCGACCCCTTCGCGACCGCGATGGTCGTCGAGCGCGGACACATCGCCTGGGTCGGCTCGGAAGGCGCCGCGGACGCCTTCGTGGGCGCGGCGGACGAGGTGATCGACCTCGACGGCGCCCTCGTCACCCCGGCGTTCACCGACGCACACGTGCACACCACCGCCACGGGACTCGCCCTCACCGGCCTCGACCTGTCCGACGCCCCCTCCCTGGACGCGGCCCTCACCCTCGTGCGCGCGTTCGCCGCGGCCCGCCCCGCCGACCGCGTCCTCCTCGGGCACGGGTGGGACGCCGCCCGCTGGCCCGGCGGCCGCCCGCCGACCCGCGCCGAGCTGGACGAGGCCACCGGCGGACGCCCGCTGTACCTCAGCCGCATCGACGTCCACTCGGCGGTCGTGACGACGGCGCTGCTCGACCTGGTCCGGGGCGACACCGGTCGCCCCGACGCCCCGCTGACCGGCGCCGCCCACCACACGGTCCGGGCCGCCGCCCTGGGCGCGGTCACCCCGGCCCAGCGCACCGAGGCCCAGCGAACCGCCCTCGCGCACGCCGCCTCGCTCGGTATCGGCTCCGTCCACGAGTGCGCGGGGCCGGAGATCTCCTCAGAGGACGACTTCACCGGCCTGCTGCGCCTCGCCGCCGAGGAGCCGGGACCGCGCGTCGTCGGCTACTGGGCCGAACAGGATGTCGACAAGGCCCGCGCCCTGGGCGCGATCGGCGCCGCCGGTGACCTGTTCGTCGACGGCGCCCTCGGCTCGCACACGGCCTGCCTGCACGAGCCGTACCGCGACGAGGCCGGCCACACCGGCACCGCGTATCTGGACTCCGCCGCCGTCGCCGCCCATGTCATCGCCTGCACCGAGGCGGGCCTCCAGGCGGGCTTCCACGCCATCGGGGACGCCGCGGTGACCTCCGTGGTCGAGGGAGTGCGCGCAGCCGCCGAGAAGGTCGGCCTGGCCCGTGTACGCGCCGCCCGCCACCGCGTCGAGCACGCCGAGATGCTCACCCCCGAGACCATCGCCGCCTTCGCCGAGCTGGGCCTCACCGCCTCCGTACAGCCCGCCTTCGACGCACTGTGGGGCGGCGAGGACGGCATGTACGCCCAGCGACTGGGCACCGACCGGGCCCGCGCCCTGAACCCCTTCGCGGCCCTTCTGAAGGCCGGCGTGCCGCTCGCCCTGGGCTCGGACAGCCCCGTCACTCCCCTCGACCCCTGGGGCACGGTCCGCGCCGCTGCCTTCCACCGCACCCCGGAGCACCGCATCTCGGTCCGCGCGGCCTTCACCGCCCATACCCGCGGCGGCTGGCGTGCCGTCGGACGCGACGACGCGGGCGTCCTGGTGCCGGGCGCGCCCGCGGACTACGCCCTGTGGCGCGCCGGCGCCCTCGTCGTCCAGGCCCCCGACGACCGGGTCGCCCGCTGGTCCACCGACCCCCGCTCCGGCACCCCGGGCCTGCCCGATCTCACACCCGGCAACGATCTCCCCGTCTGCCTGCGCACGGTGGTGGGCGGACGAACGGTGTTCGTACGGCCGGGCGAGTGATCTCCTGGGGTGGCGCGGTACGGATCGGTGCCCGCCACGCCGTCGCGCGACCTGCGTGTCCTCGGCGCTGACGAGGCGATTCAGGAAAGAACCGCAGGCCAAGCAGCTGTTGACAGCCAACGGCAGGTGGCCGGTAGGTTCGGCCGGGTCCACCACCGGACGGCCGACCGGGGAACCTCCGCACAGTCGCCGCAGCGCCGCTGGGTCAGGGTTGGAGTGCCGCACCGGCACCCCACCACTGGCAGCCAGGCTCAGCGCCCGCGCCACGGCGACGGAACGTTCCACCCGGTCGGCAAGGTGTGACCCGGGTGGGGCCCGGACGTCCAGTAGACAACGGCTTTCGGTCGACCCGCAGCCAGCGGGTCCCAGGTCGGCCCGAAGGGCGCCGGGCCCCGATCCGCAGTGTGGACAGGTGACGAATCGGGCTCCCTTACCCCGCTCTTGCCGAATAGACACCCCCGTAAGACCGTGCCGACACGTCAGCGCAGGCCGCGGCCACTATGGTGGACGTCTGCGTACGGACTCGAAGGGGCAGTAGTGAACGACGGCGACGGGACCCTCGCGGCGGAAGCCCAGGGGAGGCGGTTCGGCCCGCTCGGCACGGCCTTGGTGATCATTCCGACCTACAACGAGGCGGAGAACATCAAGAAGATCGTCGGCCGGGTGCGCGATGCCGTCCCCGACGCCCACGTTCTCGTGGCGGACGACAACAGCCCCGACGGCACCGGCAAGCTCGCCGACGAGCTGGCCGTCGACGACGACCAGGTCCAGGTGCTGCACCGCAAGGGCAAGGAAGGCCTCGGCGCCGCCTATCTCGCGGGCTTCCGCTGGGGCATGGAGAACGGCTACGGCGTCATCATCGAGATGGACGCCGACGGCTCCCACCAGCCCGAGGAACTGCCCCGCCTGCTGACCGCCCTCAAGGGCGCCGACCTGGTCCTGGGCTCCCGCTGGGTGCCCGGCGGCCGGGTGGTCAACTGGCCCAAGTCCCGCGAGTTCATCTCCCGCGGCGGCAGCCTCTACTCCCGCGTCCTGCTCGACGTACCCATCCGGGACGTCACCGGCGGCTATCGCGCCTTCCGGCGCGAGACCCTCGAAGGCCTCGGCCTCGACGAGGTCGCCTCGCAGGGTTACTGCTTCCAGGTCGACCTGGCCCGCCGCGCGATCAGAGCCGGCTACCACGTGGTCGAGGTCCCCATCACCTTCGTCGAGCGCGAGCACGGTGACTCGAAGATGAGCCGCGACATCCTGGTCGAGGCGCTGTGGCGGGTCACGACGTGGGGCGTGGGGGAGCGAGTGAACAAGGCCCGCGGCAAGACCAAGAAGCCGTAGCAGGTCCCTCCGCGGTATGTCTGTGCGACTTCACAGGCTCCGTTGATCATCCGCTTATCCCGTGCTGAGCCCGGCCCAGGCACACTGGTCGTATGACGACTGGCGCTCCGACCCCCACGTACCCCGCCCGGCCGCGGCGTTCCCGGCTGCGCACGTTCCTGCCGCTGGGCATCGCCGCCTGGCTGGTGCTGGAGATCTGGCTGCTGACCGTGGTCGCCGGCGCGGCGAGCGGCTTCACGGTCTTCCTGCTCCTCGTCGCCGGTTTCGTGCTCGGCTCCGTGGTCATCAAGCGGGCCGGCCGCCGGGCTTTTCGCAACCTTACGGAGACGCTGCAACAGCAGCAGGGCGGTGCACGGACGGAGCCCACGGCCCGTCCCGGCGGCAGCGAGGGCAACGGCCTGATGATGCTCGGCGGCCTGCTGCTGATGCTGCCCGGCCTGATCTCGGACGCGGTGGGCCTGCTCCTGCTGGTCCCGCCGCTCCAGAAGGCGATCAGCCGCTCCGCGGAGCGCACCTTCGAACGCAAGCTGAGGGAGGCGACCCCGGGCACCCTGGGCGACGCCTTCCAGCAGGCGAGGATGCACCGCCCGGACGGCAAGGTGGTCCAGGGCGAGGTCATCCGGGAGGACGGCACGGATGCGCGGGACGAGCAGCGTCCGCCGCTGAACAGCTGACGCCCTGTTTCCGCGATGCGAGCGACGGGCCCGCGCCTCCTCGGCGCGGGCCCGTCGCCTCTGGCTCACCGTGCCCGGAAAACGCGAAACCGCAGGCACCGTACGCAGACCTCACGTACGGCACCCGCGGTGTCACGCGTGCTTTGTATGCCGCCGAGCCCCTGAAGGGCTATGCGGACTTGCGGCTGTCCCGCGGATGTACCGCGATGTTCATCGCTCCGGAGCGGAGTACGGCCAGTCGCTCCTCGAGGACCTCTTCGAGTTCCTCGCGGGTGCGCCGCTCCATCAGCATGTCCCAATGCGTACGCGCGGGCTTGGCCTTCTTTTCCTCAGGGCCGTCGCCGTCCACGAGGAGTGCTTGGGCCCCGCAGACCTTGCACTCCCACTCGGGCGGAATCTCCGCCTCCACCGAGAAGGGCATCTCAAAACGATGTCCCTTCTCGCATGCGTACTCCACGGCCTGGCGCGGGGCCAGGTCGATGCCGCGGTCCGTCTCGTAGCTGGTCACCACGAGGCGCGTGCCGCGAAGAGCTCGCTCACTCATGAATCGTGCCTCCCGGGCTTGTCGCCCACAGGACAGGTGTCGCTGTCGTCGTCATCCGGTCAACGTCCGGTCGGCGGTAAAGATTCCCGTCCCGTGTCCCGTTTCGGGTCATGCGTCGCCGTCGTAGCCGCCCCTTGTTGTACCCACCAGTGCCCGCTTTGTCACATCTGCAAGCAGATGTCACCCAGCGTTTCGTCATCTTTGACGCGCAGTAACGGTACGCCTGGCAGGCCAACGGCGTACACTACCGCTCTTTGGCCGCGGATGCTAAATCCTTTCGGGAACGGGATTGCCCGCGTCGCGGATCGCCTGTCCCACCGGAACCCGCGCGAGCAGTGCGAACCCGAGGACGAAGAAGATCACGAGCGAGATGATCGCGTCGCGGTAACTTCCGGTCAGCTGGTAGGTGATTCCGAACAGAAGCGGGCCGAGCCAGCTCATGCCACGGTCGCTCATCTCGTACGCGGAGAAGTATTCGGCCTCTTTGCCGGGCGGCACCAGATGCGAGAACAGTGACCGGGACAGGGCCTGGCTGCCGCCGAGGACCAGACCGATCCCGGCGGCCAGCACGAAGAACCACACCGGTGCGCCGGCCGGCAGGAAGTATCCCGCCGCCAGCGTCACCGTCCACGCCACCAGCGATCCGAGAATCGTCCGCTTGGCCCCATACACCCGGGCCAGCCGGCCCATCCCCAGCGCCCCCGCCACCGCGAGCACCTGCACGAGGAGTACCGCCCCGATGAGGGTGGACTGCCCCAGCCCGAGTTCCTCGGAGCCGTACACCGACGCCTGTGAGATCACGGTCTGGATGCCGTCGTTGTAGACGAGGTAGGCGAGCAGGAAGGAGAGGGTGAGCGGGTGGCGGCGCATGTCACGGACGGTCGCAGCGAGCTGCCGCAGCCCCGGAGCACTGGCGCCTTTCGCGGCGACCTCCTCCGCGGTGGCCCGCCGGTCGCGGAGCCTGCGCAGCGGTACGAGGGTGAAGGCGCCCCACCACAGACCCGCCGAGGCCAGACAGACGCGGACGGCCATGCTCTCCGAGAGGCCGAAGGAGTCGTGGGCCGTGTACAGGACCAGGTTGACGACCAGGACCAGTGAGCCCGCCGCGTAGCCGAACGCCCAGCCGCGCGACGAGACCGCGTCGCGTTCCTCGACCGGAGCGATCTGGGGAAGGTAGGAGTTGTAGAGCATCATCGAGACGGACTGGGCCGCGTTGGCGACGATCAGCAGCAGCCCGCCCAGCAGATAGCGGTCGCCGTCGAGGAAGAACATGCACGCTGTCGCCGTGGCGCCCACATAGGCGGCTGCCGCCAGGAGCGGTTTCTTGCGGCCGGTGCGGTCGGCGGCGGCGCCCACCAGGGGCATGACCAGCACTGCCACGATGACCGACAGGGACACCGAGTACGCGAAGAACGAACCGGCGCGGACCGGTATCCCCAATGGATGCACGAACCCGTCCGCGTCGGCCGCCTCCTCGGCGACCGACGTCAGATAGGGGCCCAGGAACACGGTGAGCACGCTCGTCGAGTAGACGGAGCACGCCCAGTCGTAGAAGTACCAGCCGCGCTGCTCGCGCTTGCGCCCGGCGGCCTCGTCGGCCGCCTCGGTCCGCACGGTGTCGGTGCCCACCCGTGCCCCTCGCTTTCCCCGTGAAGGTGCCGCGCGCGGGGCGTCAGAACCAGGTGCCCCGGTCCTCCAGAACCTTGCGCAACGTGTCGATGTGATCGGTCATGATGCCATCGACTCCCAGGTCCAGGAGCCGATGCATGCGATCGGGATCATTGACCGTCCACACGTGGACGTGCAGCCCGCGCGCGTGGGCAGTGCGCACGAAGAGATGATCGACCACCGGGACGCCCGACTGGGCCTCCGGTACCTGGGCGGCGACCGCGGACCGGCGTACCCCCACGGGCATGCCCCAGGAGCGCAGTCGGAGGTTGAGAACGCCCCGGGTGCCGTACGAGGTCGCCAGACGCGGACCGGCCAGCCGCTGGGCGCGCGCCACACGCGCCTCGGAGAAGGAGCCGACGCAGATCCGGTTCCAGCAGCCGGTGCGCTCGATCAGCTCCAGGAGCGGGAGCAGCGCGGGTTCGGCCTTGACGTCGACGTTCCAGCGGGCTTCGGGGAAGGCTTCGAGCAGCTCTTCGAACAGAGGCACCGGTTCGCTGCCGGCCACGCGCGCGTGCTGTACGTCGGACCACGGGACGGCCGCGATCGGGCCGCTGCCGTCCGTCAGCCGGTCCAGCGTCGAGTCGTGGAAGGCGACGAGTTTTCCGTCCGCCGTGGAGTGCACGTCGGTCTCCAGATAGCGGTAGCCCGCCTCGACCGCCCGCCGGAACTGGAGCATCGTGTTCTCCAGCCCGTCCGCCGCCCCGCCCCGGTGGGCGAAGGGGATCGGGCCGGGATGGTCGAGGTACGGGTGGCGTATCCGCGTGGTCACGGTCGCAGTATCGCGCCTTCCGGTTGACCGGCGGCAACGACCGCGCTGCCGTCCGATGCCGCCGGGACGGCGAACACGCGCAGGAAGAGCTGCGCCAGCGGTCCGATCGCCACCGCGTACAGCACCGTGCCGATCCCCACCGTGCCGCCGAGGGCGAAGCCCGTCGCGACCACCGCCAGCTCGATCGCCGTACGAACGAGTCGGATCGAGCGGCCGGTGAGCCGGTGCAGGCCGGTCATCAGACCGTCGCGCGGTCCCGGGCCGAAGCTCGCCGCGATGTACAGGCC
Source organism: Streptomyces sp. NPDC020898 (assembly GCF_044333925.1). Taxonomy (NCBI): domain Bacteria; kingdom Bacillati; phylum Actinomycetota; class Actinomycetes; order Kitasatosporales; family Streptomycetaceae; genus Streptomyces; species Streptomyces sp. NPDC020898. The sequence goes on from NZ_JBIRRV010000005.1 coordinate 544,034, forward strand.
GGTGGCCACGCCGTTGAGGACGATGCCCGCCACCAGGAGCGGGACGCGGGCGGTGAGGGCATGCGCGTCGGGGACCAGGGCGAGAGTGCCGTCCATGGCGAGGCCGACCACGAAGACGTTCGAGACCGTGCCGAGGCCCGGGCGCTGGCGCAGCGGGATCCACAGGAGCAGTACGGCCGCGCCCACGAAGATCGACACGACACCGATCGTCAGCCCGGTCAGTTCGGCCAGCCCCTGGTGCAGCACGCCCCAGGGCTCCAGCCCGAGGCCCGACTCGACGAGCAGGGCCGAGCTGGCGCCGTACAGCGCGAGACCGGCGTACAGCTGGATCAACCGTCGTCCGACACGGTCCGGCGCTGACAACGAACTCACGAGATGCCCCCTGTGGTGGTAGTGGCCTGGCACATGACACCCTGTGGCTTGGGATCGGATCCCATCCATGGCCAATTCAGGGAAGGTGGACTGATCTGCATGGTGCAGTGGACTTCGGCAGTGGGCGCCGCGCAGCTCGCCCGGCTGCTCAACTCCCAGCAGGACCGCCCCGCGGGCCCCGGCACGCGTCGCCCGCCCGCCTACCGCTCGCTCGCCGACGGCGTCCGGCTGCTGGTCCTCGAGGGCCGGGTACCGGTCGCCGCCCGCCTCCCCGCGGAACGCGAACTGGCCCTCTCCCTCTCCGTCAGCCGCACCACGGTCGCCGCCGCCTATGAGGCGCTGCGCGCCGAGGGCTTCCTGGAGTCCCGGCGCGGCGCGGGCAGCTGGACCGCCGTACCCGCCGGTAACCCACTTCCCGCGCGCGGGCTCGAGCCCCTGCCCCCCGAGGCCCTCGGCTCGGTGATCGACCTCGGCACAGCGGCCCTGCCCGCGCCCGAGCCCTGGCTCACCCGCGCCGTCCAGGGCGCCTTGGAAGAACTGCCCCCGTACGCGCACACTCACGGCGACTACCCGGCCGGGCTGCCCGCGCTGCGCGCGATGCTCGCCGAGCGCTACACCGCGCGCGGGATCCCGACGATGCCCGAACAGATCATGGTGACGACCGGTGCGATGGGCGCCATGGACGCCATCTGTCATCTCTTCGCCGGCCGGGGCGAGCGGATCGCCGTGGAGTCGCCCTCGTACGCCAACATCCTTCAGCTCATGCGGGAGGCGGGCGCGCGGCTCGTGCCCGTCGCGATGGCCGAGGGGCTCGCCGGCTGGGATCTGGACCGCTGGCGGCAGGTGCTGCGCGAGGCCGCGCCCCGTCTCGCCTATGTTGTCGCCGACTTCCACAACCCCACGGGCGCGCTCGCCGACGAGGACCAGCGGCGCCAGCTCGTGGACGCGGCCCGGTCGGCGGGTACGGTGCTCGTCGCCGACGAGACGATGACCGAGCTGTGGCTGGAGCCGGATGTCCACATGCCCCGGCCTGTCTGCGGGTTCGATCCTGCCGGGTCCACGGTCATCACCGTGGGGTCCGCCAGCAAGGCCTTCTGGGCCGGGATGCGCATCGGCTGGGTACGGGCGGCCCCGGACATCATCCGCAGCCTCGTCGCCGCGCGTGCCTACGCCGACCTGGGCACGCCTGTGCTCGAACAGTTGGCCATCAACTGGTTGCTGAGCACGGGTGGTTGGGAACAGGCGGTCGCGATGCGGCGCGAACAGGCCCGGGACAACCGGGACGCGCTGGTCACGGCGGTCCGACGGGAGCTGCCGGACTGGGAGTTCGCGGTGCCCCGGGGCGGGCTCACGCTGTGGGTGCGTACGGGGGGTCTGTCGGGGTCGCGGATCGCCGAGGCGGGGGAGCGGGTGGGGGTGCGGGTGCCTTCGGGGCCGCGGTTCGGGGTCGACGGTGCCTTCGAGGGGTATGTGCGGCTGCCGTTCACCGTGGGGGGAGCGGTGGCGGACGAGGCGGCGGTACGGCTGGCCGCGGCGGCGCGGATCGTGGCGAGCGGAGGGTCCGGGGGCGGCGAGTCCCCGCGCACCTTCGTCGCCTGACGGCTCCCCTCGGTCAGGGGCTGTTTCTTGGATCAGGTCGGAGAACAACTGCGGAGCGGCTGATGTCACCGCGGCCCCGCGTCTCCGACCTGATCCGCCGGACAGGTCCTACGCGCCCTCGGCCACCGCGGCCTCTGCGGGGGCGGGCTCCGCGTCCGCCGGAGTCGTTCTCGGCGGCAGCAGTTCCAGGACCGCCTGCCGCTGCGTGTCGCTCGTCGCTTCGTCGTGCGGGTCCGGGGTGGCCGGGACCTGGAGGCGGTGGACCGGGCCAGTGCCCAGACGGGCGTAGCCGCGGCCCGGGGGCATGACTGCGACCGGTGTCGTGTGCGGAGGTACGCCCAGGACCCCTTCCAGTTGGGCGGGGGTCGCCGGGCCGAGTACCACACGCGCGCGCGTGTGCTGTCGTACGGCGTCGGTCAAGGTGTCCGCGCTGTCGAACTGTTCCGCCACCACGACGGTGACGTTCGCCGCCCGGCCGTGCCGCAGAGGGACCTGGAGCAGGGACTGGGGATCGCGGCGGCCGTCGGCGGCGGCCAGGTGGGCGAGGGCTCCGGGGCGGTCGAGGAGGAGCCAGAGCGGGCGCCGGGTGTCGTCGGGGAGCGGCTGACCGGCCTGGCGGGCGCGGTTGGCCGCGATCAGGCGGCGTTCCGTTTCGTGGGCGGCCCATTCGAGGCTCGCCAGCGCTCCGGTCGGGGCGCATTCGACGGCCAGGACGCCGTCCCGGCCGGTCAGGCAGGCGTACTCGCCGGTGCCGCTGCCCTCGACGATCAGGATGTCGCCGTACTGGAGGGCCTGGAGGGCGATCGAGCGCAGGAGCGTCGTGGTGCCGCTGCCCGGTTCGCCCATGACCAGGAGGTGCGGTTCGGTGGAGCGGGGGCCCGTGCGCCAGACGACCGGCGGGACGTCACGCCGCTCCTCGCCGTGGCTGAGGGGGAGCGTGCGCTGCACCTGGCTGGGGTCCGTGAAGCCGAGGACCGTCTCGCCGGGGGAGGTGACGAAGCGCTGGGCGGCGATGTCGGTGGGGAGGGGTGGCAGAACCGTGACCGTGAGCTGGTTGCCCTCCTCGTCCCACCCGAAGTGGTATTCGCGGCCCCGCCCCGACTTGGCGTGCAGCAACTGTTCGATCCGCGCGCGGGAGTCGGCCTCGCCGTCGGTGAAGTACGCCGGGTAGCGCACCACGAGGTGCGAGACGCGGCCGGTGGCATCGAACTCGTACGCGGGGAAGGTCTGCTCGAAGTCGCCGCCGTGGGTGTAGAGGGGAGCGGGGTCCTCGGGGGTCGAGAAGTAGGGAACCAGCGCCTCGTAGAGGGACTGGAGGCGCTGGGTCTGGGACTCGTCGGGGCCCTCGGGCTCCGCGGGGGCGCGGTCCCGGCCGTGCCAGGCCGCTGCCGCCATCACCGAGATGACGGCGAGCAGCGGGCCGTACGGCACGAGGGCCACGACGAGGACCATCGAGGCCACCAGGAACAGCAGCGGCCCGCGCTTGTCCTTGGGCGTGTCGGCCCACTTGCGCCGGCCGGCCGCAGCCAGCCGGCGAAGACCCCGGCTGATCGTGATCAGCGGGTGGAGGACATCGGTCGCGCTGTCGGCCGCGGTCCGGGCCAGCTCCCGGCTCCGGGCGATCTGTGCGCTGCCGTTGCTCAGGATGCGGGGAAGGGGGCGCCGGGCCACTGCTGTCTCCTGTGAGGTGCGTGCGGGAGGGGCGTCAGAACTTGATTCCGCCGAGCAGGCCCGCCAGGCTCTCGCCGCCGGCCTTGATGCTCGGCGCGATGGCGGTGCTGGCGAGGTAGAAGCCGAACAGTGCGGCCACGAAGGCGTGCGAGGCCTTGAGCCCGTCCTTCTTGAAGAAGAGGAAGACGATGATGCCGAGCAGAACGACGCCTGAGATGGAGAGGATCATGGAGATCTCCTGGTGTGGTGGGGACAGTCACCATGAGTTCTTCCAGGATCACAGCATGTATCCATACGATAAAAGGTGCATTCAGGTGAATTTCGGCAGATTTCACTCCGGTGGCGGACCTGTTCGGTGTCAGCGGAGCGGGCTGATCTTTGCCGCTGAGGTGTGCGGGTCATGTGCTTGCTAAGCCAGTACGCTGACGATTCACCCGTACGGTTGTAACGAGAGGTGGTCCGGCTGATGAGTGAAGCCCCCGACCCCGAGGTCGTGGAGCTGGCGACCAAGATCTTCGATCTGGCCCGGCAGGGGCAGACCGAGGCCCTCGTGGCGTACGTCGACGCGGGCGTTCCGGCCGACCTCACCAACGACCGCGGCGACTCCCTGGTGATGCTCGCCGCCTATCACGGCCACGCCGACGCGGTCCGGGCGCTGCTCGCGCGCGGCGCCGACGGAAACCGGGTGAACGACCGGGGTCAGACCCCGCTCGCCGGGGCCGTTTTCAAGGGTGCGCAGGACGTCATCCAGGCTCTCCTGGAGGGTGGCGCCAACCCGGCCGAGGGCATGCCCTCGGCCGTCGACACCGCCCGGATGTTCGGCAAGACGGAACTGCTGGAGCTGTTCGGCGCGCACTGAGCCGTACACACTGACCAGGTACGACAAGGAAAACGGGGGAGGCGGAACGGGGCCGCCGGAAATACGGTCGCGGCAGCTTGAACAGCCGGGTCATCATGACGTCGTGATTCATGGACGCGATGGCTGGGCAGATGTTGCCGCACCGCGCGGGCCGTGAGGCGGTCCGCATGGGCCCACCTACGAGAGGCAGAGGAAGATGGTCTACAGCAAGCAGGAAACGGCGGACGCTCCGACGTGTTGTCACGCGGCCAGGTAGAGCAAGATCCCGGTTGCGTCGACGCTTGATGTGAGGCTGTTTCCCATGTTCGATCCGGTCATAGCGCCCAGCGGTACGCTGCTCGGCCTGCTCCAGAGGGGCCGCGGCGACGGCACGCTGCACGCGCTCACCGCACCACGGGCCGAAGCGCTCGCGGCGCTGAACCACTGCGTGCTCCGCGACCCCCGCCACGACTGGCAGGTGGAGAACCGCTCCCTTTACTACGCCCGTCTCTATGTCGACCTCCATGGCGAGCTGGACGAGATCGAGGCGCACCTCTTCGACGTCGAGGACGTCCTCGACACCGACGAGTCACGCACCGGGCTCGCCCTCGCGGTCCTCGGGCACCTCGCCTCGTACGGCAGTCGGGACGCGCTCGACCTGCTGCGCAGGTACGCGGCCGTCGGTACCAGCTGGGCCTGGGCGCTGGACGAGCTGGCGCTCAGGGACGACGACGCGGGGCTGCGCGCCCTCGCCGCTCCCGTGCTGGCACGCTTCGGCACCGACGCGGAGGGCGAGGCCGAACTCGCCGCCGCCGTGCGGGACGCCTTCGAACCCCGGCCCTGGCGGCTGTGGGCCGACGATCCGCGCGAATCGATCTCCACGCGCGTGCGTGCCGCTCAGGAGACCGGCTGTTTCGACCGCTGGCAACGCCAGATGCGACCGTCCGGGCCGCGCCCGGGCTGGAGCGTGGATGCCGTGTTCGAGTGGGCCCAGCAGGGCATCGACCGCGGTGCCGCGCTCCATGTGCCCGCGGCACGTTGTCTCACGGCTGTGGCAGGCCCGGAGGACCGGCCCCAGATCGTCGAGGCGGCCCGCAGCGGCGACGACGGCGCCCGTTGCACGGCCCTGCGCTATCTCGCGGACGGCAACGATCCCGACGCCCTCGACCTGATCGAGGGCGCGATCACCGACGGCACGACGGCCGTCGTGGAGGCCGCCGTCGACGCCTTCGAACGCATGCGCAGTATCGCCGCCGTCGACCGAGCGCGCGGCTGGGTCCACCGGCCCGACCCCCTGGGCGCCGCCGCCGGACGGATGCTCGCCTGCCTGGGCGGCACCCGGGACAGCGACCTCGTCCTCGCCGCCCTGCGGGAGGCCGTACGGGGCGAAGGGCCCGACGCGTCGACCCTGTGGACCCTGGTGGACGGCACGGGACGGCTCGGCATCGTCTGCGCGGCCCCCGTACTGCGCCATATCTACCGTGAGACCGCCTCGTCCCATCTGCGCGGCAGGGCCGCCCGGGCCCTCGCCGCCACCGACCCCTCCTTCGCCGCCGGCTTCGCCGTCGAATGCCTGTGGGACTGCGAGGAGACCACCCGCGAGGTCGCCGCCCGGCACGCCGAGACCGGTGACGCCAGGGTCGTCGACCAACTGCGCCGACTCGCCGCCGACCCGGCCGAGGAGGCCGAGGTCCAGACAGCCGTACGAAGCCGGATCGGGCCAGACAGCACCGCCGTATGAACGGGGGATGACCCGGGGATCAGGAGTGCGTGGACGCGCGCCGACCCGCGAGGGAGCGGTGCGCAACGCTCATGGGACGTTCCCCGTCCGGAAAGATCGACGTTGACGCGAGCACGTCCGGTACGGCGAGAACACCCCTATGCGTGTCGTCATCGTGACCGAATCCTTTCCCCCCGATGTGAACGGCGTTGCCCACTGCGCGCTCCAGACCGCCCGGCACCTCGTCGATCGCGGTCACGTTCCCCTCGTCGTCGCCCCGGCCACCGCCGCCGGGAACGGGCCCGACGCCTCGGCGCCGTGCCCCGTCGTCCGTGTCCCCTCCCTGCCGCTCCCCGGCTACCCCCAGGTCCGCGTCGCCCTCCCCAGCCGACGCGTCGCCGCCGCGATCACCGAGCACCGCGCGGACATCGTCCACCTGGCCAGCCCCTTCGTCCTCGGCGTACGCGGCATGGCCGCCGCCGCCCGGCTCGGCATCCCCGCCGTGGCCGTCTACCAGACCGATCTGGCCGGATACGCCCGTACATACGTCCACACGGGTGAGGCGGCCGCCTGGCGGCGCATCCGCTCCGTCCACGCCGCCGCCGACCTCACCCTCGCGCCGTCCAGCGCGGCCCTGAACGACCTGGAGGCACACGGTGTGCCCCGGGTACGGCTGTGGCAGCGCGGGGTGGACACCGTCCGTTTCCGGCCCGACCTGCGCGACGAGTCGATCCGGCGGGAACTCGCCCCCAACGGCGAACTGATCGTCGGCTACGTCGGCCGGCTCGCCCCCGAGAAGCAGGTAGAACTCCTCGCCGGGGTCTGCGGACTGGACGGCGTACGGGTCGTCGTCGTGGGCGACGGGCCCAGCGAACCGGGGCTGCGCGAGCACCTGCCCGGCGCGGTCTTCCTGGGCCGCCGTACCGGCGACGAACTCGCCCGGATCTTCGCCTCGCTGGACGTCTTCGCGCACACCGGCCCGTTCGAGACCTTCTGCCAGACCGTGCAGGAGGCCATGGCGAGCGGTGTACCCGTGGTCGCCCCCGCGGCCGGCGGCCCGCTGGACCTGGTCGCCCACGGCCGCACCGGCCTGCTCGTCCCGCCGCGTGACGCCGACGCCGTACGGGACGCGGTGTGGTCCCTGGCCGCCGACCCGGCACTGCGCGCCACGTACGGAGCCGCCGGCCGGGCGACGGTCGAGGGCCGCACCTGGGCGGCCGTCGGCGACCAGCTGATCGGGCATTACGCCGACATCCTCACCGCGCGGACGGCGGTGGCCGCATGAACAGCGAGACACCGCGCCCGGCGAGCGGGCCGCTGCGCATCGTCCGGCTGGCGAACTTCGTCGCACCGGCCTCGGGCGGACTGCGCACCGCGCTGCGCGAACTGGGCGCCGGCTACCGGGCCGCCGGGCACGAGCCCGTGCTGATCGTGCCCGGTGAGCGGGCGGGCGAGCGGGACACCGAACAGGGGCGCGTGATCACCCTGCCCGGCCCGCTGCTGCCCGGCACCGGCGGCTACCGCGTCCTGACGGACAGGCGCCGCGTCGCCGCCCTGCTCGAAGAACTCGCGCCGGACCGGCTGGAGGTGTCCGACCGGACGACCCTGAGGTGGACCGGCAAATGGGCCCGGCGGGCCAGGGTCCCCGCGGTGATGGTCTCCCACGAGACCGCCGACGGTGTCCTGCGCACCTGGGGCCTGTCGGAGAACCTCTCCCGGCGGGCCGCCGACGCCCTCAACGTCCGTACGGCACACACCTACGCGCGCGTGGTGTGCACCACGGAGTTCGCCGAGCGGGAGTTCGTGCGGATCGGCGCACGCAATGTCGTACGGGCCCCACTGGGCGTCGACCTGGTACGGCGGCACCCGTCGCTGCGGGACCCGGAGCTGCGGGCCGTGCACGCGCGCGTGGACGAGGTGCTCCTGGTGATGTGCTCCCGGCTGTCCGTCGAGAAGCGGCCCGGTACGGCTCTGGACGCCCTGGAGGCGCTGTTGCGGCGCGGACGGCGGGCGCGGCTGGTGGTGGCCGGAGACGGCCCGTTGCGGGCCCGGCTGGAGCAGCGGGCGCGGGAGCGCGGCCTGCCGGTCACCTTCCTCGGGCATGTCGCCGACCGGGCACTGCTGGGCGGGCTCCAGGCGTCCGCCGACGTGTGCCTGGCGCCCGGGCCCGCGGAGACGTTCGGGCTCGCCGCACTGGAGGCGATGGCCTGCGGTACGCCCGTGGTCGTCAGCGCGTCCTCCGCGCTGCCCGAGGTGATCGGGTCCGCCGGGGCAGTCGCCGCCGACGACGGGGAGGCCTTCGCGGACGCCATATGGCTGCTGCTGGGGCGGCCCGAGCGCGATTGCCGGGAAACGGCACGCGCGCGTGCCGAGTGTTTCGGCTGGGCGGCCGCGGTCGAGGCGTTCCTCGCCGCGCACGACGCGGCGACCGTGCGGCCCGTCGTACCGGAGGGTGTCGGATGAGACCGCTGCGGTTCGTGGCGCTCGGCGACTCGCTGACCGAGGGCGTGGGCGATCCCGTGGACGGCGGGTGGCGCGGCTGGGCGGCGCTGCTCGCCGGCGGGTTCGGCGGCAGCCCGGTCGAGTTCACCAACCTCGCGGTCAGCGGGGCCCAGACACGCGACGTGCTGGAACGGCAGACGCCGGCCGGTCTCGACCTGGAGCCGGACGTCGTGTCCGTCGTCATCGGGGTCAACGACACCCTGCGCCGCGCCTTCGACATCCACGCGGTGGCCGCCCGGCTGGACGAGGTGTACGCGGCCTTCACTGGCCGGGGCGCCCTCCTGCTCACGGCGTGTCTGCCCGACCCCGGGGCGATGCTGGGGCTGCCGGGCGCGCTGGCCAACCCGCTGGCCCGGCGGCAGCGGGCGGTCAACACGGTCGTCCACGCGCTCTCCGAGCGGTACGGGGCCGTGCATCTGCACGCCGCCGAGGGGGAGTGGCTCAGCGGGCGCGAGATGTGGAGCGCGGACCGGCTGCACCCCGGTGAGCAGGGGCACCGCCAGCTCGCGGTCCGCTTCCACGCGCTGCTCACGGAGGCGGGCGTCGCGGACGGGGCGGGTCCGTCGGCCGCGCCGGAGCAACCCGCGCCCACCCGGGCGGCAAGTCTGCGCTGGCTGGCCACCGCGGGCACGGGCTGGGTGGCGAGGCGGTGCACCGACCTGCTGCCGCAACTCCTCCGGCTCGCCGCCCAGGAGGTCCGCCATCGTGCCCGGGGCACCAGCGCCCGGCTGGACCTGGGGGCGTCCCACGCGGTGGCGGCGGCCCTGGCAGCCCTGTCGGTCGCGGAGCACCGGCCCGGGCCGGACGTGGCGTGAGCGGTCACGGCTTCGACGGACCGGCAATTGGAGGGTGGGAGAAGGAGCGGGGGCGATGGGGGTCCCCCCGCGCGAGCGAAGCCGAGCGTGGGGGAGCGTGCAGCTGCAAGGCGGAGGAGGGAGTGATGGCGGAGCCATCGCGACCGACGACAACGCGGCTTAGGGTCCCCCCCCACGCCCTTAAGGCAGTGGGGGAGTGCGTGCCAGACCCCGCGACGCCGCCCTCCAATTGCCGGTCCGTCTTAGGGCCGCCCAGGCGGTTCAGCGGCGGCGTACGGGCACGAACCTGACCGGGGTGCCCGGCGTCGCCTGGGCGGCGGCCGACAGGTCGGCGGCGCGGACGACGGCGATCACCGGATAACCGCCGGTGGTCGGATGGTCGGCGAGGAAGACCACCGGTCTGCCGTCCGGGGGCACCTGGACCGCGCCCAGGACCATGCCCTCACTGGGGAGTTCGCCGGAGAACGCCCTCTGCAGGGAGGGGCCTTCCGTGCGCAGCCCGATGCGGTTGCTCGCGGAGGACACGCGGTACGCGGACGTGGTGAAGGTCCGGAGCGCCGCCGGTGTGAACCAGTCGTCGCGTGGTCCGACGCTCACGCGCAGGACGAGTTCGGCCGGGGGCGCCGGCTGCGGAACGACGTCCACGCGCGTGTGTGCGCTGACAACGTGTCCCAGGGGCAGCACCGCGCCGTCCGTCAGGGGCGGCGGGCCCAGCCCGGAGAGCAGATCGGTGGAGCGGCTGCCGAGCACCGGTTCGACGGCGACTCCGCCGGAGACGGCCACGTAACCGCGTACCCCTGAGAGGGCCGTCCCGATGTCCAGCAGTGAGCCCGCGGGCACGTGCACCGGAGCGCCCCAGGCCACCGGCCTGCCGTCCACCGTGACTGGGCAGGGGGCGCCGCCGATCGCGACGGTGACCGGGCAACGGGGGCGCAGGGAGCAGCCGTTGAGGGTGGTCTCCAGGACGGCTGCCTCGGGCGGGTTGCCGACCAGCCGGTTGACGAGCGCCGCCGCGGGCGCGTCCAGGGCGCCGGAGCGGGGCACCCCGAGATGGGCGTACCCGGGCCGCCCCAGGTCCTGCACGGTGGTCAGCGCCCCGGCCCGCACGACGGCGAGCGCGCGGTCCGTCATCGGTGCCCCACCGGGACGAAACGGACCAGGGTGCCCGGCGACAGCAGTGCGGCAGGCACGCGCGCGTGGTCCCACAAAACCGCGTCCGTCGTACCGATCAGCTGCCAGCCGCCCGGCGACGAACGCGGGTACACGCCCGTGTACGGGCCCGCCAGCGCCACCGCACCGGTCGGGACGGCCGTCCTCGGGGTCGCGCGGCGCGGTACGTCGTAGCGGGCCGGGAGGCCGGTGAGGTAGCCGAAACCGGGCGCGAAACCGCAGAAGGCGACCCGGAACTCGGTGTCCGCGTGGATGCGCGCCACCGCTTCCTCGGACACGTCCCACAGGGCGGCGACATCGGCGAGGTCCGGGCCGTCGTAGCGGACCGGCAGTTCGACGGTCTCCTGGGCGCGGGGGAGCGTCGGGGGAACTTCGGAGGCGGTCAGTTCGGATGCCAGGCGGACGGGATCGCGCAGACCGTCGAGGAGGACCGTACGGGCCGCGGGGACGATCTCGCGTACGGACAGGGAGCCCTCCGCGCGGCGGCGCAGCAACTCCGCGTGCAGGGCCTGCGCCTCCTCGCCGGAGGAGACCTCGACCAGGAGCGCGTCGTCGCCGACGGGCAGCGCCCTCATACGAAGGCCTCCACGCGGACGCCCGACGACTCCAGTCGTTCCCGGACCCGGCGGGCCAGGTCCACCGCGCCCGGCGTGTCGCCGTGCACGCACAGGGAGCGGGCTCGGACCGCGAGGGGCGCCCCGGAGCGGGACGCGACCACGCCGGTCAGGGCGAGGCCCACGGAGCGCTCCACGACGGCCTCCGGGTCGGTCATCAGGGCTCCCTCCTGGCCGCGCGGCACGAGCGTTCCCTCGTCGGTGTACGCGCGGTCCGCGAACGCCTCCGGGACGGCCCGGAGGCCCGCGCTTTCGGCCAGCTCCAGCAGGCGCGAGCCGGGCAGCCCGAGCACCGGCAGCGTTCTGTCGGCCAGGAGCACGCCCTCGATCACCGCCTCCGCCTGCTCCTTGTCGTGCACGACGCGGTTGTAGAGCGCGCCGTGCGGCTTGACGTACGACACGCGCGTGCCCGCCGCACGTGCGAACACCTCCAGGGCGCCGATCTGGTAGGCCACCTCGGCCGTCAGTTCGTCGGGTGGCACGTCCATCGCGCGCCGCCCGAACCCCGCCAGGTCGTGGTAGGAGACCTGGGCGCCGATCCGTACCCCGCGTTCGGCCGCCAGCTCGCACACGCGCCGCATGGTGGCCGCGTCGCCGGCGTGGAAGCCGCAGGCCACGTTGGCGCTGGTGACGACGGACAGCAGTCGTTCGTCGTCGGTCAGCTGCCAGCGGCCGAAGCCCTCGCCGAGGTCGGCGTTCAGATCGATCGCGGTCATGGGTCCCATTCTGATCGGTCGGGCCACGTGGTCCCGACACTCGGACAGCGCACGCGAAACGGCTGCTCGGTCAGCCCACGCGGTACTGCTCGTCGCGCGTGTCCGTGAGGAACATCTGTCCAGGTGCGTGGGTGAGGGCGAAGGGTGGGCGCGAGGCCATCACCGCTGCCTGCGGGGTGACCCCGCAGGCCCAGAACACCGGGATGTCGTCCGGCCCGGCGTCCACCGCCTCACCGAAGTCGGGTCGGCCGAGGTCCTCGATGCCGAGGCCCGACGGATCACCGCAGTGCACGGGGCTGCCGTGCACTGCCGGGAGCAGACTGCTCTCCCGGATCGCCGCCGCCAGATGCTCCGGGGGCACCGGGCGCATGGACACGACCATCGGACCGTGCAGCCGCCCCGCGGGCCGGCACTGGCGGCCGGTCACGTACATCGGGACGTTGCGGCCCTGCTCGACGTGGCGGATCGGGACGCCCGCCTCGGCCAGCGCCCACTCGAAGGTGAAGCTGCACCCGATGAGGAACGTCACGAGGTCGTCGCGCCAGTGGGCGAGCACGTCCGTCGGCTCGTCCACGAGCTCGCCGTCCCGCCACACCCGGTAGCGAGGCAGGTCGGTGCGCAGGTCCGCTCCGTTCGCGAGGACGGTGGTCCACGAGCCGGCGTCCGTGACGTCCAGGACCGGACAGGGCTTCGGATTGCGCTGGCAGAACAGCAGCATGTCGTACGCCCAGTCCGCGGGGACCGAGATCAGGTTGGCCTGGGTGTGGCCCGCCGCCACCCCGGCCGTGGCGCCGGTCAGACCCGCGCGGAACCGGGTGCGGGCGTATTCGGGGCTCCACGCGTGCGCGTGCTCGTCGGTGAGGGTCACGGGGCGGTCGTGCACGAGGGGGGCTGGCTGCTCGTCCACGAAGGTCGGGGCGAGGCGGTCTTCCGTACGGGTCACTGCAGTTCCTTCCCGCGGGTCTCCGGCAGCCCGAGCAGTGCCAGGGCTGCGATGCCGTATCCGATCGCGCCGAAGACCAGTGCGCCGCCCACACCCCAGCTGTCGGCCAGGAAGCCGACGGTGGTGGGGAAGATGGCGCCGACGGCCCGGCCGGTGTTGTAGGTGAAGCCCTGCCCCGTGCCTCGTACCGCCGTCGGGTACAGCTCGCTCAGATAGGAGCCGAAGCCGCTGAAGATCGCCGACATGCAGAACCCGAGGGGGAAACCGAGTATCAGGAGAAGGGTGTTGGCGCCGTTCGGGATGTTCGCGTAGGCGAGGATGCACAGCGCCGAGAGGACCGCGAACAGCCAGATGTTGCGTTTGCGGCCGAGCCGGTCGGTGAGGTAACCGCCGGTCAGATAGCCGATGAAGGCTCCGGAGATCAGGAACGTGAGGTACGAACCGGTGCCGACGACCGACAGTCCGCGTTCCGTCTTCAGATAGGTGGGCACCCAGGTCGCGAGGGTGTAGTACCCGCCCTGGACACCGGTGGACAGCAGCCCCGCGAAGATCGTGATGCGCAGCAGTCCGGGCGCCTCGGCGGTGCCGGGCCTGAAGATCTCCGCGAACGAACCCTTCTTGGGGTTCTTCTCACGCTCGGCGACCGCCTGGGGCGCGTCCTGCACCGAGCGACGCACCCAGACGACGAGCAGCGCGGGCAGGGCGCCGGTCCAGAACATCACGCGCCAGGCGAGGTCGTCCTCGAGGAACGTGAAGACCGCGGTGTAGACGATCACGGCCAGTCCCCAGCCGACGGCCCAGGAACTCTGGATCGCGCCGAGCGTACGTCCGCGGTGCTTCGGGCTCGCGTACTCGGCCACCAGGATCGCGCCGACGGCCCACTCGCCGCCGAAACCGAGGCCCTGGAGGGCGCGGAACACCAGCAGCGTCTCGTAGTTGGGCGCGAAGCCGCAGGCCACGGTGAACACCGCGTAGGTGATCACCGTGATCATCAGCGCCTTGACCCGGCCGATCCGGTCCGCGAGCACGCCCGCACCGGCGCCGCCGATCGCGGAGACGACCAGGGTGACGGTGGTGAACAGCCCGGTCTGGCCGCTGTTCAGGCCGAAGTACGCGGACAGCGCCACCATGCTCAGCGGCAGCGTGAAGTAGTCGTACGAGTCCAGGGCATAGCCGCCGAACGCGCCGCCGAAGGCGCGGCGACCGCGCGGGCCCAGCGCCCGCAGCCAGGCGAACGCGCCTTCGTCGACGGCGGGTTCAGTCGTTCCGGGGAGGGTTTCGGCGGGCAGTGCCTGCGGTGGAGGGGTCGTGCTCATGGGCACCTCGCAGTTGAGGGACGGAGGGTGCTTCGGGGATGAGCCGTGCCGTGCGGAAGCGGTCGGCACCGCGTGGATCCGGCGGCGCCTGTTCAGCAAGGTAGAGGATCGTTGAACGATCCCTCAATACCCATGTTGTTTCGTTCTTGTATCTACGATTGAATTCCGGGCATGGCAGAGCAGCTGACGGGACTGGCCGACGACCGCGCGCTCCTCGGGCGCACCAGCACCGCCGAGCGGGTGGCCGACATCCTCAGGAGCCGTATCGCCGAGGGGTACTTCCCGCCCGGGACCCGGCTCTCCGAGGACAGCATCGGCGGGGCCCTCGGCGTCTCCCGCAACACCCTGCGCGAGGCGTTCCGGCTGCTCACGCACGAACGCCTGCTGATCCACGAGCTCAACAGGGGTGTTTTCGTACGGGTCCTCACGATCGAGGACGTCGAGGACATCTACCGCACCCGCGCCCTGGTCGAGTGCGCCGTGGTCCGCGGGCTCGGCGAGCCGCCGTACGCCCTGGAGAACCTCGCCGCGGCCGTCGCACAGGGGCAGCAGGCGGTGCGAGACGATGACTGGAAAGGGCTGGGGACGGCCAACATCCACTTCCACCGCGAACTCGTCGCCCTGGCCGGCAGCGCCCGCACCGACGAGCTGATGCGCAGCGTCTTCGCCGAACTGCGCCTCGCCTTCCACCTCGTGGACGACCCGCGACGCCTGCACGAGCCCTATCTCGCGCGCAACGAGCAGATTCTCCAGGCGCTCCAGGCAGGCCACGCCGGCGAGGCCGAGCAGTTGCTGGCCGTCTACCTCGACGATTCGCTGGGGCGCGTGGTCGACGTGTACCGGGGAAGAGTGGGGGAGGCTGAAGCTTTTCAGGGGCGCGAGGAACTGCGCGACAAGCCCCCACCGGCCCGCAGCTGACGCACGACCCCAGTGGCCCGCGCTACCGCCGGAGGCGATCCGCGTCGTTTGGGGAGTTGTCAGACCGAGGACCTAGTCTGTGCACCGTGACTTCGCCTGCATCGACGGACAGCGTTCCGCCCCAGCTCAGCGCGGGGCCGCGCCCCGCTCCGGGCCCGGCCGCCGACGAGGGACTGGCGCGCCGCCTGCGTGCGCTCGCCTGCACCGCCCCGCTCCACGACCTGGACGCGCGCAAGGCGAATCTCGCAGGTGAGTACTCGGTGTACGGCATGGCGGAGGTGGCCCTCTCCGCCATCGACCTGGTCACCCTGAACATGGACTTCGACACGGGCGCCGACCACGACCAGATCGTCGCCCGCCTCATCCCGCGCATCGCCGCCCAGGCCCCGCAGCGACCCGTCACCGAGCACGAGCGCGTGGCCCGCTGGGTCATGGAGAACCTGATCAACGTCGGCAGCGTCGACCGCGGCTTCCGGGCCGTATACGGCACGTTCTCGCCGGACGGCACATATGTACGCCGTGACTACGACTTCAAGCTGATCGAAGAGGTCCCGGGCTACGGCGGAAGCGTCTATCTCCGTACGACGGATGAGGCGGTCAACGTACTCGTCGGCGCCCTCGACACCGACGTCACGAGCGCCCAGATCGCCGCCGAGGTCAAGCTGGAGGTGCTCATCCGCCGGGGCCGGCTGGCCGACGCCCAGCTCGCCGCGGAACAGGCCCGGTACCGGACCGTGCAGTACTCGGAGACCCTGCGCCGGGCACTCGACGCGACCCGGCGGAACGTGCGCGCGGTGGACTGGCTCCAGACCGTCCCGGACATGATCGCCGAGGCGCTCGACCATGTCGCCGACCGGTATCGCCACGAGAACGCGATTCTGACCAACATCCGCAAAGCCCGCGACGAGTCCGAGGACCCGGAGCAGAAGCGCCGTGCCGCCGAGCTCGTCGACATCGTCAAGGACTGCATCCGGCGGCATACGCAGCTCCAGTCCCGGCTGCTGGAGGCGGGGCCGCTGTTCCGCGCGGAACAGGACCGGCAGGCCTTCGCGACGCCGATGACGTCGTCGGGGATTGACCTGTACGGGCATCTGGTCGCCCCTGTGCTGCCGCTGCCCCTTGAGCAGGCGGTGCGGGTCACGGACGCGTTCTTCGCGCGCGGGACCGGGCTTCGTACGCCGGTGTCGGTCCGGGTCGGCGACCTTGTCGACATACTGCTGACGCCGCCGGTGGAGCGGGAGCACCTCGGTGCGGAGATGCCGGAGCCGGACCTCGTCGCCACGCCGGACGACAGCCGGTTCAGCGAGGAGCAGCTGGCGGCGGCGATGGAGTTGCTGGATCTGCCCGCGGACGCGCCACGGCGGCTGTCGGGGCTGTTGGCCGAGGCGCGGCTGCGGGATGCGGAACTTCCGTATCTGGTGGCTCTGTTGGCGGTTCATGCGGCCAGTCCGCCGGTGGGGACGGCATATCGGCAGGGCGAGGAGAAGTTGCTGTTCGCTGTCGATGACGGGACGGAGCTGGACGATCCGGAGTTCGGGGGCGCCGATCTGATCGTGGGGATGGCGTTGCTGGACACGGTGGGGATGGCTGCAGGCAGGTCGGAGGCGGCGTGATGGGGCTGAGGTTGTCGCCTTGCTGCGGGCCCGCTGTGGCTGGTCGCGCAGTTCCCCGCGCCCCTGTAGGGGCGCTTGTCCGCCCGTCCGATTATCAGAACCCCGAGGAGTTTCAGCTGTGAATGAGCACGTCGACTGGAGTGAGCCGGAGGCGGTTGCCGCACCGGCTGCTGCCGCTGCCGTGACTCCTGCCGATGTCGCCGATGCCGCGCGGCTGGTGGCCTTCGGGCTTCAGCCCAAGCTTCAGGCCGCCCGGGACCAGGAGTACGCCGAGTTGCTGCGGCGGTATCGCGAGAACCCGGCCTTCGCCCGGCTCGCCGATGCCGTGGCCGCCGGGCTGGGGCTGGTCGTGCTGGAGGTGTCCCCGCGCGCGGGGATGGCTGTCACCGCCGCCGAGGACTCCGTCTTCGCCGTGCGGATGGGGGACTACGCCCGCCGTACGTCCGCCGACGGGTCGGACCGGTTCCTGCACGGGCTCGCCCACCTCGCCGTTGCCGCCATGGCGTTCCCGCGACCAGAGGACCTCGCCGACGACGGGTACATCGGGCGCGTCACCGTCAACGGGGTCGAGGCCTTCGTACGGCAGGCCTGCCGACGGCTGGAGGAGCGGGCCGAGGCACAGGGCGAGAACACCGACCCGGTCAGCGACGCCCCGGGACTCGAGGCCGCCTGGCGGATCTGGATGAGGCGCAGCGCGACGGGGGCCACCAAGGACGCGCGGAGACCGGCCGGTTCGACGACCGGCATCGTCGGCAAGGCCGTCGCGTTCCTCACCGACTCCGGCTTCCTCCAGCGGACGGGTGACGACAACGGCGGTACGTACCGGACGACGGCCCGTTACCAGCTCCAGGTGCGGGACATGGCCGGAAACGCCGCCATGGCCGAGCTGCTGGAGCTGGGCGTCGTACCGGTCACCGACGGGACACCGACGCTGCTGCCAGCCGAGGACACCGACGACCTGGAGCTGGTGGCCGACGCGGGGCTGCCCTTCCACCACTCCTGACGGCCGCCCTACGCCCTTCACGCCTCACCCGGTCTCACCCAACCCGACTACTTCCTTACGACTACGAGAGTCCGCCATGTACGAGCTGTCCAGGGTCCGCCTCTACTCCATCGGTCCTGCCGGCGCGCGCTATGCCGACACCGTGCTTGACCTGCGGGGTGTCGGCGAGCCGGTGCCCGATCCCGCGCCCACCCAGGCGGAGTTCTTCGCGGACGAGCCCGTCGGACCGCCTCGCCGGCCCGCGCCCGCGGGCGTGCTCTTCCTGGAGAACGGCGGCGGCAAGTCCGTACTCCTGAAGCTGATCTTCTCCGTGATGCTGCCGGGGCACCGCAACACACTCGGGGGCGCCAGCTCCGGTGTGCTGCGGAAGTTCCTGCTCGCCGACGACTGCGGGCACGTGGTCCTTGAGTGGCAGCACGTACTCACCGGCGAGCTGGTGGTGGTCGGCAAGGCGAGCGAGTGGCGGGGGCGGCAGGTCTCCAACGATCCGCGGAAGTTCGCCGAGGCCTGGTACTCGTTCCGGCCCGGCCCGGGGCTGAGCCTCGACAACCTTCCCGTCGCCGAGTCCACCGCCGTACGGCCGTCCGTCGAGGGCGTCTCCGGTGCCCAGGGGCGTCGGCGGACGATGAAGGGCTTCCGGGACGCGATCACCGAGGCGGGCAAGGCGTATCCGCACCTCGAAGTGCACTGGGAGGAGATCCACGACCGCTGGATCGAGCATCTGGGCGAACTGGGCCTCGACCCCGAACTCTTCCGCTACCAGCGGGAGATGAACGCCGACGAGGGTGAGGCCGCGGGCCTCTTCGCGGTCAAGAAGGACTCCGACTTCACCGACCTGCTGCTGCGCGCGGTGACCGACACCCGGGACACGGACGGGCTCGCCGACCTGGTCGGCGGCTTCGGCAACAAGCTGGGGCGACGGTCCGAGCTGATCGCCGAACGGGACTTCACCGCCGGGTCCGTGGACCTGCTCGGGCGGATCGTCGAGGCGGCGGAAG
This sequence comes from Streptomyces sp. NPDC020898, assembly GCF_044333925.1. Taxonomy (NCBI): domain Bacteria; kingdom Bacillati; phylum Actinomycetota; class Actinomycetes; order Kitasatosporales; family Streptomycetaceae; genus Streptomyces; species Streptomyces sp. NPDC020898. The sequence continues at coordinate 562,842 of NZ_JBIRRV010000005.1, forward strand.
CGCGTTCCCGCGCGCGGGACATCCACTCGGGCGCCGAACGCCGGACGCGCACGCTCGCCCGGCGGCTGTCCGCACGGGGCGTCCGGGAGCGCGTCCGGGCCGGGGACCTCGCCCAGCGGGTCACCGCCGCGGCGTACGCCGTCACCCACTCCGAGGGCGGGCGGGAGCGCAGCGCGCTGATCGCCGCCGAACTCGCCTTCCGGCACGCCTCGCTGGCACTCGCGGCGGCGGAGAAGACGGCAGCCGCGCAGAAGCGCGAACTCGCCGACGCGCGCACCATGCACTCCGCCTGGCAGGCCGCCGAAGTCGTCCTGCGCCACCGCGCGGCCGCCGACCGCTCCGCGCGCGTGGCCGTCGCGATCCGCGAGGCCGAACGCGACGCGGCCCCGGCCCTCGCCGCCCGCGCCAAGGCCGCCGTCGATCTCGTACGGGCCCTGCACTCGGCGGCGGAAGGCGCCGAGGCGCTCGCCAACGAGGAGGAGGAGCGGTCCGCCGCTCTCCAGGAGGTCGGCGAGGCCGCACACCGGGACTCGACAGCCGCCGCCACCGAGGCACAGCGCGCCCGCAGCGAGGTCGGGCATTTGCGGCAGCGGCTCAGCGAGGTCGAGCAGGAGACCACGGAGGCGGTGCGCGCGGGCTGGCTCGACGACACCGCGCCCGACGCGGATCCGGCGCGGGCCGCGCTCGCCGCCAGCGACGCCGAGAAGACGGCCGTGGAGGCCTGGGACACCACCCGTGAGGCGTCCCGGCGGGCTTCCGAGCACGCCAGGGAAGCGGCGTCCGCCGAGTCCCGCGCGGAACTCACGGCGGCTCGCGCGGCGGATGCCGCCACAGCGGCCGAGCGCGCCTACGACGCCGAGCGGCGCACCGCCGAGGCGCTGGCGGAAGAGGAACGGCTCGCCGAGCTGCTGAGCCTGCCGCCCGCCGACGGCGCGCGCCCGCGGGGCCGGGCCGCGCTACCGCACCAGCACGGTGCTGGTGACGGCGAGGGCGACGGCAGGGGGAGCGGTAACGGGGTGGCGGGAGAGCGTGCCGGAGCGGGCGTTTCCCGGCGCTCCGGCGACAAGGGCGCCTCCCGTGCCCTCGCCGACGGCTCCCTCACCCCCGAGGAGCTCGACCGCTTCGCCGACGAGCTCCGAGAGCTGCTCGACGACGGTGTCTCCTCCGCCGAGCGGCAGCTCTTCGAGCTGCGTACCGCTGCCGCCGACGACGCCCGGATCCTCGGCGCGCTCGGTGACGGCGGGCTGCTGCCGCCCGGCCCCGATGTGCTGGCCGCCGTCGAGTTCCTCGGCGAGCACGGCATCCCCGCGCTGCCCGGCTGGCGCTATCTCGCCCAGGCCGTCGACCCCGTCGACCACGCGCGCGTACTGGCCGCCCGGCCCGAGCTGGTCGACGGCGTGATCATCACGGACCCCGACACGCACGCGCGTGCCCGCGAGGCCCTCACCGACGCGGCCCTGCTGCCCCGGTCGGCCGTCGCGGTCGGTACCGCGGCCGCCCTGCTGGCGCCCACCCCGGCTCCCGGACCGGCCGACGGCGACGTGTTCCTCGTACCGCCGAACCCGGCCATGCACGACGAGCATGCCGCCGACGAGGAACGGCAGGCGCTGCGGGGCCGGGCGGGTGAGCGGGAGGAGGAGATCCGTACGCTCGCGGCGCGGCTCGGGAAGGACCGGGAGCTGGCCGCGCGGCTCGCCTCCTGGCGCACCGGCTGTCCGGCCGGACGGCTCGTCGAGCTCGCCGGGGCCGCGCGCGACGCGCGTGCCTTCGCCGAGGAGGCCGAGGCGGAGCTGGCCGAGGCCCGGACCGTACGGGCCGAAGCCGATGAGGTGGCGAGCGAGGCGTCCCGCGTTCGGGACGAACGCCAGGAGGCCGCCCAGCGGGCCCGGCGCGCCGCCGACGCGCTCGCCGGACTCGCCTACCGGCTGCGCGAACGCGCCGGCTGGCAGGTCAAGGTGCGAGAACTCGCCGACGACGCCGTCGAGTCGGAGGCCCGCGCCCAGGTCTGCCTGGAACGCGCCCGGTCCGCCGACGAGGACCGGCGCGCCATCCAGCGCGCCGCCGACGACGCGCGCCGCACGGCCCGCGCCCTGCGCGCCGAGCGCGCGGAGATCGCGGGCGCCCCCGACGACGTACCGGAAGCTGACGAGGACGCCGCGAAGTCGTCGCTGCCCGCCCTCCGCGAGGCCTACCGGGCTGCTTCCCAGCTCTACGAGAAGGTTGGCGTCGGCGCCGACCTGCGGGCCGAGCAGGCGCGCTCCGAGAGCGAGGAGAGCGCCAGTCGCGCGGAACTGGACCGGCTGAGCAACAAGGTGCGTACGCGCGCCGAGCACATGCTCCAGTCGACCGACGGGTCCGACGGACCGTCCCGGCAGGCCGCCTCCGCGCGAGCCGACGAGCTGGTACAGCTCCTGGAGACCCGGGTGTCCACGGCGAGCGAGCAGCTCGGGCGCCTGCGTGGCGAGGCCGAGCGGCACGCTCCCGAGGACGGCGAGGCGCACACCGAACTGGCCGAGGAACTCGTACCGCGCGACGCCGAGCACGCCCAGGCCCTGCTGCGCACCGCCACCACCGAACTCGCCTCCCGCACCGAGGCGTTGACCCAGGCCCGGCAGGCGCACGCCGAACTGCTCGACGCCCACCGGGCCGCCGAGGACGCGGCCTCCGGGTTCGACGAGATCGCCGCGATGCTCCGCGACCTGTTGCGCGAGCACACCTCCGACGAGGAGCAGGACGCTCCCGATCCCTTCCCGGGCAGCCCTGAGGAGGCGCGGCAGTCGGCCGCCGAGGCCCGCCGCTCCCTGCGTGGCTGCGCCGCCGACCTGTCCGCCGCCGAGGGCGCCGTGCGCGAGGCGAGCGACATCCTCGTACGGCACGCCAACTCCACACGGTACGAGGCGGTGCGCACCCCCGCCCGTCAGCAGATCCGCGAGCTGCCCGCGTCGGCGCTGCCCGAGAACGCGCAGAAGTGGGCGGACGCCTTCGCACCCCGACTCCGGGTCCTGACCGACGAGTTGGCGCAGCTGGAGCGGAACCGGGACTCGATCGTGGATCGGCTGCGCGGGCTGGTGGAGTCGGCGCTGGCCACCCTGCGGTCCGCGCAGCGGCTGTCCCGGCTGCCCGAGGGGCTCGGCGAGTGGTCCGGGCAGGAGTTCCTGCGCATCCGGTTCGAGGAGCCCGACCAGGCCACGCTCAGCGAACGACTCGGCGAGGTCATCGACGAGGCGACCCGGGCGGCCGTGAAGAAGAACTCCGACCTGCGCCGGGACGGAATGTCCCTGCTCCTGCGGGGAGTCGGCGCCGCACTGCAGCCCAAGGGCATCGCCGTCGAGATCCTCAAGCCCGACGCCGTACTGCGCGCCGAGCGCGTGCCCGTCGGGCAGATGGGCGACGTGTTCTCGGGCGGTCAGCTGCTCACCGCGGCCATCGCCCTGTACTGCACGATGGCCGCGCTGCGCAGCAACGACCGGGGCCGCGACAAGCACCGGCACGCCGGCACCCTGTTCCTCGACAACCCCATCGGCCGCGCCAACGCGACCTACCTCCTGGAACTCCAGCGCGCCGTGTCTGACGCGCTAGGCGTCCAACTCCTGTACACCACCGGCCTGTTCGACACGACCGCCCTCGCCGAGTTCCCCCTTGTCATCCGCCTCCGCAACGACGCCGACCTGCGCGCGGGTCTGAAGTACATCAGGGTGGAGGAACACCTCCGACCGGGACTGCCGCAGCAGGCGCCGGCCGGAGAGGGGGATTCGGTGCACAGCGAGATCACGGCGACCAGGATGTTCAAGCGCCCGACACAGCCAACTCCCTCAGGGGCAACGCCCTAGGGGCGCGGGGCTGTGACATTTGCGGCTCCGCCGCGGGGCGCGACCAGCCACGACGGCGCCGCAGTTCCCCCACGACCTGTACCCCCTACGCGTCCCCTTTGAGAAGGTCAGCGCACTTCTCCCCGATCATCATCGTCGTAATACACGGATTCACCGTCACCAGCTCCGGCATCACCGACCCGTCGGCAACCCGCAACCCCCCGACCCCCTTCACCCGCAGCCGTGCGTCCAACGGAGCCGACGCGTCGTCGTCCGCGCCCATCTTCACCGTGCAGGCCGGGTGGTAGACGGTGTTGTGGGTCTTGTGGATGTAGTCCAGCAGCTCGTCGTCCGTCCGGACGTCCGGCCCGGGGGCCAGTTCCGCTCCCGCCCAGCCGCTCAGCGCCGGCTGGGCGGCAATGCGACGCGCCAGCTTCAGCCCGTACGTCATCACGCGCGCGTCGTGCTCGTGCGTGAAGTACCGCGGATCGACCATCGGCTTGTCCCGGTAGTCGCGGGTCCGCAGCCGCACCGTGCCGCGCGACTTCGCCCGCGTCACGTTGGGTGTGAGGCAGAACGCGTTCTCCGAGGTCGGATAGCCCCATCGCGCCGTGTTCATGTCGAACGGCACCGAGCCGTAGTGGAACATCAGGTCGGGCCGGTCCAGGCCCGGTTCGGTGTCGTAGAAGATGCCCGCCTCCCACCACTGACTGGACGTCGTGGTCATCGGCTGTTTGGCGTCCCACATGATGACGCCTTCGGGGTGGTCCTGGAGGTTCTCGCCGACGCCCGCCGAGTCCACGACCACCTCGACACCGACCTCGCGCAGCTGCTCGGCCGGACCGATGCCGGACAGCATCAGCAGTTTCGGGGTGTCGATCGCGCCGCACGACACGATGACCTCGCGCCGTGCCCGTACGGTCCTCGTGTGGATGAGATCCGGGTCGAGGTACTCGGCGCCCACGCACCGCCGCCCCTCCAGTACGAGCTGCTTCGCCCGCACCCCCGTCCGTACCTCCAGGTTCGGCCGCGTACCCATGACCGGGTGGAGATAGGCGACCGAGGACGACTGACGGATGTTGTTCTCGTCGGAGTTGATCTGGAACCAGTTGGCCCCGCGGACCACGGTGTTGCCGGTGTTGAAGGGCGTGGTCGGGATGCCCGCCTGTTCGCAGGCCTCCAACAGGGCGGTGCCGCACGGGTCTTCGCTCTTCAGCGTACGGAGCTCCACCGGGCCGGTGCGGCCATGGTGTTCGCCGGGAGCGTCGTTGTTCTCCAGGCGCTGGTAGAGCGGGAAGAGATCGGCCGCGCTCCAGCCCCTGCAGCCCGCCGCCGCCCAGTCGTCGAGATCCTCGGCCGGGGCCCAGAAGGCGATACAGGAGTTGTGGGACGAACAGCCGCCGAGCACCTTCGCGCGGGCGTGCCGCATGAAACTGTTGCCGCTGGACTGCGGCTCGACCGGGTAGTCCCAGTCGTAGCCTGAATCCAACAGGCCCATCCATCGCTCCAGTTTGAGGACGTCGTCGTCGCCGACGTCGCTCGGACCCGCCTCCAGTACGCACACCGTGACGGACGGGTCCTCGGAGAGTCGAGCCGCCACCACGTTGCCCGCGGTGCCACCGCCCACCACCACATAGTCGAACTCATCGGTGCTCAAGAGTGGTTGGTCCATGAGTGGTTGACCTCCTTCAGTCGGCTGCCGGGGCAGCGAGGGGAGCCGCCGGCGCGGCCGAAGCCTCCTCGAAACGGTGTCCGGCGAGCACACCCGTCCGGTGCCGCTGGATGAACCAGTAGTAGGCGAAGCCACCGCCCGCGATGACCGCGACGAACAGGACCGCGCCCCACTGGAGGTACCAGTGGAAGGGGGCGCTCGCGTTGTAGACCGAGGCGCGCGGCCAGATCAGGTTGGTCGTCATGGCGGCGCCCCAGATCACCGCCCCGATGTTGACGAGCAGGCCCCAGCGGCCCAGCGAGAACTTGCCGTCGCCTGCAGGCTTCCACTTCCCGCGCAGCCGCGCCACCAGCATGGGCCCGGTGACGCCCAGATAGGCGAGGTAGATCATGATGATGCCGATGCTGGTGACGACGGTGAAGATCTGCGGCTGGCGGATGTTGACCACCAGGATCGCCAGCGCCAGGACACCGACGATCACCGCCGGCAGCACCGGCGTCTGGAAGCGCGGGCTGACCTTCGCGAGCAGGGAGGACGCGGGGAGGTTGTTGTCGCGAGCCATCGCGAACGCCAGCCGGATCGCCGCCGTGTGGACGGCCAGGGCGCACACGGTGACCGCGATGAGCACGCACCACAGCATCGCCTTGCCGGCCGTCGGTCCGAGCACGTCGAGCACGATGTACTGGAGGCCGTCCGTGGACAGCTGTTCGCCCTTCAGGCTGGAGACGCTCATCAGCGCGAGCAGAAGGATCAGTCCGCCGAGGACGAAGGAGGCGACGATCGCCCGGATGATGGCGCGCGGTGCGTTCCGGGACGGGTCGAGGGACTCCTCACCGAGCGAGGCGGCCGTGTCGAAGCCGTACATGACGTACGCGGACGCCAGCGAAGCCACCAGGAACGCGCCGAGGTAGCCGGCACCGTGGCCCGTGCCCGTGCCGTTCGTCTCCAGGACCACCTGCGGGCCGCGTGTGATGTGCACGGCGAACAGGGCGATCAGGACGACTGTGGCGACGAGTTCGATGAAGACCCCCGCCGTGTTGATCGTGGCCATCAGCTTGACGCCGAAGGCGTTCACCACGGTGGTGAACAGGATCAACACCGTGGCCAGGATCACCGCGTTCGTCGCCACGTCGTACTTGCCGGTACCGTCCCCGACGATCTGGAACACGTCGGAGATCTGCGGCAGCGTGAGCTGGTAGGCGAGCGCCACCGCCGCGATCGACACGATCGAGGCGATCAGCATCATCCAGCCCGCGAGCCAGCCGAGATGCGGATTGCCGATCTTCTTCGACCAGTTGTAGACCGAGCCCGCCACGGGATAGCGGGCGGCCAGCTCGGCGAAACAGAGCGCGACCATGAACTGGCCGACGAACACCATCGGCCACGACCACCAGTAGGCGGGGCCGCCGCTGCCGTAGCCGAAGTAGAACAGCTGGAAGGTACCGGTCAGGATCGAGATGTAGCTGATCCCGGCTGCGAACGTGTGGAAGTTGCCGAGGGTGCGCTTGAGCTCGGGCTTGTAACCGAACTCGGCGAGTTCGGCGTCGTCCGTGTGCCCTGGGTCTTTTGGCTGTTCGGTTGTTGCCATGAGCGGACTCCTGGTGGGCCTGGGGGAGAGGAGGGGAGTGGCTCGTTGCGGGTGCCGGGATCCATGAGGGCGCGCACACTCAAGATGCACAAGAGGGCTCACATACAAGGGGGTTACGAGAACCAGCCCTGCGGCGAAGGATCGGTGTTCCGCCAGATGTGCTTCGCCTCGCGGTACTCGGCGAGCCCCGCGGGCCCCAGTTCGCGGCCGAAGCCGGACTGCTTGAAGCCGCCCCACTCCGCCTGCGGGACGTACGGGTGGTAGTCGTTGATCCACACCGTTCCGATCCGCAGCCGCGCCGCGACCCGCTGCGCCTTGGCCTCGTCCGTAGTGAAGACGCCCCCGGCGAGCCCGTACACGGTGTCGTTGGCGAGCCGTACTGCCTGCGCCTCGTCCGTGAACCGTTCCACGGTGAGGACGGGACCGAACGACTCCTCCTGTACGACGGTCATGGCGGCGGTGCACTCGTCGAGCACCGTCGGCGGATAGTAGAAGCCGTCGTCGAGGCCCTCGGGGCGCGCCCCGCCGCAGCGCAGCACCGCGCCCTCGGCCAGGCCCTGGGCGACATACGCCTCGACCTTGGCGCGATGTGCCTCGGAGATCAGCGGGCCGGTCTGCGCCTGTTCGTCGAACGGGCCGCCGAGTCGGATCAGTTGGGCCCGCCGGACGACCTCGTCGACGAACCGGTCGTGCAGGGAGTCCTCCACCAGGAGTCGGGCCCCGGCCGAACAGACCTGGCCGGAGTGCAGGAACACGGCCGTCAGCGCCATGTCGACGGCGGTATCGAAGTCGGCGTCCGCGAACACGATGTTGGGGTTCTTGCCGCCGAGTTCGAGCGCCACCTTCTTCACGGTCCCGGCCGCCGCGGCCATGAGCCGACGGCCTGTCTGGAGTCCGCCCGTGAAGGAGAGGAGGTCGACGTCCGGGTGGTCGCCGAGCGGTGCGCCCGCCTCCGGACCGGCGCCGAGGACGAGGTTGGCCACCCCCGCCGGCAGTCCGGCCTCAGCCAGGAGCCGCATCAGGTGGATCGCGGTGTGCGGGGTCAGCTCGCTCGGCTTGAGGATGAAGGTGTTGCCGGCCGCGAGTGCCGGGGCGACCTTCCACGCCGTCTGGAGAAGCGGGTAGTTCCACGGGGTGATCAGTGCGCAGACGCCGACCGGCTCGTACACGACCCGGCTGTCCACGCTCGGCGAGCCGGTGTCGATGACCCGCCCGGTCTCGCTCGTCACGAGCCGCCCGAAGTAGCGGAAGCAGTTGACGATGTCGTCGATGTCGTACGCGCTCTCCACCAGTCGTTTTCCGGTGTCGAGGGACTCGGCGCGGGCCAGCTTGTCCTTGTCGCGGGCCATGAGGTCGGCGACGCGCAGCAGGAGGTCACCGCGCTCGCCCGCCGTCGTATGAGGCCAGGGGCCCTCGTCGAAGGCCCGGCGGGCGGCGCCGATCGCCTCCACCGTGTCCTTGCCGCCCGCCTCGTCGACGATTCCGACCAGGGAGCCGTCGGCGGGACAGCGGATCTCGCGGGTGCGCTCGTCGAGCGCGGATCTCCACGTGCCGCCGATGAAGAGTTCGGGCATGTTCTCGTTCCTCCTGGTCAGCGCCGTACCTGCGGCGCCCTTGCGGCTGAGCGCCTCCCCGGCCGACGGCGGATCATGCCGAATGTGATCTTCGACACGCTTGGCGTTACGTCTGCGTGGCCCACCGGAGGAGGTGGCTCCGTCCGGCACCAGCACATCACCCTTCCGGTACGGCCGCGATGCCATCGAGGACCGTGTCCGTCCGCAGGCTCCGAAGTCCTGCTCGTTCAACGAGGGGAACAGTTCCGTGGATTCACCGTGGTGGCGTAGTGCCGGCGCGCATGTTCCCAGGAGACGGAGGGTCAGCTTCCCGAAGCCGACGCTGCCGTCGGCAATCGACTCCCCGGGCGCCCTCGCCGAACTCGGGGTTGATGGCCACGGACGGTCGGGCCGTACGCCCGCCTGCGAACCCCGGTCGCCTGGGGGATCTGGGAGCGGGCTCGGAGGGCGACCGGTCTGCCGTCGATCTCGTACACGTTCTCGCGGCTGATCGGTGCCGTCCGGGACAGGCCGGCGTCTACGCGTGACGGTGCTGCGGACCGCGCAGAACCGCACCGCCTCGAAGACGGGTTCTGCCCTGCGAAAGGTCTCCGGGTCGACGCAGTGGCCTCGCCCCGCGTGAACGCGACGGCCCCCGTGGCCGCGGTTCGCCCTGTCGGTCGGCCGCGGCCCTCGATGCCGGCCCCCGACCCCTCGGGGGCGAGTGAGGGCAGGTGCAGCCCGCGGGTCCGTTGGCTGCCCCCGGACTGCCCCTCTACCCGAACGCGTCCCGTTGTCAGGGGCGCGTGGCCTCAGGGATGCGACAACTGCCCGGTCCCGCCGCCCTGTCCGCGTATCTGCTCCGGCGTCCGGGCGGCGGTGCGGGCCTGTCGTCGGGCCTTGCGGCGCTCCCGTCGCAGGGCCCGTGCAGTGCTGCTCGGAATCGACACCACGCCGTTGCGCTGGTTCCAGACCTGGCGTGTCACCCACACGTCGAGCGCGGCCCAGGTGGCCACCACGGTGCTCCCGACGCTGCTGAGCACCATCGGGAAGGCCAGCCAGGAACCGGCCAGCGTGGACAGGAAAGCCACCATCGCCTGGATCAACGTGACGGCGATGACAAGCACCGCCCGCACGGCCGCCGTACGCACCGGATCGGGCAGCCTGCGTCGACGCGCGGGCTCCTCCACCCACAGCTGCCGGTAGGAGGGCTGTGGCTCCGCCCTCGCTGAGTCGGGGAGTTGGGCGGCCGAGGCGGAGGCGGAGGACGGCTCGCTACCGCCCACGCTCTTGCCACTGCCTATGTCCTGACCGGTGCTGATGCCCTTGGCGCCCCCGTGCACCGCGGCCCCTTCCCTCTTCCCCGGACCCACCGGAACGCCGCACTCGTCCGGAAAGCCGTCCTCCGGCGCACCGAAACCGTGTACCGCCGCCAAGGGTGCCGCAACGTCGTTCTCGAGCGCTTCGTGTCGCTCCGCCGTGCCCATCAACGTGTCACTCCCCACCGCCCAGCAGACCGCTCGTCCCGGTGTCGTTGGACACCGACTCCCCAGTGGTTGCCCGGCTTACGCTGTTTTACGCCGCCTGGACGCGGGATGCGGACCCTGCTCACGATTCCGCCGCCCATTTCCTATGTACAAAGACGAACGACGTGTCTCGAAGATTCCCATCAAACGAAAGAATCAAGCCAAACGGCCAAGTTGGCCGACGGGTGCCGTCCCGAGGTCGATGCCGGATTCGAGGAGGCAATCTCCCGTAATGATCGGACAACTCGCCATGTCTTGCCCGGGGCACGGCAGTTCAGCCTCCGGACAGGTCTTCGAGTTATCTGCGGGTCAGTAGTAGGCTCACGCCGATTATTGACGCACATGTGTACCCCTGCGCAGGCGGGGGCGAGCTGGGGGAGGCCATGCGCTTTCGCGGGAAGTCCATCCGCCGGAAGATCGTGGCGCTGCTTCTCGTGCCGCTGGTGTCCCTGACCGCGATCTGGGGCTTCGCCACGGTCCTCACGGGTCGCGAGGCGGCCGAGCTCTTCAACGTGTCGTCCATCGTGGAGAAGGTCAGCTACCCCACCGAGGACGCTGTGCGCGTGCTCCAGCAGGAGCGTCGCCAGACTCTCGTCTATCTCGCCGACCCTCGTGCGTCCGACGCGCTCGCAGCCCTTCGGCGCAGCCGCACCGCCACCGACGACGTCGTCGACAAGATTCGTACCAACGCCGACAAATCCGATGTGCGCAACTCGATCAGCGAGAGCGACGGCGAGCGCCTCACCGCCGTCCTGGAGGCCTTCGACGGCATCGACCCGCTGCGCCGAAGCGTTGAGGAGGGCACCGTCACCCGGTCCCAGGCCCTCAACCTCTACAACAACCTGGTCGACCCCTGTTACGTCCTGCTCGCCAACCTCCACATCATCGACAACCTGGAGATGGACAAGCAGGCCCGCGCTCTCGTCAACATCGCTCGCGCCCGTGAACTGCTCTCCCGCGAGGACGCACTGCTCGGCTCGGCCCTGGTCGTCGGCACGCTCTCCCGTGACGAATCCCGTGACATCTCCGACCTCGTGGCGCAGCGCACCGTCATGTACGACGTCAGCCTGCCGCTGCTGCCGCTCGCGGACCGCGTACGGTATGAGCGATTCTGGAAGAACGCCTCGACCGCGCCGCTCCGGGTGGCCGAACAGGCCGCCATCGGCGCCGAGTCGGGCCGACCGCGAGGGGTCACGGCGAAGAGCTGGGACACCACCGCCGGCGACGTTCTCGATGAACTCCGCAAGCTCAATGACCAGTCGGGCGACCGCTATCAGGACCGGGTCCGTCCGGTCGTGATGGGCGTCATCGTCAAGGCCGTCGTCGCCGGCGTCCTCGGACTGGTCGCCCTGCTGTTCTCGCTCTTCCTGTCCGTACGCATCGGCCGAGCCCTCATCCGAGACCTGCGCCAACTCCGACTGGAGGCCCACGAGGCATCCGGCGTGCGGCTGCCCAGCGTGATGCGCCGTCTGTCGGCCGGCGAACAGGTCGATGTGGAGACCGAGGTTCCGCGACTGGAGTACGACAAGAACGAGATCGGCGAGGTCGGCCAGGCCCTCAACTCCCTGCAACGCGCCGCCGTCGAGGCCGCCGTCAAACAGGCCGAACTCCGCTCCGGAGTCTCGGAGGTCTTCGTCAACCTCGCCCGGCGCAGCCAGGTCCTGCTGCACAAGCAGCTCACCCTGCTCGACACCATGGAGCGCAGGACCGAGGACACCGACGAACTCGCCGACCTGTTCCGCCTCGACCACCTGACCACCCGTATGCGCCGGCACGCCGAAGGTCTGGTGATCCTCTCCGGAGCCGCCCCCTCCCGGCAGTGGCGCAAGCCCGTCCAGCTGATGGACGTCGTACGCGCCGCTGTCGCCGAGGTCGAGGACTACGAGCGCATCGAGGTACGCAGGCTGCCGCGGATGGCCGTCACCGGCCCCGCCGTCGCCGACCTCACCCACCTGGTGGCCGAACTCCTGGAGAACGCCACGGTGTTCTCGCCCCCGCACACAGCCGTCCAGGTTCTGGGGGAACGTGTCGCCAACGGGTTCACCCTCGAGATTCACGACCGGGGGCTGGGCATGGCGGCCGAGGCGCTTCTCGACGCCAACCTGCGACTCGCCGAGACACCCGAGTTCGAACTGTCCGACACGGACCGGCTCGGCCTGTTCGTCGTCAGCCGACTCGCCCAGCGGCAGAACGTCCGTGTCTCCCTCCAGCCGTCCCCGTACGGCGGCACCACGGCCGTCGTCTTCGTCCCCGACGCGCTCCTCACGGACGACGTCCCGGACACGAACGGCATCGGCTTCCGCCTCGACCGCGCCCGGCCCTCCAAGGAGGCCGAGTTCGAGGACAGCCGCAGGGCCGCGCTCTCTCCGTCGGCCGTGCGTCTCCCCGGCCTGCCCTCCTCGCTCCTCGACGGGCCCGTCGAACTGGAGGCGCCGGTCGACCTGGACGCCATCAGCGGCCTCCCCGGTGCCCTCAGCGACGCGGACAGCGAACACAGCCGCCTCTTCCGGCCTCACCGCTCGATCACCGGAGCGGCGGACGATGAGAGCGATCTCCCCCGGGAGCAGCACCAGCAGCTTTCGGGTGGCCGGGGCGAACCCACCCCCGACGAGGTGGACGGCCGGCCGGGTGACCCGGTGGCGCTGCCGCGCCGCCGTACCCCCAAACTGGTCAGCTCCCACGGCCGTCCGGTCACGGAACAGTCGCCCCGGCGCATCCCCGCCCCGGCGGACGAACAGCCGGTGGAGAACATGGGCTCGACGGACCCGGACCCGCTGGCCACCCTCCCGGCCCGCCGCCGCGGTGAGACACCGAACCGCCGCGGAACAGGCCAGGGCGACGGCTTCGGCGACCGCCCGGAGGCCCCGCTGCGCGGCTGGGACGGCCGAGGCGAAACCGTCGGCCGGGGCCTCGACGACCGCGCGGATTCAGCGGGCTCAAGGGGCTTCACCGACCGTACGGAGCCGTCTGCCTCGCGCTTCGGCGACCGATCCGTCGGTGACCGTTCCGACGGGCTCGCCCGTGGCATCGGCGGGCGGGCGGAGACCGGCCGCAACGGCCTCGGCGGCCTGCCGCCGGAAATCCCCGCCCTCCCGCAACGCGACCGGCGCAGCGGCTCGGGCGGTACCGCCCCCCGGCCCGGCGCCGCGTCCGAACCTGCCGAGTCCGGTACGGCAGGACTGCCTCGCCGGGTACGGCAGGCCAACCTGGCCCCACAACTGAGGGACGGCCCCGAGCGGCGCGCCGAACGGATGAAGCCTCGTACCCAGGACGGGGCCGACCTCTTCGACCGGGACGCCGACGAGGTGCGCAGCCGCATGGCCTCGCTGCAGCGCGGCTGGCAGCGTGGTCGTGAGGAGAACGCCGTGGGCGACGACGTCCAGGACGGCACAGCACAAGGAACGACTAGGGGGGACGGTCGATGACCGCACCGAAGGCGACCGGCCACAGCGCGAGCGACAAGGCGTCGGGCGAGCTGAACTGGCTCCTCGACGACCTTGTGGACCGGGTCGCCAGCATCCGCAGAGCACTCGTGCTCTCCGGCGACGGACTGCCCACCGGGGTCTCCAAGGACCTCAGCCGGGAGGACAGTGAGCACCTGGCTGCCGTCGCCTCCGGATTCCACAGCCTGGCCAAGGGTGTGGGACGGCACTTCGACGCGGGCAACGTCCGCCAGACGGTCGTCGAACTCGACGACGCTTTTCTGTTCGTGACGGCCGCCGGGGACGGCAGCTGCCTTGCCGTGCTCTCGGACGCCGACTCCGACGTGGGCCAGGTCGCTTACGAGATGACGCTCCTGGTGAAGCGTGTCGGTGTGCATCTGGCCGCCGCTCCGCGCACCGATCTGCCCGCAGGCGGGTAGTGGGATGACATGAGCGGAGACGGTCAGCCCAGAAGCCACTGGTTCGACGACGAGGCCGGACCGGTCGTCCGTCCGTACGCCATGACGCGAGGCCGCACCAGCCATTCGGCCCAGCACCGCCTGGACCTGATCGCGGTGGTCGTCACGGAGGCGCACGCGGACGATCCGGAAGCCGACCACACGCTGTCCCCGGAACATGTGGACATCGTCGAACTCTGCCGTGGCGCCCCGCAGTCGGTCGCCGAACTCGCTGCCGAACTCAATCTCCCCATCGGTGTGGTGCGGGTCCTCATCGGCGACCTCGTGGACGAGGAAATGGTCCATGTGACGCGTCCCGTACCCCCCGCCGAGCTGGTGGACGAGAGTATTCTGCGCGACGTGATCAGCGGCCTCCGGGCGCTCTGAACAGCGCGGAAGCGGGGTAGAGACGTGGCAGGCTGGCAGTTCTGGGTCGACCGAGGCGGCACTTTCACCGACATCGTCGCGCGGCGCCCGGACGGTGGTCTGCTCACCCACAAACTGCTGTCCGACAACCCCGCCCGGTACGCCGACGCGGCCGTCGCCGGTGTACGCGAACTCCTGGGCGACTCCCGGGAGCCTATCGAGGCCGTCCGCATGGGAACGACCGTCGCCACCAACGCCCTCCTGGAACGCAAGGGCGAGCGCACCCTCCTTGTCGTCACCCGCGGTTTCCGCGACGCGCTGCGCATCGCCTACCAGAACCGCCCCAGCATCTTCGCCCGCCGGATCGAACTGCCCACGCTGCTCCACGAACGCGTCGTCGAGGCCGACGAGCGCATCACGGCCGACGGCACCGTCCTGCGCGCCCCCGACCTCGACGCTCTCGCCGGGCAGCTCCAGGAGGCGTACGACGACGGGATCCGGGCCGTGGCCGTGGTCTGCATGCACAGTCACCTCCACCCCGCCCACGAACAGGCCATCGGCGCGCTGGCCGCCCGCATCGGCTTCCCGCAGATCTCGCTGTCCAGCGAGGTCAGCCCCCTCATGAAACTGGTCCCACGGGGGGACACGGCCGTCGTCGACGCCTACCTGTCGCCCGTCCTGCGCCGGTACGTCCAGCACGTCGCCGACGAACTCCACGACGTGCGGCTGATGTTCATGCAGTCCAACGGAGGCCTTGCCGACGCCGCTCAGTTCCGTGGCAAGGACGCCATCCTGTCCGGCCCGGCCGGCGGCATCGTCGGCATGGCCCGCATGTCCCAGCTCGCCGGCTTCGACCGCGTCATCGGCTTCGACATGGGCGGTACCTCCACCGACGTCTCGCACTTCGCCGGTGAGTACGAACGTGTCTTCACCACCCAGATCGCCGGTGTGCGCCTGCGCGCGCCCATGCTGGACATCCACACCGTCGCTGCCGGAGGCGGCTCCGTCCTCCACTTCGACGGCTCCCGCTACCGCGTCGGACCCGACTCCGCGGGCGCGGCTCCCGGCCCCGCCTGCTACCGCGGCGGCGGCCCGCTCACCGTCACCGACGCCAACGTCGCCCTCGGGCGCATCCAACCCGCCCGTTTCCCCGAGGTGTTCGGCCCCGGCGGCGACCAGCCTCTCGACGACACCCTCGTCCGCGACCGCTTTGCCGCCCTCGCCCGCGAGATCCGCGAGCGGACCGGCGACGACCGCACCCCCGAGCAAGTGGCCGAGGGCTACCTGCAGATCGCCGTGGCCGGCATCGCCAACGCCGTGAAGCGCATCTCCGTACAGAAGGGCCACGACGTGACCCGGTACGCCCTCACCACCTTCGGTGGTGCGGGTGGGCAGCACGCCTGCATGGTCGCCGACTCGCTCGGCATCCGGACCGTCCTGGTGCCGCCCATGGCCGGTGTCCTGTCCGCACTCGGCATCGGACTCGCCGACACCACGGCCATGCGCGAACAGTCCGTCGAGGCCTCCTTGGAACCCGCCTCCATGCCCGGCGTCCTGAAGACCGCCGACGATCTGGAGGGCGCCGTACGCGCCGAACTCCTCTCGGAGGACATCCCCGAGGACCGCATCCAGGTCACCCGCCGCGCGCAACTCCGTTACGACGGCACGGACACTGCCCTGACCGTCGGGCTCAGCGAACCCGACACGATGAAACACGCCTTCGAAGAACGTCATCGCGCCACGTACTCCTTCACCCTCGACCGCCCCGTAGTCGTCGAAGCCCTCTCCGTGGAAGCCACTGGCATCACCGAACCCCCCGATCTCTCCACCCTCACCGTGTTCCGACCCCGCACCACCGCCCCGGAGACGGCCAGCCTTCACACAGGCGGTGCCTGGCACGACGTACCCCTGCACCGCCGTGAGGAACTGCCCCCCGGCGAGACGGTCACCGGCCCGGCGATCATCACCGAGGCCAGTGCCACGACCGTCGTCGATGACGGCTGGCAGGCCTCTACGACCGACGACGGGCATCTGGTCATGGAACGCGTGGCGGTTACGCAGAGTTCCGATCTCGGCACGGAAGTGGATCCGGTTCTGCTGGAGGTCTTCAACAACCTCTTCATGGCGATCGCCGAACAGATGGGCGCCCGACTGGAGTCCACCGCCCAGTCCGTGAACATCAAGGAGCGCCTGGACTTCTCCTGTGCCCTCTTCGATCCGGACGGAAACCTGGTCGCCAACGCTCCCCATATCCCCGTTCACCTGGGGTCCATGGGTACGAGCGTGAAAGAGGTCATCGAACGCCGAGGCGACGGCATGCGCCCCGGTGACACCTACGCGGTCAACGACCCGTACCACGGTGGCACCCACCTCCCCGACGTCACCGTGATCACTCCGGTCTTCGGAACTGCGGGGGCGGCAACGGGCAACGGCGACACGGAGAGTGACCAAATCCTCTTCTATGTCGCCTCACGCGGCCACCACGCCGAGATCGGCGGCATCGCCCCCGGCTCCATGCCGGCAGACAGTCGCACCATCGATGAGGAGGGCATCCTCTTCGACAACTGGCTGCTCGCCGAGAACGGCCGCTTCCGCGAGGAGGAAACCCTCCGCCTGCTCACCGAGGCGCCCTACCCCTCCCGCAACCCCAGGACCAACCTCGCTGATCTGCGCGCCCAGATCGCCGCCAACCAGAAGGGCGTCGACGAAGTCGCCCGGATGATCGACAACTTCGGTCTCGACGTCGTCCAGGCATACATGAAGCACGTCCAGGACAACGCGGAGGACTCGGTACGACGGGTGATCGACACCCTGGAAGAGGGCCAGTTCGCCTACGAGACCGACTCGGGAGCCGTCATCCGCGTACACATCTCCGTGGACCGCGAAAAACGTTCCGCGACGGTCGACTTCACCGGCACTTCCGCGCAGCTGACCAGCAACTTCAACGCGCCGTTCGCTGTGGTCAACGCGGCTGTCCTGTATGTCTTCCGCACTCTGGTGGACGACGACATCCCGCTCAACGACGGCTGTCTGCGTCCGCTCGACATCGTCGTACCGCCCGCCTCGATGCTCGCTCCCGAGCCGCCGGCGGCTGTTGTCGCGGGCAACGTCGAGACCTCACAGGCCATCACCGGAGCGCTGTACGGGGCGCTCGGGGTCCAGGCCGAGGGCTCCGGCACGATGAACAACGTCACCTTCGGCAACGAGCGGTACCAGTACTACGAAACCGTTGCCTCCGGGTCGGGCGCGGGCGACGGCTTCCCCGGTGCCCCCGTCGTCCAGACCCATATGACCAACTCGCGGCTCACCGACCCCGAGGTCCTGGAGTGGCGACTGCCTGTCCGGCTGGACGAGTTCGCGGTTCGGCGCGGCAGCGGCGGTGCGGGACAATGGCGTGGCGGAGACGGGGCGGTGCGCCGCCTCCGGTTCCTCGAGCCGATGACCGTCTCCACGCTGTCGCAGCACCGCAGGGTTCCGCCGTACGGTATGGCGGGCGGCGAGCCGGGCGCGCTGGGGGCCAACCGCGTGGAGCGCGCGGACGGCACGGTCACCGTGCTCGGCGGCAGCGACTCGACGGACGTCGGCCCCGGCGACGTACTCGTCATCGAAACCCCAGGCGGCGGGGGCTACGGCCCACCACCGACCCATTCCGAGCAAGCAGGAGAAGAGATCGATGATCTTCGGGCGTTCTGAGCGCGGCAAGCCCCCGGTCGAGCCCGTCACGCTCAAGATCCTCGTGGCCGGCGGTTTCGGGGTGGGCAAGACGACCCTTGTCGGCGCGGTCAGCGAGATCAGGCCGCTGCGCACCGAGGAGTTGCTCACCGAGGCGGGCCGCCCGGTCGACGACACCAGAGGCGTGGAGGGCAAGCACACCACCACCGTGGCCATGGACTTCGGCCGCATCACGCTCCGCGAGGACCTGGTGCTGTACCTCTTCGGGACGCCCGGTCAGGACCGCTTCTGGTTCCTGTGGGACGAGCTCGCCACCGGCGCGTTGGGCGCGGTCGTCCTCGCCGACACCCGGCGCCTGGAGGACAGCTTCGCCGCCGTTGACTACTTCGAACGGCGTTCCATACCTTTCCTGGTCAGCGTCAACTGCTTCGACGGGGCCGCCCGTTACCCGTCTCAGGACGTGCGGGCGGCACTGGACCTCGATGCCAGCGTGCCGCTCGTGTTGTGTGACGCACGTGACCGGGAGTCGGTCAAGGAGGTCCTCATCGGAGTCGTCCAGCACGCGATGGCGTACGCGGCCGACCGCCGCGCGACCGTCAGTACCTGACAGCCCACCTCCGCCCCGAACGCGCACGGCCCGTACCCCCGCCGACCGGGGTACGGGCCGCGGTCCGAAGGCACGCGCGCGTGGACCACGTTTTCGCGGTTTTCGCGCGCGGGCGACCGGGCGCAGTTGCTGCTCTAACCCCGCCCGTCGTCCTCCCAGCCGAAGCTCTTCTCCACGGCCTTGTGCCAGTTGTGGTACTCACGGTCGCGGACCGACGCCTCCATGGCGGGCGTCCACTCGACGTCCTTCTGCCAGTGCGACTTCAGCTCGTCGAGGTCGTTCCACACGCCGGTCGCGAGGCCCGCCGCGTACGCCGCTCCCAGGCATGTCGTCTCGGAGACCTTCGGGCGGATGACCGGCACCCCGAGGACATCCGCCTGGTGCTGCATCAGAAGGTTGTTCTTCGTCATGCCGCCGTCCACCTTCAGGGTCGTGATGTTGACCCCGGAGTCCTGGAACATGGCGTCCACGACCTCCCGCGTCTGCCAGCTCGTCGCTTCCAGCACCGCGCGTGCCAGATGCCCTTTGGTGACGTACCGCGTGAGGCCGGTGACCACCCCGCGCGCGTCGGATCGCCAGTAGGGCGCGAACAGGCCGGAGAACGCGGGCACGATGTACGCGCCGCCGTTGTCGTCGACGCTCGCCGCGAGCGTCTCGATCTCGTCGGCGGTCCGGATGATGCCGAGCTGGTCGCGGAACCACTGCACCAGCGCCCCGGTGATCGCGATGGACCCTTCGAGGCAGTAGACGGGAGCCTCGCCACCGATCTTGTAGCCCATCGTGGTCAGCAGGCCGTTCTTCGAGGGCACGGGCCGGTTGCCGGTGTTGAGCAGCAGGAAACTGCCGGTGCCGTACGTGTTCTTCGCCGTCCCCACGTCGTAGCAGGCCTGGCCGAACACCGCGGCCTGCTGGTCGCCCAGCGCGGAGGCCACGGGCACGCCGGCGAGCTGGCCCACCGCGGTGCCGTACACCTCGGACGAGGATTTGATCTCGGGGAGGATCCCTTCCGGGACGTTCATCGCGGAGAGGATGGCGGAGTCCCACTGGAGGGTCTCCAGGTTCATCAGCATGGTGCGCCCGGCGTTGGTCACGTCGGTGACGTGCCGTCCGCCGTCGGTGCCCCCGGTCAGGTTCCAGATCAGCCAGGAGTCGATGGTGCCGAAGGCGATCTCGCCGTGCTCGGCACGGGCGCGCAGGCCCGGCACGTTGTCGAGCAGCCAGGCCGCCTTGGGGCCGGAGAAGTAGCTGGCCAGCGGGAGTCCGGTCTGTTCGCGGAAACGGTCCTGCCCGTCCGTGCCGCCGAGTTCGTTGCAGAGTGACGCTGTACGCGTGTCCTGCCAGACGATCGCGTTGTGGACGGGCTTGCCCGTGGCGCGGTCCCACAGGACCGTGGTCTCGCGCTGGTTGGTGATGCCGAGCGCGCTGAGCTGGTCGGCGCGCAGCCCGGCTTTGGCGAGTGCACCCGCGACCACCGCCTGCACCTTCGACCAGATCTCGGTGGCGTCGTGCTCCACCCACCCGGGCTTGGGGAAGATCTGGCGATGCTCGCGTTGGTCGACGGCGACGATAGCGCCGTCCTGGTTGAAGACGATGCAGCGGCTGGACGTGGTGCCCTGGTCGATTGCGGCGACGAACTTGTCCGTCATGACGTCCCCTTCGTCGGAAGCTCCGGAAGTCCGCAGCCCCGGAGTGTCTGCGTTCGCGTCAGAAGGCTGCGTTGAAGATGATCCCCGCCAGCGCGCCGCCGATCAGCGGCCCCACCACCGGGATCCACGCGTAACTCCAGTCAGAGGTGCCCTTGTTGGGGATCGGGAGCAGCGCGTGGGCGATGCGCGGGCCCAGGTCACGGGCCGGATTGATGGCGTACCCCGTGGGGCCACCGAGCGACATGCCGATGCCGACCACCAGGAAGGTGACGATCAGTATCGCCGTGCCGGACTCGCCGAGCCCTTTGGTCAGGCCGAAGGCCAGGATCGGCAGGACCAGAGCGACGGTCGCGATGATCTCGGTGATCAGGTTCGCGACGGGATGGCGGATGGCGGGCGTCGTGGAGAAGATCCCCAGCGTGGGCTGGGCCATCTCGTCCTCCGCGTTGGCCTGGAACTGCGCGAAGTAGACCAGCCAGCACAGGACCGCACCCAGGAAGGCGCCGAGCATCTGCCCTGCGATGTAGACGGGCACCTTGTCCCAGTCCCCGGTGTCGATGGCGATACCGATGGTCACGGCCGGATTGAGATGCCCGCCGGACAGCGGCGCGGCGGTGTACGCCCCGGCCATCACACCGAATCCCCAGCCGAATGCGATGACGACCCAGCCGGCGTCCTTGGCCTTGGAGTAGTTCAGTACGACGGCGGCGACCACGCCGGCGCCGAAGAGGATCAGAATCGCGGTGCCGATGATCTCGCCGAGAAAGATGTCCCCATTGCTCATGGCGGCTCCTAGGCCCTCGCGCGGGGCGATCGGGCCCCGGTCGACCGTGCAGGGTGCGTTCCCATGGCGACTTCAGCCGAGGACAGGGAAGATCCCGCGCCCCGCCCGGCGTCCGTGACGAGCGTGCCTTCGCAGCCGCATCGCCCGCCTGGGAATGGCCCGCGGTCCAGATGGGGCCCGCACGGCGCATTGCCTGATTGCGCCGAGAATGTCCGGCGATGCCGACTGACACCGGCAGTGTTCTCCGACGTCCAGTGAGCGTCAAGGTCGCCGACGACAACCGTTGAGGTGCCCTTGGGAAGCGGGGCGAGAGCCGAGGTCTGCGCGGGGGAGAGTTCTGGGGACCGACCGCACACACGGCAGTCAGCAGTTGCCCGGGATCGGCTCTGACCGACGCAAGTCCCCGCCGAGCGGACTCCCAGCCGTCGTTCGCCCCGTCGTGCGGACGCGGCCCTCGCCCGGCCCGCCCCGCTGAGGGACTTCGCCGCCTGCTTCAGTGGCGCCGGGTACGCGGTGGCCTGCCATGGAGCAGCTCGGCCGGGCTGTTCACGACTCATGGGCACTGCCCACGCACCTGTCCTCACCGCACCGCGATCACCGACGAACCGTGCCCGAAGAGACCCTGGTTCGCCGTGATACCCACGCGCGCCCGCGCGACCTGCCGGTCACCGGCGTCACCCCGCAACTGCCAGGTCAGCTCGCACACCTGGGCGATGGCCTGCGCGGGCACGGCCTCCCCGAAGGAGGCGAGTCCGCCGCTGGTGTTCACCGGTATGCGCCCGCCCGGTGCCGTCGCGCCCTCCCGCAGCAGCTTTGCCGCCTCGCCCTGGCCGCACAGCCCCAGATCCTCGTACCACTGCAACTCCAGGGCCGTGGACAGGTCGTAGACCTCCGCCAGGGAGAGGTCTTCGGGGCCGATGGCCGCCTCCTCGTAGGCCGCCCGGGTGATCGACGCCCGGAAGGCCTCGCCCGTCGGTTCGACGGCCACCGCGGAGTCCGTCGCGATGTCCGGCAGGTCCAGCACGGTGGTGGGGTACCGCGGGGTCACCGTGGACACCGCCCGGATCCGCACCGGCTCCGTCACCCCGTGCCGCCGCGCGAACTCCATGCCGGTCAGCACCAGCGCGGCCCCGCCGTCCGACGTGGCGCAGATGTCGAGCAGTCGGAGCGGATCGGCGACCACCGCGGAGGCCGCGACCTCCTCGGCGGTGACCCGCTTGCGGTAGCGCGCGTTCCGATTCAGCGCCCCCGAAGCGGCGTTCTTCACCTTGACCTGGGCGAAATCCTCCAGGGTGTCGCCGTGCACGGCCATCCGCCGCCGCGCGTACAGCCCGAAGTACGTCGGGTTCGTCGCCCCGAGGACCCGGAACCGCAGCCAGTCCGGGTCGTCCGGCCGGTCGCCGCCGGCCGGCCGGAAGAACCCCTTGGGCGCCGAGTCCGCCCCCACGACGAGCACCACCTCCGCGAGGCCGGCGAGGATCTGGGCCCGCGCCACGGCGATCGCCTGCGCCCCGGACGCGCACGCCGCGTACACGCTGGTCACCCGGGCGCCCTGCCAGCCCAGCGCCTTGGCGAACGTCGCCCCCGCCACATACCCGGGGTAGCCGCCGCGCACGGTGTCCGCGCCGACGACCGAGCCGACGTCCCGCCAGTCGAGCCCCGCGTCGGCGAGCGCCGCGCGCGCGGCGGCCGTGCCGTACTCGGCGAAACCGCGCCCCCATTTGCCCCAGGGATGCATGCCCACGCCGAGCACCGCTACGTCTCCGGTCATTTCCTCACCTCCGTCGGCCGCCAGTGCCAGGTCGTCCAGGTCGTCTCCGCGTCCTCGTTCAGCACCCCCGGGACGACCTCCACCTCCATGCCCACCGCCAGATCGGCGACGGTGACCCCGGGGACCGTCTGCCCCAGTACCACCATCCGCTCGGACTCCAGCTCCACAGCGATCAACGTGTACGGTTCCCACGGAAGTTCCGGATCGGTCACATACGGTGACGGAGGCCGGTACCGGCTGTCCGTGTACGACCACACACGTCCGCGCCGGGACAGTGGCACCTCGTCCAACTCGCCGCCCGGACACCCCGGATTGCGGCAATGGACATCCTCGCGGGGAAAGAAGACCGAGGCACAGGCCGAACACCGGGTGCCAAGGAGCCGGAAACCGTCCCCGTCTTCGGCGAACCACCCGGAGACCACGGGCGTACGGGCGCGTGTCACATCTCCTCCAGAGAGCTGTATCTGACGGAACGTCAGAAGTGTGGCACGGGCCCTTCGGATTGGGCAGCCGTCGCACAGAACCACCCACGCCTTGTGTGCGTCGTCGTATCGGTAGGGACGGCAGGGGTCCACGGGGGTGATTCCGGCCGTCCCGCTCATCCCGGCGCGGGCCTGTCGGGTTGAGGCGGCCCCCGGAAGTGCTCCATCCACATGATCGGATACAGTCCGCCGCGTGTCCGTAAATCAACTATCAACCGACAACTCCGCGCGGGACTCCCACTGTTCGAGCTGCGGAGCGCCCTATGGAGAGGTCGTTTCCGGCTGGCCCCGCACCTGCCCTGCCTGCGGCACCGTGGCCTACCGCAACCCGCTGCCCGTCGCAGTGGCACTCCAGCCCGTGTACGACACCAAGGGCGCCGCCCTGGTCGTCATCACCCGAACCATCGCCCCCGCGCGCGGGGGAATCGCCCTGCCCGGCGGGTACGTCGACCATCGCGAGGACTGGCGGCAGGCCCTTGTCCGTGAGCTCAAGGAGGAGACGGGTATCGAGGCGGCGAGCCGCGACGTGCGTCTCGTCGACGCGATGAGCTCGCCGGACGGGCACCTGCTGCTCTTCGGAACCCTGCCGGAACGCCCCGCAGACCATCTGCCGCAGTCCGCCGCCACGGACGAGACTGACGGCTGGCACCTTCTGCGCAGGCCGGAGGAGCTCGCCTTCCCGCTGCACACGGTGGCCGCACGCGCCTGGTTCGAGGGCCGCTACTGAGCCCGCTCAGTGCCTGCCGAGTCCCCGTACGCGCACGGGGTGAGGCGGTTCACTTACGCCGTCCTCCCCGTCGCGCTCGACGACCACCCGGCGCCCCTCCCAGCGCGTGACGTACACCTCGATCTCCGGCTCCTCCCAACCGTCCCCCGCGTCCGGCACCACCAGCCCGCCCCCGGTACGTCCGAGGGCGGGCGCCCATACCTCCAGCTCCAGGCCGCCGTCGTCGCCCCGCACGGGCACGACGGCGCCCGCGCGCGCGAGCACCGGAATCCGTGACAAAGGGGCGTCGATCAGCACCTGGCAGGGCCCTTCGTACGCCCGCTCCGTCACCGTGTCGTACCAGCGCCCGACCGGCAGTTGCACCGTGCGTCGGCTCACCCCCGGGTCGAGCACCGGCGCCACCAGAAGACAGTCACCGAGCAGAAAGGCGTCCTCGCAGCCCCGCAGGGCCCGGTCCTCGGGCGCCCCCCACCACAACGGCCGTACATAGGGCGCTCCCGTGCGCTGCGCCAGATGCGCCAGCGTCATGAAGTACGGCAGCAGGCGCCGACGTTCGACGAGCACCACGCGCGCGTGGGCGAGGACGTCCGCACCGAACTCCCAGGGTTCCCTGCGCCCCGCACGCAGACTCGCATGCGTGCGGAACAGCGGCAGGTAGGCGCCCAGCTGGAACCACCGCAGATACAGCTCCGGCGACGGGCTCCCGTCGAAACCGCCCACATCCGGACCCGAGTAGGGCACTCCGCACAGTCCGAGGCTCATCACCAGCGACAGCGACGCCCGCAACCCCGGCCAGCCCGTCGCCACATCCCCGGACCAGGCCCCTCCGTAGCGCTGCATACCGGCCCACCCGGAGCGGGAGAATATGAACGGCCGCTCCTCGGGCGTGAGTTCGCGCAGCCCCTCGTAGGCAGCCCTGGCCATGCACAGGGCGTACACGTTGTGCGCCTCGCGATGATCACCGCCGTACCCCTCCAGAGAGTGGCGGGCCGAACGAGGCAGGGTCGACTCCCCGAAGGCGGTGAAGGACGTGGGCTCGTTCATGTCGTGCCAGAAACCCGAGAACCCCTGCCCCAGCCGCTCCTCGTACATCCGGCCCCACCACGCCCGTACGCGCGTGTGCGTGAAGTCGGGGTGGACCGACTCTCCGGGCCACACGACTCCGTGCACGAGCCGCCCCGAGGCATCCCGGACGAACGCGTCCTCGGCGCTCCCGCTGTCGTACACGGCGTTTCCCGGCTCGGCCTTGACCGCCGGGTCGACGATCGACACCAGCCGGATCCCGTCGCGACGCAGGTCCTCGGCGAGGCCCGGCAACTTCGGGAACTGCTCCTGGTCGACGGTGAACACCTGGTGCCCGTCGAAGTGGTCGATGTCGAGGTGGACCGCGTCCAGGGGCAGATCGCGCTCCTGGTAGCCCGCGACGATCCGCCGCACCTCCTGCTCGCCGCCGAAACCCCAGCGCGCGTGATGGTGGCCCAGGGCCCACGCGGGCGGCAGCGCGGGCACACCCGTGAGCGTTGCCCAGGTGTGCAGCACGCGCGCGGGAGTGCCCACCATCATCCAGCAGCGCAGCGGTCCGCCATCCATCCGCAAGTCGCACGTCCCGGCCCGGTCATGCCCGGAACCAGCGCCCTCCTCGCCCTCCCGCAGCGTCACCGTGCCGTCCCAGGAGGTGTCCTGGAACACCAGATGGGCGGCCGCGTCGGCCACCACCAACTGCACCGGCATGGTGATGTACAGCGGATCGTCGCCGGGGCCGAACGGGTGACCGGGATCCGTGTTCCACAGGCGGTAGGTCCCATTCCGCAACCGAGGTCCCGACGCACGACCGCCGAGCCCGAAGAACCGTGCGTCCGCGGCCACTTCCGAGCGCTGCGTCCAGCGGCTCGTACCGCCGCCCACAGGCTCCCACCAGCGCGGCGGCAGCTCTCGCCGCAGGCTCACCCCTCCGGGGGTGAGCACCTCCACCGCCCCGTGCCGTGAGACCGAGACCGTCACCCGCTCGGCCACAACTCGCCAGCCACCGTCCTTGTCCGGCTCCAGCACCGCGCGGGGATCCGGTTCCGGACAGCGGCCCGCGAGCGCGTACGACGGTTCGGGGCCGGCCCCGTCCCAGCCCCAGAAGACCGCCCCGTTGACGGCAACGGTGATCCGCAGTTCGGTCCTCGCGAACCGGACCACACCGCCACCCGGCCCGGGCACCACGTCCCGTACGGGCCCGGGCACCCGCGCGCGCTCGGTACCCCGTGGCGGCAGCCCGGCGGCGTCGGCACGCCTCCTGCGCCATGCGGCCCGTACGGTACGCAACCCCTGGGCAGCCCCCGCCGAGCCGACCGCTATCACCGAACGCACCAGGTCACGACCGTCCATGCCGATCAGCCTGCCACTGACTTCACCCGATGTGCGTACCGTTAAGCCGCCGTTCACTCAGGCAGGGACCACATCTTCATCTCTGCGACACGACCCCTGCGCGGCGCACCCTGGTGCCGGAGTGGATCAGATGGCATCGTCCGTGTCAGCCGCGTCACGTGTACACCGTCCGGGAGCCGCCGAATGTCCACCGTGAACCCCTCGCCCCTCTGGCAGCCCGACCGGGAACGCATCGCCCGCGCACGGCTCACCAAGTTCCAGGCCTGGGCGGCGGAACACCACGGAGCCCCCGCCGACGGCGGCTACCCGGCGCTGCACCGCTGGTCCGTGGACCAACTGGACACGTTCTGGAAAGCCGTCACCGAGTGGTTCGACGTAGGCTTTTCGACGCCCTACGCGCGCGTGCTCGGCGATCGCTCGATGCCCGGCGCGGAATGGTTCTCCGGGTCGACACTCAACTACGCCGAGCACGCCCTGCGCGCGGCGGACACCCGTGCGGACGAGCCGGCCCTCCTGCACGTCGACGAGACCCACGAACCCCGCCCGGTGACCTGGTCCGAGCTGCGCCGCCAGGTCGGCTCGCTCACCGCCGAGCTGCGTGCGCTCGGCGTACGCCCGGGAGACCGCGTGAGCGGCTATCTCCCGAACATTCCGCAAGCTGTGGTCGCCCTGCTCGCCACGGCCGCCGTGGGCGGCGTATGGACGTCCTGCGCCCCCGACTTCGGCGCACGCAGCGTCCTCGACCGCTTCCAACAGGTCGAACCGGTCGTGCTGTTCACCGTCGACGGCTACCGCTACGGCGGCAAGGAGCACGATCGCCGTGACACGGTCGCCGAACTCCGCCGCGAACTGCCCACACTGCGTGCCGTCGTCCACATCCCGCTGCTGGGCACCGAGGCTCCCGAAGGCACCCTGGAATGGTCCGCCCTCACCTCCGCGGACGAGACACCCGTCTATGAACAGGTCGCTTTCGACCACCCCCTGTGGGTGCTCTACTCCTCTGGCACGACCGGCCTCCCCAAGGCCATCGTCCAGTCCCAGGGCGGCATTCTCGTCGAGCACCTCAAACAACTCGGCCTGCACTGCGACCTGGGGCCGGAGGACCGCTTCTTCTGGTACACGTCCACCGGCTGGATGATGTGGAACTTCCTCGTCTCCGGCCTCCTGACGGGCACGACGATCGTCCTGTACGACGGCAGTCCCGGCTACCCCGACACGGGCGCCCAGTGGCGGATCGCCGAACGCACCGGGGCGACCCTCTTCGGTACCTCCGCCGCGTACGTCATGGCCTGCCGTAAGGCCGGCGTGCACCCCGCCCGGGACTTCGACCTGTCCAAGGTGCAGTGCGTCGCCACCACCGGATCGCCGCTGCCCCCCGACGGATTCCGCTGGCTGCACGATGAGTTCGCGGAGAGTGGGGCCGGCCTGTGGATCGCCTCTGTCAGCGGCGGCACGGACGTGTGCTCCTGTTTCGCAGGAGCTGTACCGACGCTCCCGGTGCACATCGGTGAACTCCAGGCGCCAGGACTGGGCACCGACCTCCAGGCCTGGGACCCGAGCGGCAAACCTCTGGTGGACGAGGTCGGCGAACTCGTCGTCACCAACCCCATGCCGTCCATGCCCATCCACTTCTGGAACGACCCCGACGGCAGCCGCTACCACGACAGCTACTTCGACACCTATCCCGGAGTGTGGCGCCACGGCGACTGGATCACCGTCACCTCGCGCGGCTCCGTGATCATCCACGGCCGCTCCGACTCCACGCTCAACCGCCAGGGCGTACGGATGGGATCAGCCGACATCTATGAGGCCGTCGAGCGGCTTCCAGAGATCAAGGAGTCCCTCGTCATCGGCGTCGAACAGCCGGACGGTGGCTACTGGATGCCGCTCTTCGTCCACCTGGCTCCGAGAGCCGTACTCGACGAGGCACTCCTGAACCGCATCAAACAGACCATCCGTGAGCAGCTTTCCCCCCGCCACGTCCCCGACGAGGTCATCGAGGTCCCCGGAGTCCCGCACACCCTCACCGGCAAACGCATCGAGGTCCCGGTGAAGCGCCTTCTCCAGGGCAGCCCCCTGGAGAAGGCCGTCAACCCAGGCTCCGTCGACAACCTAGACCTGCTGCGCTTCTACGAGGAACTTGCCCGCAAACGCACCTGACCGGCCTCAGGGACTGCGGTCAACCACCGTAGGTGGCCTCGGACTCGACCAGTACAGCGGCGAAGTCCGAGGCCAGCCGTGCCGTGTCGGCCTGCTCGAGATCGGCCACCGCGATCCGAACCGCGGGCCCCCACACGTTCATCCCGCTGGTTCCCCAGGACGGGATCCCGGACCGCTTGCCCCTCACCCGCGTCACGAAGCTCTACGCCACCCGCGTCGCCGGACCGGACTGCGTCCGGTACCAGACGATCAACCGGACGGCCGCCAACGCGGCCTGGGCGCTGGGCGGCCTCGGTGCCGCCGCGTACCAATGGCTTCTCGCCGGCGATGCCCTCTCGTTAATCGACACCGCGATCCTCACCGTCCGAGATGTTCCACGCCACCGTCTCCTGGGGACTCTCGCTAGCCCTCGCCCCGGGCACCGCTCAGGGCGCCTACCTCGGTGTCCCCGGAATCGCGCAGGCCGTCCAGCACAGCATCGGACCCCTGGCCGTCACGGCAGCCATCGCCACCAACCCGTCGGCTGGACCGGCTTCGGCGCCGGCATCGCTGTGACCTGCCTGATCCAGAACCGCCTCGTCCGCGACCGCCTGACCCGAGAGCCATTGTCAGTGGTGACGATTACTGTGAGTGAGCATTGATCGACTGCGCACAGGGGGAATCATGGCGAACACCGGGCACCCGACGATGCGGCGCGTGCTGCGCCGCGAAATCGCGGGCACCATCGGCCTGCTCACCGACGAACACGACTTCCGGGCAATGCGGCGCTATCGCACCTTCACCTTCGACGACCACACGGCCTACCTCCACGAGGTGGAAGCCCTGCTGAAGAGCCTTGCCTCCCAGGGCAGCCACACCACTGTCGCGCTTTTCGACCCTGAGGAGTACGCCGAATTCTGCACGGCCACCGGCCTCGACCCCGACGCCCCGACCAGCCGCACCCGCTTCACAGCGGAACTCGCCACGACTGGCCCGACCGTTCCGTACGACGGCCAACCCCTCGCCGAACTGGTCCCGGACCTCGTCGACGAGGCCGTCCGACAGGCGACCTGGGAGTACGCCGCAACACTCCTGGCCCGTATCGGCGCCTGCGCATTCTGCGGCGAGGACATCGGACGCGCGGCGTTCGCCCGCGCCTCGAACCTGCTGCTGCGCATTCTCGACACCGCGCCACAGGGAAACAGGCACCTCGTCTGCAGCGTCACCACGCCCCCCGAAACACTCCTCGCAGTCCTGCACGCGGACGAGGACAGCGAGGGCGCCACGGAACTCGACGAGGCCGAAGCCCTCGAATTCACCACGGTGCTGGCTCTCGGCATCGCCACCCGGAGCCCTGGAGGCCTCGTCATGCGTACCAGCGCTGCCGGCACCCCCGACCGCATCTACGGCTGGCGCCTGCACGGAAACGGCGTCGAGCCCCTGACCGCCGGCGAGGTATTCGACGCCTACTGCACCGACGCCGAATCAGGTGACCTCATCTCCCCGGAGCCAGACGTCGACTACTGCGCACCCCCCGAGATCGGTGGAGAAGAACCCAATACAGGGCACGCTCACTGAACGAGCAACGGGCGAGGGGCGCCCCACACGAAGTGGAACGCCCCTCTCTGAATGAAACGAACGTTCTGCACCGAGCCGGTTTGTTCGACGGCTCGGTGCAGAACGGCCGACCACTACTCGCCCGACAGCACTGCCTGAGCGGCGTCGCGCGCCTCGTCGGCACTGTCCGCAGCCCGCGCAGCCGCAGCGGCCCGCTCACACTGAGCCAGCGTGTACTTGGCCAGTGACGCCCGCACATAAGGAATCGAAGCCGCGCCCATGGAAAGCGAGGTGACACCCAGACCGGTCAGCACACATGCGAGCAGCGGGTCCGAAGCTGCCTCACCACAGACACCACAGCTCTTGCCCTCGGCCCTCGCCGCTTCGGCGGACAGCGCGACCAGGTCGAGCAGCGCGGGCTGCCACGGATCCTGCAGACGAGAAACCGCCCCCACCTGACGGTCGGCGGCGAAGGCGTACTGCGCAAGGTCGTTGGTTCCCAAGGACAGGAACTCGACCTCCTGAAGGATCGAGCGCGCCCTCAGCGCGGCCGACGGGATCTCCACCATGGCACCGAACTTCGCGCGCAGTCCGGCTGCGCGGCACGCGTCCGCAAACGCCTTGGCGTCGGCGCGGTCCGCGACCATCGGAGCCATGACCTCAAGGTAGACAGGCAGACCTTCTGCCGCCTTCGCGAGCGCTGTCAGCTGGGTACGCAGCACATCGGGGTGTTCCAGCAGGCTCCGCAGCCCGCGCACGCCCAGAGCCGGGTTCGGCTCGTCGGCAGGCGTCAGGAACTCCAGCGGTTTGTCCGCGCCCGCGTCCAGCACCCGTACGACGACACGCCCCTCGGGGAATGCCTCGAGAACCTGCCGGTACGCCTCGATCTGCTTCTCCTCGGACGGCGCGTTCTTGCTGTCGTCCAGGAAAAGGAACTCGGTACGGAAGAGACCGACACCTTCGGCCCCGGCCGCGACGGCGGCAGGTACGTCCGCGGGCCCGCCGACGTTCGCGAGCAGCGGCACCTTGTGACCGTCGGAGGTGGCACCCGGCCCGGTCGAACCGGCCAGCGCCGCCTTGCGCTCGGCGGCTGCCGCCTCCAAATGTGCCTTCTTCTCCTCGCTCGGTTCCACGAAGATCTCGCCTGTACTGCCGTCCACGGCGATCACCGTGCCCTCGGCGAGCTCACCCGCACCGGGCAACGCCACCACGGCGGGTACACCGAGCGCCCTCGCAAGGATCGCGCTGTGGCTGGTCGGCCCACCTTCCTCGGTGACGAAACCGAGCACCAGAGTCGGGTCCAGCAGCGCTGTGTCGGCGGGCGCGAGGTCACGCGCAATAAGGACGTACGGCTCGTCGCTGTCGGGGACACCAGGCATGGGCACCCCGAGTAGCCGGGCGACGATACGATTCCGCACATCGTCGAGGTCGGCCACGCGCCCGGCGAGGTATTCGCCGGCGTTCGCCAGCAGTGCGCGGTACGCGGCGAACGCGTCGTACACCGCGCGCTCGGCCGTGCTGCCGACCGCGATGCGCCGCTCTACGTC
The DNA here is from genome assembly GCF_044333925.1 of Streptomyces sp. NPDC020898. Lineage (NCBI taxonomy): Bacteria > Bacillati > Actinomycetota > Actinomycetes > Kitasatosporales > Streptomycetaceae > Streptomyces > Streptomyces sp. NPDC020898. The sequence continues at coordinate 594,541 of NZ_JBIRRV010000005.1, forward strand.
CGCCATCAGGTCGGGGTCCTGGGCCATCATGGCTTGCGCCTCAAGCACGGCCTGGGCTTCGCCTCCCGCCAGATTGCCGCGCGCATTCAGGTCGGCCGCCACGGCATCAACGGCCTGGCGGGCGCGCCCCTGTTCGCGCTCCGCGTCCTCCGCCGGAATCTGTTTGGCAGGCGGTTCGAGCACCGCTGTCCCCATGTGCCGAACTTCGCCGATCGCCACACCGTGGCTCACGCCGACGCCTCGCAGCGTTGTCTCCATCTCACCCGTCTCCGATAGTGCGGCGGGTCCCGCCGCCGCGGTGGTTGTCCTGCCTGCCGTCATAACGGCACTGATGTCACTGCCAGCCGAAGAGGCTGTCGCCGGCCTTCACATCGCCGTCCTCGACGAGATCGGAGAGGGAACCGGCCGTTGCTTCGAGCGCCACGACGGGGCACACCGGGGACTTGCCGGCGGCCTCGATGTCGGCCGGGTTCCAGCGCACCACGCTCTGACCACGCGCCACGGTGTCGCCCTTGTTGACGAGCAGCTCGAAACCCTCGCCGTTGAGTTGCACAGTGTCGATGCCGAGGTGAGTGAGTACACCGTGGCCTTCGTCGTCCACGACGACGAAGGCGTGGGGGTGGAGCGAGACGATGACTCCGGAAACGGGGGCGACAGCCTCGGACGGCTCACGCACGGGGTCGATCGCGGTCCCGGGGCCGACCATGGCCCCGGAGAAGACCGGGTCCGGCACGGCGGCCAGTCCGATGGCACGTCCAGCAAGGGGGGACGTCACGGTGGTCATGGGATGCCTCCGAGGGCTGGAGATTCATACGGGCCGTCACTGCTTGTCCCGGACGGCACACTGTTGAGCAGCGTATGTCATATGAAGTGCCGGTTCCGTGCGAGAGACGCCAGTTGACGGACGCAGAGCGCGACGCAAACGATTTGCACCCGCTCTGAGCGCCCGTGTACAGTCGTACTCCTGCTTGAGGCTGAGCGACGCGACCAAGCGTCCTTGCTGGGCAGCATCCAACTTGTCAGATCCTATCTCGGGGTCTCGTTCTGCATGCCTGCGGGACGGTGGTCAGGGAGACGGAAAAACGCTGATAGAGTTTGGAACACAGAAGGGAAGCGCCCGGAGGAAAGCCTGAGAGATTGTCTCGGGTGAGTACGAAGGAAGCGTCCGTTCCTTGAGAACTCAACAGCGTGCCAAAAATCAACGCCAAGTTTGTTGATACCCCGGCTCACGGACATTTTGTTTGTGGGTTGAGGTTCCTTTGAAGTAGTAAACACAGCGAGGACGCTGTGAACGGTCGGGCTTATTCCGCCTGACTGTTCCGCTCTCGTGGTGTGACCCGATTACGGGTTGACATTCACGGAGAGTTTGATCCTGGCTCAGGACGAACGCTGGCGGCGTGCTTAACACATGCAAGTCGAACGATGAACCCGCTTCGGTGGGGGATTAGTGGCGAACGGGTGAGTAACACGTGGGCAATCTGCCCTGCACTCTGGGACAAGCCCTGGAAACGGGGTCTAATACCGGATAATACCTTCCCTCGCATGGGGGTGGGTTCAAAGCTCCGGCGGTGCAGGATGAGCCCGCGGCCTATCAGCTTGTTGGTGAGGTAGTGGCTCACCAAGGCGACGACGGGTAGCCGGCCTGAGAGGGCGACCGGCCACACTGGGACTGAGACACGGCCCAGACTCCTACGGGAGGCAGCAGTGGGGAATATTGCACAATGGGCGAAAGCCTGATGCAGCGACGCCGCGTGAGGGATGACGGCCTTCGGGTTGTAAACCTCTTTCAGCAGGGAAGAAGCGCAAGTGACGGTACCTGCAGAAGAAGCGCCGGCTAACTACGTGCCAGCAGCCGCGGTAATACGTAGGGCGCAAGCGTTGTCCGGAATTATTGGGCGTAAAGAGCTCGTAGGCGGTCTGTCGCGTCGGATGTGAAAGCCCGGGGCTTAACCCCGGGTCTGCATTCGATACGGGCAGACTAGAGTGTGGTAGGGGAGATCGGAATTCCTGGTGTAGCGGTGAAATGCGCAGATATCAGGAGGAACACCGGTGGCGAAGGCGGATCTCTGGGCCATTACTGACGCTGAGGAGCGAAAGCGTGGGGAGCGAACAGGATTAGATACCCTGGTAGTCCACGCCGTAAACGGTGGGAACTAGGTGTTGGCGACATTCCACGTCGTCGGTGCCGCAGCTAACGCATTAAGTTCCCCGCCTGGGGAGTACGGCCGCAAGGCTAAAACTCAAAGGAATTGACGGGGGCCCGCACAAGCAGCGGAGCATGTGGCTTAATTCGACGCAACGCGAAGAACCTTACCAAGGCTTGACATACGCCGGAAAGCATCAGAGATGGTGCCCCCCTTGTGGTCGGTGTACAGGTGGTGCATGGCTGTCGTCAGCTCGTGTCGTGAGATGTTGGGTTAAGTCCCGCAACGAGCGCAACCCTTGTTCTGTGTTGCCAGCAACCTCTTTCGGGAGGGTTGGGGACTCACAGGAGACTGCCGGGGTCAACTCGGAGGAAGGTGGGGACGACGTCAAGTCATCATGCCCCTTATGTCTTGGGCTGCACACGTGCTACAATGGCCGGTACAATGAGCTGCGATGCCGTGAGGCGGAGCGAATCTCAAAAAGCCGGTCTCAGTTCGGATTGGGGTCTGCAACTCGACCCCATGAAGTCGGAGTTGCTAGTAATCGCAGATCAGCATTGCTGCGGTGAATACGTTCCCGGGCCTTGTACACACCGCCCGTCACGTCACGAAAGTCGGTAACACCCGAAGCCGGTGGCCCAACCCCTCACGGGGAGGGAGCTGTCGAAGGTGGGACTGGCGATTGGGACGAAGTCGTAACAAGGTAGCCGTACCGGAAGGTGCGGCTGGATCACCTCCTTTCTAAGGAGCATCTAGGCGTCTGCTCTTCGGAGTCGGCGTCCAGGACCAGTACACCGGCGAATGTTCGGTGCTGGTTGCTCATGGGTGGAACGTTGATTATTCGGTCCGGTTCACGGGTCGGAGGCTGTGAGTACTGCCCCC
>NZ_JBIRRV010000005.1:597662-599040 GCF_044333925.1 Streptomyces sp. NPDC020898
GCGTCGTGACTGCGTGCCTTTTGAAGAATGAGCCTGCGAGTTTGCGGTGTGTTGCGAGGTTAACCCGTGTGGGGAAGCCGTAGCGAAAGCGAGTCCGAATAGGGCGGTTTAGTAGCGCGCTCAAGACCCGAAGCGGAGTGATCTAGCCATGGGCAGGTTGAAGCGGAGGTAAGACTTCGTGGAGGACCGAACCCACCAGGGTTGAAAACCTGGGGGATGACCTGTGGTTAGGGGTGAAAGGCCAATCAAACTCCGTGATAGCTGGTTCTCCCCGAAATGCATTTAGGTGCAGCGTCGTGTGTTTCTTGCCGGAGGTAGAGCACTGGATAGGCGATGGGCCCTACCGGGTTACTGACCTTAGCCAAACTCCGAATGCCGGTAAGTGAGAGCACGGCAGTGAGACTGTGGGGGATAAGCTCCATGGTCGAGAGGGAAACAGCCCAGAGCATCGACTAAGGCCCCTAAGCGTACGCTAAGTGGGAAAGGATGTGGAGTCGCACAGACAACCAGGAGGTTGGCTTAGAAGCAGCCACCCTTGAAAGAGTGCGTAATAGCTCACTGGTCTAGTGATTCCGCGCCGACAATGTAGCGGGGCTCAAGCGTACCGCCGAAGTCGTGTCATTCATGCTATAGGGCCAACGCCCGTATGGATGGGTAGGGGAGCGTCGTGTGCCGGGTGAAGCTGCAGCGGAAGCTAGTGGTGGACGGTTCACGAGTGAGAATGCAGGCATGAGTAGCGATACACACGTGGGAAACGTGTGCGCCGATTGACTAAGGGTTCCTGGGTCAAGCTGATCTGCCCAGGGTAAGTCGGGACCTAAGGCGAGGCCGACAGGCGTAGTCGATGGATAACCGGTTGATATTCCGGTACCCGCTGTGAAGCGTCAAACATCGAACCAGGCGATGCTAAGGCCGTGAAGCCGTTCCGGACCCTTCGGGGAATGGAAAGTGGTGGAGCCGCCGGTCCAGACCTGTAGTAGGTGAGTGATGGGGTGACGCAGGAAGGTAGTCCATCCCGGGCGGTGGTTGTCCCGGGGTAAGGGTGTAGGCCGTGCGATAGGCAAATCCGTCGCACATTAAGGCTGAGACCTGATGCCGAGCCGATTGTGGTGAAGTGGATGATCCTATGCTGTCGAGAAAAGCCTCTAGCGAGTTTCATGGCGGCCCGTACCCTAAACCGACTCAGGTGGTCAGGTAGAGAATACCGAGGCGTTCGGGTGAACTATGGTTAAGGAACTCGGCAAAATGCCCCCGTAACTTCGGGAGAAGGGGGGCCATCACTGGTGAGAGGATTTACTCCTCGAGCTGGGGGTGGCCGCAGAGACCAGCGAGAAGCGACTGTTTACTAAAAACACAGGTCCGTGCGAAGCCGTAAGGC
>NZ_JBIRRV010000005.1:599136-600530 GCF_044333925.1 Streptomyces sp. NPDC020898
ACTGGTGAGAGGATTTACTCCTCGAGCTGGGGGTGGCCGCAGAGACCAGCGAGAAGCGACTGTTTACTAAAAACACAGGTCCGTGCGAAGCCGTAAGGCGATGTATACGGACTGACGCCTGCCCGGTGCTGGAACGTTAAGGGGACCGGTTAGTCCGACTTCGGTTGGGCGAGGCTGAGAACTTAAGCGCCAGTAAACGGCGGTGGTAACTATAACCATCCTAAGGTAGCGAAATTCCTTGTCGGGTAAGTTCCGACCTGCACGAATGGCGTAACGACTTCTCGACTGTCTCAACCATAGGCCCGGTGAAATTGCACTACGAGTAAAGATGCTCGTTTCGCGCAGCAGGACGGAAAGACCCCGGGACCTTTACTATAGTTTGATATTGGTGTTCGGTTCGGCTTGTGTAGGATAGCTGGGAGACTGTGAAGTGGGCACGCCAGTGTCTGTGGAGTCGTCGTTGAAATACCAGTCTGGTCGTGCTGGATGTCTAACCTGGGTCCGTGATCCGGATCAGGGACAGTGTCTGATGGGTAGTTTAACTGGGGCGGTTGCCTCCTAAAGAGTAACGGAGGCGCCCAAAGGTTCCCTCAGCCTGGTTGGCAATCAGGTGTTGAGTGTAAGTGCACAAGGGAGCTTGACTGTGAGACCGACGGGTCGAGCAGGGACGAAAGTCGGGACTAGTGATCCGGCGGTGGCTTGTGGAAGCGCCGTCGCTCAACGGATAAAAGGTACCCCGGGGATAACAGGCTGATCTTCCCCAAGAGTCCATATCGACGGGATGGTTTGGCACCTCGATGTCGGCTCGTCGCATCCTGGGGCTGGAGTCGGTCCCAAGGGTTGGGCTGTTCGCCCATTAAAGCGGTACGCGAGCTGGGTTTAGAACGTCGTGAGACAGTTCGGTCCCTATCCGCTGCGCGCGCAGGAACATTGAGAAGGGCTGTCCCTAGTACGAGAGGACCGGGACGGACGAACCTCTGGTGTGCCAGTTGTTCTGCCAAGGGCATGGCTGGTTGGCTACGTTCGGGAGGGATAACCGCTGAAAGCATCTAAGCGGGAAGCCTGCTTCGAGATGAGTGTTCCCACCCCCTTTGAGGGGTTAAGGCTCCCAGTAGACGACTGGGTTGATAGGCCAGATCTGGAAGCCCGGTAACGGGTGGAGGTGACTGGTACTAATAGGCCGAGGGCTTGTCCTCAGTTGCTCGCGTCCACTGTGTTGGTTCTGAAACCACGAACAACCCCATTGTCGGGCCACGACAATGGTGCGGTTGATGTGTTTCACCGTGTTTCGGTGGTCATAGCGTGAGGGAAACGCCCGGTTACATTCCGAACCCGGAAGCTAAGCCTCACAGCGCCGATGGTACTGCAGGGGGGACCCTGTGGGAGAGTAGGAC
>NZ_JBIRRV010000006.1:0-118256 GCF_044333925.1 Streptomyces sp. NPDC020898
GCCCCCAGACCCCCGCTACGGCCCTGAACGGGCCTTGTCCTCAAACGCCGGACGGGCTGAAAGACCAGGGCGGGGGTTCGGGGGCGGAGCCCCCGAGGATGGGACGGGTAGGGGCGGCGGGGGCGAGAAACCGTATCGCTCAGCGACACGCCCCCCTTGTCCCCCCGGGCTCAGGCACCGGACGCTGGCTGGGCAACGCAACCGGTCCTCGTCCCACCTCCGGAGGAGCCCGCATGGGATCCCGTCCCGCCCTCGCCCTGCTGGAGATCCTGCGCGGCGAAGGCGTGGACCGCGTCTTCGGCAACCCCGGCACCACCGAACTCCCCTTCCTCACCGCCCTCGCCCACGCCGAGGGCACCGAAGCCGACGCCCCCGCATACGTCCTCGGCGTCCACGAGGGCGCCGTCGTCTCCATGGCCGACGGATACGCCCGCGCCACCGGCCGCCCCGCCTTCGTCAGCCTGCACATCGCCGCCGGCCTCGCCAACGGCCTCATCGGGCTGCTCAACGCCCGCCGCTCCCGCACCCCCCTGGTCGTCATGGCGGGGCAGCAGGACCGCCGGCACCTCCAGCAGGACCCGATGCTCTCCGGCGACCTCGTCGCCCTCGCCGCACCCGCCGTGAAGGCCACCTTCGACATCCAGCACGCCCACGACCTGCCCCTCGCGCTGCGCCGCGCCTTCGCCCTGGCCGTCAGGCCCCCCGCCGGGCCCGTCTTCCTCTCCGTCCCCATGGACCTGTTCGCCGAGGACACCGAGGTCGAGATCCCCGCCCGCACCGCACCGCCCCGCCCCGGCCCGGCCGCAGGGCTCGACCGGGCCGCCGTCCTCCTCGGTGCCGCCGCCCGGCCCGTGATCGTCGCCGGTGACGGAGTCGGCCGCGAGGACGCGGTGAACGCCCTGGTCCGTACCGCCGAGGCCTGCGGCGCCACCGTCCATCACCAGCCCATGGCCGACTGGCTCGACTTCCCGACCACTCACCCCCTCCACGCGGGCATGCTCCCGCCTCGCCACGACGCGATCCGCGCCGCGCTCTCCTCGTACGACACCGTCCTGATCGCCGGGGCGCACGCCTTCACGCCCCACCACTACAGCCCCGGCCCTCCGCTGCCGCCCGGCATCACCGTCGTACAGCTCGACTCCGACCCGGACGAGATCGGCCGTAACTTCCCCGCCGACGCCGGGCTGGTGGGTTCGCTCGCGCCCTCCCTCGACAAGCTCGCCGAGCTGCTGCGCAGCCAGGTGCCCGCGCACACGGCGAAGTCCCGGATCCTGCGCGCCGGTGAGCGGCACACGGCCGAGCGGGAACGGGCGGAGGCCGCCGCGCGGGCCGCGTACTCCCCGGCGCCGCTCGCCCCCTGGGCCGCCGCGCACGCCGTGGCCCGAGGGCTGCCCGCGGACGCGGTCGTCGTCGAAGAGGCCATCACGGTAGGGCTGTTGCTGCGTCGGCTCGTACGACTCGACCGGCCCGGAAGCTATACCCACACCGTCGGCGGCGGGCTGGGCTGGGGCATCGGTGCCGCCGTCGGGCGCTCGCTCGCCGAGCCCGGCCGACCGGTCGTCGCCGTACTGGGGGACGGGTGCGCCCTGTTCGGGCTGCAAGGGCTGTGGAGCGCGGCCCGCTGCCATGTGCCCGTGCTCTTCGTCGTCATGAGCAACGGCGTCTATCGCACCCTCCAGGACACGTACACGGCGATGGGAGGCCAAGGGGCGTGCCCCGGAACCGAGTTGGGGCCGCTCGACTTCACCCAGGCGGCCCGCTTCTTCGGGGTCGACGCGGTACGGGCGACCAGCGCCGAGCACGTGCGGGAGATCGTCGCGGGGGCGGGCGAGCTGACAGGGCCGTTGCTGCTCGACATACCGCTGCGATAGCCGCCTACGAGAGATACGAGAGAACAGGCGCCGATTCGGCGGCAGTTGGCGACTTACAGCCGCCCACGTCTTGTCACCTGACTCCCGGGGCCCGACCATCTCACCATGACGGACGGACCGGTTCCGAAGTCGGTGCTCGCGCGGGGCATGACACTGCTGCGGGCCTGCGGTGACTCCGGCACCGCACTGAGCCTCGCCGAACTCGCCCTGCGTACCGGGCTGCCCAAGCCGACCGCCCACCGGCTGATCGGCGAACTGGTCCGGCTCGGCCTCGTCGAACGCACCCTCGAGGGCACGTACCGCATAGGGCTGGCCCTCTTCGTCCTCGGCCAGTCGGCGCCCTCCGTACGCGAACTGCGGGACGCGGCACTGCCGTTCCTCGGTGACCTGCACGACGCGACGAAGGAGAACGTGCACCTGGCCGTGCCGGACGGCACCGACACCCTGTTCCTGGAGAAGATCACCGGCCGCCGCGCCACGCCGATCGTCTCCCGCACCGGAGGCCGGCTGCCGGCCCACTGCACGGCGACCGGCAAGATCTTCCTGGCCCATGACCCCCGGCTGCCCCGGGCCGTCCTGCCCCGGCTCACGCCCCGCACACTCACCCTCCCCGGCCAGCTCGCCCGCGACCTGGCGCTGACCCGGGCCCGCGGCTACGGCATCAACCTGGAGGAGGCCGAGGTCGGCATCTCGGCGGTCGCGGCCCCTGTCTACGGCCGCGACTCCCGCCCCGTCGCCGCCATCTCGGTGACCGGCGGCACCCGCCGCCTCGACGTGGACCGGGTCGGTGCCCATGTGCGCGCGGCGGCCCGGGCCCTGACGAGGAGACTCTCGGCCTGAACCTCGCACCCGCGCCCACTCCTCGCACCCGTACGGTCACCCCACCCCCGGCACCTCCTGCTGCAGGGCCACCGCCAACCCGTGTTCCGTGAGCTGCTCCCCGTGCACCTCTCCCGTGACCCGCCCCCGCACGAACACCAGCACCCGGTCGCACACCTCCGTCAGCTCGGCGAGGTCCGTCGAGGCGACCAGGACGGCAGCGCCGCCCGCCGCCAACTCGCCGACGATGCGGTGCATTTCGGCCCGTACGCCGACGTCGACGCCCCGGGTCGGATCGTCCAGGACCACGATTTTCGGGTCGGTCGCGAGCCACTTCGCGAAGACCACCTTCTGCTGGTTGCCGCCGGAGAGCCGCCCCACGATGTCGTGCGGTCCGCCGCGCAGTCGCAGACGTTCCGTCAGTTCGGTTGTCCTGCGCACGAGTTCGGTGCGGGACGGCATGACCCCGCCCCGGCCCAGCGCCAGCCAGCTCACCGCCGTCGCGTTCTCCCACACTGTCCGCTCGGTCATCAGCCCGTACCGTTTGCGGTCGCTCGGCACGAACGCGACCCCGGCCCGTACCGCGTCCCGCAGTGAGCGCGGCAGGCCCCGGCCGCCGATGTCGACCCGCCCCGCCGAGATCTCCGTACGGCCGCACACCACCTCCAACGCGCTGAGATGGCCCGCCCCTTGGAGCCCCGCGACGCCGACCACCTCGCCCGCCCGCACGGTGAACGTCACGTCCGCGAGCCGGCCGGGCACGCTCACCCCGGCCAGCACCACGGGCGGCGGCGCGTCGACGATCTCGCGCGCCCGGCGGACCGGGGGCGCGGGCCGGCCACCCAGCATCGCCGTCACCAGCTCGGGTACGTCGAGTTCGGTGCGCCGCACCCCGGCCAGCGCGACCCGCCCGTCCCGCAGTACCGTCACGCGCTGCGCGAAGCGCATCACCTCCTCCAGGAAGTGGGTGACGTACAGGACCGCGATGCCCCGCCCGGTGAGGGTGCGCAGAACCCGTTCGAGGCGGTCGACGGCGGCGGCGGGCAGCGCCGATGTCGGTTCGTCGAGCACCAGAAGTCCGGGGCGGCGCAGCAGGGCCCGGGCTATTTCCGTCAACTGCTGGTCCGCCAACGGGAGTTCGCCGAGCAGAGTGCTCGGCTCGACGTCGAGGCCGAGGTCGGCGAGGACCGGCCGGGCCGCCCGGTCCATGGCGTCGCGGTCGAGCAGGCCGAAGCGGCGGGGCGGGCGGTGCGGGAAGAGGTTCTCGCGCACGGTGAGGTCGGGGAAGAGGCTCAACTCCTGGGAGACGACGGCGATCCGGGTGTCGTCGGCCGGCCGTACCGCACCCGCGTCCGCCGTCAGCGTCCCCGAAAGGATGCGTACCAGCGTCGACTTGCCGGCCCCGTTCTCGCCGACCAGTGCATGCACCTCACCGCCGCGCAGTCTTATCCCGGCGCCGTCCAACGCCCGTACCCCGCCATAGGACTTGACCAGACCCTCCGCCACCAGGATGTCGCCGTACGTCATGTCAGCGCGCGTCCTTCAGCGGCTTGAGGTTGGCCTCCTGGTCGCCGAGCAGCTTGTCGATCGTCGGCTTGTACCAGTCGTACGCCGCCTCCGCGGACTTCTGGCGGGTGATGATCTCGTCGATGTTGGAGGAGTCCACGACCCCGCCCGGCGACAGGAACCAGCCGTCGGGCAGCTTCCCGTCGTTCTGCCGCACCGCCTCGATCAGCATCGCCGTGGACAGATAGCCCTTGAGGAAGTGCTGCGGGTCGATGGCGACGAAGTTGGAGCCGTCCTTGACCGCGTCCAGCGTCTTCGGGTCGACGTCGAAGCCGGCCGTCAGCCACTTGCCGCCCTCCGCCTTCTTGATCTTGGCGAGGTTGTAGCTGTCGGCGTCCCCGACGCCCAGGAAGGCGAGCGCGTCGGGGTGCGCGTTGACCTGCGCGGACCAGGCACTGTAGTTCTGGCCGGGATCGCTGTACGTCTGGAAGGGACCCAGGATCTTGACGTCCGGCGCTTCCTTCTTGAACGTGTCGGCGATGCCCTTGGCCCGGTTGTCGAGCACCGGAGTGCCGGGGTTGGGCACGCCGATGACGATCTCGCCCTTCGGGTCGTCACCGAGCCGTTTCAGCGCCTCCGTCGCCATCAACTCGCCGAGTGCGTAGTTGTCGTTGCCGACATAGAAGGTGACCTTGCTGCCGTCGGTGGGGGAGGTGTCCAGGGCGACGATCGGAATGCCCTGGTCGACGGCGCGGGCGGCGGGCCGGGTGAAGATCGGCGGGTCGAGGTTCTCCAGGACGATGCCGTCCTTCGCGCGGGCGGTGAGATTCTGGAAGAGCTGCACCTCCGCGGGCCCGTCGGTGTTGGGCGGACCGACCGCCTTGAAGTTCACGCCCCCCGCGTGACCCGCCGCGCTCTCGGCACCGAGAACCATCTCGTGGGCGAAGTTCAGCGAGATGTTGGCCACGGCGATCCCCATGTCCAGCTTCCCGCCCGAGCCACCGGAACCGCCATCGCTGTCACCGCATCCGGCGGCGCCCAGCAGAACCAGTGCGCCAAGAGCGGCGGACAGCGTACGGAGTCGGCGGTGCATCACAGCCTCCAAGGGGGCGACTCGCAGGAGCAGTTGAGTGTCTCGGTGTCGGGAGGGGGCGTAGGCATGGGGCGTTACTCGGGGTCGCGCCGCGATGGCTGTGCCGGTGATGCTTTTCGACCTGCTTTTCTGCTGGGGGTTCCGGGGGCCCGCGGCGGAGCCGCCGATGTCACAGCCCCCGGGGAAATGGAGTACTTGCGGCGGCGCCCGGTGCGGCGCAACGCGCTGTCCGCCGCGACCGCGACGAGGATGACCCCGCCGGTCGCGAACGACGTCCAGTTGATGGGGACTTCGAAGAACACGAGACCGGCGGCCACGACCGACAGGATCATCGCCCCGGCCACCGCGCCGATCACCGAACCGCGCCCGCCGGCCAGCGGGGTGCCGCCGATGATGCAGGCGGCGATGGCCTGCAACTCGTAGCCCTGGCCGAGCGTCGGATCACCGGCGCCGTAGAAGGCGAGGGCGAGGACGGCGGCGCAGGCCGTGGTGAGGCCGGACAGGGCCAGGGCCTGAACCCGGGTGCGGACGACGGGGATTCCGCTGAACTCGGCGGCGTCGGGGTTGGAGCCGATCGCCCGCACCCGGGCCCCGAAACGGGTGCGGGCGAGCACCACCGCGAGGACGACGACCACCGCGAGCAGCACCCAGAGCGCGAACGGGACCCCGCCCCCGTCGCCGCCCGCGAGGGTGAAGAACGAGTCGTCCAGCGGTAGATCGGTGATCTGCTTGCCGTCCGCGAGAGCCAGCCCCACACCCCGGAACAGCAGCAGCGTGCCCAGCGTGACGATGAACGACGGCAGCGCGAGCAGCGTCGTGACCAGCGCGTTGAACACCCCGAGCAGGATCCCGGTGGCGAGCATCACCGGTACCGCCAGCCACGGCGGCGTCCCCTCCCGGATCAGCAGCGCCCCCACCACCAGGCACATCGCGTAACTGCCGCCCACCGACAGATCGACCTCGCGCATGGCGAGCGCGAAGACCATCCCGCACGCCATCAGCGAGATGTACACGGAGTTGTGCGCGGTGGAGAGCAGGTTGCCGCTGTCCAGGAAGTCGGGGTACGGGATGCCGATGCCCGCGATCAGCAGCCCCAGCACGAGCAGAACGCCCAGCTCGTCCCGTACGACCCGGCGCGGCAGCAGCCAGGCCAGGCGCGGCGGCACCCTGAACCGCCGCCGCCCGCCGTCCTGTTCGCGGGCGCGCTCGGCGTCGTCCACGGCACGCTCGGTCTCGGTCATCTGTGGCACGGCTCCCGTACGGGGCGGCTGCAACGGCTGCTGGGGGGTGCACCGCAGAGTGGGCTCCGCGGGCCCGGGCGGCAACCGGGCCGTTCCGGCGAGTGAAATGCGCTCTTGCCGAGCGGCCGGCGCCTCAGCACACTCGCCCCATGGAGACGCGTACCGCGCTGGTGACCGGAGCGGCACAAGGACTCGGCCACGAGTTCGCCGTCGCACTCGCGGGCCGCGGCTACCGGGTCGCGGGCCTGGACCTGGTCCCGCAGCCCGAGACCGCCGGAAAGGTCCTGGACTACCTGGAGTTGACGGCGGACGTCACCGACGAGGCCCAGGTACGGCAGGCGCTGGAGCGTGTCATCGACCGGTTCGGCACCCTGCACATCCTGGTCAACAACGCGGGCGTCTACCCCTCCTCGCCCTTCGAGGACACGACCCCGGAGGACTGGCGGCGCGTGATGCGCGTCAATCTGGAGGCACCGTTCCTGGTCACGCAGGCGGCGCTGCCGTATCTGAAGGCGGCGGGCTGGGGCCGCATCGTGAACATCGTCTCGGCGGCCGTCCTCACCGCTCCGCCGACGATGGTCGCCTATGTCACCTCGAAGATGGGCCTGATCGGCTTCACCCGTTCCCTCGCCTCGGCACTCGGCCCCTGCGACATCACGGTCAACGCGATCGCCCCCAGCATGGTCCGTACGGCGACGGCCGAGCGGACGGTCGGCGCGGACGGCGGTTTCGAACACGTCCGGGCCCAACAGGCAGTACCACGAACCCAGTTGCCGTCCGACCTCGTCTCGACCCTGCTGTACGTGGTCGACGAGGGAAGCGGCTTCCTGACCGGCCAGACCCTCAACGTGTCCGGCGGATCAGCCTACTTGTGAGGTCTACTGTCCCGGCTTGTCCAGCCATTCCCGCAACTCCTCCTTCAGGGACCGCTGGAACGACGTGAGCAGCGCTTGAACCACCAGCGGCTGCATGTCCGCCGACAGGGACTTCACCGTCCGCGGGTCACGCTCCGCCACCGCGTCGCGCAACAGACGCGACAACTCGCGTGCCACTGCCCGGGAATGCTCCACGAGCACGGTCCGGGCCGCGAGGATCGTGTCCTGCGACAGGGGTACGTCGAGCAGCTCGACCCCGAGCCGGAGCAGTCCGGAGTCGACGCGGAACCCGTCACCGTCCCGCGCGACGACATCCACCGCCACGAGCCGCGTCACGTTGTCCTCGCTCAGCGTCCGCCCCGCCCGCCGCTCCAGCTCCGCCCGTGTGACGGTCTCCACCGCGTCCGGCGCCCAGGACGCCACCACCGCGCGCTGCAGGGCGAGTTCGTGGGCACCGATGTCCGCCGGCAGCTGACCGAGCCGGCGTTCGATCGCGGCCAGGGTCATCCCTTGGTGCTGGAGTTCCTCGATCAGCGCGAGCCGGGCGAGGTGCCCCTGGCTGTAGCGCCCCACCCGGCGGCGACCGATCACCGGTGGCGGCAGCAGCCCTCTGCTGCTGTAGAAGCGGACCGTGCGGACGGTGACACCCGCCCGCGCGGCCAGCTCGTCGACCGTGAGGGTCGGCTCCCCGAGGTCAGGGGGTTCGGTCGTCATGCGGAGCAGTATCGCTGTCTCACCAGAACGGTGAAAGCCGGAACAGGGCGACGCGCCACGTTCCCCACCACGATCACGCCCCGCGCCTCAGTGCCCGTCGTGCACCGAGTTGGTCGCCGCGATCTCCTTCCACGACTTCGGCATCACAGGAGCCGTCGAGGTCCGCGCCGCAGGCGCAGCAGGCTTCGACGCCTGGAACAGCCAGGTGTCGAACAGCGCCCCCAACGACTCGCCGGAGACCTGTTCGGCGTACGCCTGGAAGTCGGCGACGGAAGCGTTGCCGTACGCGAACTTCGTGGGCCATCCCTTCAGCACGGCGAAGAAGTCCGCGTCGCCGATCTCGTTGCGCAGTGCCTGGACGGCCAGCGCGCCCCGGTCGTACACGGCCAGGTGGAACTGGTTCTCCGGTCCGGGGTCGCCCGGCTTCACGGTCCAGAACGGGTCGTCGGCCGGGTGGACGGCGTACACGTAGTCGGCGAGTTCCTGAGCCGTGCCTTCGCCCTCGTGCTCGGACCACAGCCACTGGGCGTAGCGCGCGAAGCCCTCGTTGATCCAGATGTCCTTCCAGCCGGCGACGGAGACCTCGTCGCCGTACCACTGGTGGGCCAGCTCATGGACGACGACGGAGACGTTCGTCCCGTTCGCGAACTGGCGGGGGCTGTAGAACGGCCGGGTCTGCGTCTCCAGGGCGTACCCCGTGTTCGTGTTGGGCACATAGCCACCCAGAGCGTTGAACGGATAACGGCCGAAATACCCCGCCAGCCAGTCCGCGATCTCACCGGTCCGCTCGATGCTCGCCCGTGCGGCCCCGTAGTTGTCTCCGAGATCCTTGCTGTAGGCGTTGATCACCGGGATGCCGCTCTCGGTCGTCCCGGTCGTGACGTCGAACTTCCCGACCGCGAGCGTGGCGAGATACGTGGCCTGCGGCTTGTTGGAGCGCCAGTTGTAGCGGGTCCAGCCGAGGCGTGAACTCGTCGACTGGAGCGTGCCGTTGGAGATCGCCTGCGAGCCGTCGGGGACGAGCACCGAGACGTCGTACGTCGCCTTGTCGAGCGGGTGGTCGTTGCTCGGGAACCACCACCAGGCTGCCTCGGGCTCGTTGGCGCCGACGCCGCCGTCCGGAGTGCGGTGCCAGCTGGTGAAGCCGTACGCCTGCTTGGACGAGGGCACTCCGCTGTACCGCACGACGACCGTGACCGCCGAACCCCTGGGCAAGGGAGTGCGCGGAGTGATCTCCAGTTCGTGCTCGCCGGAGGTGGTGAAGGCCGCCTTGGCGCCGTTCACACGGACCTCGCTCACATCGAGCAGAAAGTCCAGATCGAACCGCGAAAGGTCCTGGGTGGCGGTGGCGAGGAGAGTCGCCGTGCCCTCCAACTCATCTGTCGTGGGCTGGTACTTGAGCCGCAGATCGTAGTGCGAGACGTCGTATCCGCCGTTGCCGTACGCCGGATAGTAGGGGTCGCCGATGCCCGGCGCCCCGGGGGTGTAGCTCGCGGCCGATGCCGGGATCGCCAGCAGCAGGGAGGCCGTGAGCGCGCCAGGGGCGATGAGTCTGCGGTGCACGAGAGCTCCAAGTCGTAGAGGCAGCCGTAGGGCAGGCGTAGCGCAGCCGAAGAGGCCGTGAAGTCTGTCCGGAGCCTATTCATTCCCTGTGTCCGCATCCGTGTCCACGGCCACCCGTGTCACACGATCGCCATTCGGCCGTCACGCACCGCCCGTCGCACAGGCACTTCTCAGCCACCTCATGGTCACGGCACCCCCTCCAGCCTCTCAGTTGCCCTCTTCTGTACGGGAGTTGACCGATGTACCGTCCGGCGCATGCCGATACGCACGCGCTCCACAACCTGGCGAACGCTCGCGGCGGCGGCCACCGCCGCCCTCACGGCCACCCTGCTCACCCCGGCCGTTGCCCACGGCGCCCCAGGCGCCCCACGGGAGAGCAGACCCGTCTACTCGTACGACAACGCGATCCGCGAGGTCGTCTGGGTGGACACCGGACTCGACGGCGACAGCGACGGGAAGACCGACCGCGTGGCCGTCGACATCGTCCGGCCGAACGAGCCCGCCGCGCAGGGCCGCAAGATACCCGTGATCATGGACGCCAGCCCCTACTACTCCTGCTGCGGACGCGGCAACGAGAGCCAGCGCAAGACGTACGACGCCAACGGCAACGTTGTCCAGATGCCGCTGTACTACGACAACTACTTCGTGCCGCGCGGCTACGCCTTCGTCGGCGTCGACCTGGCCGGAACCAATCGCTCCGACGGCTGCGTCGACGTCGGCGGACGCTCCGACATCCAGTCCGCGAAGGCGGTCGTCGACTGGCTCAACGGCCGCGCCAAGGGCTACACGAGCCGCACGGGGACGGTCACCGCCAAGGCGACGTGGACCAACGGCAAGACGGGCATGATCGGCAAGAGCTACGACGGCACGATCGCCAACGGCGTCGCCGCGACCGGCGTCAAGGGCCTCAAGACGATCGTCCCCATCAGCGCCATCTCCTCCTGGTACGACTACTACTTCGCCAAGGGCGCCCCCCTCTACGACTCGGGCCCCGAATGGCTGTCGGACTACGTCGAGAGCCCCGCCGCCCGCGCCAAGTGCGCCGCCGTACAGCAGCAGATCGTCGACGGAGCCCCTCGCACCGGCGACTGGACGTCCTTCTGGACCGAGCGCGACTACGCGAAGGACGCCCGCAAGATCAAGGCCAGCGTCTTCGTCATCCACGGCCAGCAGGACCTCAACGTCCGCCCCAAGCACTTCGGCCAGTGGTGGGACGCCCTCGCGAAGCACGGCGTCGAGCGCAAGATCTGGCTCTCCCAGACCGGGCACGTCGACCCCTTCGACTTCCGCCGCGCCGCCTGGGTGGACACCCTGCACCGCTGGTTCGACCACGAACTCCTCGGCTACGACAACGGCATCGACGACGAGCCCATGGCCGACATCGAACGCCACCCCGACCAGTGGGTCACCTCGACCGTCTGGCCGCCCCGCGCCACGGACACGGTGAACCTGCGCCCCGGCACCGGTGACCAGCCCGGCGTCGGCACCCTCGGCCTGCGCAAGCAGCACGGCACGGAGACGTTCACCGACGATCCGAGCCTGAACGAGACCGACTGGTCGGCGCAGATCGACACCTCCACGCCGGGCAAGGCCGGCTTCGTCACCAAGCCGCTGGCCAGGGACCTGCGCGTGTCCGGCTCTTCCACGGTCACAGTGACGGCCACCCCGAGCACCTCGACGGCCCACCTCACCGCCGTCCTCGTGGACCTCGGCCCCGACACCATCCGGGACTACGCCGACGCCGCCGAGGGCATCACCACGCTCACCGACCGCACCTGCTGGGGCCCGAGCACCACCGGCGACAGCTCCTGCTTCCGCTCGACGCAGGCCAGGACGACGCCTGTCGACTACACGATCTTCAGCCGGGTCTGGGCCGACCTGGGCAACCACGCCTCGGACACGAAGGGCGTCCCGCTCACCCCGGGCAAGCCCTACACGATCACCCTCGACCTGCACGCGAGCGACCATGTGATCCCGGCGGGCCACCGCCTCGCCCTGATTGTCGCGGGCACGGACAAGGACCTCATCGACCCGCCGTCGACCACTCCCACCCTCACCCTCGACCTGTCCCGTACGACGGCCAGGATCCCGCTCGTCGGCGGCGCGGGCGCGTTCGCGCGGGCCACGGCAGGCACCGTCGCGGCCACCCCGAGCCCGTCCCTCCTCGACGGCGTACGGGACCCGCGCGCCGCCCACCGCATCCCGGGAGCCGTATGAATCCGCGCCTGGCCGCGTTGATCGCCGCCGCCCTCGCCGCACCCCTGCTGTCGGCCCCCGCCCATGCGGCCGAGTCCCAATCAGCGCCCCCACGCACGGGGTTCGAGCAGACGAACGGCGCCCGCTGGACGACCCAGCCCGAGGAACAGGACTTCCTCGCCGCCGTCGACCGGGCGAGCGCCCGCGTCACGCTCACCCGCATCGGGACCACCAAACAGGACCGCCCGCTGCAACTCGTACGCATAGGCGAGCGCCCGACAACCCGCACTGTGCTGCTCATCTGCAGCCAGCACGGCGACGAGCCGTCCGGCCGCGAGGCCTGTCTCACGACGATCCGCGACCTGGCGTACGCGAAGGACAGCCGGACGAAGGAGTTCCTCGCCCGCACGACCCTGCTCGTCGTCCCCACCGCCAACCCCGACGGACGGGCCGCCGACACCCGGGGCAACAGCGACGGCGTCGACATCAACCGCGACCACCTGTCCCTCCAGACGGCGGAAGCACGGGCGATGGCCGGGGTCATCCGCGACCGCAAGCCGGACGTCGTCTACGACCTGCACGAGTACGGGGCCACACCCCAGTACTACGACAAGGACCTGTTCGACCTCTGGCCGCGCAACCTCAACACCGACGCGGCCGTGCACACCGAGGCCCAGACCCTGTCGCAGACGTACGTACGGCCCGCGGCCGGAAGCGCCGGGTTCACGACCGGCACGTACGGCATCTGGACCGACCCCGTCACCGGCGACCCGATCCGCCAGGTCGCCGGGGACGGGCAGGAACGGATCCTGCGGAACATGTCCGGGGTGAAGCACGCGGTCGGGCTCCTGATCGAGAGCCGCGTCGAGCCGTTGACGGAGGGAACACCGGAGCCGGACAACAACCGGCGCCGGGTCAACTCCCAACTCGCCGCCCTGAAGGGCCTGTTCAGCTTCGCCGGGGAACGGGGCCGACAGGTGGACGCGGCCACCGCTGCGGCCAGGCTCGCCGGCTACCGCGACACCGGCCCGGTCTACTTCGGCGGCGCCGACAACGACCCCGCCGAACCGGCCGAGGTCATCGAGAACCCGGCATGCGGCTACCGCCTCACAGCGGCCCAGTACACGGAGGTGGCCGACGAACTGGCGTTGCACGGAGTACAGGCGAGGCCGAACACCAACGGCGACGGGGCCTACATCCCGCTCCGCCAGTCCCTACGCGCCCTGATCCCCCTCCTCCTCGACCCGAGGGCCCCCTACCACCTGACAACGGGGGAGCCGGACACCACCTGCTGAACGGACGGTGCCGGTTCAATTCCGGGTGCGCCCCCGCGCCCCTTCAGGGGCGCGGGGAACTGCGCGACAAGCCACAACGAGCCCGCAGCGAACGAAAGACGCTCAGGACCCGTCACCCCCGGCAAGCCGCGCAGCTGCCCCCGCACAGCCCCACGCGACCGTGATCCCCGCCCCACCATGCCCATAGTTGTGCACCAACACCCGCCCACCGACGAGCACTTCACGATCCAGCCGCACCACATCCCGCACGGGCCGCAGCCCGACCCGGTGCCCGATCACCCGTGCCCCCGCGATCTCCGGCCGAACCACCGCACACCGCCGCACGATCTCCTCCGCCACCACCGGATCAGGCACGAGCGACCACTCGTCCTCCTCCGCCGTACCGCCCAGGATCAGTCCGCCCGGCTGCGGAAAGAAGTACGTGGTCTGTGCGGCGGAGTGTTCCGCCGACGTGAACCACGTGGTGATCCCCGGGTTCTCCACGACGACCAGCTGCCCCCGCACAGGACGCACCGCCGGATCGGGCACCAGATCGCGCGCACCGAGCCCCGTGCAGTTGACGACGACATCGGCCCCGGAGAGATCGTGAACCTCGGCGAGATCCTTGACGGACCGTTCCTCCTCCACCCCGCCCGCCGCCCGGAACCGCTCCCGCAGCCACCCCAGATGCACCGGCATGTCGATCAACGGCAGCCGCGCCCACAGCCCCGCCTCCGCGTACCCGCCCTCACCGCCGCGCGTCTCCCGTAGCCCCGGCACCCGCGCGGCCCACACTCCCAGCTCGTCCAGCCGCAGCCCGGCCTGTACACCCTCGACCATGCGTACGCCCGTCTCCCCGGGCCGCTCCGCCAGCTCCGCGTAGACGGCCAGCGACGCGAGCGCCCACTCCCCGGAGAGCGCCTCCGGCTCGATCCGGTACGGCCACCACAGCGCACCCGCAACTGCCGAGGTGGTCCGCTCGGCGGGCTCCCGCGCCCACACGCGGACCCGCCGGCCGCTCTCGGCCAGCACCACCGCTGTCGTGAGGCCGATGACCCCACCGCCGACCACGATCACTTCACCACTCCGACGCGTCTCCACGCGGGGACGGTAGCGGAATATGTCATGCCGTGCTCAGATCACTCCCAGTCTGGGGATACTCACAGCATGTGTGCCGAGTACGCGACCTTCGGCCTGGCACCGGCGATGCGTGCCGGTGGAGTCCTCGCCAACGGTGACTACCAAGTCCACCGGGACTTTCTCGACTTCATCGTCGACGGACGTCCCCTCCTCTACCAGCTCTCCGACCTCGACGCGGTCTCCCCGCTCGCCTCCGACGTGCCGCCGTCGATCTTCACCGCCCAGGTCCGTGGCCTGCTCCTGGAGGGCGAGGCACCCCTGGAGGGCGGCCGGTACGTCATCTACGGCTGTCCCGAGTGCGCCGACCTGGCCTGCGGCGCCGTGACGGCGGCCATCGAGAAGGACGGCGACGACTATGTGTGGCGCGACTTCGCCTGGCAGACCGACACCCACGCCGACCTGGAGCTCAACGGCTACCACGGCATCGGGCCCTTCCGCTTCCCGGGCGCCGAGTACCGGGACGCGCTCGGCTCCCTCCTCGACACCGCGGAGGCCACCGAAGGCGCCGGTGCCGCCGAGCCCGGCGCAGCCCGCCGCCGGGTCCTGCTGATCGGCGCCCGGGTCGCCGTCCTCGCCAAACTCGCCGCAGCGCTGCGGATCATCGGCATCGGCGCGGACATCACCCGGGACGCCACGGACGTCCCCGCCGACGAACTGCGCGGCTACGGCGCCGTCGCCTTCGGCCGCGCGATCGACGAGCAGGAACGTGCCGCCGTACGCCGTTCGTTCGAAAGCGCGGGCGTCGAAGTGGCGTACGTCGACGGTCTCGCCCCGATCATTCCGCTCCTCGTCGCCCAGATCGAACACGCCCTGGACCGCAGCCCGTTGGAACGGCGCCGGCTCACCCGCCTGGTCGCCGCCGACGGCGAGGCGGGCATAGAGGTCACCTCCACCTGTCGCGTCCACCTCACCGCGTACCGCCTGGACCGCCTGTACCGCTCCCAGACACAGGAGGTCTTCGACGGCATCCTCGAACCCGGCCGCCACCGCATCGCACTGGACGCGAAGGCGGTGAAGGGGGAGTCCTTCATCGTGGCGCGTACGTCGGGAACCGTGCTGGTGGAGCCGATGGCCCGGTGAAATCCCCGACGCGGCGCACTGCGCGCGGCAGCTAGGCCCTGTCGTCACATTCCCGCCTGCCCTGCGACGCCATACGCCCTCTCGCCGCACCGGGCACAGACCCACGTACAACCAGTACGAGGGCCTGCGCCCGGCACTCCCCCAGCCTCCGGCCGGGGGGACCCCCAGAGCACGCTCCCCCACTCTCGGCTTCGCTCGAGCGGGAGGTGCCCCCACGCCGCCGCAGGGCCCGCCCTTCGGGCGGACGACGGGAATGTGACGACAGGGCCTAGGATCGGCCTCCTGATGACTGCCACCCTCGTCGCCAAGAACCTCGCCGCCGGCCACGGCGACCGCTCGCTCTTCTCCGGGCTCGACCTCGTCGTCGCGCCCGGAGACGTGATCGGGCTGGTCGGCGCCAACGGCGCGGGCAAGTCCACGCTGCTCAAGCTGCTCGCCGGGCTGCTCCCGCCCGAGCAGGGCGAACTGCGCCTCTCCCCGCCGACTGCGGCCGTCGGCCACCTCCCGCAGGAGCCGGAGCGCCGCGAGGGCGAGACCGTACGGGCCTTTCTCGCCCGCCGCACGGGCGTGGCCGAGGCCCAGCGGGTGATGGACGAGGCGACACAGGCGCTGGTGGACGGATCCCCCGGCGCGGACGACGCGTACTCGACGAGCCTGGAGCGCTGGCTCGACCTCGGCGGCGCCGACCTGGACGAACGGGCCGAGGAGGTCGCCGGCTCCCTGGCCCTGACCGTCGACCTGGACCAGCCGATGACGTCCCTGTCCGGCGGCCAGGCGGCCAGGGCGGGCCTCGCCTCCCTGCTCCTCTCCCGCTACGACGTTTTCCTCCTCGACGAGCCGACGAACGACCTGGACCTCGACGGCCTGGAACGCCTGGAGCGCTTCGTCAAGGGCCTGCGCGTCGGCACGCTCGTCGTCAGCCACGACCGCGAGTTCCTCACCCGCACGGTCACGAAGGTCCTCGAACTCGACCTCGTCCAGCAGCAGATCAGGCTGTACGGCGGCGGCTACGAGGCCTATCTGGAGGAGCGCGACGTCGCCCGCAGGCACGCCCGCGACGACTTCGAGGAGTACGCCGACAAGCGTTCCGCGCTCCAGGACCGGGCCCAGATGCAGCGCGGCTGGATGGACAAGGGCGTCAAGAACGCCCGGCGCAAGGCGAACAACGACAACGACAAGATCGGCCGCAAGTTCCGCAGCGAGGCCAGCGAGAAGCAGGCATCGAAGGCCCGCCAGACCCAGCGCATGATCGAACGCCTCGACGTGGTCGAGGAGCCCCGCAAGGAGTGGGAACTGCGCATGGAGATCGCGGCGGCTCCCCGCTCGGGCTCCGTGGTCGCGACGCTGCGGGACGCGGAGGTGCGCCGCGCGGGCTTCACCCTCGGTCCGGTGACCGCCCAGATCGACTGGGCCGACCGGATCGCGGTCACGGGCGCGAACGGCGCCGGCAAGTCGACCTTCCTGGGCGCCCTGCTCGGCCGCGTCCCGCTGGACGCGGGTCACGCCACGCTGGGCTCGGGTGTGGTCGTCGGTGAGGTGGACCAGGCACGCAAACTCTTCCACGGCCCCGAGGCCCTGCTGGACGCGTTCTGCGAGGCGGTCCCCGACACGGAACCGGCGGAAGTCCGCACGCTCCTGGCCAAGTTCGGCCTCAAGGCGGAACACGTCCTACGTCCGGCGGCCACCCTGTCCCCGGGCGAACGCACCAGGTCGGCCCTGGCACTCCTCCAGGGCCGGGGCGTCAACCTCCTGGTCCTGGACGAACCGACCAACCACCTCGACCTCCCAGCCATCGAACAACTGGAACAGGCCCTCGACTCCTACGAGGGCACCCTCCTCCTCGTGACCCACGACCGCAGAATGCTGGACGCGGTACGAGTAACCCGCCGCTTCGAGGTGGCCTCCGGCAAGGTGACGGAGCTCGCATAGCGAAACGGTTCTGGTGAAGGCAGGTGCGCGGAGTCGCCCCAAAGGGGCGCGGGGAACTGCGCGACCAGCCCCCATCGGCCCGCAGAAAACGAACCGCCTGCCCTGCGGAGCGCCCAGCACCGGGTGCCCCCTACAACAAAGGGCACCCAGCACCGGCCATCTCACCGCCGCTTGGGATCCACCAACCCCGCCTTCCGCAACGCATCCGCCATCGCACTGTTCCCCGGCGCGGGCGCCTGCTGCCGAGACCCCCCACCGGAGGCCCCTCCACCGGACCGTCCGCCCCCCTGAGTCTGCCCCTGCCCCTGTCGCTGGCCCTGCTGCCGAGGCTGCGGCGGACGCCCCCCACGCTGCTGAGGCCGGCCCCCGCCCTGCCCCTCGTCACCGGACGCCACCGCCTCGTCGTCCAGCCGCAGCGTCAGTGAGATCCGCTTCCGAGGAATGTCCACGTCAAGCACCTTCACCTTGACGATGTCACCGGACTTCACGACGTCATGCGGGTCCTTGACGAACGTCCTGGACATCGCGGACACATGCACCAGCCCGTCCTGGTGGACGCCGACATCCACGAACGCCCCGAACGCCGCCACGTTCGTGACCACACCCTCCAGCACCATCCCGGAGGCCAGGTCGCCGATCTTCTCGACCCCGTCCTTGAAGGTGGCCGTCTTGAAGGCGGGCCGCGGGTCGCGCCCGGGCTTCTCCAGCTCGCGCAGGATGTCCGTCACCGTCGGGAGGCCGAACTTCTCGTCGACGAAGTCATCGGGCCGCAACGACCGCAGCACCGCCGTGTTCCCGACCAGCGAAGCCACCGCACTCCCCGCCGACTTCACCATCCGCCGCACCACCGGATACGCCTCCGGGTGCACACTGGACGAGTCCAGCGGATCGTCCCCGCCCCGGATCCGCAGGAACCCCGCACACTGCTCGTACGCCTTCGGCCCGAGCCGCGCGACACTCTTCAACTGGGACCGTGACGTGAACGGCCCGTTGGCGTCCCGGTGCGCCACGATGTTCTCCGCGAGCCCGGAGGAGATGCCGGAGACCCGCGACAGCAGCGGCGTGGACGCCGTGTTGACGTCGACACCGACACCGTTCACACAGTCCTCGACCACCGCGTCCAGCGAGCGCGACAGCTTCACCTCGGACAGATCGTGCTGGTACTGCCCGACCCCGATCGACTTCGGATCGATCTTCACCAGCTCGGCCAGCGGATCCTGGAGCCGTCGTGCGATCGACACCGCACCCCGCAACGACACATCCATGCCCGGCAGCTCCTGCGAGGCGAACGCCGACGCCGAGTACACGGATGCGCCCGCCTCGGACACCATCACCTTGGTGAGCTTCAACTCCGGGTGCTTGGTGATGAGTTCACCGGCGAGCTTGTCCGTCTCACGGGACGCCGTACCGTTGCCGATCGCGATCAGGTCGACCGAGTGCTCCTTGGCGAGCCGCGCCAGCTTGGCGATCGCCTCGTCCCACTTGTTGGCCGGTACGTGCGGATAGATCACGTCCGTGGCGACGGCCTTGCCCGTCGAGTCCACGACGGCCACCTTCACGCCCGTACGGAACCCGGGGTCCAGCCCCAGCGTCGAGCGCGTGCCGGCCGGCGCGGCGAGCAGCAGGTCGCGCAGGTTCGCCGCGAAGACGTTCACCGCCTCGTCCTCCGCGACCGTGCGCAGTCGCAACCGCACGTCGATGCCGAGGTGCACCAGGATCCGGGTCCGCCAGGCCCAGCGCACGGTGTCCTTGAGCCACTTGTCGCCGGGACGGCCACGCTCGGCGATCCCGAAACGGTGGGCGATGATCCCCTCGTACGAGGAAGGGCCCTCCGTCTCCTCCTCCGGCTCCAGGACGAGGTCGAGGACGTCCTCCTTCTCGCCGCGCAGCATCGCGAGGATGCGGTGCGAAGGCAACGCGGTGAAGGGCTCGGCGAAATCGAAGTAGTCGGCGAACTTGGCGCCCGCCTCCTCCTTGCCCTCCTTCACCTTCGCGGCCAGCCGCCCGCGCACCCACATGCGCTCACGCACCTCGCCGATCAGGTCGGCGTCCTCGGAGAACCGCTCGGTGAGGATCGCTCGGGCGCCGTCCAGCGCGGCCTGCGGATCGGCGACGCCCTTGTCGGCGTCGACGAAGGCCGCCGCCGCGGCGAGCGGGTCCACCGACGGATCCCCGAGCAGGCCCTCGGCCAGCGGCTCCAGGCCGGCCTCGCGCGCGATCTGGGCCTTCGTCCGCCGCTTCGGCTTGAACGGCAGGTAGATGTCCTCCAGGCGGGCCTTTGTCTCGGCACCGCGGATCTGCGCCTCGACCTCGGGCGTCAGCTTGCCCTGCTCGCGCACCGAATCGAGGATCGAGGCCCGCCGCTCCTCCAGCTCCCGCAGATAGCGCAGCCGCTCCTCCAACGTGCGCAGCTGCGCATCGTCGAGCATCTCGGTCGCTTCCTTGCGGTAGCGGGCGATGAAGGGCACCGTCGAACCCCCGTCGAGCAAGTCGACGGCGGCCCTCACCTGCCGCTCCCGTACGCCGAGTTCCTCGGCGATCCTGCCTTCGATGGACCCTACGAGGGGTGTCGTCACGATCCCGTACCGCCTTCTCCACTGAGGTTGCGCGGCAATTGTGGCAGGTGGCACCGACAACCGGGGATCAGGGCGCGGGACCCGGCGGGCCCGGGGCGGGCCGCGGTTCAGGCCCGGCGGCCGCGGGTCGAGCGGGAGGCGCCGCCGAACAGCCGGGCCAGTGCCCGGAACGGCAGCGTCACGACGGTGGCTATGGCGCCACCGATCTGGCGCAGTACGTCTGCTATCGCACGGAACACGAAACTCTCCTCTCGGCTCCCGGCCGCCACGGCCGGAACAACCGGGTACCTCGGAGTCCGCCTCCCATGCGTGCCCGCTGCCGCCGCGCTGATGGCAGCAAAGGTGGGAAATTCGTCATTGCGGCCATCGAGCCGCTCGCCAAGAATCGGGACATGGCGCAGCGAACCGTCCTCGTCGTCCTCTTCGACGGCGTCCAGAGCCTCGACGTCACGGGCCCCGTCGAGGTGCTCGCGGGAGCCTCCCTCCGGCACCCGGGGAGCTACCGCATCCGTACGGCCTCGCTGACCGGCGATCCGGTACGCACCTCCAGCGGCCTCACCCTCGTACCGGACGGAACTCTCGTCGACGCACCCGCCCCGCACACCCTCCTGGTCCCGGGCGGCCGGGGCTCCCGCACCGCCGATCCGCGCCTGATCGACTGGCTGCGGGTCCACGGGCCGCGCGCCGAGCGGCTGGTGTCCGTCTGTACGGGGGCGATCCTGCTCGCCGCCGCCGGTCTCCTGGACGGCCTGCGCGTGACCACCCACTGGGCCTACTGCGACAGGCTGGCCCGCGACCATCCGGCCGTCGAGGTCGACCCCGAGCCGATCTACGTACGCGACGGGAAGGTGGCCACCTCGGCCGGTGTCACCGCCGGCATCGATCTCGCCCTCGCGCTCGTGGAGGAGGACCTGGGCCGTGACACGGCACTCGCCGTCGCCCGCCACCTGGTCGTCTTCCTGCGCCGGCCGGGAAACCAGGCTCAGTTCAGCGCCCAGCTCGCCGCACAGACGGCCCGGCGTGAGCCGCTCCGTGAAGTCCAGCACTGGATCTCCGAACACCTGGACGACGACCTGAGCGTCGAGTCCCTCGCCGCTCGCGCCCGTTTCTCACCCCGCCACTTCGCCCGCGCCTTCCGCACCGAGACCGGCACGACACCCGGCCGGTACGTCGACCGGGTTCGCCTCGAACACGCCCGCCGGCTCCTGGAGGACACCTCCGACGGTATCGAGGGGATCTCGCGCGCCAGCGGTTACGGCACCCCGGAGGCGATGCGCCGCGCCTTCGTCAGAAGCCTCGGCACGGCGCCGGCCGAATACCGCCGCCGCTTCCACCCCGCACCCACCGCCCGCTGAAAGGCATGTCATGCAGATCGCCCTGCTGCTCTTCGACCGCTTCACCGCCCTCGACGTAGTCGGCCCGTACGAGATCCTCAGCCGGCTCCCGGACGCGGAGACCGTCTTCGTCGCCGAGGAGACCGGGCCCGTACGCAACGACAGCGGCGCCCTCGCGCTCACCGCGGACCGCGCCCTGGCCGACGTGCCCAGCCCCGACATCGTGGTCGTCCCCGGTGGCCCGGGACAGTCCGCGCAGATGGACAACGAGACCCTCCTCGGCTGGCTGCGCGCCACCGACGCCACCAGCACCTGGACGACCTCCGTGTGCACGGGCTCGCTGCTGCTGGCCGCCGCCGGCCTGCTCACCGGCCGCCGCGCGACCTCGCACTGGCTGGCCCTGGAGCAGCTCACGAAGTACGGCGCCGAACCCACGGGGGAGCGGGTCGTGACGGACGGCAAGTACGTCACCTCCGCCGGCGTCTCCTCCGGCATCGACATGGCGCTCACCCTGGTCGGCCGGATCGCCGGCGACGAACACGCCCAGGCCGTACAGCTGGGGACGGAGTACGACCCGCAGCCGCCCTACGACGCCGGCGCCCCGCACAAGGCACCCGCGCACCTCGTCGAACTGCTCCGCTCCCGCAGCCGCTTCATCCTGACGTAGGCGGCACGGGCGACGCGGGCCCGGTCCAGGAGAATTCCGGGCGACGGCGCTCCAGGAACGCGGCGACCCCCTCGGCGGCCTCGCCGCTGCCGCGCGCCTGCTCGGACCAGTAGGCGTCCCGGTCGGTGCGTCCGTTCGCGAACTCCTTCGCCGCCGCCTGGGTCAGCCGCGAGCGCCCGGCGAGGACGCGCGTGAACTCCGCGACCCGCTTGTCGAGTTCACCCCCGGGCAGCACCTCGTCGACGAACCCGGTGCGCAGTGCCCGCTCCGCGTCGATCAACTCGCCCGAGAACAGCAGGTACTTGGCGGCGGCCGGACCCACCAGTGCCGCCAACCGCCGTGTGGAGGAGGCCGGATACACGAGCCCCAGCTTCGCCGGAGTCACCCCGAACAGCGAGCCCTCCTCGGCGAACCGCAGATCGCAGGCCGCCGCGAGCTGAGCCCCGCCGCCCACACAGTGCCCGCGAACCGCCGCCAGCACCGGCTTGGGAAAGGCCGCGAGCGTGTCCTCCGCCAGCACGGCCAGCCGCTGTGCCTCCTCCGGCGAGCCCCGGAGCGTGGAGATGTCGGCCCCCGCGCAGAACGTCCCGCCCGCCCCGGTGAGCACCAGCACGTGTACGTCCGGATCGGCGGCCAGCGTGGCGAGCAGCGGGGGCAGCGACTGCCACATGGCGGCCGTCATGGCGTTGCGCTTGGCCGGGTGACGGATGACGACGGTGGCGACCCCGTCGGCGGCACTGTGGGTCAGCTGCGGTTCCATGCGCGGGATCGTAGCCGCCGGGGCCGAGCGCCCGACGGAGGGCGGTGGCAAACCCGTACAACCCGAATAGTTCATGAAGTCGGCACGAAACAGATATATGCGGTCGCGTACGTACCTGTGCCGCACGTCATCTCTCAGAAGCGCTCGATACGTGCTGACTTCTGTTCAGTTCTCCGGTGGGGACTCGCCGTTACCAACACTCATCGTGTGGTGACAATCGAGCGCGAGGGTGGCGACCGGACGATGGACGACCATGGGCGCGGGTCCGACTCACGCCCAGCGGATGACGGCGTACCCGTGGAGCGCAGACCCCCGGATCTGCTTCCCTACGAAGGGGTCTGGAGGTTCACCGCTCCCGCCGTCGACGCCTCTGTCCCGCAGGCGCGGCACGCGGTCCGGGATCTGCTGTACCGGCAGGGCGTGCCCGCCTCGCAGGACCTGGTGCAGGGGCTCCTGCTGATTGTCTCGGAGCTGGCGACGAACGCCGTCCGGCATGCGGCGCTCCTGTCTCCGACACTCGCCGTGGAGGTCGCCGTCGGTGCCGAGTGGGTGCGGGTGTCCGTGGAGGACAACCACCCCTACCGCCCGACCGCCCTGGAGGCCGACCACGGCAGGACCGGCGGGCGCGGTCTGCTGCTGGTCCGCGAGATCGCCAGGGAGGCGGGCGGGGTGTGCGACATCGAACACACGGCGAGCGGCGGCAAGGTCGTCTGGGCCGCCCTGCCGCTCAAACCCGCAGAGGCGGTGCCGTAGCCCCGGCGAGCGGGAGAGTCACCAGCCGGCCGGCGTGCCCGTCAGCTCCCGGACCGCCGGGCGCGCCGCGTCCAGCACGGTCATGAACCAGGCCGAGAACGGGTCCTTCGCATGCCGCTGGGCCAGCTCGGCCGGGGTCACGAGGGCCGTGTCGCCGACCTCCTCCGGGTCCGGCATGAGCGGCGACTGCACCAGCCCGACGAACAGATGGTTGTACTCCTGCTCCACCAGGCCCGACTCCGGGTCGGGGTGGTTGTAGCGGACCGTGCCCGCCTCGGCGAGCAGCGACGGGGAGACACCCAGCTCCTCGTACGTCCGCCGGGCCGCCGCCGCGAAGGGCGCCTCGCCGGGGTAGGGGTGTCCGCAGCAGGTGTTGGACCAGACGCCGGGGGAGTGGTACTTGCCCGGTGCGCGCTGCTGGAGCAGCAGCCGGCCCTGCTCGTCGAAGAGGAAGACGGAGAACGCCCGGTGCAGCCGGCCCGGTGGCTGGTGGGCGGAGAGCTTCTCGGCGGTGCCGATCGTCGTGCCGTTCTCGTCGACCAGTTCGAGCAAGATCGCTTCTGCGGTGCCGTTCGACGAACTGTTGTGCGTCGCGGTGGCAGGTGTGATCGGCATACCCATCCTTCGCCTCGGTCTTCGAGTCCCAAGTCTGCCGTACGAATCCGGCACTCCCGGCACGTGACGGCGCTCCCGCACGTCCGGTACGAAAGCGGCCCGATAGTCCATCGTGCCCCCGTGGCCCGGACGGGAACCGCCCGGCAGGGGGGCTCGAAGAAGGGGACGCGGGCGCGCGCCGGACGGCTGCGTTCCGTCAGCGATCCGCGCGCAGCAGGTTCAGTGGCACAGTTTCGCCTCGTGCTCGGCGTGCCCGGTGGGCTCCAGCTGGAAGGTGCAGTGCTCCACGTCGAAGTGGTCGCCCAGGCAGCCCTGGAGCTCGTGCAGCATCTTCTCGTGCCCTATCCCGCTCAGCACCTCCGAACTGACGACCACGTGCGCCGACAGCACCGGCATCCCGGAGGTGATCGTCCAGGCGTGCAGATCGTGTACGTCCTCCACGCCCGGCAGCGCCACTATGTGGGCCCGCACCTCCGCCATGTCGACGTCCCGGGGGGCGGCCTCCAGAAGCACGTTCAGGGTCTCGCGCAGCAGCTTCCAGGTGCGCGGCACGATCATCAGACCGATGACGACCGAGGCGATGGGGTCCGCTCGCTGCCAGCCCGTGGCCATGATGACCACCGCGGAGATCAGCACCGCCAGCGAGCCCAGCGCGTCCGCCGCCACCTCCAGGAAGGCGCCACGCACGTTCAGGCTCTCCTTCTGGCCGCGCATCAGCATCGTGAGCGAGATCATGTTCGCGACCAGGCCGATCAGGCCGAAGACGACGGTCACTCCGCCCTCGGTCTCCGCGGGCGTGATGAACCGGTGGATCGCCTCGTACAGGACGTATCCGCCGACGCCGAGCAGCAGCAGACAGTTGGCGAGCGCGGCGAGGATCTCGGCGCGGGCGTACCCGAAGGTGCGGTTGCCGGTGGGTGGGCGGTTCGCGAAGTGGATCGCGAGCAGGGCCATGCCGAGGCCCAGCGCGTCCGTCGCCATGTGCGCCGCGTCCGCGATGAGAGCCAGCGAGTCGGCGAGGACCCCGCCGACGATCTCGACGACCATGACGGTGAGCGTGATGGCCAGCGCGAAACGCAGCCGCCCGCGGTACGCCGCTGCCGCCGTACCCGTGGCCGGCGCGCCGTGCGCGTGACCGTGATCGTGCCCAGCCCCCATGGAAGCCGCCTCCTGTGTTGGTCCCGAATCCCGTCCCGGGATCACAGTGAACTACGGGCGGGGGGTATGTGGCAACGCGGCACTGAACACCGTTGTCATGTGCCCTGACCTGCGAAAATCAAACGCAGGGCAGGGCAGGGGGAGATCACTTGGCTTGATCTGACCACCACCCCGTGCACCCTGCGCCGAGCTGTCGGGCCCGCCCCGGGCCGGCGGCCCTCGCCCGAGGCCATGGTTGGTGGGCGGCGCCCGGGGCCGCCCATGATGATCGAGGCGAGGCCGCTGCCGGTCCACCTCGGATCGGACGGGAACGGCCGGTGAACACAGGCGAGGCGCCATCCGATAGCCTCTGCCGACATGCTGCCCGGCCACCGTGGGTCAGGGTTTCCCCCACCAACATGTACATGACCGGCGTACACGCGTCGGTGTCAGGGAGTGAGTTCGGTTGCCGACCGCCATCCTCACGGGTCAGCCGGTTCCCGGATCGTCGATCGAGGGCGATCTGCGGTCCCTCGGCTTCGACGTGCGGAGCGCGACCGATGTCGCCGGCACCGAGACCCTCCTCGCCGAAGCGGCCTGCGACGAACGGGTCGCCGTCGTCGACGCCCGCTTCGTCGGCCACCTGCACGCGCTGCGTCTCGGCCTCACCGACCCCCGCTTCCCGCTCGCCGCGCTACCGGGCGCCGTGTCGGCCCGGCCCGGCGCCGGCCGTACGGCCCTGACCCGGGTGCTGGCCCGGGAGATCTCCGCGAGCGGCGACGCCCCGACGAGCCCCGGCAAGGCCGCCTCCGCTGTCCCGGTGGACAGCCTCGCCCTCGCCCTGGAGGCGGACGGCATCGGCGTCCACCGTCCCGAACTGGGCAGCCTGACCGCCACCGTCCCCGCCGACCCCCAGGCCCGCAACGAGGCACGGCAGGCCGTCGCCTCCGTCGACGACGAGGCCGTACGCCTGAAGTCGGCCGTGAAGTCCCGGGACGGCTTCTTCACCACCTTCTGCGTCAGCCCGTACTCCCGCTATCTGGCCCGCTGGTGTGCCCGTCGCGGCCTCACCCCGAACCAGGTCACCACCGCCTCGCTGCTCACCGCGCTGATCGCGGCCGGCTGCGCGGCCACCGGCACCCGCGGCGGCTACGTCACGGCAGGCGTGCTCCTGCTCCTCTCCTTCGTCCTGGACTGCACGGACGGCCAGCTCGCCCGCTACTCCCTCCAGTACTCGACGCTCGGCGCCTGGCTGGATGCCACCTTCGACCGCGCCAAGGAGTACGCCTACTACGCGGGCCTCGCTCTCGGGGCGGCGCGCGGTGGGGACGACGTATGGGCGCTGGCCCTCGGCGCGATGGTTCTCCAGACCTGCCGGCACGTCGTGGACTTCTCCTTCAACGAGGCGAATGCCGGGGACACTGACGCCACCGCGAACACCAGCCCCACGGCCGCCCTCTCCGACCGCCTCGACAGCGTCGGCTGGACGGTCTGGGTACGGCGGATGATCGTCCTGCCGATCGGCGAGCGCTGGGCCCTGATCGCCGTCCTGACGGCCGTCACGACTCCGCGGATCACCTTCACCGTGCTGCTCATCGGCTGCGGCTTCGCGGCGGCGTACACCACGGCGGGACGCGTCCTGCGCTCACTCACCCGAAAGGTCCAGCGCACCGACCGCGCGACGCGAGCACTGGCGGACCTGGCGGACAGCGGTCCGCTCGCGGAGCTCATCGGGCGCGCTCCCCTGCGTCTGCCGGCCGGTTCGCGCTGCCTCGTGGCGTTGGGAGGCACCGCGGTGCTGCTCTTCACCGCGTGGGTGTGGTCGTACGGCAGCTGGCTGCTCGTCGCCGTGGCCGTGCTGTACGTCCTCGGCTCGGGCGGAGCCGTCGCCGCGCCCCTCTCCGGCCGCCTCGACTGGCTCGTCCCCCCGCTCTTCAGGGCAGGCGAATACGGCACAGTCCTCATTCTCGCGGGCAAAGCGGAGGTAAACGGAGCACTTCCCGCGGCTTTCGGCCTCGTGGCCGCCGTCGCCTACCATCACTACGACACGGTGTACCGCATCCGTGGCAACGCCGGAGCGCCCCCGCGCTGGCTGGTACGGGCGAGCGGAGGGCACGAGGGCCGGACTCTGATGGTCGTCGTACTGGCCGCGCTGCTCAGTGCCTCGCAGTTCGTGGTCGCGCTCACGGTCCTCGCCGTGGCCGTGGCCCTGCTGGTGCTCGTCGAGAGCATCCGCTACTGGGTGGCCGCCCACCAGGGCGGCGCGCCCGCCGTACACGACGAAGGAGAACCCGCATGATCGGCCTCGTGCTGGCGGCCGGCGCCGGACGGCGTCTGCGCCCCTACACCGACAGCCTGCCCAAGGCTCTCGTGCCGGTCGGGCCCGCGGGCGACGAGGAGAGCATCACCGTCCTCGACCTCACCCTCGCCAACTTCGCCGAGATCGGCCTCACCGAGGCCGCGATCATCGTCGGCTACCGCAAGGAGGCCGTGTACGAGCGCAGGGCGGCCCTGGAGCAGAAGTACGGCCTGAAGATCACCCTCATCGACAACGACCGCGCCGAGGAGTGGAACAACGCCTACTCCCTGTGGTGCGGCCGGGACGCCCTCGCCGACGGGGTGATCCTCGCCAACGGCGACACCGTGCACCCGGTCTCCGTCGAGAAGACCCTCCTCGCCGCGCGCGGTGACGGAAAGCGGATCATCCTGGCCCTCGACACGGTGAAGCAGCTCGCCGACGAGGAGATGAAGGTGATCGTGGACCCGGAGAAGGGCGTGCGGAGGATCACCAAGCTGATGGACCCGGCCGGGGCCACCGGCGAGTACATCGGCGTCACCCTCATCGAGGGCGCCGCCGCCGCCGAACTGGCCGACGCCCTGAAGACCGTCTGGGAGACCGACCCCCAGCAGTTCTACGAGCACGGCTACCAGGAACTGGTCGACCGCGGGTTCCACATCGACGTGGCGCCCATCGGCGAGGTCCCGTGGGTCGAGATAGACAACCACGAGGATCTCGCCCGGGGACGGGAGATCGCGTGCCGGTACTGACGAGGCTGATCCCCTCGCCGGTCGTCGTCGACATCCGCCGCGGGGCCCTGGACCACCTGGCGGACGTGCTGTTCGACCAGCGGATCTCGCACTCCGGGAAGATCGCCGTCGCGATCAGCGCCGGCTCCGGTGCCAGACTGCGCGACCGGCTCGCCCCGGCGCTGCCCGGCGCGACCTGGTACGAGGTCGCCGGCGGCACCATCGACGACGCGATCAAACTGGGCGACGCCATCAAGTCCGGCCACTACGACGCCGTGGTCGGCCTCGGCGGCGGCCGGATCATCGACTGTGCCAAGTTCGCCGCCGCCCGCGTCGGCCTGCCCCTGGTCGCCGTCGCCACCAACCTCGCCCACGACGGCCTGTGCTCGCCGGTCGCCACCCTCGACAACGACGCGGGGCGCGGCTCCTACGGGGTGCCGAACCCGATCGCGGTCGTCATCGACCTCGACGTGATCCGCGAGGCCCCGGCGCGTTTCGTGCGCTCCGGGATCGGCGACGCCATGTCGAACATCTCCGCGGTCGCCGACTGGGAACTGGCGTGCGAGGTGAACGGCGAGAAGATCGACGGACTCGCCGCCGCGATGGCACGCCAGGCCGGAGAGGCCGTCCTGCGCCATCCCGGCGGGGTCGGCGACAACGCCTTCCTCCAGGTGCTGGCCGAGGCGCTGGTCCTCACCGGGATCGCCATGTCGGTGTCGGGCGACTCCCGCCCCTCCTCCGGCGCCTGCCACGAGATCAACCACGCCTTCGACCTGCTGTACCCCAAGCGCGCCGCCAGCCACGGCGAGCAGTGCGGGCTCGGCGCCGCCTTCGCCATGCACCTGCGGGGTGCGCACGAGGAGTCGGCGTACATGGCCGAGGTGCTGCGCCGGCACGGACTCCCGGTGCTGCCGGAGGAGATCGGCTTCACCGCGGACGAGTTCGTACGGGTCGTCGAGTACGCCCCGCAGACCAGACCCGGTCGCTACACGATCCTGGAACACCTCGACCTCACGAACGACCAGATCAAGGACACGTACGCGGACTATGTCAAGGCCATCGGTAGCTGAACTACGCCCCGTCGTCCACCCCGAAGGGGTGAAGGACCGGCGCAGCGGCGAGCACTGGGCGGGACGCCTCTACATGCGCGAGGTGTCCCTGCGGGTCGACCCGTACCTGGTGAACACCAGGATCACGCCCAACCAGCTCACCTACCTGATGGTCGTCGCGGGCGGTCTGGCGGGCGCGGCCCTCCTGGTGCCCGGCCTCACCGGGGCCGTCCTCGGTGCCGTACTGATCCAGCTGTACCTGCTCCTCGACTGCGTCGACGGAGAGATCGCCCGCTGGCGCAACCAGACCTCGATCACCGGCGTGTACCTCGACCGCATCGGCCACTACCTCTCCGAGTCGGCCCTGCTGATCGGCTTCGGGCTGCGCGGCGCCGACCTGTGGGACGGCTCCGGGGCGCCTGAGTGGCTGTGGGCGTTCCTCGGCACCCTGGCCGCGCTCGGCGCGATCCTGATCAAGGCCGAGACCGACCTGGTGGACGTGGCCCGGTCCCGCAGCGGTCTGGAGGCCGCCAAGGAGGAGTTGTCGGTGCCGCGCTCCGAGGGGCTCGCCCTGGCCCGTAAGGCCGCCGCCGCCCTGAAGTTCCACCGGCTGATCGGCGGTGTCGAGGCGAGCCTCTTCATCCTCTTCGTGGCGATCCTCGACGCCTTCGGCGGCGACCTGTTCTGGACCCGGCTGGGCATCGCCGTACTGGCCGGCATCGCGATCCTGCAGACCGTGCTGCACCTTGTGTCCATCCTCGCGTCGAGCAGGCTGCGGTGAGTCCGGGGATGAGGGTCGGCGCGGTCATCATCACCATGGGCAACCGCCCCGACGAACTGCGCGCCCTCGTCGAGTCGATCGCCAAACAGGAGGGCGACCCGGTCCAGGTCGTCGTGGTCGGCAACGGCTCGCCCGTCCCGGTCCTCCCCGAGGGCGTACGGAGCATCGAGCTGCCCGAGAACCTCGGCATCCCCGGCGGACGCAACGTCGGCATCGAGGCGTTCGGCCCGGCCGGCGGCGACGTCGACATCCTGATGTTCCTGGACGACGACGGCCTCCTCGGCCACCAGGACACCGCCGAACTGTGCCGGGAGGCGTTCACCGCCGACCCGGAGCTGGGCATCATCAGCTTCCGCATCGCCGACCCCGACACCGGCCTCACCCAGCGCCGCCACGTGCCCCGCCCCGGCACCACGGACCCGATGCGCAGCTCCCGCGTCACCAGTTTCCTGGGGGGCGCCAACGCCGTACGCACGAAGGTCTTCGCCGAAGTGGGCATCCTCCCCGAGGAGTTCTTCTACGCCCACGAGGAGACCGACCTGGCCTGGCGGGCCCTCGACGCGGGCTGGATGATCGACTACCGGGCCGACATGTTGCTCTACCATCCGGCGACCGCGCCCTCGCGGCACGCGGTCTACCACCGCATGGTCGCCCGCAACCGCGTCTGGCTGGCCCGACGCAACCTCCCCGCCCCCCTCGTACCCATCTACCTGGGGGACTGGCTGTTGCTCACACTGCTTCGCCGCCCCTCCCGCCCGGCGCTCAGAGCCTGGTGGGGAGGGTTCAAGGAGGGCCTGACCACCCCGTGCGGTCCCCGCCGGCCCATCCGGTGGCGTACGGTGTGGCGGCTGACCCGACTGGGCCGTCCTCCGGTGATCTGACAAGCTCTCCCTGAGAGCCCACGCGGGCCGACCGCATCCCGGTCCCCAGCCCGTGCTCTTCCCCGTTCAGCTGCGCATATTGAAGACGAAAGTTTCCATTTGTGAGTGAGACAACGCATGACGGCGGTGTCGTGGTGAGCGACCGACCGTCACCCGACGACGGCCTCTCCGCGGCCGAACTCGCCGCGAAGTACGGGCTCGCCGTGAGTGGCGCCCGTCCCCGACTCGTCGAGTACGTCCGCCAGCTCTGGGGACGGCGTCACTTCATCCTCGCCTTCTCGCAGGCGAAACTGACCGCCCAGTACAGCCAGGCCAAACTCGGCCAGCTGTGGCAGGTGGCCACACCGCTGCTCAACGCGGCCGTGTACTTCTTCATCTTCGGCGTGATCCTCGAAGCGGACCGGGGCATGCCCCGCGAGGTGTACATCCCGTTCCTGGTCACCGGCGTCTTCGTGTTCACCTTCACGCAGAGCTCGGTGATGGCGGGCGTACGCGCGATCTCCGGCAACCTCGGCCTGGTGCGCGCCCTGCACTTCCCGCGCGCCGCCCTGCCGGTCTCCTTCGCGTTGCAACAGCTTCAGCAGCTGCTGTTCTCGATGATCGTGCTGTTCGTGGTGGCGGTCGGCTTCGGCAGCTACCCCAAGGCGTCCTGGGTGCTGATCGTCCCGGCGCTCGCACTCCAGTTCCTCTTCAACATGGGCCTCGCGCTGATCATGGCCCGGTGGGGCGCGTCCACCCCGGACCTCGCCCAGCTGATGCCGTTCGTGATGCGTACGTGGATGTACGCGTCCGGCGTGATGTTCTCCATCCCGGTCATGCTGGCCGACAAACCGCAGTGGCTCGCCGACGTCCTCCAGTGGAACCCGGCCGCCATCTACATGGACCTGATGCGCTTCGCGCTCATCGACGGCTACGGCTCGGAGAACCTGCCGCCGCACGTCTGGGCGGTCGCCGGCGGCTGGGCGGCGCTCCTCGCCGTCGGCGGTTTCGTGTACTTCTGGAAGGCGGAGGAGAGGTACGGCCGTGGCTGACCCGATTCCCGGGGACAAGATCCCCACTGTCATCGCGGACGAGCTGCACATCGTCTACCGCGTCAACGGCGCCAAGGCGGGCAAGGGCAGTGCGACCGCCGCCCTCAGCCGCATCGTCAGGCGCGGCGAGTCGCCCGGCGTGCGCAAGGTGCACGCCGTACGGGGCGTGTCCTTCACCTCCTACCGCGGTGAGGCCGTCGGCCTGATCGGCTCCAACGGCTCCGGCAAGTCGACCCTGCTGCGCGCCATCGCCGGCCTGCTCCCGGCCGAGAGCGGTCACGTGTACACCGACGGGCAGCCCTCCCTCCTCGGCGTCAACGCCGCCCTGATGAACGACCTCACGGGCGAACGGAACGTCATATTGGGCGGCCTCGCGATGGGGATGTCCCGCGAGGAGATCAAGGAGCGCTACCAGCAGATCGTCGAGTTCTCGGGCATCAACGAGAAGGGCGACTTCATCACTCTGCCGATGCGCACCTACTCGTCCGGCATGGCGGCGCGGCTGCGGTTCTCCATCGCCGCCGCCAAGGACCACGACGTACTGATGATCGACGAGGCCCTCGCGACCGGCGACCGGTCCTTCCAGAAGCGCTCCGAGGCCCGCATCCGCGAACTGCGCAAGCACGCGGGCACGGTGTTCCTGGTCAGTCACAACAACAAGTCGATCCGCGACACCTGCGACCGCGTCCTGTGGCTGGAACGCGGCGAACTGCGCATGGACGGACCGACGGACGAGGTGCTCAGGGAGTACGAGAAGTTCACCGGCAAGTAGCCGGAGCTTGACCGGCGTGTCGCCGGGCGAATCGGGGCCCCGCCGGAACTGTTCCGGCGGGGCCCCGCGTCTGCAAAGGAAACGTCAACTCCGGCTCACCGGAGGAATCTTGACGCCAATCGGTTCGTTCTTGTGATGCGCAGGACACCCCGACGGACCATGGCGCGTTGTACAACGTAAGCTGTACCAGTGCTGAATCGCGGCAAGTAGGGCGATAACACGCGACACCCGGCATCGACCGACGCGTGGACGGCTGGGCGGCGTGTCCGAAATAGTGCCTATTGGGTCAGCAGTGTAGAACGGGAGATGTGACGGCGATGGCTACGGAAACTCCCCAGCTCCCCACAGCGTGCGCCGTCCCCGCCCCGGGCAGCGAACGGTGACGGCAACCGGTCCCACGCGCACCGCCGACGCGGAGCGCGGCACGCTCGACAAGGCCGCGGACGAGAACTTCCCCGTGGCACCGTTCTTCCTGCCGAAGGCCTGGCGCACCGACCTCATGGCCGTCTACGGCTTCGCCCGCCTTGTCGACGACATCGGCGACGGCGACCTGGCCCCCGGCGGTGCCGACGCCCACCTGCTCGGTGTGTCCCCCGAGGAGGCCGACGACCGGCTCGTCCTCCTCGACGCCTTCGAGGCCGACCTGCGCAGGGTCTTCGACGGAACCCCGCACCACCCCCTGCTGCGCCGGCTCCAGCCCACCGTGCGCCGCCGCGCGCTCACCCCCGAGCCGTTCCTCGGGCTGATCGCCGCCAACCGCCAGGACCAGCTGGTCGCACGGTACGAGACGTACGACGACCTGCTCGCCTACTGCGAGCTGTCCGCCAACCCTGTCGGCCGCCTCGTGCTCGCCGTCACCGGTACCGCGACGCCCGAGCGGATCCGCCGGTCCGACGCCGTGTGCACGGCTCTCCAGATCGTCGAACACCTCCAGGACGTCGCCGAGGACCTCGGCCGCGACCGGATCTATCTGCCGGCCCAGGACATGAAGCGCTTTCATGTCCAGGAGCCGGATCTCGCCGTCCCCACCGCAGGCGCATCGGTGCGCGCACTGGTTGCATACGAAGCGGAACGCGCCCGTGGCCTGCTGAATGAAGGCACCCCCCTCGTGGGTAGCGTCCACGGCAGGCTGAAGCTGCTGCTCGCGGGTTTCGTGGCGGGGGGGAAGGCGGCGGTCCGAGCGATCGCCGCCGCCGAATACGACGTACTTCCCGGCCCGCCCAAGCCCGGCAGGATCCAGCTGCTGCGCGAGGTGGGCACAACCCTGCGAGGAGAGGGGTGATCCGGACCGTGGAGTCGGAACCACACGTGTCCGCACCGGTACTCGCCGCCTACAGCTACTGCGAGGCAGTCACCGGGCAGCAGGCCCGCAACTTCGCGTACGGCATCAGGCTGCTGCCGACGCCGAAGCGGCGTGCGATGTCCGCCCTGTACGCGTTCTCGCGGCGGGTCGACGACATCGGTGACGGCGCGCTGGCCCTCGAGGTCAAGGCGGCGCGGCTGGAGGACACCAGAGCACTGCTGACCCGGGTGCGCGAGGGTGCGGTCGACGAGGACGACACCGACCCGGTCGCGGTCGCCCTCAGTCATGCGGGGACACACTTCCCGATCCCGCTCGGCGGCCTCGACGAACTCATCGACGGCGTCGTGATGGACGTACGCGGTGAGACGTACGAGACCTGGGACGACCTGAAGGTCTACTGCCGGTGTGTGGCCGGGGCCATTGGGCGGCTGTCGCTCGGTGTGTTCGGCACGGAGCGGGGCGCGCGCGGTGCGGAACGCGCCTCCGAGTACGCCGACACGCTGGGGCTCGCGCTCCAGCTCACCAACATCCTGCGGGACGTCCGCGAGGACGCCGAGGGCGGGCGTACGTATCTGCCCGCCGACGACCTCGCCAAGTTCGGCTGCTCGGCCGGGTTCAGTGGGCCGAACCCGCCGGAGGGCTCCGACTTCGCGGGCCTCGTCCACTTCGAAGTGCGGCGCGCCCGCGCCCTGTTCGCCGAGGGCTACCGGCTGCTGCCCATGCTCGACCGGCGCAGCGGCGCCTGTGTCGCCGCCATGGCCGGCATCTACCGCCGCCTCCTCGACCGCATCGAGCGCGAACCGGAGGCCGTGCTGCGTGGCCGGGTCTCCCTGCCGGGGCGCGAGAAGGCGTACGTCGCGGTGCGCGGCCTGTCCGGACTGGACGCCCGGCACGTGTCCCGGCGGACCGTCAGGAGGCGTGCCTGATGGACAATCCGGTCCAAGGTGATGTGCCCGAGACGAAACGGCGCGCAACCCTCCGGTCGGGGACGGCGTCCCTGACTTCAACGGCCTGCCGTGCGGCGTTCATCCGGCACGGCGGGTGCACAGGGGGGAGTGCGCGATGAGTGACGGTACGCAGCCCGGAGAACGGCCGGGCCACCACGGCGAGAAGACCGCCGTGGTGGTCGGCGGCGGGCTGGCAGGCATCACCGCGGCGCTCTCGCTCGCCGACGCCGGTATCCGCGTCACCCTCGTCGAAGGCCGGCCGCGGCTCGGAGGGCTCGCCTTCTCCTTCCAGCGCGACGGACTCACCGTCGACAACGGCCAGCACGTGTACCTGCGTTGCTGCACCGCCTACCGCTGGTTCCTGGACCGCATCGACGCCGCCGCGCTCGCTCCGGTGCAGGCTCGTCTCGACGTACCCGTCATCGACGTGGCGAAGCCCGCCGGGCGGCGGCTGGGCAGACTCCGGCGCGACGCGCTGCCTGTTCCTCTGCATCTCGGGCGCAGCCTGGCCACGTATCCGCACCTCTCGCTCGTGGAGCGCGCCAAAGTAGGGCGTGCCGCGCTGGCGCTCAAGGCGCTGGACCTCGCGGACCCGGCGCTGGACGCGCAGGACTTCGGCAGCTGGCTGGCCGCGCACGGTCAGTCGAAGCGTGCCGTCGAGGCACTGTGGGACCTGGTGGGGGTCGCCACCCTCAACGCGGTGGCCGGGGACTCGTCCCTGGCGCTCGCCGCGATGGTGTTCAAGACCGGTCTGCTGTCCGACCCGGGCGCGGCCGACATCGGCTGGGCGCGCGTCCCGCTGGGCGAACTGCACGACACCCTGGCCCGCAAGGCGCTCGACTCCGTGGGCGTGCGTACCGAAGTCCGTACACGCGTCACCTCCATCCAACAGAACGAGAACGGACGCTGGAGCGTTCAGGTTCCCGGCGAGACCCTCGACGCGGACGCCGTCGTGCTCGCCGTGGCCCAGCGCGAGGCGTACGATCTGCTGCCCCCGGGCGCCCTCGACGCCCCCGAACGGCTGCTGGAGATCGGCACCGCGCCCATCCTCAACGTCCATGTGGTGTACGACCGGAAGGTGCTGAACACGCCGTTCGTCGCGGCGCTCGGCAGCCCGGTGCAGTGGGTCTTCGACCGGACCGACGCGTCCGGGCTCGGCGGCGACAGCCAGTATCTGGCGCTGTCGCAGTCGGCGGCGCACGACGAGATCGACGAGCCCGTGGCGGCGCTGCGCGAGCGGTATCTGCCGGAGCTGGAGCGGCTGTTGCCCCGCACGCGGGGCGCCGGGGTACGGGACTTCTTCGTCACCCGGGAGCGGACAGCGACGTTCGCCCCCGCACCCGGCGTCGGGCGGCTGCGACCCGGCGCCCTCACCACAGCAGCTGGCCTGTACCTGGCCGGCTCGTGGACCGCCACCGGGTGGCCCGCGACCATGGAGAGCGCGGTCCGCAGTGGAGTCGGTGCGGCCGGCGCCGCGCTGGGCGCTCTGGGCCGGTCCCGCCACCACCTCTTCGACGTCGAGGAGGC
Source organism: Streptomyces sp. NPDC020898 (assembly GCF_044333925.1). Taxonomy (NCBI): domain Bacteria; kingdom Bacillati; phylum Actinomycetota; class Actinomycetes; order Kitasatosporales; family Streptomycetaceae; genus Streptomyces; species Streptomyces sp. NPDC020898. The sequence goes on from NZ_JBIRRV010000006.1 coordinate 36,462, forward strand.
GGCTTGATGCTCGATCATCAGCACGTGGCAGGTCCCCGTCCTCGTTCCCGTCCCCGCACCCCCAGCACCGCAACAAGAGGAGAGACTGTGCCCGCTGTGCCCCCGGCCCCGACGGCCGCTCGCAGGACCGCGGTGGACGTGACCGCGCTTCTGGAGCGCGGCCGGACCCTGGCCACCCCGGTACTGCGAGCGGCGATCAACCGGCTCGCGGCGCCCATGGACACCGTCTCCGCCTACCACTTCGGCTGGATCGACGCCCAGGGCAACCCCGCGGACGGTGACGGCGGCAAGGCCGTCCGCCCCGCGCTCGCCGTGCTGTCCGCCGAGGTCACCGGCGCCGAGCCCGAGACCGGCATCCCCGGTGCGGTCGCCGTCGAGCTGGTGCACAACTTCTCGCTGCTGCACGACGACCTGATGGACGGCGACGAACAGCGCCGCCACCGCGACACGGTCTGGAAGGTGCACGGCCCCGCTCAGGCCATCCTGGTCGGCGACGCCCTGTTCGCGCTGGCCAACGAGATCCTCCTGGAACTCGGCACCGTGGAGGCCGGCCGCGCGACCCGCCGCCTCACCACCGCGACCCGCGCCCTCATCGACGGCCAGGCGCAGGACATCTCCTACGAGCACCGCGACCGCGTCAGCGTCGAGGAGTGCCTGGAGATGGAGGGCAACAAGACCGGCGCCCTCCTCGCCTGCGCCAGCTCCATCGGTGCGGTCCTCGGCGGCGCGGACGACCGCACCGCCGACACTCTGGAGAAGTACGGCTACCACCTCGGCCTGGCCTTCCAGGCCGTCGACGACCTGCTCGGCATCTGGGGCGACCCGGAGGCCACCGGCAAGCAGACCTGGAGCGACCTGCGCCAGCGCAAGAAGTCCCTGCCCGTCGTCGCCGCCCTCGCGGCGAGCGGCCCGGCCGCCGAGCGGCTCGGTGAACTCCTCGCCGCCGACGCGAAGAGCAGCGACTTCGAGAACTTCTCCGAGGAGGAGTTCGCCGTCCGCGCCGCCCTGATCGAAGAGGCGGGCGGCCGGGAGTGGACCGCCGAGGAGGCGCGCCGGCAGCACACCATCGCCGTCGACGCACTGAACGCCATCGACATGCCCGACCGCGTGAGGGCGCAGTTCACCGCGCTCGCCGACTTCGTCGTCGTACGAAAGAGATGATCACTATCGGTCGAATAGGCCTCGCGTAGTCGCCGGCCGGCGCCGCGCTCAGCGGCGCACCGGCCGACGGCGGACCCATACAGCAGAGACATCCACTGCACGAAGGGGAAGCCATGACAGCGACGACCGACGGAAGCACCGGGGCACTTCCTCCCCGCGCTGCCTCGGCCAGCGAAACCCACACCGACAACAACGCCCCAGTGGCGGCAGGGGTTCAGGATGCCGCCGCGCGTGCCGTGAGGCGCGCCACTGATCATCTGCTCGCGCGGCAGGACGCCCAGGGCTGGTGGAAGGGCGACCTCGAAACCAACGTCACGATGGACGCAGAGGATCTGCTGCTCCGTCAGTTCCTGGGTATCCGGGACGAACAGACCACCCAGGCCGCCGCGTTGTTCATCCGCGGCGAGCAGCGCGACGACGGCACCTGGGCCACCTTCCACGGCGGACCCGCCGAACTCTCCGCCACCATCGAGGCGTACGTCGCCCTGCGGCTGGCCGGGGATGCCCCCGACGCGCCGCACATGGCGAAGGCGTCCGCCTGGATCCGCGACCGGGGAGGCATCGCCGCCGCCCGGGTCTTCACCCGGATCTGGCTGGCCCTGTTCGGCTGGTGGAAGTGGGACGACCTCCCCGAACTGCCGCCGGAACTCATCTACTTCCCCAAGTGGATGCCGCTCAACATCTACGACTTCGGCTGCTGGGCCCGGCAGACCATCGTGCCGCTCACCATCGTCAGCGCGAAGCGCCCGGTCCGGCCGGCGCCCTTCCCGCTCGACGAGCTGCACACCGACGCCGATCTGCCGAACCCGGGCAAGTCCTTTGCTCCGCTGGCGAGTTGGGATGGTGCCTTCCAGCGACTCGACAAGATGCTGCACGGGTACCGCAAGGTCGCGGTGCGCCGGCTGCGCAAGGCCGCCATGAACGCCGCCGCCCGCTGGATCATCGAGCGCCAGGAGAACGACGGCTGCTGGGGAGGCATCCAGCCGCCCGCCGTGTACTCGGTGATCGCCCTGCACCTGCTCGGCTACGACCTCGAACACCCGGTCATGCGGGCCGGGTTGGAGTCCCTGGACCGCTTCACCGTCTGGCGCGAGGACGGGGCCCGCATGATCGAGGCGTGCCAGTCGCCGGTGTGGGACACCTGCCTCGCCGTCATCGCGCTCGCCGACGCGGGTCTGCCCGCCGACCATCCCCAACTGGTCAAGGCCGCCGACTGGATGCTGGGCGAGCAGGTGGTCCGGCCCGGCGACTGGTCCGTACGCCGGCCCGAACTTCCGCCGGGCGGCTGGTCGTTCGAGTTCCACAACGACAACTACCCCGACATGGACGACACCGCCGAGGTCGTCCTCGCACTGCGCCGCGTCCGGCATCACGATCCGGAGCGGGTCGAGAAAGCCATCGGGCGCGGGGTCCGCTGGAACCTCGGTATGCAGTCGAAGAACGGCGCATGGGGCGCCTTCGACGTCGACAACACCAGCACGCTCCCCAACAAGCTGCCGTTCTGCGACTTCGGCGAGGTCATCGACCCGCCGTCCGCCGACGTCACCGCGCATGTCGTGGAGATGCTCGCCGTCGAGGGCATGTCCCACGATCCGCGCACCCGGCGCGGTATCGAATGGCTGCTCGCCGAACAGGAGCCGAGCGGTGCGTGGTTCGGCCGCTGGGGCGTCAACTACGTCTACGGCACCGGCTCCGTGGTCCCCGCGCTGACCGCCGCCGGCCTGCCCGCCGCGCACCCGGCGATCCGGCGCGCGGTGGACTGGCTGGAGACGGTCCAGAACGACGACGGTGGCTGGGGCGAGGACCTGCGCTCCTACGCCGCCGCCGACGCCTGGAGCGGGCGGGGCGCCTCGACCGCCTCCCAGACGGCCTGGGCGCTGCTCGCCCTGCTGGCCGCCGGGGAACACGACTCGAAGGCCGTCGAACGCGGTGTCGAGTGGCTCGCCGCGACCCAGCTGCCGGACGGCTCCTGGGACGAGCCGTACTTCACCGGCACCGGCTTCCCCTGGGACTTCTCGATCAACTACCACCTCTACCGCCAGGTCTTCCCGCTCACCGCGCTCGGCCGGTACGTCCACGGAGAGCCGTTCGCCGAATCGTTCGGCAAGGTCAAGGGGGGCTGATGGACAGGCAGTCCGAGTCGGCCCCGCTGCTGATCGCCTGCGCGCTCGGCATCGAGCGGCTCGCCCTGCGCCGGGGCGTACGCGGCGCAGGGGGGCCCGTCACCGTGCTGCGTACGGGAATGGGTCCTGCGGCGGCCGAGGAGGCCGTCACCCGGGCCCTGGCCGACCCGGCGCTGCGCGACGCCGTCGTGCTGGCCACCGGCTTCTGCGCGGGGCTCGCCCCCGGTATGCACCCCGGTGACCTGGTGGTCGCCGAGGAGACCCGGGATCCGCGCGGCGCCACCCGCTGTGTCGGCACCGAACTGCTCGTCAAGGAACTGGTGCGTGCCGTACCCGGGCGCACGGTCCACACCGGCCCTCTCACCGGCTCCGATCACGTCGTCCGTGGTCACGAACGGTCGGATCTGCTCGCGACCGGCGCAATCGCGGTCGACATGGAGTCGGCGGCCACGCTCCACAGCGCCGTACGCACGGGCGTGCGCCCGGTTGCGGCCGTACGGGTGGTCGTGGACGCTCCAGAACATGAACTCGTCCGGATCGGCACGCTTCGCGGTGGAATATCGGCCTTCCGCGTTCTTCGTTCGGTCCTTCCCGCTTTTGTCGAATGGCACCGTTCCTTGCTGCTCCCCAGGAGGTGAGCCCGATGGCCATGCCGCTCCGCCAGACCATCAAGGTCGCTACGTATCTGGCCGAACAGAAACTCCGCAAGCGGGACAAGTTCCCGCTGATCGTCGAGCTCGAACCCCTCTACGCCTGCAACCTCAAGTGCGAGGGCTGCGGCAAGATCCAGCACCCGGCAGGTGTGCTCAAGCAGCGCATGCCGGTCGCCCAGGCCGTCGGGGCGGTGCTGGAGTCCGGAGCCCCGATGGTGTCCATCGCGGGCGGCGAGCCTCTGATGCACCCTCACATCGACGAGATCGTGCGGCAGTTGGTGCAGCGGAAGAAGTACGTCTTCCTCTGCACCAACGCCGTGCTGCTGCGCAAGAAGATGGACAAGTTCACGCCCTCGCCGTACTTCGCGTTCGCCGTGCACATCGACGGGCTGCGTGAGCGGCACGACGAGTCCGTCGCGAAGGAGGGGGTGTTCGACGAGGCCGTCGCCGCCATCAAGGAGGCCAAGAAGCGCGGCTTCCGGGTGACCACCAACTCGACCTTCTTCAACACCGACACCCCGCAGACCATCATCGAGGTGCTCAACTTCCTCAACGACGACCTCAAGGTCGACGAGATGATGATCTCGCCCGCCTACGCCTACGAGAAGGCCCCGGACCAGGAGCACTTCCTCGGCGTCACGCAGACCCGCGAGCTGTTCAAGAAGGCCTTCGCGGGCGGCAACCGGCGGCGCTGGCGGCTCAACCACTCCCCGCTCTTCCTGGACTTCCTGGAGGGCAAGGTCGACTTCCCGTGCACGGCGTGGGCGATCCCGAACTACTCGCTGTTCGGCTGGCAGAAGCCCTGCTACCTGATGAGCGACGGGTACGTCACGACGTACAAGGACCTCATCGAGAAGACCGACTGGGACGCCTACGGCCGCGGCAAGGACGACCGGTGTGCCAACTGCATGGCGCACTGCGGCTACGAGCCCACCGCCGTCATGGCGACCATGGGCTCCCTGAAGGAGTCCCTGCGCGCCATGCGCGAGACCGTCAACGGAAACCGGGAGTGACGTCGTGACCGCCGTCTCCTTGGGCGTTCCCGAGGTACCGGTCCGTCCGATCGCCGATCGCCGGGTCTCCCGGCGCATCGAGGTCGGGCCGGTGGCGGTCGGGGGCGGGGCCCCGGTGTCGGTCCAGTCGATGACGACGACGCGTACGTCGGACATCGGGGCCACGCTCCAGCAGATCGCCGAACTCACCGCGTCCGGCTGCCAGATCGTCCGCGTCGCCTGCCCCACGCAGGACGACGCGGACGCGCTGGCGACGATCGCGCGCAAGTCGCAGATCCCGGTGATCGCCGACATCCACTTTCAGCCGAAGTACGTGTTCTCCGCGATCGAGGCCGGCTGCGCCGCCGTCCGCGTCAATCCCGGCAACATCAAGCAGTTCGACGACAAGGTGAAGGAGATCGCGCGCGCCGCCAACGACCACGGCACGCCGATCCGGATCGGGGTCAACGCCGGTTCGCTGGACCGGCGTCTGCTCCAGAAGTACGGCAAGGCGACGCCGGAGGCGCTCGTCGAGTCGGCGCTCTGGGAGGCGTCCCTCTTCGAGGAGCACGGCTTCCGGGACATCAAGATCTCGGTGAAGCACAACGACCCGGTGATCATGGTCAACGCCTATCGGCAGCTCGCCGAACAGTGCGACTACCCGCTGCACCTGGGCGTCACGGAGGCCGGTCCCGCCTTCCAGGGGACCATCAAGTCGGCCGTGGCCTTCGGGGCGTTGCTCAGTGAGGGCATCGGCGACACGATCCGCGTCTCGCTGTCCGCGCCGCCGGTCGAGGAGGTGAAGGTCGGCAACCAGATCCTGGAGTCGCTGAACCTGCGGCAACGGCGGCTGGAGATCGTGTCGTGTCCGTCGTGCGGTCGTGCCCAGGTCGACGTCTACAAGCTCGCCGACCAGGTCACGGCCGGTCTGGAGGGCATGGAAGTGCCGTTGCGCGTCGCGGTCATGGGGTGTGTGGTGAACGGCCCCGGCGAGGCGCGCGAGGCCGACCTCGGGGTCGCGTCGGGCAATGGAAAAGGGCAGATCTTCGTGAAGGGCGAGGTCATCAAGACCGTGCCCGAGTCGAAGATCGTGGAGACCCTGATCGAGGAGGCGATGAAGATCGCCGAACAGATGGAGCAGGACGGCGTCGCGTCGGGGGAACCGGCGGTCACCGTGAGCTGATCAGTACGGGCTGATGAGTACGGAAGAAGAGGGGGCCCGAGCGTGACAATTCTGGAGACCATCCGGGGACCACGCGACCTGAAGGCGCTGTCCGAGGCGGAACTCGGTGAACTGTCCGACGAGATACGGGAGTTCCTGGTGCACGCGGTGGCCAGGACCGGCGGCCATCTCGGGCCCAATCTGGGGGTGGTGGAACTCTCCATCGCGCTCCACCGGGTCTTCGAGTCACCGGTCGACCGCATCCTGTGGGACACCGGCCACCAGAGCTACGTACACAAGCTTCTGACGGGGCGTCAGGATTTCTCCAAGCTGCGCGGCAAGGGCGGCCTCTCCGGCTATCCCTCGCGTGAGGAGTCCGAGCACGACATCATCGAGAACAGCCACGCCTCCACCGCGCTCGGCTGGGCCGACGGGCTCGCCAAAGCCCGCCAGGTACAGGGCGAGAAGGGGCACGTCGTCGCGGTCATCGGCGACGGCGCGCTCACCGGCGGAATGGCCTGGGAGGCGCTCAACAACATCGCGGCGGCCAAGGACCGGCCGCTGATCATCGTCGTCAACGACAACGAACGCTCCTACTCGCCGACCATAGGCGGCCTCGCCAACCACCTCGCGACCCTGCGGACGACGGACAGCTACGAGCAGGTGCTGGCCTGGGGCAAGGACGTGCTGCTGCGTACGCCCGTCATCGGCAACACCATCTACGAGTCCCTGCACGGCGCGAAGAAGGGGTTCAAGGATGCCTTCGCGCCGCAGGGCATGTTCGAGGACCTGGGGCTGAAGTACGTCGGCCCGATCGACGGGCACGACATCGGGGCCGTGGAGTCCGCCCTGCGGCGCGCGAAACGCTTCCACGGGCCCGTACTCATCCACTGCCTGACGGAGAAGGGACGCGGTTACGAGCCCGCGCGATCGCACGAGGAGGACCACTTCCACACCGTCGGCGTGATGGACCCGCTCACCTGTGAGCCGCTCGCACCCTCCAACGGGCCCTCCTGGACCTCGGTGTTCGGCGACGAGATCGTCAGGATCGGGGAAGAGCGGGACGATGTCGTCGCGATCACGGCGGCCATGCTGCATCCCGTGGGCCTCGGCAAGTTCGCCGCACGGTTCCCCGACCGGATCTGGGACGTCGGTATCGCCGAGCAGCACGCGGCCGTGTCGGCGGCGGGGCTCGCGACCGGGGGTCTGCATCCCGTCGTGGCGGTGTACGCCACCTTCCTCAACCGGGCCTTCGACCAGCTGCTGATGGACATCGCGCTGCACCGGTGCGGGGTGACGTTCGTACTGGACCGGGCCGGTGTCACCGGAGTTGACGGAGCGTCACACAACGGCATGTGGGACCTGTCCATCCTCCAGGTCGTGCCCGGCCTGCGCATCGCCGCACCACGCGACGCCGACCAGCTCCGCGCCCAGCTGCGGGAAGCGGTGGCCGTCGACGACGCGCCCACGCTGATCCGGTTCCCCAAGGAGTCGGTCGGGCCGACGATCGACGCGGTCGGCCGAGTGGGCGGCATGGATGTGCTCCATCGGTCCGAGGAGGCGGCCGAGGTGCTGCTGGTGGCCGTCGGGGTGATGGCTCCGGTGTGCCTCCAGACGGCCGAGCTGCTGGAGGCGCGCGGTATCAACTGCACGGTCGTGGACCCGCGTTGGGTCAAGCCCGTCGATCCCGCGCTGCCCGGCCTCGCCGCCGGACACCGCATGGTGGCCGTCGTCGAGGACAACAGCCGTGCGTCCGGGGTCGGCGCCGCGGTGGCCCTGGCCCTCGGCGACGCCGAAGTCGACGTAGCCGTACGGCGGTTCGGCATCCCCGAGCAGTTCCTCGCGCACGCCAAGCGCGGTGAGGTCCTCGCCGACATCGGCCTCACGCCCGTCGAGATCGCCGGACGGATCAGCGCCGGACTGGCCATCAAGGAAGAGCTGTCCAAGGAAGAGCTGTCCCAGGGGAAGGCCAAGGAGAAACAGGAATGACAACCGCTGAACCCGGGTCCCCGGCAGGGGAGTTCGACCTTGCCGCGCTGCTGGCCGAGCGCGGCGCCGAGCGCTACGAGCTGCACAGCAGGCATCTCAACCACCAGCTCCCGCGCATGCTGCACACCATCGGCTTCGACAAGGTCTACGAGCGGGCCGAGGGCGCGTACTTCTGGGACGCGGACGGCGACGACTACCTCGACATGCTCGCCGGGTTCGGCGTGATGGGCCTCGGCCGCCACCACCCCGTGGTCCGCAAGGCGCTGCACGACGTCCTCGACGCCCAGCTCGCCGACCTCACGCGCTTCGACTGCCAGCCGCTGCCCGGACTGCTGGCCGAGCGGCTCCTCGCCCACAGCCCGCACCTGGACCGCGTGTTCTTCGGCAACAGCGGTACGGAGGCGGTGGAGACCGCGCTCAAGTTCGCCCGGTACGCCACCGGGAAGCCGCGTGTCCTGTACTGCACGCACGCCTTCCACGGCCTCACCACCGGGTCCCTCTCCGTCAACGGCGAGGACGGCTTCCGGGACGGCTTCGCCCCGCTGCTGCCCGACACCGCCGTACCGCTCGGTGATCTCGACGCCCTGGCAAGGGAGTTGAGGAAGGGCGACGTGGCCGCCCTGATCGTCGAACCGATCCAGGGCAAGGGGGTGCACGAGGCGCCCCCCGGATATCTGCGTGCCGCCCAGGAGTTGCTGCACCAGCACAAGGCGCTGCTCATCGCGGACGAGGTGCAGACGGGGTTGGGAAGGACAGGTGACTTCTACGCCTACCAGCACGAGGAGGGGGTCGAGCCCGACCTGGTATGCGTGGCGAAGGCACTGTCCGGCGGATACGTCCCCGTGGGCGCCACGCTCGGCAAGGAGTGGATCTTCAAGAAGGTCTACTCGTCGATCGACCGCGTGCTCGTGCACTCGGCCAGCTTCGGGGGCAACGCCCAGGCCATGGCGGCGGGGCTGGCCGTCCTGTCGGTCATGGAGAACGAGCAGATCGTCGCCAACGCCCGGGCCACCGGGGACCAGTTGAGGTCGCGACTGGCGGCGCTGGTCGACAAGTACGAGCTGCTGGCCGACGTACGCGGCCGGGGTCTGATGATCGGCATCGAGTTCGGGAAGCCCAAGTCGCTGAAGCTGCGCAGCCGTTGGGCGATGCTCCAGGCGGCGCGCAAGGGGCTGTTCGCCCAGATGGTGGTCGTACCGCTGTTGCAGCGCCACCGGATCCTGACTCAGGTCTCCGGCGACCACCTGGAAGTGATCAAGCTGATTCCGCCGCTGGTCGTGGGGGAGCGGGAGGTGGACCGGTTCGTCGACGCCTTCACCGCGGTGATGGACGACGCGCACGGTGGGAACGGGCTGATGTGGGACTTCGGGAAGACGCTGGTCAAGCAGGCGGTCGCCAACAGGTAGGGGCGGGGCCGGTGAGACCCGCGGCTTTTGCCTCTGAGGCAAGGAATTTGCCCCGGAGGCAAGGCTGCGGCTGAATGGAGGGCATGAGCCTTCCCGAACCTGGGCCGGCGTCCGGGCCGGTCGAGGACCTGCCCGCCGTCGCACCGCAGCTCCGCGCGCTGCGCCGCCGCGCCTCCCTGACCCTGGAGGCCGCCGCGCGGGCCGCCGGGCTGTCGCCCGCTCATCTCTCGCGCCTGGAGACCGGGCAGCGCCAGCCTTCACTGCCGATGCTGCTCGGACTCGCTCGAATTTACGGTACGACAGTTTCCGAACTGCTCGGTGAGACCGTCGCCGACCGGGACGCGGTCGTGCGCGCCGCCGACATGGAGCCGACGCCTGCCGGCGGCTGGTCGTACTGGCAGGCCGGGGCGTCGGGGCGCGGAATGCAGGCCCTTCGCGTCCATGTGCCGTACGGGGCGCAGGGCGACATCGTGCGCGTCCACCCCGGCGAGGAGTGGCTGTACGTCCTCGAAGGACGGCTGCGGCTGCGCCTCGGGGACACCGCCCACGTCCTCGCACCGGGGGACAGCGCGCACTTCGACTCGCTGACCCCGCACCGGCTCGCCGCCGACGTCCGTAGCGGGACCGACCTGCTCTTCGTCCACACCCTGCTGCAGAGCCCCACCGCTGCCCTCTGCCTCGGCCCGACCACGGGCCCCACCACTGGAGTGACGCCATGAGGGACATGGAAGAGAAGTTCCCCCGGGCCCTGTGGGTCCGGCTGATCATCTACATCGCGGTCGGGCACGTCTTCGCCGCCTTCATCTACCTGCTGTTCGAGGTGGGGGCGAAGAAGTAGTGGCGGAAGTGGTGGCGAGCCGGCCGGCTCAGTCGAGGAACCGCTCGCGCAGCCGCTCCCGTACCTCCGGGGTGACACCCAGCCCTTGTGCCAGATAGCCGTCGACGCTGCCCCAGGTCTCCTCGACCGTTTCCATGGCCGCCGTCAGATACTCGGGGCGGGTACCGAAGAGCGGGTTGAGCAGTTCCAGGACCTCAGGACTGTAGGCCCGGGCCGCTGAGCCGTTGCGGCGCACCTTGTAGCGGCGGTGCTGCGCGTTCGACTCCATGTAGTCGGCGACGATGGCGTCGCGCTCCACCCCTACCGCGAGAAGTGTCACCGCGATGGACAGGCCCGCGCGGTCCTTGCCGGCCGCGCAGTGCATCAGAGCCGGGACGCTGTCCTCGGCGAGCGCTTGGATCATCAGTGAGTGCTCGGCCGTGCGGTCCCGGACGATCTCGCGGTAGGAGTTGATCATCCGCTGCTCGCCCTTGCCGTCGGACAGGAGGCTGCGCAGTTCGTCGAGATCGCCGTCGCGGACCATCTTCCAGAACTCCGCGCCGTGCGCCGGGTCGGACAGCGGGATGTTCAGGTTGCGCACCCCCGGCAGCTCGACGTCCGGCCCCTCCAGCTTGATGTCCGCCGCGTTGCGGAAGTCGAAGATCGTGTGCAGTCCGAGTGAGCCGAGAAACGCCGCGTCCTCGTCGGTCGCGTGGGCGAGATGACCGCTGCGGAACAGCCGTCCGGGCGCCACGCGCCGCCCGTCAACGGTCGGCAGGCCGCCCACATCACGGAAGTTTCGTACGCCGCCCAGCTCGGGCTCGGTCGACGGGACCTGCTGCGTCACGAGGGCTCCCTCCCACACCGCCCCGCGGACGCTGCTCGTCGACGGGCGCGCTTCGACGATACGACATGCCTGGATAGGCCAAGGAGTTTTCCACAGGCGTTGCCGTCGGGCCTGTGGCCCTTGATGATGTTGAGACGTGAGCGTGCCTGTTCGGATCTGTGGGGACATGATGCTGGAAATCGCCGGAACCGGTCGTACGTGGCTTCTCTCGGGACCCACGAGCAGTTACGCCGTCCATCTGACCGAGGACGACGAGCTGCTGCACCTGCACTGGGGCCCGCGGATCGCCCTCGCCGACGCGGAGGCGCTCGCGGTCCGTCCGCTGCCGGACTACTGGCCCTTCGAGTCCCCGCTCGACGGCCACGAGGAGTACCCGGTCGAGGGCGGCCCCCGCTTCGTACGGCCCGCGCTGTCCGTGCGGACCGACGAGCGCCGGGGCACCGAATGGCGGTTCGAGGCGTACGAGGAGGCGGAGGGCGGCGAACTGCGGCTGCGGTTCCGTGACGCGGGGCTGGCGATCACGCTCCACTACCGGATGCGCCATGACGTGGTGGAGCGCTGGGCGACCCTCACCCACGACGTGCCCGACGGGACCGGCGGCCCGCTGGAGCTGCTCCGCGCGGACTCCGCCACCTGGACGCTCCCCGAGCGCGAGGGCTGGCGCCTCTCCCAGTTGCACGGGCGCTGGGCGGCCGAGTCCCGGCTGGTGCGCTCTGACCTCACCTACGGTGAGAAGGTCATCGGCAGCCGGCGCGGTCACACCGGGCACCAGCATCTGCCCTGGGTGGCGCTCGACACCGACGCGACCGAGGAGCACGGCGAGGTGTACGCGTGCGCGCTTGGCTGGTCGGGGTCGTGGCGGATCGCCGTCGCCCAGCTGCCCGACGCCCGCGTGCAGATCACCGGCGGTGCCGGATACGACGACTCGGGTCTGCTGCGGCTGGCGGCGGGCGAGTCCTTCAGCACGCCCGTCTTCGCGGGGCTGTGGACCGACTCCGGTCACGGCGGGGCGAGCCGCGCGTGGCACGCGTACCAGCGCGCGTTCGTCATTCCGGACGCGGACCGGGACCGGCCCGTGCTCTACAACTCCTGGGAGGCCACGGAGTTCGACATCTCCGAGGAGCAGCAGGGCACGCTGGCCCGGCGGGCCGCCGCGATGGGCGTCGAGCTGTTCGTCGTGGACGACGGCTGGTTCGGGGCCCGCACCAGCGACCGGGCCGGCCTCGGCGACTGGACGCCCAACCCGGACCGCTTCCCGGCGGGCCTGGGGACGCTCGCCGAGTATGTGCACGCCCTGGGGATGCGGTTCGGCATCTGGGTCGAGCCCGAGATGGTCAACCCGGACAGCGACCTCTACCGCGCGCACCCCGACTGGGTACAGTTCCAACCGGGACGAAAGCGGACGGAGTTCCGCAATCAACTCGTACTGAACCTCGCGCGTGAGGATGTCCGGCAGTACCTCTGGGAGCAGCTCGACGCGCTTCTCTCCAGCGCCCCGGTCGACTACGTGAAGTGGGACTTCAACCGCTGCTTCACCGACGCGGGCTGGCCCGGCGAGGACTACCCGCAGCGCCTGTGGGTCGACCACGTACACGGGCTGTACGCCCTGCTGGACCGGTTGCGGGCGGCGCATCCGAACGTCGCCTTCGAGTCCTGCTCGGGCGGCGGCGGCCGGATCGACCTCGGTGTCCTCGCCCGTACGGACCAGGTGTGGACCTCCGACAACACCGACCCGCTGGACCGGCTCGCCATCCAGGAGGGGTTCAGTCAGATCCACCCGGCGCGGGTGATGGCCGCCTGGGTCACGGACAGCCCGAACACCCAGCTCAACGGCCGGGTCAGCTCGCTGCGTTTCCGGTTCGTGAGTGCGATGGCCGGGGTGCTCGGCGTCGGCGGCGACCTCGCGAAGTGGACGGAGGAGGAGCTCGCCGAGGCCGGGGAGTGGGTGGGCCTGTACAAGGAGATCCGGCCCGTGGTGCAGCGCGGGGACCTCTACCGGCTGCGCCGGCCGGCCGGTGGCCTGAGCGCGGTGCAGTACGTGCTCGGGGACGAGACGGTCGTCCTCGCCTGGCTCCAGGCGCAGCACCACGGGGAGCCGGTTCCGGCGGTGCGGCTGCGCGGACTCGACCCGACAGGTACGTACGAATGCCGCGAAACAGGTGAAGTCCACCGGGGTGCCGTGTTGTTGCACCGTGGGCTGCGGACCGGACTGAAGGGCGACCTTGATGCGGCAGTTTTCCGACTGCGTCGCCTTTGATGCTTCTGTCCGCTAATGGGGCCTTCATTCCAACTCGCTTGGGAATAAAGGTTGCTGTGAATAGGTCGAGTGAGCAGCGTCATATCCGTGACCGTCTGTCGCCGTCATGTTCACGTAATTTCGGCGTGTTTTAAGGGAGTTCGAGGGGCGGAAAGATCCGGGATTGACGGACAGTGACCGGTAATTCTGGGGAGGATCACAGGAAACCCTTACACAGGGAACCTCAGGCTTGTTTCCGTGCGTCTTGGTCGCTTACGTTCGCCACCAATCCGGACGGACGCCCAATCCTGCCGCCGCCCGGATCCCGCATCGAGCACCCGACCACGGCAGGAGCGGGGGACCCACAGGTAGAACGCCTGTTCCGGTCTCTGGAACAGGCTTGGGGTTAAGTCACGTTCAGGCGTGGCCGGACATCTCCAGTCCGCACCCGACAGCTCACCTCGCAGGCGACGGAGAGGAATTCGTCATGCCCGCGAAGGGTAAGCACCGCCGCCCGAAGTCCCAGCGATTCACTCGCTCGATAGCCGTCGCCGGAACCGGCGGAGCGGCTCTCGCCCTGCCGCTGCTGGGAGCCACCGGCGCCCACGCGGCCACGGCGGAGGCCGGCACCCAGTCCGTTCAGTCCCTTTCGGGAGCGGTCACGTCCGTAACGGTCGAGTCCGTTTCCGCGAAGTCGGAAAAGGCCGCCGCCAAGAAGGCGAGCGTGAAGACGTACGCGGTCCAGGCCGGCGACTACCTCTCGAAGATCGCCCAGGAGCAGAGCGTCAGCGGTGGCTGGCAGAAGCTCTACTCGGACAACCGCACGGCGATCGGCGCCGACCCGGCTCTGATCCACCCCGGTCTGAAGCTGACCATCGGCAAGAAGGCCGCGTCGACCTCGCCGTCTTCGTCTCCCTCTTCCTCGTCTTCGTCGTCTTCTTCGGGGTCCTCCTCGAAGTCCACGCAGACGGAGGAGTCGAAGCCGGCCGCCGAGACCTCGGCGCAGACCGAGGCCGCCGACACCGGCAGCTCCAGCGGCTACACCCTCCCCGTGGCCGATGCCGCCGTCGGTACCGCCTACCGCGTGGCGGGCAGCATGTGGTCCAGCGGCTACCACACGGGCGTCGACTTCGTCGTCCCGACCGGCACCTCCCTCAAGGCTGTCGGCGCCGGCACGGTCGTCTCCGCCGGCTGGGGCGGGGCGTACGGCAACCAGGTCGTCATCAAGCTCGCCGACGGCTACTACGCCCAGTACGCGCACCTCTCCCAGCTCTCCGTCTCGGCCGGCCAGACCGTGACCGAGGGCCAGCAGGTCGGCCTCTCCGGTGCCACCGGCAACGTGACCGGACCGCACCTGCACTTCGAGATCCGCACCACCCCGGACTACGGCTCCGACGTGGACCCGGTCGCGTACCTCCGCTCGCAGGGCGTGGCCGTCGGCTGACGCCCACCCTCCGCGAGAACTCCCGCCGAAGGCCGGACCCGATCCCCGGGTCCGGCCTTCGGTGCGGTCGGTGCCTGTGTGGGTGCGGGTGCGATAGTGAACTCCCGCACCGTGTAAGCGCTTTCCCCTCAAGGAGCCGCCTCGTGACGACCACCCGCAGAGCTTTCGGAGTCCTGGCCGCGGGCGCGGCGCTCACCGCACTCGTCCCGGCCGCGAGTGCCAGTGCCGCCACGCGCGGACGCCTGATAGCCCGCGACGACTTCCGGCACGGTCTCGGCCAGTGGGCCGTGGAACTCCAGGACGGCGGCAGCGTCACGGCGGCCCGGGGCGCCCTGGAGATCGACGTACCCAGCGGCGCGACCGTCTGGTTCAAGCGCGGTTTCCAAGGCCCGTACGTCATCGAGTACACGGCCACGCCGATCTCGGCGGGCGGGGTGAACGACCGGGTCTCCGACCTGAACAACTTCTGGAACGCGGTCGACGTCCGCTCCCCTGACGACCTCTTCGCCACCCCGCGGGGCGGTGCCCTCGCGGAGTACGACTACCTCAAGACGTACTACGTCGGCTACGGAGCCAACACCAACACGACGACCAGGCTGCGCCGTTACGTCGGTGAGGCCGGCGTACGCCCCTTGATCTACGACTACACGGAGCCGCTGCTCGTCCCGAACGCGCCGCATCGGGTGCGGATCGTCTCGGCCGGTTCGACGGTCCGCTGGTGGAACAACGGGCGGCTCGTGTTCGACTACACCGACCCGGACCCGTACACGAGTGGGCACTTCGCCTTCCGTACGACGTGGAGCCACTTCCGGATCAGCGACTTCAGGGTCCATGAGCTGTGCGCGCCCGGTATTCCGGGTTGACCAATACTTGACGAGTGGCTTATCTCACCGCGAGTCAACCCTTTCCTACGGTCGCGTAGCTCACATCGGAAGGGGAATGATGGGCCGATGTGGCAGACGATTCGAAGAATGACGGCAGAGCAGTGATCGGGTCGTACGTGGCGGTGGGGGACAGTTTCACCGAAGGCGTCGGCGACCCCGGCCCCGACGGGGCGTTCGTCGGCTGGGCCGACCGGTTCGCGGTACTGCTCGCGGACCGGCGCTCCGAAGGCGACTTCGACTACACCAACCTCGCTGTACGCGGGAGGCTGCTCGACCAGATCGTGGCCGAGCAGCTTCCGCGCGCGAAGGAGCAGGCGCCGGACCTGATCTCCTTCTGCGCGGGCGGCAACGACATCATCCGGCCCGGCAGCGACCCCGACGAGGTCGCCGAGCGCTTCGAGCGGGCGGTGATCGACCTCACCTCGACGGTCGGCACGGTCATGGTGACGACCGGCTTCGACACCCGCAACGTCCCGGTGCTGAAGCACATGCGCGGCAAGATCGCCACGTACAACGGACATCTGCGGGCCATCGCCGACCGGTACGGCTGTCCCGTGCTCGACCTGTGGTCCCTGAAGACCATCCAGGACCGGCGGGCCTGGGACGGCGACCGACTGCACCTCTCCGCTGAGGGCCACACCCGTGTCGCCCTGCGCGCGGGCCAGGTCCTCGGCCTCGAAATCCCGGCCGACCCGGACCAGCCCTGGCCGCCGCTGCCTCCCCGAGGCACCTTGGAGATCCGTCGCGACGACGTCCACTGGGCCCGCCAGTACCTGGTTCCGTGGATCGGACGGAGGCTGCGGGGGGAGTCGTCGGGGGATGAGGTGACGGCGAAGGGGCATCTCTCGCCGGACGACATCAAGAGCCGCATCGACTGGGTCGCGTGAGCTCTTTTGGTTTTCAGCGCCGGGCGGGCAACCTCAGCCTGTCCGGCGTTTGAGGACGAGGCCGTTCAGGCCGAAGCGGGGGTCTGGGGGCGGCAGCCCCCAGGACCGGCGCCCACACCGACTCGCCGGCCCACACCGACTCACCCGCCGGAGGTCAACGCCGCGCGCTGAAGCCCCAGTTCACCAGCCAGCGCCGCGTCCACCCACTGCTCCGCCCGCGCCCGCGACACCCCGTCGTACGCCGTCATCTGGACGGCCAGCCCGTCCAGCAGCGCCGTGAGCCGCAGCGCCGTGCCCGTGGGGTCGGGGCACTGGAACTCGCCCGCGGCCACGCCCTCCGCGATGACCTCGGTGATCGCGGCCTTCCAGCGCCGGTCCAGATCGCCGGCGACCTCCCGCAGCGCGGGGTCCCGCAGGGACACCGCCCACCCCTCGATCCACAGCCGCCAGCCCTTGGCCTGACCGGTCGGCGCGTACCAGCGCACGGCGGACCGCAGGCGGCGCAGCGCCGGTGAACGGCGCCCGAGGAGCTTGCCCAGGTGGGTGAGATCGGCCTCGGCCGCGTACCGGAACGCGGCGGCGACCAGCTTCTCCTTGGTCGAGAAGTGGTACAGCACCAGCGCGTTGCTCACCCCGAGGACAGCGGCCACGTCGGCGATCCTGACCGCCGCCACGCCCCGCTCCTCAATCTGCCCGATGGCGGCCCGCAACAAATCCTCGCGCCGCTCGGCCACACTCAACCGCACCCTTGCCACGCGGCCACAGTAATCCGTCGTCAGGAGGCGATGCCGCAGAGCCCTGTCAGCGGTACCAGCCGAACCGTTCCGCGATCACCGGCAGCCTGTCCTCGACGATCGCGTGCGCCGCCGCCCGCGGAGTCGCCCCGTCGGCCTCAGCGCGCGCGAGCACCTGGTCGATCAGGGCACGCATCGAACGCCGGGTGTACGCGAAGGCCTCCTCCGCGTCCGCGCCGATGTCACCGAACAGCGTCCACCACCACCAGGCGTTCGTCCCGGAGTTGACGACCACGTCCGGCAGGACGACGATGCCGCGCGCGGCGAGCAGTTCCTCGGCCTTTGGCAGTACGGGCATGTTGGCGGCCTCGACGATCCAACGCGCGGTGATCCGCTCCTGGTTCCCGGTGTCGACGGCGTACGAGACCGCCGCCGGCACCAGCACCTCCGCACCGGCGGACAGCCAGGCGTCGCCCGGCAGTTCACGGTCGTAGGGGCGCAACACCGCGCGGTCCACGGTGCCGAACGTGTCCCGCGCCGCGAGCAGCGCCTCGACGTCGAGGCCGGCTGGGTTGGCGATCGTGCCCTTGATGTCGGCGACCGCCACGATCACGAGTCCCGCGCGCGCGAGGAAGCGTGCCGTGGCCCCGCCCATCGTGCCGAGCCCCTGCACGGCGACCCGTGTCCCGGCGTACGGCAGCCGGGCCCGGTCGAGCGCCGCAAGTACGGACTCGGCGACCCCGCAGCCGCCGACCAGTTCGTCGAGCCCGATGCCGTCCACCTCGACCGTGAACGCGTCCGCGAGCCGCGCGCGGGCCGCGGTCTCGTCGTCCAGCAGTGGATAGACGGCCTGGATCGACGACACGAGCCCGGCCTCCGTCGCCGCCCGGTCGACGAGGTCCTGGGTGAGGCCGAGGTCCTCGCCCGTGGTCCAGACGCTCTCGACGTACGGCCGCACCGCGCGCAGATAGCGCACCAGCAGGCCGTACGCCGCCGGGTCCCGGGGATCGCAGTCGACCCCGCCCTTGGCACCGCCCAGGGGGATGTAGCGGCCCTGCGGGTTGTAGTGCAGGGCTTCCTTCATGGTCATGCCGCGGGCGAGCCCGGCGACCTCGTCCAGGGTGCAGCCCTCGCGCATCCGCAGTCCGCCGCTGGACACGCCCCGCACCAGCCTGTCGACGACGAGGAAACCCTGGCGGCCGGTGACGTGATCGGTCCAGGTGAGGGAGAGGAGGGGAGCGTTGTGAGGGGTTGCCATACGCGCAATATACTGACTCGTCGTTCAGTTGTGGCTGTCGTGCAGCCCCGGCGCCGCGCGCTCCGCGTCCCTCGTGCGGCCCTTGGGTCGCGTTTCGTCGGCTTCCGTAGACTTCAGTCACCCTTCGGTGTCCGAACTTTGGTCTTTCCTTGGAATGACGCCGCCGACACGTGCACGACACCGGAGTGTCAGAGAGGGCGACCATAATGGAATGCCTGACCGACTCCACCTGGAGGTACCGTGACCGGATTCCGTTCCCCCAGCGCCGGGCTGCGTGCGCTGCGGCCCGCTGCCTTCGGCGCGGACCCGAGTGGGGAGCGCCTGGCGCGGATCCGCAGATCGCCGCACTTCGCTGACGGGGTCTTCACGAATCCGCCCGGCACCCCCCGGCCCGACGGCGCCATGCTCGAGTTCGCGAAGTCCTCCTTGCGCAAAGAGGACCGCGTTCGCCGCGCTCCGACCGGCACCGTGCCCGTGCACGCCACGACGCTCGCCGATCTCGCCAAACCCCCGGTCAGCGGTCTCCGGCTGACCTGGATGGGGCACTCCAGTGTGCTCACCGAGATCGACGGACAGCGCGTGCTCTTCGACCCGGTCTGGGGCGAGCGCTGTTCGCCGTTCGCCTTCGCCGGGCCCAAGCGGCTGCACCCGGTGCCCGTGCCGCTGGCCGCGCTCGGTCCGGTCGACGTCGTGGTCATCTCGCACGACCACTACGACCATCTGGACATGCCCACGATCAAGGCGCTGGCCGGCACGGACACGCTGTTCGCGGTGCCGCTCGGCGTCGGCGCCCATCTGGAGCGCTGGGGTGTCTCCGACGACCGGCTGCGCGAGCTGGACTGGCACGAGGCGACGAAGGTCGGCGGCCTCACCCTGACCGCCACCCCGGCCCGCCACTTCTGCGGCCGGGGCCTGCGCAACACCCAGCACACCCTGTGGGCCTCCTGGGTCGTCGCCGGTGAGGAGCACCGCGTCTACCACAGTGGCGACACCGGGTACTTCGAGGGCTTCCGGGACATCGGCGCCGACCACGGGCCGTTCGACGCCACGATGATCCAGATCGGGGCCTACAGCGAGTTCTGGCCCGACATCCACATGACCCCGGAGGAGGGCATGCGTGCCCACCTCGACCTCCAGGGCGGGGTGCCCCGCGGTCTGATGCTGCCGATCCACTGGGGCACCTTCAATCTGGCGGCGCACGCGTGGGCGGACCCCGGTGAGGGCACGATCGCCGCGGCCCGCAAGGCGGGCGCGCGGATCGGGCTCCCGCACCCGGGCGAGCCCTTCGAACCCACCGCGGAGACCGTCCCCTCGGAGCCCTGGTGGCGTGGCGTGGCCCCGGTCCCGGCGGGCGGATGGCCGGCGGTCGAGGCCGGCGGAGCGGTCGGTGTCCCTCGTACGGCTGATGTGGACAAGGTCCGGACCGACACAGCCGGTGACATTTCGGAGGGCACGGCCGACGGGAGCGGAGAGCCCAGGGCGGTTTCCGCGGGCTGACGGCGACGGGCGAAAACGGACGACAGACGGACAGCCGTACGGACGGCGAGGGCCGGGGAGCAGGTGGCTCCCCGGCCCTCGCCGTCTGTTCGTGACCGGTTCCGACCAGGTCTGATCGATCCAGTGGGGCAGGGGAACGGGCGTACGAGGGGTTTATCGGTCTGCCGTGCGAGGCCTCATACCAGAGTGGCACGCGGTCCGGGGGAGTTTGTCAACTGCCCACCGCACCTGACGCGTTGCCGACTACTGTGAGTGGCCGCCGGGCGACACCGGGTCGATTTCTTCGGCTCTCCCGACCGGCACCGTGATGGCGCACGCCCGAGCCGCGCAGACGCGCGGTCCCCAGGTCCCGACGTACCAGTACGAGGACGAAGATGTCTCACCTCCGCGCACCGGCCCCCCGCGCAGACCGCCGTGAGGGCGGTCGGCACGGTCGGCCGGTCGCCCGTGCCGTCCCCTCGCTGCCCGAGACCCACATACGGCCCCAGCTCATGCGGCTCGCCGTGCTGCCGCCCCTCGCGGTCGCCCTCAGCGCCTGCGCGGCCGTCCTGTTCATCACCCGCTCCGCGGAGGTACGGCCCAGCCTCGCCCTGTTCGCCGTACTCGCCGGGGCGGTCGGCGTGGCCCTCGGGGGCATCGTGATCGCCCTGGTGGCCGCCGACCGCGCCGCCAGCTCCGTACACGAACGCATCGGCGCGCTGCGCCGCACCAGCGCCCGCGGCGAGGTCGACCTGCGCGCTCTCGTCGACGCGCTGCGGCGTGGCGACGCGCCGCCGGCCCGCAAGCCGCGCGGTGGGCCCGCCGCGGACGCCGACGACTTCGAACTGCTCGCCGGCGACCTCGCCCGGGCACACGACGGTGCCTTCACCGCGGTCGTCCAGGCCTCGCAGCTCTCCAGCCAGGCGGGCAGCGAACAGAAGGTCGAGGTCTTCGTCAACCTCGCCCGGCGCCTCCAGTCGCTCGTGCACCGCGAGATCTCCATCCTTGACGAGCTGGAACACGAGATCGAGGACCCGGACCTCCTCAAGGGCCTCTTCCATGTCGACCACCTCGCCACCCGCATCCGGCGGCACGCCGAGAACCTCGCCGTGCTCGGCGGCGCCGTCTCCCGCCGCCAGTGGAGCAACCCGGTCTCCATGACGGAGGTGCTGCGCTCAGCCATCGCCGAGGTCGAGCAGTACTCACGGGTCAAGCTCGTGCCCCCGATCGACGGCACCCTGCGCGGACACGCCGTCGCCGACGTCATCCACCTGCTCGCCGAACTCGTCGAGAACGCCACGGTGTTCTCCGCCCCGCACACGCAAGTGCTGCTGCGCGCCAACCTCGTCACCTCGGGGCTCGCGGTCGAGGTCGAGGACCGCGGACTCGGCATGCCGGTGGGCGAGCAGCACAAGATGAACCAGCTGCTCACCGACCCCGACCAGGTCAATGTCGCCAGCCTGCTCCAGGATGGCCGCATCGGACTCTTCGTGGTCTCCCAGCTCGCCCGCCGCCACGGCATCCACGTCCGCCTCCAGACCAACATCTACGGCGGCGTCCAGGCCGTGCTCGTCGTGCCGCAGGCACTGCTGGGCGCGGATACGGAGCCGGGCGGATCCGGGGGCGTACCGCAGCCGCAGGCGTCGGCTCGGCCCCAGGCAGCTGCCCAGGCCCACGAGACCGGGGGCATGCGGCGGGTGCCCGAGCCGCCCCGGCAGCGGCCGTCCGCCGCCGCCCACGAGGGGCGGCCACCGGGACCCGGGACGCCCGGACCCGGTACGCAGCCCGGCGGTTCGACGCAGCGGCGGCGGGAGGCGCCCCGGCCGGCGGCGCCGTCGCCGAACGGCCGCCCGGCACCGCTGCCCGTACGGGGGGCCCGTGTGGAGCGGCCCAACCCGGCGGAGGCGATGCCCGGCATCAGCTCCGACGAGCGGCGGACCGTCGCCGAGAACGTGGCCGCACCGACCGCCCCACGGGCCACCGCCGTGCGCGGCACCATGGGCAAGCCCCAGCTGCCCCGCCGACGCGCCCAGGAACACATCGCGCCCCAACTGCGCGGCGGCCCGGCCGCGCCCCGCCCCGAGAGCGATCACCTGGTCGGACACGACCCCGGCCTCATGGCCGCGTTCCAGCGTGGCGTGGGACTCGCCGAGGCGCGCCAACTGGAGCCCGACTACACGGACCCGGCCCTCGCGGCGGCGCGCTACGAGGCGGAGTACGGGGAAACGGCGCCCCCGGAACCGACGTACGCGGAGCCGACGTACACGACGCAGGCCGGGCCGCAGGCGTCGTCCCTGGAACCGGTGGCCATGGAGCGCGTGTCCATGCGGCCGGCCGGGGACGAGGGCCGCACCGATGTCGCCGGGTCCTCCATGGACTCCACGGACGTACCGCCGCCCATGGATACCTCCCACATAGCCGAGGCGCACCGGCTGCGCGCGCCCGGACACGACCTGGACCTCACTGCCCGGCACGACGGGAGCACACCGGCCGGATGATCACCCCCCGCGGTACCACCCCCCGCAGCACCAACCCTGCCCCCACCTTCAGCGCTCCCGCAGACCTTCGTACCCCAAGGAGTCGATCCACCATGGCGAGCGATGTGCCGACCGGCCATGTATCCGATCTCGACTGGCTGATGAGCGGTCTCGTCCAGCGTGTACCGCACACCACGAGCGCGGTACTCCTGTCCTGCGACGGACTCGTGAAGTCCGTCCACGGACTCGACCCGGACAGCGCCGACCACATGGCCGCCCTGGCCTCCGGTCTCTACTCCCTCGGACGCAGCGCGGGCGTCCGGTTCGGGGACGGCGGTGAGGTCCGCCAGGTCGTCGTCGAGCTCGACTCGACCCTGCTGTTCGTCACCACCGCCGGATCCGGCACCTGTCTCGCCGTGCTGGCCGGCCGCGAGGCCGATGCCGCGGTGCTCGGTTACGAGATGGCGATGCTGGTCAAGAGCGTCCGCCCGTACCTGATGACCGCGCCCCGGCAGTCCGCCGTCGAACCCTCGGCGATGAGGCCTTGAGCGTGACGGCGGCCGGCGACGGGCCCTGGCTCGACGACGCGGCCGGACGGCTCGTGCGCCCCTACACCGTCAGCAACGGCCGGACCCGGCCGACCACCGCCCTCGATCTGATGTCACAGGTGATGTCCACCGGAGCCACTCCTCTCGGCTACCTCGGCCCCGAGCACGCACAGGCACTCGATCTGTGCCGTGTGCCCGTCTCGGTCGCCGAGGTGGCCGCCCATCTGAAACTGCCGGCGGCGGTCACCAAGGTGTTGCTGTCCGACCTTGTCGACTGCGGGGCCCTGACCACGAAACCGCCCGAGTTCTACCACAACCCCACTGACCGGTCTCTTCTGGAGGCAGTGCTCGATGGACTACGACGACAGCTCTGATCCCTTCCCCACCGCATTGAAGATCCTGGTGGCGGGAGGGTTCGGAGTCGGCAAGACGACTCTTGTCGGCGCGGTGAGCGAGATCGCGCCGCTCAGCACGGAGGAACTGCTCACCACGGTCAGTGTCTCGACCGACAGTCTCGAAGGCATCGAGAACAAGATCGAGACGACCGTGGCGATGGACTTCGGCCGCATCACCCTGGACCCGCAACACGTCCTCTATCTGTTCGGGACACCCGGACAGGAACGGTTCTGGTTCATGTGGGACGAGCTCTCCGAGGGTGCGCTCGGCGCGGTGATCCTCGCCGACACCCGGCGCCTGGAGGACTGCTTCGCGGCCGTCGACTTCTTCGAGCAGCGCGGCCTCGGCTTCATCATCGCGATCAACGAGTTCGACGGCTCGTACCGCTACGAACCCGAGGAGGTACGTGCCGCGATCGACCTCGACCCCGGGATTCCGATCGTGCGCTGCGACGCCCGTATCTCCAGTTCGGGGGTGCAGACCCTGCTCACCCTCGTACGGCATCTGCTCGCCCATGCGCCGGCGCCCGCACCCAGTGCCCACAGTGAGGGAGCCCGCCCATGAGCTACGACCCGCCACGCCCGGCCGGTCGTCTGCTGCTGACCCCCGAGGACAGGGAGGCACCCGCCCGCATCCGCCGCCTCAGCGGGCTGGGCCTGGGCGAACGGCCCGAGCCCGCCCTGGACGCCTTCGCGGACCGCCTCGCGGAGCTGGCCGGCGCGCCGTACGCGATGGTCAACTTCATCGGCGAGGAACGGCAGTTCTTCGCGGGGCTCCATGTCCCGGCCGCTACAGGTATCAATGGTTCCGGGTCTGGTTCCGGTGCCGACTCCGAGGACGTGAAGCCGCGGTTGGGCCGTCGGCTGCCGCGCAACCAGGGGTTCTGCCCGTATGTGGTGGTCCGGCGCAAGGCGCTCGTCCTGGAGGACGTCCGTGACTATCCGCGCTTCGCGGGCAACCCCGTCGTCGACGAGTTCGGCATCCACTCGTACCTGGGCGCGCCGGTCATCGACACCACGGGCATGGCGCTGGGCACGGTGTGCGTCGCCGACATCGAGCCCCGCCCGTGGGGGAGGGCGGGGCTGGAGACCATCAAGGAGATGGCGGCGGAACTGGCGGGCCGGCTCGCGCCCCTCGCGCCGGGGGAGGGCGGCGGCCTTCTCTGAGGGCGACGCCTGCGTCACACGGAGACCGTCTCTCCGTCCGGGAACATGATCAGGGCGCGGCCCTCCTCCGTCACGGCGCACGACACCGCCTCGCGCAGGGCCTGCGGATGCACGGAGTCCCTGGTCAGCGCGACCAGGGTGACGAACAGCCTGCTCGCGCCCGGGGATTCGGCCGCGCACTGGAGGTACGGCGTCGCCGAGTGCGGGCCGAAGGCGTTCGCGTCGACCTCGCGGGCCACGCCGGTGGCGTCGTCCCAGCCGTGCAGTGCGACGACCACGCTGGTCAGGCCGTCGCCGGTACGGGTCAGTGCCCAGCCGTCACCCCGCTCGGCCTCGGGCAGGGCCGTGTCGGCCACCGCGTAGCCGCCCTCGCGCACCGCCGCGCCGGCCGGCGCCTGCACGCGGTGCACGCGGATCTCCCAGGAGCCGTGCAGCACGCTCGTCGACTCGACCTGGAACTCCCCTTCGGTGCCGGGGAGTTCGGCTTCGTACCGGGAGGCGGCGACCCGCCCCGAACAGTGCAGAGGAAGGATTCTGCGCCGGCGTGACGCCGTGCCGTCGGGGGCGAGGAGCGCCAGGTGGCCGTCCACGTTCCGTTTCCAGGCCACCTCGCTCGTCTCGGGCGCGGTGGCCGTCGAGTAGCCGAACTTGGCGTAGTGCGGATCGTCGGCGGCCGGTCCCTCCATCGGGTTGTGGTCGCTGCCGTGGTTGACGAGACGCACGATGCCGTCGTGCCGGGTGCCGTGCAGCAGCCAGCCCGGTCCCGGCAGCGCCGTGTACTGGTCGGACTCCTCGATGGGCAGCGGCCGTTCACGGGCCGTCCACACCGGGTGCTCCGGGGGCAGCAGCAAGCCCAGGAAGGCCATGCTCGACCAGTACGGCGACCCGGGCCCCGAGGACGCCTGGGTCGCGGGCAGAAACGTGCCGTACCAGCCCAGCGGCAGCAGCCCGCGCTCGTCGGGCACCCCGCGCTCCACGAAGTGGGCCACCGCGCCCGAGGCCAGCCGCCGGGTCAGCCCCGGCGCCAGGGGAGTGCACTCCGCCAGCGCGCCCAGCCAGACGGGAGCGGTCGCGGCGAAACGGTACGTCAGGGAGCGGCCCTGGTGGACGGGGGCGCCGTCCGCGCCGAAGAAGTGCGGATAGGCGGCGAGGAACTGGGCCAGCCGCCGGCGGTAGACCCGGCCGCGCCCGCCGTCCTCGGTGCCCGCCATCCGGCACCACAGCAGCGGGTACAGGTGCAGCGCCCAGCCGACGTAGTAGTCGAACGTGCGGCCGTCCCCGTCGCTGTACCAGCCGCCGCCGACATACCAGTCGTCGATCCGGTCGAGGCCGCCGTCGATGTCCTCCTGGCGGTGCGGCGCTCCCACCGAGGCCAGGAACTGCTCGGCGATCACCTGGCACAGCCGCCCGCTGTCGTCGCGGGTACGGCGGCCCACGAAACCCCAGAGCCAGTCGACGATCCGTTCCTGTACGTCCACGTCGAGCCGGTCCCAGATCCAGGGGCGGGTCTCGTGCAGCCCGATGGCGATCGAGGCCGCCTCGGCCATCGGCGGGGAGCAGTCGGTGAGTTCGGGCCAGGCCTCGCCGCTGTCACGGTCCGTGCCCGTTGTCAGACCCTGCGTATAGCGTTCTACGAGTCGGGAATCCACGTCCCCCGCCGCTCCGGCGATCCGGAAGGAGGCCAGCAGGAATGACCGCGCGAAACCCTCGAGTCCGTCCGACACCACGCCCGCCGAGGAGTTCCGGCCCGGCAGCCGGTACTGCGCGAGACCCGGCGTCGCATGGGGGACCAGCGCCGCCAACTGCCGGTCGGCGAGCGCCTCCCAGTGCGCCCGGGTCCAGCCCGTGAACAGCGACAGGACCCGGTCGTTCGGCGGTAGCGCCAAGTGCGGTGCGGGCATGACGGGTTCCTGACTCCTTGGACGGGCCCCGGCGGGGCGCGGTGGTCGGTTCGCGTGGTGGTTCGCGTGGTTTCCCAGAAGGGATACGGCTGACAGTTCCGGTCGGATCAACAGGTGTGCCGCTGTTGTCGTTCATCCGGCCAATAGGGATATGCCAGCTGTCGTCCGGTCCTCGTCCCTCGGGGGCGGACGGAGGAGGTGCAGGCGTGAAGGAAAGCTGCGGCGGCGCTTAAGAAAACCTCGATGGACCGCCGGGCCGCGGTACGGCAGATTTCGTCTCGCGTTCCTCGTCGGTCCTGCCGGCGACCTCACCGCTCACTGCTCACCCCTCTCCCCGGCCCGGGCGCCTTCGGCGTGCCTCGGCCCGGGCCTCACCCACAGGAGTCGTAGCGATGAAGGCGCTGGTCAAGGAGAAGGCGGAGCCCGGGCTGCGGCTCGTGGACGTACCGGAACCGGAGGTCGGCCCCGGTGACGTCCTGATCAAGGTGCTCAGAACCGGCATCTGCGGTACCGACCTGCACATCCGGGCCTGGGACGGCTGGGCGCGGCAGGCGATCCGTACGCCGCTCGTGATCGGGCACGAGTTCGTCGGCGAGGTCGTCGGGACCGGACGCGATGTCACCGGCAGGGGTGACATCTCCGTGGGCGACCGCGTCAGCGGCGAGGGGCACCTCGTGTGCGGCAGGTGCCGCAACTGTCTCGCCGGGCGTCGGCACCTGTGCCGGGCCACGGTGGGGCTCGGCGTCGGCCGGGACGGTGCCTTCGCCGAGTACGTGGTGCTGCCCGCCGCCAATGTGTGGGTGCACCGGGTGCCGGTGGACCTCGACGTGGCGGCGATCTTCGACCCGTTCGGCAACGCCGTGCACACCGCGCTGTCCTTCCCGCTGGTCGGCGAGGACGTCCTGATCACCGGGGCCGGTCCGATCGGCCTGATGGCGGCCGCGGTGGCCCGGCACGCGGGGGCGCGGAACGTCGTCGTCACCGACGTCAGCGAGGAACGGCTCGAACTGGCGCGCAAGATCGGCGCGAGCCTGGCGCTGAACGTCTCCGGCGCGACCATCGCCGACGGTCAGCGCGCCCTCGGCCTGCGCGAGGGCTTCGACATCGGCCTGGAGATGTCCGGCCGCCCCGAGGCGATGCGCGACATGATCGCCAACATGACCCACGGCGGACGCATCGCGATGCTCGGCCTGCCGGCCGAGGAGTTCGCGGTCGACTGGGCCCGGATCGTCACCTCCATGATCACCATCAAGGGCATCTACGGCCGTGAGATGTTCGAGACCTGGTACGCGATGTCGGTGCTGCTCGAAGGCGGCCTCGATCTCGCCCCGGTCATCACCGGCCGGTACGACCACCGCGACCACGAGGCCGCGTTCGCGGACGCGGCGAGCGGCCGGGGCGGCAAGGTCATCCTCGACTGGACCGCGTAAGACCGACCGGCGATTGGAGGGTGGGAGAAGGAGCGGGGTCTGGTGCGTGCAGCTGCAAGGCGGAGGAGGGAGTGATGGCGGAGCCATCGCGACCGACGACAACGCGGCTGGGGGTCCCCCCACGCCCTTGAGGCAGTGGGGGAGTGCGTGCCAGACCCCGCGACGCCGCCCTCCAATCGCCGGTCGGTCTAAGTCACCTGCATTCTTAGGAGCTTTGAGATGTTCGACTCCGTGCGCGACGACCTCCGCGCCACCCTCGACGAGATCCGTGCCGCCGGTCTGCACAAGCCCGAGCGCGTGATCGGCAGCCCGCAGTCCGCGACCGTGAACGTCACCGGGGGCGGGCGTCCCGGCGAGGTGCTCAACTTCTGCGCCAACAACTACCTCGGCCTCGCCGACCACCCCGAGGTCGTCGCCGCCGCCCACGAGGCGCTCGACCGCTGGGGCTACGGCATGGCTTCCGTCCGCTTCATCTGCGGTACGCAGGAGGTGCACAAGGAGTTGGAGGCCCGGCTCTCGGCCTTCCTCGGCCAGGAGGACACGATCCTCTACTCCTCCT
The DNA here is from genome assembly GCF_044333925.1 of Streptomyces sp. NPDC020898. Classification (NCBI taxonomy): domain Bacteria; kingdom Bacillati; phylum Actinomycetota; class Actinomycetes; order Kitasatosporales; family Streptomycetaceae; genus Streptomyces; species Streptomyces sp. NPDC020898. The sequence goes on from NZ_JBIRRV010000006.1 coordinate 65,008, forward strand.
GCTTCGACGCCAACGGAGGCGTCTTCGAGACCCTCCTCGACGCCGAGGACGCGGTGATCTCCGACGCCCTCAACCACGCCTCGATCATCGACGGCATCCGGCTGTCGAAGGCCCGCCGCTTCCGCTACGCCAACCGTGATCTCGCCGATCTGGAGCGGCAGTTGAAGGAGGCCACCGAGGGCGGCGCGCGCCGGAAGCTGATCGTGACGGACGGCGTGTTCTCCATGGACGGGTACGTGGCACCCCTCGATGAGATCTGCGACCTCGCCGACCGGTACGACGCGATGGTGATGGTCGACGACTCGCACGCCGTCGGCTTCGTCGGTCCGGGCGGCCGGGGCACCCCCGAACTGCACGGCGTCATGGACCGCGTCGACATCGTCACCGGCACCCTCGGCAAGGCGCTCGGCGGCGCCTCCGGCGGTTACGTCGCCGCCCGCGCCGAGATCGTCGCCCTTCTGCGTCAGCGCTCCCGGCCGTACCTCTTCTCCAACACCCTCGCCCCGGTGATCGCGGCGGCCTCGCTGAAGGTCCTCGACCTGCTGGAGACCGCCGACGACCTGCGCACCCGCCTCGCCGAGAACACCGCGCTGTTCCGCCACCGGATGACCGAGGAGGGCTTCGACGTCCTTCCCGGCGACCATGCCATCGCCCCCGTGATGATCGGCGACGCGACCGTGGCCGGCCGGATGGCCGAGCTGCTCCTGGAGCGCGGGGTCTACGTGATCGGCTTCTCGTACCCGGTCGTGCCGCAGGGCAAGGCCCGCATCCGTGTGCAGCTGTCCGCCGCGCACTCCACGGATGACGTGCACCGCGCGGTCGACGCCTTCGTGGCGGCGCGCGCGGAACTGGCAGAACCGGCGGCCGACTGAGACCGAGGCCGAGAGCGGGATGCGGGCGGGCTCCCGGTGAGCGGGCATTTGAGAGAATCGATTGCATGATCGAAGCTCGGCGGCTCCACATCCTCCGTGCGGTGGCCGACCACCGCACGGTGACGGCAGCCGCGGCCGCGCTGTACCTCACCCCCTCGGCCGTCTCCCAGCAGCTGGCCGCCCTGGAGCAGGAGACCGGCCACCGCCTGGTGGAGCGCGGTGCGAAGGGCGTACGGCTGACCGCGGCCGGCGAGATCCTGCTCGGCCACACCAACGTGGTCCTCGCCCAGCTGGAGCGGGCCGAGGCCGAGCTCGCCGCGTACGGCTCGGGCGCCGCGGGCACGGTCACCGTCGCCGCCTTCGCGACCGGCATCGCCCTGGTCGTGGCCCCCGCCCTGGCCCGCCTCGCCGAGACCGCCCCCGGCATCCGGCTCCGCGTCCAGGACGCCGAGGGCGACGCCAGCCTGCCCATGGTGCTCGACCGGCAGGTCGACGTCGCGGTGGCCGTCGAGTACCGGGGAGCGCCGCCGGCCGACGACCCCCGCCTCACCCACGTCCACCTCTACGCCGAGCCCTTCGACGCGGTCGTCCCGGTCACCCACCGCCTTGCCGACGCCCCGGAGGTGCCGCTCGCCGAACTGGCCAAGGACCCGTGGATCGGCCCGTACGCCGGCAATCCCTGCCATGAGGTGGTCGTCCTGGCCTGCGAGAACGCCGGTTTCCGGCCCCGCCTCGAACACTCCTCGGACGATTTCCGCGCGGTCGTGGCCCTCGCCTCCGCCGACGCGGGCGTGGCCCTCGTACCGCGCTCGGCGCTACGCGGCATGGACCTCACGGGTGTGGTCGTGCGACCGGTCGACGGGGTCGCGCCCACGCGGAGGGTCTTCGCGGCCGTACGCAAGGGAGCGGAGGAACATCCGCTGATCCGCCCGGTGTTGACGGCGCTCGGCACGGCGGCGCAGGTGTGAGCGGGCGCTCCCACCGGGTGATCGCGAAGACTCGCGGGTGATTGTCAGTGGCATTGGCTACGGTGCGTTGCATGCCGGAAGTCGAAGACGTACGCCGTATCTCCCTCTCCCTGCCGGACACGACGGAGAAGATCGCCTGGAGCATGCCCACGTTCCGCGTGGCGGAGAAGATGTTCGCCACGCTGCCCGAGGACGAGACCTCCATCGCCGTGCGCTGCCCGAAGGAGGAGCGCGACGAACTGGTCCTGGCCGAGCCGGAGAAGTTCTGGATCGCCGACCACGAGGCGGGGTTCGCCTGGGTGAGAGTGCGGCTGGCCGCGCTGGAGGACGAGGACGAACTGCGTGACATCCTCGCCGACTCCTGGCGCCAGGCGGCCCCGCCCCGACTGATCGACGCCTACCCGGAGTTGGGGGCGCCGGATGCCGGCGACTGAACGCGAACGGCGACGGCGAGCGGCGGGTTCAGATTCGTACGGAGGCGGTGTGAGAGTCCGCCACAAACCCCTGGATCCGCTCCCGGAGAGTCCGCGCATCGAGCCCGTGCGCGGCGATGTGGTCCTCGATGTCCCCGTACTTCCGGAGTTCTCGGCGACCCACGCCCAGGCCCAGCACCCGGTGGGGCACGTCGGAGAGCGCGTCGTTCACGACGGCCGTCGACGTGCCCGCGAGATACGGCTCGACGAGGACGACGTCGGTGCCCGCCGTCTCCGTGGCCCGGCGCAGCGTGGCCGTGTCGAGGGGCCGTACGGTCGTCGCGTACAGGACGGTGACGTCGAGGCCCTCCGTGGCGTCCAGCACCGCGTCGAGCATCGGCCCGACGGCGATCACGACACCGGAGCGGCCCTCGCGGAGGGTGAGGAGCCGTTCGCCGTCCACCGCGAGCGCCTCCGCGTTCGACTGCACCGACAGCCGTACGTACACCTTGTCGTCGCCCGCGGCGACCGCGTGCCGCAGCAGCGCCTCGGCCTCGTCGGGGTGCCCCGGCACGTGTACGGTCCAGCCGTCCAGGGTGTCGAGGAGGGCCACATCACCGGGTGCCATGTGCGTGAGGCCGCCCGCGGGCCAGTCGAAGGAGGCGGCGGCGCTCACGAGCACGGCACCGACGTCCTGGTGCCCGAGGTCGAGCTTGACCTGTTCGAAGGGCCGCTCCACTAGGAAGCTCGCGAAGGTGTGTACGACAGGGCGCATGCCGGTGAGCGCCAGGCCCGCGCCGGCTCCGACGAGCAGCTGCTCACGGATGCCCACGTTGATCACCCGGTCGGGATGCCGGGCCCGCGCCTGAGCGAAGGTGGCGGCCCCGATCTCGGCGAGTACGACGGCGACGCGTGGATCCTCGTCGAGCAGCCGGGAGAGGACGGGGGCGAAACGGTCACGCATGGTGTCCATGGAGGAGTGGATCCCTTCAGGTCGGTCGGGTCGGTCAGGTCGGTCGGGTCGGTCGGGCCGGTCGGGCCGGGCGGTGTGCGCGTCGGGCAGGGTGGGTTCAGTCGGACTTCGGTTCGACCCGTGCCACGACCGCGTGCGGGCGGCCGGGATGCGGTGCGGTGAAGGCGGCGTGCAGGGCCTCGTGGTCGCGGCCGTCGGCGGTCGCCGTGGACCAGCCCGCGGCCTCGAAGCGGGCCGCGATCCCGCCGGGCCGGGCATGGCTGGCGGAGGAGTTGTCGACGACGACGGTGTGCAGCCGGTCGAGGCCGGCCGGGCCGGCGAAGGCGATGGCCTCGTGGTTGCTGCCCTCGTCCAGTTCGGCGTCGCCGATCAGCACCCACACCGCGGGCCCGTCGAGCCCCTGGGCGCGCAGCCCCAGCGCCGTGCCGACGGCGATCGGCAGACCGTGCCCGAGGGAGCCGCTGCCGATCTCGGCCCCCGGCACGAGCACCCGGTCGGGATGGTGCCCGAGCGGGGAGTCGTACGAGCCGAAGCCGGGCAGCCAGTCGGCCGGCAGGAAGCCCTTGGCGGCGAGCACCGCGTAGTACGCCATGGGCCCGTGCCCCTTGGACAGCAGGAACCGGTCCCGCCCGGGGTCCGTCATCCGATCCGGACCGACCCGCAGGACCCGGTCGTAGAGCACCCAGAGCACGTCCAGCGTGGACGTCGCCGCCGGCCCGTGCTTCTCGTCGCCGGTCATCCGTCCCATGAGCGCGGTCAGCTCGGCGTACTCGTACGTGGGGTGGCCGTGTGTCGCTGTGATCGTCATACAGACGATCGTGCGACCTCGACCAAACTTGAGGTCAAGGCCGGAGTCCGCATGCCGGAGCACGAATAAAGGAGTGCGCGACCACCGACCCGAGTGCGGTATTGTTTCCATGCGTGTTCGGCCAGGGGAAACCCCAGGTCAGACGGGCATCGGGACGTGGCGCAGCTTGGTAGCGCACTTGACTGGGGGTCAAGGGGTCGCAGGTTCAAATCCTGTCGTCCCGACCAGCTTCAATGCAGGTCGGAAGCCGTTCTCTCGTTTCACGGGAGGGCGGCTTTTCGCGTTCACTCACGACGGGAAGGCGCTCCGGGGGACGGGAGGGTGCCCACTGCCTTGAGGGTCTTCAGGACCGGGGCCGTCTCCAGGGTGCGGATCGCCTTGACCGAGCCCAGGCCGTCGGTGAGGTAGCGATAAAGGGCCGCGGTGTTCCGGCACAGGGCGTGTGCCACGAGGTTGGTGGGTCCGGTGGTGTGTGCCACGAAGGCGAGCTCGTCGTGGCCGGCCAGGGTCGTGGCCACCTCGTCGAGATGAGCCGGGGCGACCGCCATCCACAGGAGGACCTTGACGCTGCCACCCAGTAGCGCGGGGTCGAGCTCGATGTCGAAGAAGATCGCTCCGCAGGCTCGCAGATGGTCCAGCCGGCGCGAGACCGTGGCCGGGGACCATCCGGTACCGGCGGCGAGTTCCCCGACGGCGGCGCGCCCGTCACGCCGCAGTGCCGCCATCAGCGCGTGATCGGCGGGGGAGAGCTGTACGTGCCGGTGCCGGTGCCGGTGCCGGTGCTGGTCGGGGGGCGGTGACTCGATGCCCCCTTCCCTCCAGCCCTCTTCCTGGTCCCTTCCCCGGTCCCCTTCCCGTTCCCCTCCGCTTCTCGTTGCCCGCAGCGCGAGTTGCTGCCGCGGTGTCAGCGCGTTCGCGCTCATCCGCCACGGCGTGCGCCCGCCCAGGTAGGTGTGCAGCAGGTGGTGGGCGGAGACGGCGGTGAGGCCCACGCTGGGCGGCAGTTCGTGCAGCAGCAGGGAGTGGCCGTGGGCGGTGCCCAACGGGGTCTCCAGCACGGCGACGATCTCGGTGCCCCCACCCGTGAGGTACACCCATGAGGTGTCCGTGCGGCGCACCAGGGCGTGTGCGAGGTCCAGGGCGGTCTCCGGGGCGGTGGTCAGCCGCAGCAGCCACTGCTCATGACCCGTCAGCCGGGCGTCGGACAGTCCGACGACGCGGAGCGCCGCCTGTTCGCGCAGCCGGTCGTAGCGACGCGAGACCGTCTGCGGCGACACCGCCAGTACGGTGGCCAACTGGGCGAAGGAGGCGCGTCCGTCGATGTGCAGCGCGTGGATCAGGGCGCGGTCGAGTTCGTCGAGCATGCACACCATCCTTCACACGCCCCGCCGGACAGGGTCGGGTCAGTGCCTGATCACGGACTTGCAGCGCATCAGGAACTCGGCGAGGTAGCCGTCGTGCGGCAGACCGGACTCCATTCGGTGGGTCGGGACATCCCCGACGTACAGATTGCTGATCGAGGGTTCTTCCAGCAGTTCGGTCACCAGGCGGTCGTCGTGCGTGATCGCCGTCAGGACCAGGCTGTTCCGTAGCGGTCCGACCCCCGCCTCGCGTGTCCAGGGGGCTACCCACACACAGGGAAAGGGGAGTTCCGCGGCGGTCTGCGGTGCGTCGGGCCGGTCCAGCTGGTGGACCGCGGCGCGCAGTACGGCGCTGCCGTCGCCGAGTTCGTCGAGAACGCCGTCGCCGCCGAGCCACGGCCTGGTGCCGTGGGCCCGGTGGAGCAGATGGGCCTCCAGCGCCTTGGCCGTGACGAGCGGCTGGACGGGGAAGACCGCCCCCGGATCCTCCGGTGGCAGGCTCGGCACTGCCGCCAGACGTTCCGCGAGGGCGGCGCACAGCGGGGCGGGGTCGCCCTCCACGAGGACGGTCGTGGTGTTGACGCAGCCTGTGCCGCCGTGGCCGCTCACCGAGTCGACGACGGTGTCGATGTGCTCCCGCCAGTCCATGTCACGGGTCAGCAGGATCTTCGAACGGCCCGGGCCCTGTGGCAGGACCGAGGCATCGGCGGCGTACTTGCGCACCATGTCCTCACCGCCGTACACCAGCCCCAGGTCGGCGCCCCGCAGCAGGGCGTCGGCGGTGGCGTGGTCGGTGGGCAGGAGGGCCACCTGGTCGTCGCCGAAGCCCGCGGCGCGCAGCGCGGTGACCAGTCGGTGCGGGGTGAACGGCTCGCGCCGGGAAGGACGGACGGCGACGCGGTAGCCGAGGGCCAGGGCCTGTGGCCAGAGGCTGTGCGGGCCGGGATGGTTGCCGGCCGCGTGCACCGCGAAGACGTTGCCGCGCCGTGTCCACACCGCACGGCCGGCGCGGGTCAGCGGATCGTCCCACCTGGTCACCGCCCCGGTCGGCCGGGCCTGGTCCACACCGTGGTGGACCTTCCGCAGCCGCTGCGCGATGGCCGCGGCAGTGGCCCGCACCACGGAGATCGGCGTCCCGCCGACCCGGCTGACCCGGTATGCGTAGTCCTCGGGCGTGAGGCCGTTCAGCGTGGCGCCGGCGAAGAGATCGGCGGCCCGGCCGATCATGCCGATCCGCTCGTCGGGCGCGGGTGTGGTCGCCCGGTGCAGGGCCTTCATCGTGCGGTCCACGAACAGGGCCGGTACGAGGCTGAGTTCCGCGCTCTCCCGGCCGGCGACGTCGGTGACAGTCAGCCGGTTCCGGGACCGATAGGCGCCCTGGGCGCCCAGCGCGTCGAGCGGGACGAGGCCGGAGGGGCCAGAAGGGAGCTGGGCCATCAGTAGACACCCTCGATCACGGGCTCGTTCTCGAAGGTCGCCACCGGAGCGATGTCCGCCACCGCGTCCCCCGCCTGGCCGGGGAGCGGCTCGATGCGGGTCGCCACGTCCCGTTCCAGGTTGTTGGGCAGGAAGAACGACTTGCTGACGTGATGGACGAGGACGCGGCCCCGGTCCCCGTACCCGACCGGACGCAAGGTCGCCGGATCGACGACGGAGAAGGTGACGTACGGGCTGTAGGGGTCGAAGACGCAGCCCGCGTCGTCGGGAAGCCCCGGCCGCTCGCCGGCGAAGCCGAGGATCATGGTGCTGCCGTAGTTCCCGCAGAGGACCGTCGTGGGGAAGACCTCGGTCCGGTAGAGGAAGCGGGAGTCGGGGTCCAGTTGGGTACCGCCCCAGCGGATCGCCCGTACCTTCTCGTCGACCAGCTCGGCGAGGTCGTCGCGCCTGGCCAGGCGTTCGAGCAGTGGGGGAGTGATGGTCAGGACGCCGATGTCCTGGGTGCGCAGGACGAACGCCGCCTGGTCGACGAGGTGTTCGGCATAGGCGTCGGCGTCGGCTCCGCGTCCGGCGGCGATGAGCTTCTTCACCCAGCGCGGGTCGAGGTCGAGGGTGAAACCGTGCCGGCCGTGTGTGTGTGCGGAACGGCGGAAGTACTCGCCCACGATGTGCGGGCCGGTCGGGACGAGACCGAGCCAGTCGGCGCCCCGGGGAAAGCCGTGGGCGTCGAGGTTCAGGTTGCTCCAGTGGAGCATGCGCTCCATCCAGTCCCGCAGCAGTACTACGCGCTTCGGGGCGCCGGTGGTTCCGCCGCTCTCGAACACGCCGACGACGTCGGGGTGTCGGCCATAGCCCCGCGGTACGAGGTCGTGTGCGCGCACCTCCCTCAGCTCCGCGGCCACGTTCGGGAACAGGGTGAGGTCCTTGTGGGTCTTGACGTCGGTGCGGGGATCGAAGGGCAGGGTCTTGGCCCGCTCCAGCCAGAAGGGCGACCCCGTCTCGGGGCCGAAGTGCCATTCCATGGCGGCGCGGATCAGCTCGTCCGGCTCGGGCCGGACGTCGAGGGGAAGGTCGAGGATCTCGGTGGCGGCTGATGGCACAGTCACTCCTTGCTCGATGGGCTCGTTGGGGGAGGTCGTGCGGAGCTACAGCTCGATGACGACGGCGCCGATGTGCCGTCCCTCGATCACCTCCAGCAGGGTCTGCGGCGCGCGTTCGATGCCCTTGATCCGTACATGAGGGAAGGTGATCTCTCCCGCGCTGAGCCAGGCCCCGAACCGCTCCGTCCACTCGGCCTTGTCGTCGAAGTCGTCGGAGCTGAAGCCGCGTATCTCGATCCGCTTGTGAATGAGCGGCAGCGAGTCCAGCTCGACCGGCGCCGTGGTCCCGGTGCCGTCCGGGGCCAGCTGTCCGGACAGCGCGCCGATCAGGACGAACCGGGCGCCGGGGCGCGCCGCGTCCACAGCTGCCCGCAGCTGCTCGCCGCCCACGTTGTCGACGTACACGTCGATGCCGTCGGGCGCCGCCTTCGCCAGCTGCTCGGCGAGCGGTGCCGCACCGCGGATCACGACGTCGTCGTATCCGAGTTCGGTGCGCAGCCGTTCGGCCTTCTCCTGTGATCCGGTGCTGGCGATGACCCGGCCGGCCCCCAGCAGCCGCGCGATCTGCCCGGCCATCGAACCGATGCCGCTGCCGCCGGCGGAGACGAACACGGTGTCCCCCGGCCGCAGTTCGACCCCGCGGGTGAGCGCCGCGTACGCCGTCCAGCCCTGCTGCAGATGGGCGATCGGGTCGGGCAGCGACGTCAGGTCCAGCCGGGTGCACTCGGCGACGGGTACGACGGCGTACTCGCGCCAGCCCAGCCAGTGCGAGACGACGTCGCCCGGCCTCAGGCCGCTGTCCTCGGGGGCCTCGACGACCTCGCCGACGGCGGCTCCCACCAGCGTGTCGCCGGGGGCGAGCGCGGGGAACGGGGTGTCCCGGGTCGCGCCCGCGATGAGGATGCGCAACGTGGCGAAGACATGGAAGTAGAGGTTGCGCACCAGCACCTCGCCCTCGCCCGGCGCTACGACGGGCGTTTCGACGACGCGGAATTGCTCCGGGAGGGGAAGCCCGTCGGGCTCGGCGGCCAGACGGACTTCCCTTTGGGTGGCGGGCAGGGCAGCCATTCACGCTCCTGAACGGGATGAACGCAACGAAGGGGAACCTCGGCGCACAGCGGGTGGTTGGGGAATCCAGCGTGAGGTGACCACGACGGTGCGCTCCAGCCGGAACGGCGGACTGGAGGATTTCTTCCATCAGGGGCCGCGTGCTGAAGGAAGCTCACGTCGGGCCCTGGGCTCTCCGTCCGGTGGGCGCCTCGGTGACGGCGGGTGCGGTCAGGACCTCGGTCGGGGGAAATCGACACCGAGGATGCCGCCCATGGAAGGAATCCTCCATCTACGGGCGCCGGCTGGAGCACCTCGCCACCGCGCCGCCACGCTGACTCGTGGTCGGCCCCGATGCCCGTTCCAGGGGCCGGGCCGACGTGTCGACGACGGTGGAGAGGAACTCCCGATGACTGCTGAGCGTGTGCTTGCGCCGCCTGCCACGGCGGCGTACCGATGGCGGTGGCCGGCGCTCACCGCCCTGCTCCTCGGCGAGGCGATGAACCTGTTGGACGCGACCATCGTGCAGGTCGCCGCACCGGCGATCCATGCCGATCTGGGCGGGTCGGTGTCGGACATCCAGTGGTTCACCACGGCCTACACCCTGCCGTTCGCGGTGCTGCTGATCACCGGCGGCAGGCTGGGCGACATCGCCGGCCGGAAGCGGCTGTTCGTGATCGGCGTCACGGGATTCATGCTCGCCTCCGCCGCCTGCGCCGTGGCGCCCTCGGTAGGGCTTCTGATCGCCTTCCGGGTGGTGCAGGGAGTCGCGGCGGCCGTGATCATTCCGCAGACCATCGGCCTGATCAAGACGATGTTCGCCGGGCCCGAGATGTCCAAGGCGCTGGGCAGCATCGGGCCCGTGATGGGCCTCGCCGCTGTCTGCGGACCCGTGCTCGGCGGTGTGCTCACCCATGCCGACCTGTTCGGTTCGTCGTGGCGCGCGGTCTTCCTGGTGAACGTCCCCGTGTCGCTGGTCGTCCTCGGGCTGGCGCCGAGGCTCCTGGAGAACCGTGCCCCGAAGCGGCCCACTCTCGATCTGACCGGCACGCTGCTGGCCATGGCCGGTATCGGACTCGTCGTCTACCCCCTGATCGGCGCCGACCTCGGCGCGCTGTCCGGGTGGAGCTGGGCGGCCATCACGGGCGGGCTGCTGTTGATGGTGGTGTTCGCCGTGCACCAGCGCGGTGTCGCCGCCGCCGGCCGCAGTCCGCTGGTGGAGCCGAGTCTGTTCGCCCGTCGTGGTTTCGCGGCGGCCCTGGTGACGTCGACGTCCTTCTTCGCGGTGACCAACGGTCTGATGATGGTCATCGTGCTCCAGCTCCAACTGGGCCTGGGTACCGGCGTGCTCAAGGCGGGGCTGACGCTTGCTCCCTGGTCGGTCGGGCTGGCCGTGGCGTCCTGGGTGGCCGGTGCCCACCTGGTCAGGCGTTACGGACATCGCCTGATGTCCCTGGGCCTTGCCGTACTGCTGGTCGGCGCGCTGGCCGCCATCGCCGTCTATCACGCGGCGGATCCCGGGTCCTACCCGACCGCGCTGCTGTTCGCGCTGGGGATCGTCGGGATCGGGGTCGGACTCTTCAGCCCCGCGTTCTTCACCATCGCCCTCAAGCCGCTGCAGCCGCAGGAGATCGGCTCGGCCGCCGGGCTGCTCAACGCGGTCCAGCAGCTGGGCGCCACACTCGGCGTCGCGATCCTCGGCAGCGTCTACCTGGGCAGCGCAGGCGACGGAGGTGCCGCGTCCGCCCTGCACGCCGTCCAGGTCGCCTTCTGGGTGGCCGTAGCCCTGGTGCTGGTCGCCTTCGCGGCCAGCAGGCCGATGGCGGACAAGGGCGCACCGGAGGGCCTGGCGCACTGATCGGGTCCGGGCACGAGCAGTCCGTGCGGCGGCCTTCGGGCCGCCGCGTCGGCATGTCCGGGCCGTCGCGCGTCAGATCCGCGTGCGTGCGGGGGCCGTGGGAAGCCGGGTGCGGGCGAGGTCCGTGATGATCGGGCTCGCCGCCTTGAGGCCCTGCAGCACCGGGCTCGTCTCCAGGGTGTGGATCGCCTCCAGCGAACCGAGCCGCCGGGCCAGGTAGTGGTGCAGGTCGGCGGGGTCGCGGCAGAGCGCCTGGGCGACCAGGTTGGTGGGACCGGTGGTCGCGGCGACGAAGGCCAGTTCGTCGTGGCCGGCCAGGGTGGTCGCCACGTGTTCCAGGTGCGCCGGACTGACCGACATCCACAGCAGGGCACGGGTGTTGGCGCCGAAGTGCCCGGTGTCCACCTCCACGTCGTAGAAGATCGCGCCGCCCTCCTGCAGATCGGCGAGCCGTCGTGCCACGGTGACCGGGGACCAGCCGGTCGCCTGGGCGAGTTCCGCGTGGGTGGCCCGCCCGTCCTTCTGCAGGGCGGCCAGCAGGCCGGCGTCGGCTTTCGTCAGCTGTCTCGGTACGGGCACGTACGAGGTGTCGGCCGCCTCGTGCTCGCGCATGAGGCGCTGCTGCCGTTCGTCGAGTGTGTTGGCGCTTCTGCGCCAGTTCGTCGGTCCGCCGAGATAGGTGTGCAGCAGGCAGTGGGCGGACACCGCAGTGATGTTGTTGGTGCGGGGGATGTCGCGCAGCAGCAGGGAGTTGCCCGCGGCGGCGTCGGTCGGGGTGTGGATGATCGCGACGATCTCCGTGCCGCCGGAGGTGAGCTTCACCCAGGAGGTGTCCTGCCGGCGGACGAGGCTGCGCGCCAGGTCCTGGGCGGAGCTGGCGGCGGCGGTGAGCCGTACGAGCCACTGCGTCTGCCCGGCGTGATCCGGGTCGGACAGGCCCACGACACGTAAGGACGCCTCGGTGCGCAGCCGCCGGTAGCGGCGGGCGACGGTCTGCGGTGACACGTCGAGGGCGGCCGCGATCTGACTGAAAGGCGCGCGGCCGTCTATGTGCAATGCGTGGATCAGGGCACGGTCCAGGTCGTCGAGCATGCACACATCCTTCAGTGGGGGCGTGCTCAGTGGAATAAAGTTGAAGATAGCGCAGATACCGCTACCATCGCAGCCGCTGATGTCCACAGAATTCCATTGGCCCACCGTTCGAGATGACCTCTCGGACCTCTTTCGGGCCTCTCAAGCCGGAACATTGCGCGGTCTTTGCGAATTCTTGAAGCGCGATGATCCGAGTGCATCGACCCAGGCTTTTCCGTCGAATTGAACTCTCCTTGGGGAGGATTTTATGGTGGAACTCAGGGCGCCCTCCATCGGAGTCGGGCAGACCGCGCTCTTCATCGCCTGGATGCGTCAAATGGAAAGTGAGCGTCCGGATGCGCTGTTCCGGGATCCGCTCGCCGGGGCGATGCTCTCGGCCCTGGCGGAGGATCCGGTCCTGGCCGACGTCGCCGAGGTGATCAAGCAGACGCACACCAGCGCCCGTGGATTCCCCACGTACTTCGCCGTGCGCACCCGGTTCTTCGACGACGAGATCCTCGCCGGGGTCCGCGGCGGAATCCGCCAGGTCGTCACCCTGGCCGCCGGGGTGGACGGCCGCACCGTGCGGCTCGACCTCCCGGACGGAACCCAGTGGTACGAGGTCGATCTGCCGGAGATGACGGAGTTCAAGGACGGCCTGATCGCCCACTCCGGCCTCCCCCTGCGGTGCGCACGGCACGGGATCGCCGCGGATCTGCGCGAGGACTGGTCCGTACCCCTTCGTGCTGCGGGGTTCGACCCCGGGCTGCCGACGGTCTGGTTGGTCGAGGGACTGCTGATGTACCTCACCGATGCCGCCGGAGAGGCCCTGCTGGCCGGTGTGAGCAAGCTGTCCGCGCCGGGCAGCCGGCTCACGCTGGAGCACCTCAAGGCGGCGATGCTCCAGGAGGAGGGCCGGCCCGCGCGGGAGCGCGTCGAGGAACAGGGCGCCCGGTGGCTCTCCGCCCGCGACGACCTCGCGGAATGGCTGGGCGGTCACGGCTGGCGGGCCCGGGTGTACGCGGGCGACGATCCGCGGATCGGCCAGGGCCGCACGGTCGCACCGCTCCCGGCGTGCTGGCTGGCGACGGCCGTACTCGACCGTTCCGGAGTCTGACCGAACATGACGAGCGAATTATTCGGAACTCGGAATTCCGCCACCCGTTCCGTGTTTTTGGACGCCCTCCTGTGTATTGGTCCAGACGATTCGGGTGTCCCGGGTCGCGCACTGGATATCCACGAAGTTCCGGGATTTCACCGGGGCGCCTCCCGGCAGCCGATTCTCCCGGGCCGGACAACAGGAATCCGGGCCTCCGGAAATTCTCCGGTCCCGCTGTTCTTCTTACGGCACTCGCGCCACCACCCCACCCCTCGGACAGCGGAGGAAGCGCATGTCTGACGCCACCGCACGCCCGCACGACCGACAGGCTCCGCGGGTACGGAGCGACAGCCGCCCGGGCGGCCCGCCGACGAGGAGGGGCGGTCACTGCGTGGTGCTCGGCGCCAGCATCGGCGGCCTCTTCGCCGCCCGGGTGCTGGCCGAGGCGTTCGACCGGGTGACCGTCGTCGACCGGGACACGCTCACGCAGACGGACGAGAACCGGCGCGGGGTGCCGCAGGGCCGGCACGCCCACGCCATCCTGCCCGCAGGCACCCAGGGGCTGCAGCGGATGTTCCCCGGCCTGCTGGAGGAGTTCGAGGCGCACGGGGTCCCCGTGGTCCGCGAGCCCACCGAGATGCACTTCGCGCCCGGCGGCCACCTCCTGTGTCAGGACGGCCGCTATGCCGACGCCATCCCCACCTACCAGCCGACCCGGCCCCAGTTGGAGGGGCGGGTCCGGGCCCGCGTACGGGCGCTGCCGAACGTGGAGGTGGTCGACCGGTGCGAGGCGGCGGGCCTGCTGAGCACGCCGGACGGAACACGCGTCATCGGCGCCCGGGTGGTGGAGGCAGGCGGGGAGGGGCGTGAGCTCGCCGCGGACCTCGTCGTGGACGCGACCGGACGCGGGGGACGCACCACCCGGTGGCTGGCCGACCTCGGCCACGAACCGCCCCCGGAGGACCGGATCGCGGTCGACATCAAGTACGTCAGCCGGAACCTGCGGCTCGCGCCCGGTGCCCTCGGCCGCCGCAAGGTCGTGATCGTGGGGGCCGAGCCGGGGCGGCCGACCGGCGCCACCTTCCTCCAGCACGAGGCGGATCGCTGGATGCTCACCCTGATCGGCTACGGCGGCCACCATCCGCCGACCGATCCGAGCGACTTTCTGGAGTTCGCCAAGCCCATCGTCCCGCCGGACGTGTTCGAGGCACTGTGCGCGGCCGAGCCCCTCGACGCCCCGGTCGCCCACCGCTACCCCGCCGGTGTGCGCCGTCGTTACGAACGGCTGGCGCGCTTCCCCGAGGGGCTCCTGGTGTTCGGCGACGCGATCTGCAGCTTCAACCCTGTCTACGGCCAGGGCATGTCCGTGGCCGCGCTCCAGGCCGAGGCGCTGCGCACCTGCCTGACCCAGGGGCTCGACCGGTTGCCGCAACGTTTCTTCAGGGCGGCCGCCCGGCGGATCGAGGTCGCCTGGCAGATGGCCGTCGGCAGCGACCTCGCGCTCCCCGAGGTCGAGGGTCCGCGCCCGCTTCCGGCCCGCCTCACCAACGCCTGCTTCGGCGCGCTGCTGACCGCCGCGGAACGGGACCCGGCACTCACCCAGGAGTTCGTCAAGGTCAGCTCGCTGCTCTCGTCGCCCCTGATCCTGCTTCGCCCCGGCACCGTCGGACGGGTCGTGCGCGGAAATCTGCGCCGCCGGCCGGACCCGGAGCGGGCCCGGCAGCCGTAGCTCTCCTTCCCGCCGGCGTTCCCTCGAAGGCTCCCTTCCAGGCTCCTTTCCAGGCCGAGAAATTCGGCACGCCCGAACGCGACACGAAAAGCCGCCGGGTCGGTTCGTGCTGCCTTTTCCGGCATTCCAAATTCCCGGTCAACCGAGAATCAAATGTCTTGACTCCGGAGTTTTTCGAACCCTAGCGTGCTCATCGCCGAGAAATTCGAAAGGAATGATTCGGAATGACGACTTCCGTAATCTCCAGCGACGTAAGGATTCCCGATCGGGAAGAACTCGTCGGGCGGGCCGAAGGACTGCGGGAACTGCTCTGGCAGGACGCCGTCGAGTGCGAGCGCGAGCGGCGCCTCTCCGACCGGGTCGTCGCGGCCATGACCGAGGCAGGACTGCTGCGGCTCATGACGCCGCGCCGGCTCGGCGGCTACGGGACGGACATGCGCACGCTCCTCGACGTCGCCACCACGCTCGGCCGGGGCTGCCCGTCCGCCGCCTGGATCGCCGGCGTCCTGAACGCCGGCAACTTCATGGCCTCGCTCTTCCCCGCGGCGGCGGGCGACGAGGTGTGGGGCGACGACCCCGACGCACGCTGCGCCCTGGTGCTCGGGCTGCCCTCGCCCGCCGTCGAGCCGGTCGAGGGCGGCGTCGTGGTCAGCGGCGAGTGGGCGTACGTCTCCGGGTGCCTGCACGCCCAGTGGGTCAGCGTCCTGATCGCCGTCCCCACCGGATCGGGGCGGCCCGACATGCGGTTCGCGCTGCTGAACGGCAACGAGGTCGCCCTCAAGGACACCTGGCACTTCGCCGGGATGCGCGGCACGGGCAGCAACACCGTGGTGGCCGACCGGATCTTCGTACCCCGCCACCGGCTGGTGCCCTTCCTGCCCGTCCTGCACGGCGAGACCGACGGTGTCGTCGACCCCGCCCTGCCCTACCGCAACAGCCTGACCGGCCTGTTCGCCATCGGACTGATCGGCGCTCTGATCGGCGCGGCCGAGGCCGCCCTCGCGTTCGTCCGGGACAAGGGCCCCACCCGCCCCGTGGCCGGCTCCTCCTACCGTGACCAGACGCAGTCCCCGACCTTCCAGCTCGACCTCGCCGACGCCACCTCGAAGATCGACACGGCGAAGCTGGTGGCGGCCCGCATCGCCGGCACGGTCGACGAGCTGGCCCGGGCCGGCGTCAACGCCGACCTCACCGTCCGGGCCCGCAACCGGCTCGAGTCGGCCCAGGTCGGACGGCTGTGCCGGGAGGCGGTCGACACGCTCCTGACCGCCCACGGCTCCTCCGCGTTCAACGAGTCCAACCCGCTGCAGCGGCTGTGGCGCGACATCAACGTCGGCAGCCGCCACGCCGGCTTCGGGATGGGGATCCCCGAGCAGGTCTACGGCCGCGCCCTGGTCGGCGGTGACCCGCGCGACATCAGCTTCATCGTCTGAGCGGCGCCTTCCCCCTCCCTCCACCGCAGAGCAGAGGACAGCCATGTCAGAACCCCGAACACCCACCGGCGAGGACGAGGTCCGCGCCCGTAACCGTGCCGTCGTCGAGCAGTACATGAGAACCCGTGGCGAGGCCCGGCTGCGGCGCCACCTGCTGTTCACCGAGGACGGCACCGGAGGCCTGTGGACCACCGAGAGCGGCGAGCCCATCGTGATCCGCGGCCGTGACCGGCTGGGTGAGCACGCCGTCTGGTCGCTCAAGTGCTTCCCCGACTGGGTCTGGACCGACGTCGAGATCTTCGACACCCAGGACCCCGACCGTTTCTGGGTCGAATGCGACGGGGAGGGAAGAATCCTCTTTCCCGGATATCCTGACGGGTACTACCGGAATCACTTCCTGCACTCGTTCCTGTTCGAGCACGGAAAGATAAAGCAGCAGCGCGAGTTCATGAATCCCTGCCAGCAGTTCAAGGCCCTGGGAATAGCGGTTCCGCGCGTCGAGCGCGAAGGAATCCCCACCTGACGCGCGGGCCCGCACACGCGGCCCGCCATCAGCCGGAACGTCACTTTCCTCTCCGCTCCCCGGGGGCACTGTCGTGGGACAAGCAGCAGTTACCGACATCCAAGGGGCCAAGGCCCTGCAACAACCCGAATGGCCCGACCCCGCACAGGTCCGGCGCGTGCGGGAGATCCTCGGCTCGCGGCCACCGCTGGTCCGGGTCGACGACGTCCGCACCCTCAGGTCGCTCCTCGCGTCCGTCGCCGCGGGTGAGGCGCTCGTCGTCCAGGCGGGAGACTGCGCCGAAGACCCGGAGGAGTGCACGGCGGAACACGTCCGGCGCAAGACCGCCGTGCTCGACCTGCTGGCCGCCACCCTGAAGATGCTCACCGGCAAACCCGTGCTGCGGGTCGGCCGCATGGCCGGCCAGTTCGCCAAGCCCCGCTCCAACTCCTTCGAGCAGATCGGTGAGTTGACGCTGCCGGTCTATCGCGGGCACATGGTCAACGACCCGCATCCCGCCCCGGAGACCCGGCGCCCGGACCCGCTGCGCATCCTCACCGGCTACATGGCGGCCAGCGACATCGTGGAACACCTCGGCTGGCGCGCCCCCGCCCTGCGCGGGTGGCCCGGCATCGAACCGCTGGTGTGGACGAGCCACGAGGCGCTCCTGCTGGACTACGAGGTCCCGATGATCCGCGAGCTCGGCGACGCCACCCGCTGGCTCGGCTCCACGCACTGGCCGTGGATCGGCGAGCGCACCCGCCACCTGGACGGCGCCCACGTGGAACTCCTGTCCGGCGTGGTCAACCCCGTGGCCTGCAAGGTCGGTCCGACGATGACGCGCGAGGAGATCACCTCGCTGTGCGAGCGCCTCGACCCGCTGCGCGAGCCCGGCCGGCTCACGCTGATCTCCCGTATGGGTGCCGATGTCGTCGGCGAGTTACTGCCGCCGCTGGTGGCCGCGGTCCGCTCCGCCGGGCACCCGGTGATCTGGCTGTGCGACCCCATGCACGGCAACACGATCACCTCTCCCGGCGGCAAGAAGACCCGGCTCCTGACCACCGTGGCCCGCGAGGTGCACGGCTTCACCCACGCGGTCGCGGCGGCCGGCGGCGTGGCCGGCGGGCTCCACCTGGAGACCACCCCGGACGACGTGACGGAGTGCGCCGCGGACGTCTCGGCGCTCGGCCGGATCGGTGAGCGGCACACGACGTTCTGCGACCCGCGCCTCAACTCCCGGCAGGCCGTGTCCCTCGTCGCGGCCTGGGCCGACGCCCTCTGACCCGGCATGCCGACGCCTCCCCTCTCCGGAAAGGAACCCCGATGGCCGGATTGCCCCCCATCGCGTCGTATCCCCTCCCCACCGCCCCGAGCCTCCCCGAGAACGTGGCGACCTGGACCCCGGACCCGGAGCGTGCCGTTCTCCTCGTGCACGACATGCAGCACTACTTCCTCCAGGCGCTGCCCGACCCCCTGCGTGGCGACCTCGTCCACAACGCCGCGGCGCTCCGCAAGCGCGCCGCCGCGCTGGGCGTCCAGGTGGCGTACACGGCACAGCCCGGCGGGATGAGCGACGAACAGCGCGGACTGCTCAAGGACTTCTGGGGCCCGGGCATGCGCACTGCCCCGGCCGACCGGGAGGTGGTGCCCGAGCTCGCGCCCACCGAGGACGACTGGGTCCTCACCAAGTGGCGCTACAGCGCCTTCCTCCGCACCGACCTGCTGCGGCGTATGCGAGACGCGGGCCGCGATCAGCTCGTGCTGTGCGGGGTGTACGCCCATGTCGGCATCCTGACCACCGCGCTGGAGGCGTTCTCGAACGACATCCAGACCTTCCTCGCCGCCGACGCCCTCGGTGACTTCTCCGAGGCCCACCACCGGACGACGCTCGACTACGCGGCCCAGCGCTGCGCGGTGGTCCTCCCCTCCACGGAGGTGTTCGCATGACCGCGTCGCACGGCCGGAACCCCGACCGCCCCGCCGACCTCCTCGACCGGGTACTGAGCCTGCGGGCACCCGCCTTCGCCCTGCTGCACCGGCCGGAGACCGGCGTCCCCGACACCGTCGACGTCCTGGTCGGAGACGTGACGCTGCCCGAGACCCTGGCGAAGATCCCCCTCACCGAACCGTCACCCGGCACACCGGGCCCCGAGCACGACGTCCTGGTCGTGGTGCCCTACCGGCAGATCACCGAACGGGGCTTCACGGCCCCCGACGACGGAGCACCGCTCATCGCCCTGTCCGTCACCGGCCAGGACCGGGTGACCGTGCCGGAACTCCTGCTCCGGCTCCCGGACACACCGACCGACGTGACGTTCCACGGGTTCGACGTGGACGACGAGCGGTACGCCGAGACCGTACGCCGTGTCGTGGCGGACGAGATCGGCACCGGCGAGGGCGCCAACTTCGTGGTCAAGCGCTCCTTCCTCGCCGACATCACCGACTACTCGCTCCGCCACGCGCTGGCGTTCTTCCGGCGGCTGCTGGAGCGGGAGCAGGGCGCGTACTGGACCTTCGTCA
Source organism: Streptomyces sp. NPDC020898 (assembly GCF_044333925.1). Lineage (NCBI taxonomy): Bacteria > Bacillati > Actinomycetota > Actinomycetes > Kitasatosporales > Streptomycetaceae > Streptomyces > Streptomyces sp. NPDC020898. The sequence goes on from NZ_JBIRRV010000006.1 coordinate 84,199, forward strand.
TCCACACCGGGGAGCGCACCTTCGTGGGCGCCACCCCCGAGCGGCACATCTCGGTGAGCGGCGGCACGGCCGTCATGAACCCGATCAGTGGCACCTATCGCTACCCCCCGGCCGGCCCCACGCTCCAAGGCGTCACCGAGTTCCTCGCCGACCGCAAGGAGACCGACGAGCTCTACATGGTCGTCGACGAGGAACTGAAGATGATGGCCCGCATCTGCGAGGGCGGCGGCCGGGTTCTCGGCCCCTACCTCAAGGAGATGACCCGGCTGGCCCACACCGAGTACATCATCGAGGGCCGCACCGACCGCGACGTGCGCGACATCCTGCACGAGACGCTGTTCGCCCCCACCGTCACCGGCAGCCCGGTGGAGAGCGCCGTACGGATCATCCACAAGTACGAGCCCGAGGGCCGCGGTTACTACAGCGGTGTCGCGGCGCTGATCGGCCGGGACACGGGTGGCGTACGCCCCCTCGACTCGGCCATCCTCATCCGCACCGCCGACATCGACACCCACGGCCGGGTACGGATCGGTACCGGCGCCACGCTGGTACGCCACTCCGACCCGCTCTCGGAGGTCGCCGAGACCCGGGCCAAGGCGTCCGGGCTCCTCGGCGCGCTGGAATCAGGGGGCCCGGTCCGCTATGGCAGTCATCCGGACGTACGAGCGGCCCTGACCCGGCGCAACACCGGCATCGCGCGGTTCTGGCTCGACGACAGCGCCGCCCGGCAGCCCGCGGTGGCCGGACTGGCGGGGCTGAGCGCCCTGATCATCGACGCGGAGGACACCTTCACCGCCATGATCGGGCTCCAACTCGCCTCCCTCGGCATGGAAGTGACGGTTCGTCACTTCGACGACCCGTACGCCTTCGGCGACAACGACCTTGTCGTGATGGGTCCCGGTCCCGGAGACCCCCGCGCGGCCGACGACTCCAAGATCAGCCGCCTCCGCTCGGCGGTCGACCGCCTGCTGGCCGAGCAGCGGCCCTTCGTCGCCGTGTGCCTGAGCCACCAGGTGCTCAGCCTCGGTCTCGGCCTCGACCTGATCCGCCGGGACGTACCGAACCAGGGCGTGCAACGGGAGATCGACCTGTTCGGCAGCCGTGAACGCGTGGGCTTCTACAACACGTTCACCGCCCGCAGCGGCGAGGACAAGCTGGACATCCAGGGGGTCGGGCCGGTGGAGGTGAGCCGGGACGCGGCGACCGGCCAGGTGCACGCACTGCGCGGGCCCGGCTTCGCCTCGATGCAGTTCCACGCCGAGTCGGTGCTCACCGTCGACGGCCCGCGCATCGTCGGCCGCACCATCCAGGAGGTGCTCGGCCGTGCGGGTTGACATCGCCTGGTGGGACCTCGACGGGACGCCGCAGACCATCGACTCCCTGCGTGAGCACCTGCGGGACGGCGCCGTCGCCGACTGGAGCGACGTCCCCGGGCTGCGGCTGAAACTCTGGATCGCGGACCGCCGGCACAACCGGTGGGGCGCGGTGATGCTCTGGGAGGCGGACCGCCCGGCCGCGCTGCCGCCGAACCGCGCCGCGCAGCTGATCGGCGGCCCGCCCGCCCACCGCACCCGCTTCGACGTCGAGGCCGCTGTCGAGGGCGTGCACACGCTGCCCGGACCCGACGGCCTCGGCCCCGCGTTCATGGCACTCGCATCAGCAGCAGCGACCTCGGGGGACGAACAGCCGTGCACGAATACGTAGTGGTGGACGCCTTCGCCCGCACCCCGCTCGAAGGCAATCCCGTGGCCGTCTTCTTCGACGCCGCCGACCTGACCACCGACCTGATGCAACGCATCGCCCGGGAGATGAACCTCTCCGAGGTCACCTTCGTACTGCCGCCCGAGCAGGACGGCGACGCCAGGATCCGCATCTTCACCCCCGTCAACGAACTGCCGTTCGCCGGCCACCCGTTGCTCGGCACCGCGGTGGCGCTGGGCCACGCCCTCAAGGAGGACCGGCTCCTGCTGGAGACCGCGATGGGCACCGTCCCGTTCGAACTCGCCGACGACGACGGTGTCCTGGCCGTCCGCATGCGGCAACCGGTGCCCACCTGGGAGCCGTACGAACACCGCGAGGAACTGCTCGCGGCCCTGGGCGTCGAGAAGACCGTCGCGCCCGTCGAGATCTACCGCAACGGCCCCCGGCATGTCTTCGTGGGCCTTACGAGCGTGGCCGCGCTGTCCGCCCTCCGGCCCGACCACCGTGCCCTGAGCCGCTTTCCGGACATGGCCGCCAACTGCTTCGCCGGCTCGGGCACCCGGTGGCGGGCCCGGATGTTCTCGCCCGCCTACGGCGTGGTCGAGGACGCGGCGACGGGCTCGGCCGCCGGCCCTCTCGCCGTCCACCTGGCCCGGCACGGACTCGGCGCCTACGGGCAGCGGCTCGAGATCCTCCAGGGTGTCGAGATGGGCCGCCCGTCCCTCATGATCGCCACCGCCGAGGGCACCGGCGATCACGTCCGTTCGGTCGAGGTCGGCGGACACGGCACGGTCGCCGCCCACGGGACCCTCCACGTCTAGCGAGGAACACGTGAACACCAGCCGATTCGAAAGCCTCACCGGCGAGGTCGACCTGGACTTCCCCGAATACGAGGAGCCCCCCGGCGAGCCCATGGACCTCGTCCACCGGTGGATCAGCGAGGCGACCGCCCGCGGCGTCCGGGAACCGCGCGCCCTGGCTCTCGCGACCGCCGACGGCCTGGCAAGGGCCTCCAACCGCATCGTCTCCATCACCGAAGTCACCGACCGCGGGCTGGTGTTCGCCAGCCACTCCAGCAGCCAGAAGGGCCGGGAGATCGCAGCCACCGGCTGGGCGTCGGGCCTGCTGTACTGGCGCGAGACCGGCCGGCAGCTCATTCTCTCCGGCCCCGTGACACAGCTCAGCGACGGCGAGTGCGACGCCCTCTGGTACGGCCGGCCCGTGCCCATGCACTCCATGTCCGCGGCCTCCCGGCAGAGCGAACCCCTGCGGGACGCGACCGCCCTGCGCACCGAGGCAGCCCGGCTCGCCGCCCCCGGCACCCCACTGCCCCGCCCCGCCCGCTACGTCGGCTATCTCCTCGCCCCGGCGACTGTCGAGTTCTGGTCCGCCGACTCCGACCGACTGCACCTCAGGCTGCGCTACGACCGCAGCGGCCCCGGGTGGCGTACGAGCCGCCTCCAGCCGTGAACCGTGAACCGTGAGGGAGAGTGATCGACCGATGGACGACACAACCGCCCTGACCCGCGCCATGGCGCGGGTTCCCGGACCGGTGACCGTGGTGACCACCATCGACGGCACCGGACGGCGCTGGGGGTTCACCGCGACCTCCTTCAGCTCCCTGTCCCTCGATCCGCCCCTCGTCCTGGTCTGCCTGAACCAGTCCGCCAGCACCCACCGGGCCTTCACGACGGCCGGCCACTTCATGGTCAACCTCCTGGCGCACGGACAGGACCAGGTGGCCCGGCGCTTCGCCCGCTCCGGGGTCGACCGGTTCGCCGACGGGGACATGGAGCCCTGCGAACTGGGCCTGCCCGGTTCGCCCCACGCGTGCGCCCGCGTCGCCTGCGCACTGCACTCGGTCGAGGACGGGGGCGATCACAGCATCCTCGTCGGCCGGGTCCTGACCACCCACGTGGACGACGACCGCACCCCGCTCGTGTACTACGACCGGACCTTCACCCACCCGGCTTCCGCGCTCGACGTGCCGGAGCCGCTCATGACCCTGCATCTGGCGGACTGGTGAGGGCCCCGGCGAACGACATCGTGCGTGACGCGGCGACCGTCGAAGCCCGCGTGAAGGTCGCTGTCGTCTACTACTCCGCCACCGGTCATGTCGCCGACATCGCCCGCGAGATCGCCGAGACGGCGGAGAAGGCCGGCGCCGAGGTCCGGCTGCGCAGAGTCGCCGAGTCGGCGCCGCCGGAGGGCGTCGACTCCACGGCGGCGACCGACGGCACCCCGCTCGCCGCGGTCGAGGACGTGGTGTGGGCCGACGCAGTCCTGATGGGGTCGCCGACCCGGTTCGGCAACATCGCCGCCCAGCTCAGTCAGTTCCTCGCCACCCTGGGCGGGGCGTGGAGGAAGGGGGAGCTCGCCGACAAGGTCTACAGCGGCTTCACCTCCACGGGCAGCCCGCACGGCGGCAACGAGTCCACCCTCCTCGCGCTGATGCACTCCTTCCACCACTTCGGCGGCATCGTCGTCGCCCCCGGCTTCACCCACCCGGCCAAGTTCGCCGACGGCAACCCGTACGGCACCGCGCACCACGACGCCGGCGGCACCGTTTCGGTCGGTGACGTCACGCGCAACGCGGCCCGCGTCCAGGCCGAAAGGGTGGTGCGCCTCGCCCGCGCCCTCGCCTCCGCGACCGTATGACACCCCCTCGACCCAGGGAGAGCCATGTCCCGCCGCCTGTTCACCTCGGAGTCCGTGACCGAGGGCCACCCCGACAAGATCGCCGACCGGATCAGCGACACCGTCCTCGACGCCCTGCTCAAGGAGGACCCGTGTTCGCGGGTCGCCGTGGAGACCCTGATCACCACCGGCCAGGTGCACATCGCCGGTGAGGTGACCACGAGGGCGTACGCGGACATCCCCGGCCTGGTCCGGGACGCCGTCCTGGACATCGGCTACGACTCCTCCCGGAAGGGGTTCGACGGCCGCTCCTGCGGGGTGTCCGTCTCGATCGGGGCCCAGTCCCCGGACATCGCGCGGGGCGTGGACGGCAGCGGCGAGGAGGTCGACCCGCTGTCCGGGCAGGGCGCCGGCGACCAAGGCCTGATGTTCGGATTCGCCTGCGACGAGACGCCCGAACTGATGCCGCTGCCCATCCAGTTGGCCCACCGGCTGGCGTACCGCCTCACGCAGGTGCGCAAGGAGGGCGTCGCCCCCTACCTGCGCCCCGACGGCAAGACCCAGGTCACCATCGAGTACCTGGGCAGCCGGGCCGCGCGCCTCGACACGGTCGTCGTCTCCGCCCAGCACGCGGCGGACGTCGACCTGGCCGGCCTGCTGGCCCCGGACATCCGCACCCACGTCGTCGAGCACGAGTTGGCCCGCCTGGCGGACGACGGCATCAAACTCGACACCGGGGACTACCGCCTCCTGGTCAACCCGACCGGCCGTTTCGAGATCGGTGGCCCGATGGGCGACGCCGGCCTGACCGGCCGCAAGATCATCATCGACACCTACGGCGGCATGGCGCGCCACGGTGGCGGCGCCTTCTCCGGCAAGGACCCGTCCAAGGTCGACCGTTCGGCGGCGTACGCGATGCGCTGGGTCGCCAAGAACGTGGTGGCGGCCGGACTCGCGCGCCGCTGCGAGGTGCAGGTCGCGTACGCCATCGGCAGGGCCGAGCCGGTCGGCCTGTTCGTGGAGACCTTCGGCACCGCCGCGGTTCCGTACCCGGCGATCGAGCACGCCGTCCGGCAGGTCTTCGACCTGCGCCCGGCCGCCGTCGTCCGCGACCTCGACCTGCTGCGCCCGATCTACGCCCAGACCGCGGCGTACGGCCACTTCGGCCGCGAACTGCCCGACTTCACGTGGGAGCGGACGGACCGGGTGGATGCGCTGCGGAGCGCGGCGGGGAGCTGAGCCGCGGGCCGCCGAGCGGATTCGTCGTAGAAAGCTCAACTCATGGAATGAATCGTCGAGTTGACAGCTCCGGCTGGAGTCGGGCGCAGGGCCCGGACACGCTGGACGGAGATCGATCGTCGCGACCCGAGGAGAACTGATGAAAATCGCCCGTCACCCCGCCGGTGCCCCGTGCTGGGCAGATCTCGACACCCCCGACGTCGCCTCCGCACGTGCCTTCTACGGCTCCCTCTTCGGCTGGGAGTCCCTCGAACTCCCGGGTGGATACGTGAACTTCACCCTGCACGGAGAGAAGATCGTGGGCGCTGTCAGGCTCGTGGAAGGCGAGGAGTACTCGGCCGGCTGGAGCGTGTACTTCATGTCGGACGACCTGGACGGGACGACGAAGGCGGTCGCGGCGGCCGGGGGCAGCGTGCTGAAGCCGCCGACGAAGGTGTCGGTCGCGGGCAGCGCCGCCGTCTACCGGGCGCCCGACGGCGCTGTCTTCGGCGCCTGGGAGCCGGACCGGCACCCCGGTTCCGGCCTGGTGCGCGAGCCCGGCACGCTGTCCTGGTTCGGACTGAACACGCCGGACGCCGAAGGTGCCAAGGCGTTCTACGCCCAGGTCTTCGGCTGGACCGCGGCCGTTCCCCGGGCCGGCGGCGCCGCGGACCAGCTGACCTTCGTCGGGGGCAAGGCGGAGTTCGGCGGCATCGTGAGCGACCCCGAGGCCGCCTCCGGATGGACCCTGCACTTCGGCGTCGAGGACATCGACGGCGCGGCGGTCGCGGCGGCCGCACTGGGCGGCACCGTCGTCTCCGGGCCCGCCGAGGTGGCCGGCGTCGGACGCGTCGCCCTCGTGAAGGACCCGGCAGACGTGACTCTGGCCCTGGTCCAGTTCGCCTGACGGCGCCGGGTCTGCCAGGCGGCCCCAGGACGTTCGTACCCGGAGGAGGCGGGAGGTGGTTCGCGATGCAGAGCGAGCCTCCGAGTCGGCCCTGGCGTACTGCCGGCCCTCACCCCGGCGGGCGTGGGAGTGCACGGTGATCCTCGGCCGGGCAGCCCGGCTCATCCGCCGCCGTCGAGGTCGGCGCGTCGGCGGAGCACCCGTAGTTCGTGGCCGAGGAGTTCCATCTCGTACAACTTGCCCCGCGCGTTCTCGAAGGGGCGGTGGAGAACCATCATCAGCCGGTCGTCGAACGTGTGGAAGAGCATGCCGTGGCCGCTGTCGTCGCGGACCAGCGGCCGGTGCTGCTGCCACGGCCCGGTGACGGCGCCGGACCGTGAGGTGGCGTAGGTCTGCACATAGCCGCCGCTGATGGTCCCGTCCCGGCCGGCCACGTTCTTCTCGTACGTCGACCACAACATGAGCAGCGATCCGTCAGGGGTGCGGTGGAGCTGGGGGCCGTCGGTGATGTAGGGCGGGAGCTGGTGCGGATGGCCGCCGGGGATCTGCTCGGTGATCCAGGACGCGTCCGAGGCCTTGAACAGGAAGACCGGGTCCCCGATCGTCCGGGTCAGGTCCGGGGCCAGCCGGATCGCCTCCATGGTTCCGTCGATGGTCTGCAGCCACTCGTGCGCGTACACCATCCAGGGCTGCCCGGACGCGTCGACGTGGAGCGTGCCGTCGAGGGTCATGAGGTTCCCCGGTGGGGTGGGGCGCGAGGGGTCGACGACGGTGAAGGGACCCAGCAGCGAGTCGGCCACGGCGGTGATCGTGCCGCGCATGTGGGCCGGGACCTGGAACGGCGTGCCCCACTGGTTGGGCGGCGGCACCGGCAGCGGCCTGTCCTCGTTGTGGAGTGTGGTGAACAGGTAGTACCTGCCGTCCCATTCGTGCACCTCCGGCGCCCATCCGCCGTCGGTCGCCCAGATCTCCCGCTGCTCGGCGGCCAGGAAGACCACGACGGGACGCGTCCAGTCGCGCAGGTCGTGGCTGCGGTAGACCATCGTGCCGGTGCCGTCCACGCCCGATACGGACGGGTCGTTGGACGTGTAGAGGTGGTAGGCGCGGGTCTTCGTGTCGGCGACGACGAACGGATCGTGCAGCGGCATGTCGGGAAGCCGCATCGGTTCGCTCTCGGGCACGGTCACGGGCGAAGAATACGTCGACGGGGATCGGGCACGGTCGGGTCGCCGGCCGTGCCCGACACCGTCAGCCGAGGCAGATCACGAGCAGGCAGAGCTGTGTCGGCGAAGTAGCGGCCGGCGTGGGGCTCGGCGCCGGCGTTTCCGGGCTCGGGTCGGTGGCGGTGGGAGTGGCAGCGGGAGCGGGCGTCTGGACCGGCTCCGGGGTGCTGCTGTCGGGGACCGTGGCTTCGGGGGTCGGGGAGACGGCCTGCGACTGAGGGACCGGCGTTGTCGCCGTACGCGGTGGGGCAGCCGCGTCCGGGCGAACGTCCGAGGGCGCGTTGAGGGGCGGGGCGGCGTGCCGCCCGCGCGAGCGCTCGGGCGCGGCAGGCGCGGAGGGTGTGGAGGAGAGGCGGGTGTCGGGCTGTGTTCCGGTCGGCCGCGTGTACGACGTCGCCGGCAGCTCCGCGGCGCCCGCATCCGTGGTCATGCCCGAATCCGTGCCCGTGGACTCCGGCGCCGTGGCCGCCTGTGCCCGGTCGCCGGACCGCTGGTTCATCGCGGACACCGTCAGGCCGCCTCCGACGAGCGCGACGGCGGTCGCCACCACGGCCCGGCGTTGGTTCTTCTTCCAGCGGGCCCGCTGCCGCCGCCGTGCCGCCCGTCCGTCCGGCGCGGACGGTACGGGGGTGAGGTCGTGGCCCGGGTCGTCCGCCCACGTGTCCGAGGGCGGCGCCTCCCACGCGGGCGCTGTGCCCGTCGTCGCCAGGGCGACCGGGGCGATGTCCGGGGCGTAGGCACCGCAACCGGGACACGCCAGGGCGCCGTTGAGATGCCGACGACAGGAGGAGCAGTAGTCCATCTGGGGGGTCTTCCTCGTTCGAGTGGCCAGTAACGCTAACGACGAGTTCGAGGGACTGTGTGCAGCCTGTGTGAGGCTCCTGCGGGGGTCGCCGGGATATTGGGGGTACGGCGGGTTGACGGGCGGGGAAAACGCTTGGACTCCGGGAGCGCCGGCGCGGGACAATTCGGGTCCTGGCCTCCCCGTACTCGCACGGTGGCATCGCGGTCATCTGAGGCAACACGGACAACACAGGGTGGGAATGGGATTGCCCGAATCGCGTGAGGTTCCGCGGAGCAGGGGCTCGGTGCTCCTCGCACTTCGTTACTACGGACGGGAGTTGGCCCGGCTCCGGCTGCTGACGGTACCCGGGATGCTGCTGCCCGCCCTGGGCAACATCGGCATCAACTACATCGCACCGCTGATCGTCGCGAAGCTCGTCGGCCGCATCGCCGACGACGCCGGTATCACCCTCGGCTCGACGCTGCCGTACGTCATCGCTTTCGCCGGTGTCCTGCTGCTCGCGGAAGTGCTGTGGCGCCTCGGCCTGCACTGTCTCAACCGCCTCGACGCCCGCGGCATCGAGAACCTGTACGTGATCGGCATGGACGAACTGTTCGCCAAGGACGCCGCGTTCTTCCACGACAACTTCGCCGGGTCGCTGACCAAGCGGGTCCTGAGCTTCGCGTCCCGCTTCGAGGAGTTCGTCGACACGCTGACGTTCCAGGTTGTGGGCAGTCTGGTGCCGCTCCTGTTCGGGTCGGTGGTGCTGTGGCGCTACGAACCGCTGCTCGTCGTCGGCCTGTTGGCGATGATCGCGGTGACGGCGCTGATCGTGGTACCCCTCATCCGTCGCCGTCAGGCGCTCGTCGACAAGCGCGAGGAGGCGATCGCCCGGGTGGCCGGCCACGTCGCCGACAGCCTCATGAACATGGACACGGTCCGGGCGTTCGCCGCCGAGGAACGTGAGGCCGCCGAGCACCGGTCCCGCGTCGCCGCGTCGCGCCGGCTCACGCTGCGGTCGTGGGACTACGGCAACCTGCGCATCGACACCCTGGTCGCGCCGATGTCCGTACTGACCAACGCGCTGGGCCTGCTGCTCGCGGTCGCGCTCGGCGGGGGCACGCTCGGGGTGGAGGCGGTCGTGGTCGCCTTCACGTACTACACGAACGCGACGCGGATCATGTTCGAGTTCAACCAGATCTACCGCCGCCTGGAGAGCTCGATGACGGAGGCCGCGCAGTTCACCGAGCTGCTGCTGGCGCCGCCCACCGTGCTCGACCCCGCGTCCCCGGCGCCGCTGCCCGGGACCGCCGACGTCCGCTTCGAACAGGTGACCTTCGCCCACGGGGGCGCGCGGCCGCTGTTCGAGGACCTCGACCTGGCGGTTGCCAGCGGGACGAAGATCGGCCTCGTCGGCCGGTCCGGCGGCGGCAAGACCACGCTGACCCGGCTGCTGCTGCGGATGACGGACATCGAGGCCGGCCGGATCCTGATCGGGGGCCAGGACATCAGCAGGCTGCGCCAGGCCGACCTGCGCGGTCTGATCGCCTACGTGCCGCAGGACCCGGCGATGTTCCACCGCACCCTGCGGGACAACATCGCGTTCGCCCGGCCGGACGCCACCGACGCCGAGATCCGCCGCGCGGCCGAGGCGGCCCACGTCACGGAGTTCGCCGACACGCTGCCCGACGGCTTCGACACCATGGTGGGCGAGCGTGGAGTCAAACTGTCCGGGGGACAGCGCCAGCGGGTCGCGCTCGCCCGGGCGATCCTGCGCGACGCGCCGATCCTGCTGCTCGACGAGGCCACCAGCGCCCTGGACTCCGAGAGCGAGATCCTCGTCCAGGAGGCGTTGTGGCGGCTCATGGAGGGACGGACGGCGCTCGTGGTGGCGCACCGGCTGAGCACGGTCGCCACCATGGACCGGCTCGTCGTCCTCGACCGCGGCCGGATCGTCGAGCAGGGCACGCACCAGGAGCTCCTCGCGACGGAGGGCGCGTACGCGAAGCTGTGGCAGCACCAGTCGGGGGGCTTCCTCGACGACGACCCCCTCGACGACAGTCCCGCGCGGGCCGACCTGCACTGAGTGAACGCATCTAGGGTGGCGGTGAGTGGCCCGGCTCACATGGCGCCGGGCGGGCGGGGCCGACACCATGGGGCGCGTCACCGGCAGGCTGAAGGGATCCAGGATGTTCCGCAAGGTGCTGGTCGCCAACCGTGGAGAGATCGCGATTCGCGCGTTTCGCGCCAGCTATGAGCTGGGCGCGAGGACCGTGGCCGTCTTCCCGCACGAGGATCGCAATTCACTGCACCGGTTGAAGGCCGACGAGGCCTATGAGATCGGCGAGCCCGGGCACCCCGTACGGGCCTATCTGTCCGTCGAGGAGATCGTGCGCGCGGCGCAGCGGGCCGGAGCGGACGCGGTGTACCCGGGCTACGGGTTCCTGTCCGAGAACCCCGACCTGGCGCGCGCGTGCGAGGAGGCCGGCATCACCTTCGTCGGCCCGAGCGCGGACACGCTGGAGCTGACCGGCAACAAGGCGCGCGCGGTGGCCGCCGCCCGCGAGGCCGGCGTACCGGTACTCGGCTCCTCCGCCCCCTCCAGTGACGTGGACGAACTCGTGCGCGCCGCCGAGGATGTCGGCTTCCCGCTGTTCGTCAAGGCCGTCGCGGGTGGCGGCGGGCGTGGCATGCGGCGGGTCGAGGAGCCCGCCCTGCTGCGCGAGTCCATCGAGGCCGCGGCCCGCGAGGCGGCGTCCGCGTTCGGCGACGCCACGGTCTTCCTGGAGAAGGCCGTCGTCGAGCCCCGCCACATCGAGGTGCAGATCCTCGCGGACGGGCAGGGCAACGTCATCCACCTGTTCGAGCGCGACTGTTCGGTGCAGCGCCGCCACCAGAAGGTGATCGAGCTGGCCCCCGCGCCGAACCTCGACCCGGAACTGCGGGACCGGATGTGCGCCGACGCCGTGCGGTTCGCCGAGCGGATCGGCTACCGCAACGCGGGCACCGTGGAGTTCCTGCTCGACCGCGACGGCAACCACGTCTTCATCGAGATGAACCCGCGCATCCAGGTCGAGCACACGGTGACCGAGGAGGTCACCGACGTCGACCTCGTGCAGTCGCAGCTGCGCATCGCCTCCGGCGAGACCCTGGCCGACCTGGGCCTCTCGCAGGACACCGTCACCCTGCACGGTGCCGCACTCCAGTGCCGGATCACCACCGAGGACCCCGCCAACGGCTTCCGCCCGGACACCGGCCGGATCAGCGCCTACCGCTCACCCGGCGGCTCCGGCATCCGGCTGGACGGCGGAACCACCCACGCCGGTACGGAGATCAGCGCGCACTTCGACTCGATGCTGGTCAAACTCACCTGCCGGGGCCGTGACTTCGCCACCGCGATCGGCCGCGCCCGGCGTGCCGTGGCCGAGTTCCGCATCCGCGGCGTGGCCACCAACATCCCGTTCCTGCAGGCCGTGCTCGACGACCCGGACTTCAGGGCCGGCCAGGTCACGACGTCGTTCATCGAGCGGCGACCGCACCTGCTCACGGCACGTCACTCCGCCGACCGCGGTACGAAGCTGCTCACCTACCTCGCCGACCGCACGGTGAACAAGCCGCACGGTGAACGGCCCGAGCTGGTCGACCCGATCACCAAGGTGCCGCCCGTGCCGGCCACGGAACCGCCCGCGGGATCGAGGCAGCGGCTCGTCGAACTGGGCCCGGAGGGCTTCGCCCGGTGGCTGCGCGAGTCACCGGCGATCGGCGTCACCGACACCACGTTCCGCGACGCCCACCAGTCCCTGCTGGCCACCCGGGTCCGTACCAAGGACATGCTCGCCATCGCCCCGGTGGTGGCGCGGACGCTGCCCGAGCTGCTGTCCCTGGAGTGCTGGGGCGGCGCCACCTACGACGTCGCCCTCCGGTTCCTCGCCGAAGACCCCTGGGAACGGCTGGCCGCCCTGCGCGAGGCCGTACCGAACATCTGCCTCCAGATGCTGTTGCGCGGCCGCAACACCGTGGGCTACACGCCGTATCCGACCGAGGTGACCGACGCCTTCGTGCAGGAGGCCGCGGCCACCGGCATCGACATCTTCCGGATCTTCGACGCGCTCAACGACGTCGGGCAGATGCGGCCCGCCATCGACGCCGTCCGGGAGACGGGCACGGCGATCGCCGAGGTCGCCCTCTGCTACACGGCCGACCTCTCCGACCCGTCGGAGCGGCTCTACACCCTGGACTACTATCTCCGCCTCGCCGAGCAGATCGTCGAGGCCGGCGCCCACGTCCTGGCCGTCAAGGACATGGCGGGCCTGCTGCGGGCCCCGGCCGCCACGACCCTCGTCACGGCGCTGCGCCGCGAGTTCGGGCTGCCGGTCCACATCCACACGCACGACACCGCGGGCGGCCAGCTCGCGACCTATCTCGCGGCGATCCAGGCCGGTGCGGACGCGGTCGACGGCGCAGTGGCGTCGATGGCGGGCACCACGTCCCAGCCGTCGCTGTCGGGCATCGTCGCCGCGACCGACTACTCCGAGCGGTCCACCGGGCTCAGCCTGAAGGCCGTGGGCGACCTGGAACCGTACTGGGAGAGCGTCCGCAAGATCTACGCACCGTTCGAGGCGGGCCTGGCCTCGCCGACCGGGCGGGTCTACCACCACGAGATCCCCGGCGGCCAGCTGTCCAACCTGCGCACCCAGGCGGTCGCGCTGGGCCTCGGTGACCGCTTCGAGGCGATCGAGGCGATGTACGCCGCCGCCGACCGCATCCTCGGCCGGCTGGTGAAGGTCACCCCTTCGTCGAAGGTGGTCGGTGACCTCGCGCTCCACCTGGTGGGCGCCGACGTCTCGCCGGCGGACTTCGAGGCGACGCCGGACAAGTTCGACATCCCCGACTCCGTCATCGGCTTCCTCCGCGGCGAACTGGGCAACCCGCCCGGCGGCTGGCCGGAGCCGTTCCGCACGAAGGCCCTGGAGGGTCGCGCCGCCCCGAAGCCCGCCGAGGAACTGACCGCCGACGACCGTACGGGCCTGGCGAAGTCCCGGCGGGCGACGCTCAACCGGCTGCTGTTCCCCGGGCCGACCCGCGAGTACGAGACGCACCGTCAGACCTACGGCGACACCAGCGTGCTGGACAGCAAGGACTTCTTCTACGGGCTGCGTCCGGGGACGGAGTACGCCGTCGACCTCGAACCGGGCGTCCGGCTGCTCATCGAGCTGGAGGCCGTGGGCGAGGCCGACGAACGCGGGATGCGCACCGTGATGTCCGCCCTGAACGGCCAGCTGCGGCCGATCCAGGTGCGCGACACCGCCGTGTCCTCCGACATCCCGGCGACGGAGAAGGCCGACCGGGCCAACTCCGGCCATGTCGCCGCGCCGTTCGCCGGAGTGGTGACCCTCGCGGTCTCCGAGGGGGACGAGGTGGCAGCCGGCGCCACGGTGGCCACCATCGAGGCGATGAAGATGGAAGCCTCGGTCACCGCCTCGAAGGCCGGCCGGGTGTCGCGGCTGGCCATCAACAGGATCCAGCAGGTGGAGGGCGGCGATCTGCTCGTCGAGATCGCCTGAGTCCGGGGTCGCCGTCGAGGCTCAGGACGCCTGTCCGCCGTAGTGGCTCTCGGGGTTGTCGAACACGGCGTACGGGGGAGGCGTGAACGTCGGGGGCCAGATCAAGATGGCGATGCCGAGGCGCTGCACCTGACCGCCGGACAGCTGCGGCGAGGAAATCCGCAGGCGGGAGCGGTGAAGCGGCTCGGTGGGGCCGCTTCACCGTCGCTCCCGTTCAGGACAGGCAGCCGACGTGGGCCAGGGCCTGCTTGAGGAGGACTCCCTGGCCGCCCGGCATCTCGTTCTGGACCACGGGGGAGGAGGCCTCCTCCGGGCTGAACCAGACCAGGTCGAGGGCGTCCTGACGGGGGCGGCAGTCGCCGGCCACCGGGACGATGTAGGCGAGCGACACCGCGTGCTGGCGCGGGTCGTGGAACGGGGTGACCCCCAGCGTCGGGAAGTACTCCGCGACGGTGAAGGGCTGCGGGGAGGCCGGGACCCGGGGGAGTGCCACCGGGCCCAGGTCCTTCTCCAGGTTGCGCAGGAGGGCGTCGCGCACGCGTTCGTGGTGCAGGACCCGGCCCGACACCAGCGCGCGGCTGACGTTGCCGTCCGATCCGATGCGCAGGAGCAGGCCGATCTTGATGACTTCGCCGTTGTCGTCGACGCGCACCGGTACGGCTTCGACGTAGAGGATCGGCATCCGGGAGCGAGACTGCTCGAGCTCGTCGGGTGCCAGCCAGCCGGGCGTGGTTTCGATCATGTCAGACATTTGCTGATCGTACTTTCAACTCGTCCTGTTTCTGCAGAGCCGTTCCACGTAGAACGCGCCACATCCGGGTGCCGCTGCTCACACCTCCGGGCGTGTGTGCCCGTTCTGCCAGGCCCAGGCCGCGATCTCCACCCGGTTCCGTGCGGCCAGTTTCGACTGCACGCTCGACAGATGCGTCTTGACCGTGGAGAGGGAGACGTACAGCGAGGCGGCGATCTCGGCGTTGGTGTGCCCGAGGGCGACCAGCCGGACAACGTCGAGCTCCCGGTCGGTGAGCGGTTCCCTGAGCGTCGCGGACGAGACCCGGGGCGGGGCCGCGGGACGGGACGCGGTGGCCTGCGGGGCGGTGATGTGCTGGAGCAGGCGGACGGTGACCGACGGCGACACCAGGGAGTCACCGGCCGCCGCGGCCCGTACCGCCTCCGCGAGCAGGACGGGCCCCGAGTCCTTGAGGAGGAAACCGCAGGCGCCGCCGCGCAGTGCCCCGTACACGTACTCGTCGAGGTCGAAGGTGGTGACCACGACGACCCGCATCGGGTCGGCGACACCGGGGCCGGCCAGCAGCCGGGTCGCCTCCAGGCCGTCGAGCTTGGGCATCCGGATGTCGAGCAGGCACACGTCCGGACGTTCGCGGCGGGCCAGCGCCACCGCCTCCTCACCGTCGGCGGCCTCGGCGACCACGGTGATGTCGGGCTGGGCGTCCAGGAAGAAGCGGAAGCCGGTACGGACCATGTCCTGGTCGTCTGCGATCAGGACCCGGATCGGAGGGCTGGGCGGGGCGGGGGTCATGACTCGATCATGCCTCAGGGGTGGGAAGGGACGGACCCGGTGGGTTCCTGTCCTCAGTCCGCCGTCCGGGTCGCATCCTCCGTGACCGCCCGCAGCAGTGGCCTGCTCGCTCCGATCGCCGCGAACATGGCCAGCACGCCCACCGTCACGCAGACCGCCAGGGTCACCGCACCGGAGGTGCTGATCGTGCTCTCGAACAGCTTGTTGACCTGGAAGGCGGCGTAGACACCGGCGGCGGTGGTGCCGCCGGCGAGGACGACCAGCGGGAGGACCGTCTCACGGACCCTGGCCCGGTCGAGGAGCTTCAGCGGGGTGCCGGCCAGCCGCAGCAGGGCGTAGACGCGTCGCCGGTCGAGCACGTTCGCGGCGGCGGTCAGCCCGGCGGAGGCCGTCGCGACGAGGAAGCTGACCGCGAGGGCGGCGGTGCCGAGTTCGCCCAGCCGGCTGGTGAAGGCCACGTACTCGGCGTTGACGTAGTCCTGGGTGTACGGGAGCTGGCCGGGCACCAGGTCCGACAGGGCGGTGACGGCAGTGTCGAGCTGCGCTGCTCCGCCGGATCCGCCGGATCCGCCAAAGACATGGACGACCACTCCCGGGGTGGCGCCCAGTATCTCGGCGTCACCGTCGCTGGCGGTGACGGTCGCCTTCACTCCGGCGGCGCGGAGCAGAGTACGAGCCTCGGCAGCGGCTGTGCCGGCCGCGGCGGTGCTTGCGGTGGGTACGGCGACCTGGCCGGGGAAGCGGTACTCGTCGTTGCCCACGTTGCCCACGGTGAAGAACCCGGCCACGAACCCGGCGAGGACCAGCCCGCTGACGGTGCGCCAGGAGCCGCGCGGGTCGTCGCTGAGCCGACGCGCCGCCAGCAGGGTCGCCGGACGGCGGGCGAACCGGGCGGTGATCCGGCCGAGTCGGTCCACGACCCAGGGGCCGAGCAGCCAGAAGGCGCCGTAGAACATGAGCAGCATCGCGAGTTGCTGACTGCTGCTCGTGTCGCCCGACGAGGCCGTCACGTAGATGTACAGCAGGACCGCGGCGAAGAGGACCAGGCGGACGAGGCGGGTACGGCGAGGGTTCGCCTCCTGGGCCACGCCCAGCGGAGAGGTCGCCACCTGGCGCAACGTCATCATGGCGCTCACCGCGATGAGGCCGGCCACGAACGCCACGATCCCCAGCAGCCAGGGCAGCCCCACCCACAGCCGGCCGGTGTACCAGGTGCCGATGCCGAACGGGATCCGCGCGAGCGCGGGCAACAGCAGAACGTATGCGAAGGCGCCCGTGAGGGCCCCGGCCGCGCCGACGGCCGCCGACTCCAGGCCGGTCATCGCGAGGATCTGGCGCGGCGTCGCCCCCGCCAGCCGCAGTGCGGCGAGCCGTTGCTCACGCCGGGCCGCGCCGAGCCGTCCGGCAGCAGCCGCGAGCACGATCACAGGGACGCCGACGATCGCCACACCGATCGACACCGCGGGCTTGTCCGCCGACGTGAACAAACTGACGTGCGTACCGTCGAAGCCGGAGATCACCGCGCGTTCGGTCTGACCGCTGAAGTCGGCGAACATGCCGAGCGGTTCGGCCGCGGTGGAGACCGCCGGGTCGGACGCGGCCCTCCCCACGACGGCCACGAGCTCCTCGGGCGCCGCGAGACCGGCGTCGCCGAGGGTGCCGTACGAGGACACCTTCGGGAAGCGGTCGGCGAGTTGGCCCGCCGGCGTCCTGTGCAGCAGCTCGGCCAGGGCGGGCGAGACGTACACCTGCCCGGGCTTCGGGAACCCGGTCAGCCCCGGAGGCGCCGGAGTCGCCCTGCGGCCGGGCAGCTGGGCCAACGACACGACGGTGACCGCCCGATCACCGAGGTATGTCGTGGCGAGCGTCTGTACGGCTGTGCCGTGGCGGTCGGGGGCCGGGGTGCGCCACGCCGTGTCGTGGGCGCGGGCGCCGCTGCCGAAGTAGGCGGCCGTCAGCACCAGCAGGATCAGCGAGCCGACGGCCGCGGCACCGGCCGCCAGCAACTGGCTGTGCAGGCCGCGGCGGCCTGAGCGACGCGCGAGAAACCACGTCAACTGCGGGACGGGCGAGGACATGAGAGCTCCGGGGTGATCGGGAGAGCAGGGCGTGTGGGAGGCGTGGGTGCGTGGGCCGGGCGCCCCGTGGCCGGCGGCCGGGGAGGGCGTAAGGACGGTGACGGACGCGGCGGCCAGGAGAGGGGGGGAGGACCGTGGCAGGGCCGGCAACCAAAGAGGGCGAGAGGAATGTGACCGGGGGCTGCGGCAGGGAGGAGAGGAATTGTGGCCGGGACCAGCGACCCGGGATCAGCGACCCGGGAGGGAGAGGTAAGCGGTCGGGTCCCGTGACCAGGGCGATGCGGTGGGCTGCAGGGACCGCCGGAGTCAGGGGCTGCCAGGTTCAGGGGCCGGGGGTGACGGGTTGAGGGGCTGCCAGGTTCAGGTGCGGTCGGAGTCAGGGGCCGTCGGGTTGAGGGGCCGCCAGGCTCAGGGGCCCCGGGGCCGGGGGGTGCCGGGTTCAGGGGCTGCCGGGTTCAGGGGCCGCCAGGTTGAGGGGCTGCCGGGTTCAGGGGCTGCCGGAGTCGGAGGCCGTCGGGTTCAGGAGTCGCCGAGGTCAGGGGGTGATGGGTCACGGAGTGACCGTGTACTGCTGGTGCCCCGTGACGCGGCCGTCGCGGACCTGGAGGATGCGGTCGCAGTGGGCGGCGACATCCGGGTCGTGGGTGACCATCACCAGGGAGGCGCCCTGCTCACGGGTGACAGAGGTGAGCAGCCGGACGACCTCCTCGCTGGTGACCTGGTCCAGCGCGCCGGTCGGCTCGTCGGCGAAGACCACGTCCGGCTGGACGACCAGGGCGCGGGCTATCGCGACGCGCTGGGCCTGGCCGCCGGACAGCTGACCGGGGCGGCGCTTCTCCAGACCGTCGAGGCCGAGCGGAGCGAACCAGCGGCGGGCGAGGGAGACGGCACGGGCGCGGGGCATGCCGTCCAGCATCAGCGGCAGGGCGATGTTCTCCTCGGCGGGCAGTTCGGGCAGCAACTGGCCGAACTGGAACACGAATCCGAACCGCTTGCGACGCAGCTCGCTCAGCCGGTTCTCGCCCAGTCTGTCGATGCGCTCGCCCTGCAGCAGCACCTCGCCGCCGTCCGGGCGGACCACTCCCGCCAGGGCGTGCAGGAGGGTCGACTTGCCCGACCCCGACGGACCCATGATCGCCAGCGACTCGCGGACGCCGACCTTCACGTCCACGCCGTGCAGCGCGATGGTGGCGCCGTACTTCTTGGTGAGGCCGATACCGGCCAGGACGGTGCTCATGATCTTCTCGTTCTCCTCGGTCCTGCCTGGTGGTTCCTGGTGTCCGGTGCTGTCCCTCCGGTGGCTCAGCGGTCGAACTTCCAGGTCACGGAGGTGTCCGTCGCCTTGACCACCGTGACCGGTATGTCGATGTCCTTGCCCTTGCCGGTGCGGCCCGTGCACGTGATGCTCGCGCCGGCCACGGCCTTGAGCCCGGTCGGGCAGGACACCCGGGAGACCTCCGTGCCCACCCAGGGGATGGGGTGGAACTTGCTCTGGGCGCGACCCGCGACGATGTCGCCCGACAGGGCCTTGTGACCGTCCACCGACACCGTCGTGTACTTGTCCAACGACGTCGTCGACTCGGTCCCCGAGATCAGATAGGTTCCGACGCCGGCCAGGGCGACCGCGGCGGTCGCTCCGCCGATCACGCTGATGAGGGCCTTGCGCTGCATCTCGTACTCCTGAAGGTGGGGCGGGGTGGGAAGTGGCTCCACTCTGTCCCGCGGGAACGGGCGCGCGCCTCGGCCGTCCGGTCACCCTTCGCGGCCCGGCCCTCGACCATTCGGCCGATCCCGGCGCCGCCGCCCCGCCATACGGTGATCGGCATGACATCGGATTCGCCCCGCACCTGCTCCCGGGCTTTCGTCATCGCGCTCCTGGTCATGGCCGGGATCGTCGACCTGGTCGTCGCGGAGGCGAACGACTCCGCGATCTGGCCCCACGCGGTTGTCCTGGCTCTCGGGTTCGCCGCCCTGCTCTGGCCGGCCCGGCGGCGGCCGGAGTGGCTCACCCCGCAGCTGCGCACGGGCGCACCGGCCGTCGCCTCGCTGCTGTTCACGGTGGGTTCGCTGCTGCCGAGCCGGCAGGACTCGTTCATCCCGGGCGAGGCAATTGTCCTGCTGTGTCTGCTGTTCACCGCGGTACGGCACTGTCCCCAGCCCTGGGCCGTCGTCTGCGGAATCCTGAACGGCGTCGCGTTGCTCGGTGCGCCCGCGCGCTCCTACCAGGACGACCTGTCCAGCCTGCCGGACTTCACGGTGGTGGTACTCCTCGTGATCGGAGCCGTCGCCGGTCTCGCCGCGTTCCTGCGCTCGCAGGACTACCGGCGGGCCGTGGCCGTCAGTGCGACCCGGCGGTCGGAACGGGTCGCGATCGCCGCCGACCTGCACGACTTCGTCGCCCACCACGTGACCGGCATCCTCGTCCAGACCCAGGTGGCCCGCATGATGGCGACCACCCAGCCGGAGAACCTCGACACCGTCCTGGCGGGCATCGAACGCGCGGCCACGGAGGCGCTGGCGTCGATGCGCCGGACCGTGGGCGTGCTGCGCGACACCGGCCCGGACGCCGCCGACCGCAGGCCCGTCGGCGACCTGGCCGGCATCGCGGAACTGACGGCCGGCTTCGCGAGCCCGGTCCAGCACGTCACCCTGGACCGGGACCCCGCCGTACCGGACGATCTCCCGCACGAGGTGCAGGCCGCCGCGTTCCGGGTGGTGCAGGAGGCGCTGACGAACGTACGCCGGCACGCGGCCGACGCCACCGAGGTCACCGTCCGGCTCCGCCACGACGGCCGCCGGCTGGAGGTCGGCGTGACCGACGACGGGCGGGGCGGCACCCAGCTCCCGGCCGCCGCACACGGCGGCGGCTTCGGCCTCGTCGGCCTCACCGAACGCGTCACCGCACTCGGCGGCGACCTGCGCGTGGGGCCACGCGCCGACCGGCCGGAGGGGTGGGAGGTGCGGGCGCTGTTCCCCATGGGGAAGGCCTGACGCGGCGGAGCCCACGGGTGGCGGCTCTGGTGGCGTGGCCGAGATCTGCTGTTCAATGGCACTGAACGTCATCGGGAGCGAACGGAAGCGAACCGGAACCGAACCGGGAGTCGACCGGGACTGGGAGGAGCCGCCCGTGTCACCTGCCGCCGTGCCGCCCGTCGGTGCGCGGATCCGGCAGGCGCGCCTCGAACGCGGGGTGAGTCTGCGGGGGCTCGCGCGGGAGATCGGGGTCTCCGCCAGTCTCGTCTCCCAGATCGAGACCGGCAAGAGCCAGCCGTCCGTCAGCACGCTGTACGCGATCACCACGGCCCTCGGCATCTCCGTCGAGTCGCTCTTCGAGGGGGCGCCGGACGCCGTGCAGACACCTTCGACGGTTGTCGGCGCCACGGTTCTGCACGCCCTCGCAGCCTTCGCCGCCGACCCCGGCCGACGCATCGGTCCGCTGGTGGGGGCGGGTGAGCGGGAGACGATCGAGCTCGACTCCGGGGTGGTGTGGGAGCGGCTCGGGCATGTTCCGGGGACGGATGTCGACTTCCTGCTGGTGACCTACCGGCCCGGCGGCTCGTCGTCGAGCGGCGGCGGGCTGATGCGGCACGCGGGCACCGAGTACGGCTATCTGACCTCCGGCGAACTGGTCCTCACTCTCGGCTTCGACGAGCACACTCTGCGGCCCGGCGATGCTGTGTGCTTCGAGTCGACGACCCCGCACCGGTACCGCAACGACAGCGCGGAACCGGCTGTCGGGGTGTGGTTCGTGTTCAGTCAGAGTGTTCAGTAGAGGTTGACACCCGCGCCGTGGAGTCGTTCACTCCGAAGTGGGGGTGGTCGCCATGGCGATCCGCACTTTCGGACCCAACGCCGTCGACTGGGAACAGCGCGTCGACCTGGACAGGCTGCGCAGGGAGCGGCTGGCCAGGCTCCACCAGACCCTGAACCGGTCCGAGCTGGGCGCCGTCCTCAGCTTCGACTTCGCCAACATCCGCTACATGACGTCCACCCACATCGGCACCTGGGCCATGGACAAGCTGATCCGCTTCGCCCTGCTGGTGCGCGGCGGCGAACCGGTCCTCTGGGACTTCGGCTCAGCCGCCCGCCACCACCAGCTCTACAACCCCTGGCTCGACTACAGCGACGGCAAGGACGGCCCGCCCACCGGCGCCCGCGCCGGGATCTCCACGCTGCGCGGCGCCTTCCACCCGGACGCGGGCATCGCCGAGGACGTGGCCCGCAAGATCGCCACCGAGCTGCGCGCCCACGGTCTCGCGGACGAACCGCTCGGCGTCGACCTCGCCGAGATGCCGATCCTGATGGCCCTGCGCGCCGAGGGCATCGACGTCGTCGACGGCCAGCAGGTCTTCCTGGAGGCCCGCCGCACCAAGACCCTGGACGAGATCTCCCTGCTCACCCAGGCCTGCTCGATGGTCGACGCGGCCTACGAGGAGCTGTACGCCTACCTCCGCCCCGGCGTCCGCGAGAACGAGTGCGTCGGACTCGTCAGCAAGGTCCTGTACGACCTCGGCAGCGAGTACGTCGAAGGTGTCAACGCCATCTCCGGGGAACGCTGTTCACCCCATCCGCACGTCTTCAGCGACCGTCTGATCCGCCCCGGCGACCCCGCCTTCTTCGACATCCTGCACAGCCATCTCGGCTACCGCACCTGCTACTACCGCACCTTCGCCGTCGGCAGCGCCTCCCTCGCCCAGCGCGACGCGTACGTCCGCTGCCGCGAGTACATGGACGAGGCCATCGCGCTCGTCCGGCCGGGCGCGACCACCGCCGACATCGTCGAAGTCTGGCCGCGCGCCGAGGAGTTCGGCTTCCCGGACGAGACGGCGGCCTTCGCCCTCCAGTACGGCCACGGGGTCGGGCTGTCCATCTGGGAGAAGCCCATCTTCAGCCGCCTCGTCTCCCTCGACCACCCCGAAGTCCTCGAAGAGGGCATGGTGTTCGCGCTGGAGACCTACTGGCCTGCCGCGGACGGCTGGACGGCGGCGCGCATCGAGGAGGAGATCGTCGTCACCGCCGACGGCTGCGAGGTCATCACCAAGTTCCCCGCCGAGGAACTCCTGGTGGCCGGCCGCAAGTACTGGACGGTCGGCGGCGAACTCAACACCCGGCGCGAGTCCCAGTCGCACCTCAACACGCGCGGGAACGGCAGCGGCTGATGGTCACCCGGGACGAACTCCTCGCGCTGTACGAGCAGATGGCTGTCATCCGCCGTACGGAGAAGGCCGCCCACGATCTGTTCCTGTCCGGCCTCGTCAAGGGCACCACCCATCTCGCCGCAGGCCACGAGGCGATCGCCGTCGGTGCGAGCGCCGCCCTGCGCGACGACGACTACGTCTTCGCCACCTACCGGGGGCACCACCACGCCCTGGCGCGCGGCGCCACTCCCGAGGAGTGCCTCGCCGAGCTGATGAGCCGCGCCACCGGGCTCTGCAAGGCCAAGGGCGGCTCCATGCACCTCACCAAGGCGTCCGCCGGCATGCTCGGCTCGTACGCCATCGTCGGCGCCCATCTGCCGATGGCGGTCGGCGCCGCCTGGTCGGCACGGCTGCGGGGCACCGACCAGCTCGCGGTCGCCTTCTTCGGCGACGGCGCGACCAATATCGGCGCCTTCCACGAGGCGCTGAACCTGGCGGCCGTATGGAAACTGCCCGTGCTGTTCGTCTGCGAGAACAACCTGTACATGGAGTACACGGCGATCGCGGACGTCACGGCGGTTCCCCGGCCGGCCGCCGACCGGGCCCCGGCGTACGGCGTTCCCGGCGAGGTCGTCGACGGCAACGACGTGGTGCTCGTCCAGGAGGCGGTGGACCGTCTGGCGCGGCGGGCCCGGGCAGGAGACGGGCCCGCCGTCCTGGAGGCCGAGACCTACCGCCACTACGGGCACAGCCGCGCCGACCCGGCGACCTACCGGCCGGCCGAGGAGGTCGAACGCTGGCTCAAGCACGACCCGTTGGACCTCGCACGCGGCCGGCTCACCGAACTGGGCGTGCCGTCCGAGGCGATCACCGCCGCCGACAAGCGCGCAAGTGACGTCGTACGGGCGGCAGTCGAGGCCGCCAAAGCAGCGCCCGGGCCCGATCCCGGCGAGGCGTTGACCGACGTATGGGCGGACGGGGGTGCGGCATGGCGAACCTGACGGCCACTCAAGAAGCGTCAGCCCAACGGCAGATCACCTACCGCGAGGCGGTCGCCGAGGGCATCGCGCGGGAGATGCGGCGCGATCCGGCGGTGGTGTGCCTCGGGGAGGACATCGGTGCGGCCGGCGGGGTGTTCAAGACGACCGCCGGGCTGTTCGAGGAGTTCGGACCCGCGCGGGTGTGGGACACGCCCATCTCCGAACAGGCCATCGTCGGTGCCGCGATGGGCGCCGCCATGACCGGGATGCGGCCGGTCGCCGAGATCATGTTCTCGGACTTCCTCGCCTGTTGCTGGGACTACCTCGCCAACGAGATACCGAAAGTACGGTATATGACGGGCGGTCAGGTGACCGTGCCGCTCGTCGTGCGCACGGCGAACGGTGGCGGACTCGGCTTCGGCGCCCAGCACTCGCAGGCCACCGAGAACTGGGCGTTCACCGTGCCCGGGCTGAAGATCGCGGCACCGTCGACGCCTGCCGACGTTATCGGCATGATGGCGTCCGCCATCCGCAGCGACGACCCCGTGGTCTTCTTCGAGCACAAGGGGCTCTTCGCGAGCAAGGGCGCACCCGCGCCGCCCGGCCATGTGGTGGAACTGGGGAAGGCCGCCGTCGTCCGCGAGGGCGCCGACATCACGCTGGTGGCCCTCGCCTCGATGGTTCCGGTCGCGCTCGCCGCCGCCGAACAGCTGGCCGGGGAGGGTATCGACGCGGAGGTCGTCGACCTGCGCTGCCTGGTACCGCTGGACGTCGCCACCGTTCTCGCCTCGCTGGGCAGGACCTCGCGACTTACGATTGTCGAGGAGAACCCGTACCAGGGCGGATGGGGCGCGACGCTCGCGTCCGTCGTCGCTGACGAGGGGTTCGGACTGCTCGACGCGCCGGTGCGGCGGGTGGCGGGGGAATGCGTCCCGCTGCCGTTCGCCGACGCGCTGGAGGAGCGCGTCATCCCCACCGTGGACAAGGTCGTGACGGCCGTGCGTGCCCTCGCGGCCTACTGAATCCCGTACCGACTTCCCTGGGAGGAAAGGCGATGACCGATCGTCTGCTTCTGCGCTCCGGCCATGTGGTCTCCATGGACCCCGACATCGGGGAACTGCCCCAGGGTGATGTCCTGATCGAGGACGGGAGGATCACGGCGGTCGAACGCGAGATCAGCGCGGACGCCGAAGTGCTCGACATGACGGGCCGCATCGTGATCCCCGGCTTCGTCGACACCCACCGCCACACCTGGGAGGCGCCGATCCGCGGCTGCGCCCCGGACGCCACCCTCGACGACTACTTCGTGGACGTCCTCGACACATTCGCCCCCGTCTACACCCCCGACGACGTGTACGCGGGCAACCTCGCGGGCGCGCTGGAATGCGTCAACGCCGGCATCACCACGCTCGTCGACTGGTCCCACATCAACAACACACCCGAGCATCCGGACGCCGCCGTACGGGCCCTGGCGGAGACCGGAATACGCGCCCAGTACGCCTACGGCAGCGCCAACACCTCCCTTGCCGACTACTGGTTCGAGAGCAAGATCGCGATACCGGGTGACGACGTACGACGCATCCGCTCGAACCACTTCGCCTCCGACGACGGCCTGTTGACGATGGCGCTGGCCACGCGCGGCCCCGGCTTCTGCACCAACGACGTCGTCACCGCCGAATGGGCCCTCGCCCGCGAACTGGACATCCCGATCACCGTGCACGTCGCCATGGGCCGCCTCGCGGGCCGCTTCGGCATGGTCAAGCAGCTCCACGAGCTGGGCCTGCTGGGCGCCGATACCACCTACATCCACTGCTGTTACCTCAGCGAGGAGGAGTGGCGGATGGTCGCCGACAGCGGCGGTACGGTGTCGATCGCGCCGCAGGTCGAGACGCAGATGGGGCACGGCTGGCCGCCCGTCATGAAGGCGATCGAGCACGGACTGCGGCCGTCGCTCAGCATCGACGTCGTCACCACCGTGCCCGGCGACATGTTCACCCAGATCCGCGCGGCCTTCGGTGCCGAGCGGGCCCGCCTGAACGCCGAGTGCTGGGAGGCCGATGTCCCCGTCCCCGCAACGATGTTGACGGCACGTCAGATGCTGGAGCTGGCCACGGTCAACGGTGCCCATGTCGCGGGCCTCGAACACCGCACCGGCTCCCTGACCCCCGGCAAGCGCGCCGACGTCGTCGCACTCGACGCGACGGCGCTGAACATGGCGCCGGTGCACGACGCCACCGCTGCCGTGACCCTGTCGGCGGACGTGTCCAACGTCGAGACGGTCCTCGTCGACGGCGTCGTGCTCAAGCGCGACGGGACGCTGCTCGCCGACACCGGACGGGCCCGACGGCTTGTCGAGGAGTCCCGCGACCGGCTGCTGGCCGCGAAGGCGCAGAACGCGGCGAAGGCGGCGAGGAACGGGGCATGACGGGTTTCGTGGTGCGGCGCGCGGCGGACGCGCCGCAACTCCCGTACGACAGCGGTGGGTTCCGGCGCCGCACGGTCATCGGCGAGGAGGACGGGAGCGTCCACACCGGCTTCGGGGTCTGCGAGCTACGGCCGGACGGTGTGGTGGGCGCCCACGTGCATTCGTACGAGGAGAGCTTCCATGTGCTCGACGGGAGCGTGGTCCTCGACGTGCCCGAGGGCTCGTACCTTCTCGAAGAGGGCGACTACGGGCTCCTCCCGACGGGCGTCCCGCATGCCTGGCGCGGCGCGGGTGACATCAACTCCGTGGAGACGGGCGCCCGTTGGGCCGACATGCTCGCGCCCGTGCCACGCGCCCGGTACGGGTACGACACCTGGGCCGTGCCCGCGCTGCCGGAGCGCGCGCCTGTCCGGATCGACGTACGCGACCCGCGCACCCGCTTGTTCGGCCACTTCGAGCCCGCACAGATGGACCCGGGGAAACAGTCCCAGGACCTCCTCGCGGTGTCGGCGAGCATGCGTACCGCACTGCTCGTCTACAGCGGGATCACCGTGAAGATGATGGTCGACAGCGACCTGGGCGCGGTCGCCTCGACGATGTTCATGGTGCGGTACGCGCCCGACGGCGTCGCCGGAACGCACGATCACCCCTTCGAGGAGACCTACTTGATCCTCGAAGGCCTCGTCGACGCCACCTTCGACGGCGAACGCCACCGGCTCGGCCCCGGCGACGCCGCCTGGGCGGGCGCCGGTTGTGTGCACGGCTTCACCAACGCCGGTGACGGACCCGTCCGTTGGCTGGAGACACAGGCCCCGCAGCCACCGCCGCGCCACTCCTACCGGTTCACGCGGGACTGGGACCACCTGGCGGACGTACTGCGCGACACGGGAAATGGGGAGGAACAGGCATGAGTAGTGTGGTCGTCGTCGGCGGTACGTCCGGAATCGGCCGTGAGTTCGCCCGCGCCCGCGTCGAACGCGGCGACGAGGTCGTCCTCACCGGCCGCGATGCCGGTCGCGCCGACGCGGTGGCCAAGGAGATCGGCGCCCGGGGCCTGGCCCTCGACCTCTCCCGGCCCCGGGAGATCGCCGCCGCGCTCGCCGATGTGGAGCAGGTCGACCATCTCGTCCTCGCGGGCGTCTCACGGGACGAGAACCGGGTCACCGCGTACGACATCGACGCGGCCCTCCATCTCGTCACCCTCAAACTCGTCGGCTACACCGAGGTCGTGCACACCCTGCGGCCGCGCCTGCACGACACCAGTGCCATCGTGCTGTTCGGCGGCCAGGCCAAGGAGCGGCCGTACCCGGGCGCGACCACGGTGGCGACCGTCAACGCGGGCGTCACCGGCCTCGTCCGGACCCTCGCCGTCGAACTCGCGCCGATCCGGGTCAACGCCGTGCACCCGGGGGTCGTCGGCGACAGCCCCTACTGGCGCGACAAACCGGCGGAGGTGCTGGCGGGCCTGCGCGCCCGGACGCCGGCCGGCCAACTCGCCACGATGGCCGACGTGGTGGACGCCGTGGACTTCCTGCTGCGCAACCGGTCCGTCAACGCGATCGACCTGAACATCGACGGGGGCTGGCTGCTGGGATGACCCACGGCGGCCTCCCGTGGGTGCGCCAACGAGCCTGTGCCCAGGGCTACTTACGGGCCACGCCCGCGTACAGCGACACGGGGCCGTCGCCGAGGTGGGTCTCGCCCTCCGCGAGTTCGGGGTGCCAGTCCGGGACGGAGACGATGCCCGGCTCCACCAGGTCGAGTCCCTTGAAGAAACGGCCCACTTCGGCGTGCGAACGGCCCACGAGGGTCACCCCGCCGGCCGCGTACATCTCGATGCCGCGCCGCACGTCCTCCGGCTCGAAGTCGGCCGTCATCGCGGAGAGGACGAGGTGACTGCCCGGCGCCAGTACGTCGACCAGGGTGCCCACCAGGTCGTAGGCACCGTCCTCGTCGGCGATGAAGTGCATCAGGGCGATCAGCGACAGGGCGACCGGCTGGCCGAAGTCCAGTACGCGGCCCGCCTGTTCGAGGATCTCGGCGGGTTCGCGGGCGTCCGCCTGGATGTACTCCGTCGTGCCCTGCGGGGTACCGCGCAAGAGCGCCTCGGCGTGGGCGAGGACGATCGGGTCGTTGTCGACGTACACGACCCGCGCCTCCGGAGCGGCGCCCTGGGCGATCTGGTGGAGGTTGGGCTCGGTGGGGATGCCGGTGCCGATGTCGAGGAACTGGCGGATGCCCGCCTCGCGGACGAGCCATCGGGTGGCCCGCTGCATGAACCAGCGGTTGCTGCGCGCGGCCCGGGTGGCTCCGCCGTCGCTCTTCAGAATGTGCCGGGCGAGCTGCTCGTCGACCGGGTAGTTGTCCTTGCCGCCGAGTAACCAGTCGTAGACCCGTGCCGGATGGGGCTTTGTGGTGTCGATGCGGGTGCTCCGGCCCGTCCGGTCGGTTCCGGCTTCGCTGCTCCGGTGGGGGACGGGCTCGGTGCCGGTCATACGGCGCTCCTCTGCTCGGCAAGGCTGCTCGACTGGTGTGCTCGATCGGATGTGCGAGCAGTTTTGCACGATCACCGAGCGCGCCGCCCACCTTCCTCGCACACCCGTTCAGGCTGCCTGGCCGTACCGCTTTCGCGAACCGTTCAGTCGCCGCGCGGCCAGTTCTCCGCGTCGAACATCCAGCGCTGCTTCTCCAGTTCGGCCGTGATGCCGATCAACAGGTCCTGGGTGACCGGATCGGCCTTCTCCGTCGCGGCGATGCGTTCGCGCAGGCGCCCGATCGACGTGTCCAGGGCCTCGGCGACGAGCTGGACGACCTCCGTGTCCCGCAGCCAGCCGTCCTTCGGCCCCTGGAGCGCGAGGGACGAGGCGACGGTCTCGGGGCGGCCGTCGGGCGGGACGCCGAGCGCCGCCGCACGCTCCGCCACCGTGTCGGAGAACGCGCGGGCCGCCGACACCACCTCGTCGAGCTGCAAGTGGATCGAACGGAACCGCGGCCCCACGATGTTCCAGTGGGCCTGCTTCCCGATCAGCGACAGCCCCAGCAGATCCACCAGGGTCTCCTGGAGGGCGTCGCCGGTGACCCGGCGCTCCGACTCGGGCAGGCTGCTCTTGATGACAGTCATACGGTGTTCCTCCTCGTGACGCGGCCCGGACACCCGGACCGGTGTCGCGGGCCCGGGCCTCTCTCCCGTTACCGGACCCGCTCTCTCGCGGTACGGAGCAGTGCGGCGCGTTCCTCCTCACAGGTGCCGCCCCACACGCCCGAGGTCTGTCCACTGCGCAGGGCCCAGTCCAGGCACTGCGGGCTCACCGGACAGCGGGCGCACACGCGTTTCGCGGCGGCGATGTCCCGCAGCGCCGGCCCCGTCGTGCCCACGGGGAAGAACAGTTCCGGGTCCTCTCCCGCGCAGGCTGCTCGTCGCATCCACTCCATGGGGCGCGGGTGCCCAGGACGGATGGGCGGAAACGTGACGGAATCGGCTCCGGGTGGCGGCAGGGGCGATGAGCGGTCAGCAGCGGGGGAGGGTGATCAACCGGCCCGGGGCGCCAGTGCGCGGTCCACGAACGAGGTCAGTTCGGTGAAGGCCGCCGCCTTGTCCCTCTCCAGGAAGACCTCGTGCCGGGCTCCCGGAAAGATCCGCTCGGTCCAGTCGGTGCCGCGCAACTCCTCGACACCGGCGCGGCTCCCGGCGAGCGGAACGAGCCGGTCGTCGTCACCGTGCAGCCACAGCAGCGGCACCGGTCCGACGTCACCGCTCTTCGCCACGGTCTCCATGGTCCGTACGAACGCCTCAAGGGTCGGCCGCTTCATCGGACCGTGCCAGACCAGCGGGTCCGCCGTGTACGCCGCCTGCACCTGGGGGTCGCGGGACAGCGCGGCCGGGTTGATGGGCCGGTCGGGGATCTCGTCGAGCGCGAGCAGCCGCCCCGGCACGTCCCAGCTGCCGAGCACGGGCGCCGACAGGACGAGCGCGGCGAGCTCGTCGCCGTACCGCTGCGCGAAGCGGGCCGCGACCAGACCGCCGGCGGAGTGGCCGATCAGGACCACCGGAACGTCCGGGTGGGCGCCCCGGGCGAGGTCGGCGACGGCATGCAGATCAGTGACGGCGTCCTCGAAGTCCTCGATCACCGCCCGCTCGCCCGCCGACCTGCCGTGTCCCCGGTGATCGGGGCCCAGGACGGTCGCGCCGTGCGCCACGAGGACGCCGGCCAGTTCCTCGTACCGGCCCACGTGTTCGCCGTATCCGTGCGAGAGAAGGACGAGGTAGCGGGGCGGCTCGTCCCGACGGTCGGCATCACCGGGGGCGGGAAAGGGCCACTCGCGTACGGCGATCGGGCCCCTCGTTCCAGTGAGAACGTGCTCGCGGGACTCGGCCATGGCTGCTCCTCCGGCTGCGTCGGTGAGGGTCTGCGGGGATCTTCGCAGGGGCCGGGCGGGCGGGTCCACGGTGACGCGTCAGCCGTCCTCGGGCGTCCGGAGCCGGACGGTCGGCGTGGGGCAGGGGTCACCTGGCGAGACGCTCCTTACGGCGCCAGTTGGGTGGGCATAGCATCGGTCTCCGCATGAACACCATGACGCTCTGGCACATATCGCACTGGGAATTCGCCGCCCTCGCCGCCGCGGCGCTGCTCGTCGGCTTCTCCAAGACCGCCGTCAGCGGGGCCAACACGGTCAGCCTGGCGATCTTCGCGGCCGTCCTGCCCGCCCGCGAGTCCACCGGCGTACTGCTGCCGATCCTGATCGCGGGCGATGTCCTCGCCGTCCTGACCTACCGCAGACACGCCCACTGGCCGACGCTGTGGCGGCTGTTCCCGGCGGTCGCCGTGGGTGTGGTCGTCGGCACGGTGTTCCTGGTGTGGGCGGGCGACGAGGCCGTACGGACGTCGATCGGGGCCATCCTGCTGCTGATGGCCGGGGTGACGGTGTGGCGCCGACGGCGGGCGGAGGCGGCGGAGGAGGACGCGCCGGATGCCGTGAGTACGCCCGCCGGCCGCTTCAAGGCCCGCTCGTACGGTGTCCTCGGCGGCTTCACGACGATGGTCGCCAACGCGGGCGGCCCCGTCATGTCGATGTATCTCCTGTCGGCCGGGTTCCGGAAGCTCGGATTCCTGGGGACGTCGGCGTTCTTCTTCCTGATCGTGAACGTCTCGAAGGTGCCCTTCAGCGCCGGCCTCGGCCTGATCGACGGCCGTTCCCTGCTGCTTGACGCCGCGCTCGTGGTGTTCGTGGTGCCCGGGGCGTTTCTCGGCAAATGGGCTGTGAACCGAATCAACCAGCGACTGTTCGAGCAACTGGTGATCGCGGCGACGGTGGTCGGCGGAGCGCAACTGCTGCTCCGCTGACGACGTCTGGGACGATGGTCCAGGGCGGCCAGCAGCATGCCGAGCATCACCGTCACGAAGACGACGTTGCGGCGACGGCGGTCCAGCACGGGAGGCAGCGCGGCGACGGGCGGTGCGGTGTCCTCGGCGACTGTCACGAGGTCACGATCACACCGCCGGACCACCCCCGCATGCGGGACGGTCCGCCCGGGTGCCCCGCCTACGG
This sequence comes from Streptomyces sp. NPDC020898, assembly GCF_044333925.1. Classification (NCBI taxonomy): domain Bacteria; kingdom Bacillati; phylum Actinomycetota; class Actinomycetes; order Kitasatosporales; family Streptomycetaceae; genus Streptomyces; species Streptomyces sp. NPDC020898. The sequence continues at coordinate 115,941 of NZ_JBIRRV010000006.1, forward strand.
CCGCTCGGGGTGGCGCCGCAGCAGGTACGTGTCCATGATCCAGCCTTTGCGCTCACGGGCCTGCGCGCGCAGCCGCTCGATACGGGGCGCGGCCTCGGCTATCGGCCCCGAGACGAGGATCTCGTCCGGGGTGCCTATGTAGGCACCCCAGTAGATGTCGATGTCCTCGTCGGCGTACTCCCGGAAGGCCTGATGGGCGTCCAGCATCACCACCACGTCGTCGACGCCCGCCGGAAACCCCTCGGCCAGCCGCCGCCCGGTGGTGATCTGGACGGGACGCGCCACCCGGTTCAGCCCCGTGCGGTGACGGGCGACGAGCGCGGAGACACTGCTGATGCCGGGCACGACGTCATACGTGAACTCCACCGCACCCCGCCCGAGGATCTCCTCCAGGATCCCGAGCGTGCTGTCGTACAACGAGGGATCGCCCCAGACCAGGAACGCCCCGCTCTCGTCCGCGCCGAGCTCCTCGATGATCAGCCGCTCGTAGATCCCGGCGCGGGCACTGCGCCAGTCCCCGACGGCAGGGGAGTACGCGGCACCCCCGGCCGTCCGGTCCCGGTCCGGATCGCGCGCCTCGACCAGGCGGTACGTCCCTTCCGGCACATGCGTGTCGAGCAGGTCCCGGCGCAGCCGCACCAGGTCGGACTTCACCTCGCCCTTGTCGAGGACGAAGAACACGTCGGTGCTCCGCAGCGCCCTGACCGCCTGCAGGGTGAGCTGGTCGGGGTCGCCCGAGCCGATACCGATGACATGAATCTTCCGCACGCCCCGAGTCTGCCGCACACCACTGACAACGCGACCGCCGGACCGGGTCAGCCGCCGACGGCACGGCCCGACAGCCGCGGCGCCCGGGCCCCCGCGTCGACGGCCGAGGCCTCGCGCTCCACCTCCGCCGCCAGCTCCCGCGCCCAGACGACGACCCCGGCGAGATCCATCCCGTACGACCGCGTCCGAGGACGTACGCCCGTCCACTCCTCGATCGCGCCGGCCCCGCGCCGCAGCAGCCGGGCGCCGCCCGTGACGTTCCCGCGTGCGGCATGGGTGAGGCCCACGGCCAGCTGCGCGAGCCCCCGCCACAGCGCACGCTCCTCCTCGGGGCCCGCCTTCCAGGCGTCCTCGAAGACCTCGTGCGCGTGGAACGGTTTCCCCGCGTCGAGCAGCGCCTGCGCCTCGGCGACCGTCTCCTCCGGGCGGCGTACGACCCCCTCGGGCTGCCGGTCCACCCCGTGCTCGCCGTACGGCAGCGGGCGCCCGAGCCCGTCCCGGGGCCGCGCGTTGCGTGCCCGTCCCTCCTCGTCCCGATCCCGCCGGCCGACTGCTGCCCGATCCTCCGATGCGCTGCCCATACACCGATTGTCGCGCGCCCCCGGCTGCCTTCGGGGCCACCCCTGACGTGGGGTAAGGTTCTGCTCGCGTGGTCACGCGGGGCAACCGCGGGACAACGCACCGGGACGTGGCGCAGCTTGGTAGCGCACTTGACTGGGGGTCAAGGGGTCGCAGGTTCAAATCCTGTCGTCCCGACTCGTGAGAGTCGTAGATCTGGGGCCGTTTCAGAGCAATCTGAAACGGCCCCAGATCGTTTTTGGGGACCAAACGGGGGACAGCCCCCTTGGCCATGCCAGTGGGCCACCGCGGTCGAGCTCGGCAGGGAGCTTGGGGTGACGCTGCCCGGAGGGCGGCGCCCCGCCGACCCGTTCGGCGCGATCACTCGCCTCGGAATGCGAAGGCGACTCCTCCGCCGCACCGAGCAAGGCGGAACTCGGCGCGCATGAGTCCCCGCCGGAAAGCCGACGGGGACTCATATGCAAAAGGCGGTCGTGAGGTGTGTGGTCAGCTGCAGACCACGTAGACCGTAATGGTGGTGGCGAGACCCGCCGTCGCGGTCACGGTCCAGTGGTCTCCGTTCGGGTAGGTCTGCCCGAGGATGGTGGCGAGGCCAGTGGCAGACAGTCCTCCGGAGATGGGAGTGGTGCCGACCGGGCATGACGGGGAGTTGTAGGACGCGTTGACGCCCAACAGGACGTTGAAGTCCTGGGAGAAGATCTGCGCGTCCACCGGTCCGGCGGGGCCGGTGGGGCCAGTGGCGCCCGTGGGGCCGGTGGCGCCCACGGAACCGTCGACACCCGCGGGGCCGGTCGGGCCGGTCGGGCCGGCCGGGCCCGTGGCACCGTCGGCGCCTGCAGGGCCGGTGGCACCGTCGGCGCCTGCAGGTCCGGTCGGGCCGGTGGCACCGTCGGCGCCTGCAGGTCCGGTCGGGCCGGTGGCACCGTCGGCGCCTGCAGGTCCGGTCGGGCCGGTGGCACCGTCGGCGCC
>NZ_JBIRRV010000006.1:118355-184223 GCF_044333925.1 Streptomyces sp. NPDC020898
CGGGCCGGTGGCACCGTCGGCGCCTGCAGGTCCGGTCGGGCCGGTGGCACCGTCGGCGCCTGCAGGTCCGGTCGGGCCGGTGGCACCGTCGGCGCCCGCAGGTCCGGTCGGTCCGGTCGGGCCGGTGGCGCCGTCTTCGCCGTCGGCGCCTGCGGGGCCGGTCGGGCCGGTGGCGCCGTCTTCGCCGTCGGCGCCGTCTTCACCGTCGGCACCCGCGGGGCCGGTCGGGCCCGTCGGCCCCGCGGGCCCCGTGGGGCCGGGCTCGCCCTCGTGACCCTGGTCGCCGTAGTCGTCGCAATGGCCGTCTTGGCATTCGTCGCCGCTCGGGTTGGCGCCAGAAGCTATGGCGGCGACTGTCTTCGTGTGCTCCATCGCGAGAGCCGGGCTGGCCATGCCTGTGAGTACGAGAGCGAGGGATGCAAGGCTGCTGCCCGCAATCCAAGTGCTCCGCCTGGGGAGCGGGAGCGGCCCGAGTGAGGAACGTGTCCTGGAGTCAGGGCTCATGCGGTCTCCTGTTTTCGCGAAGTCGAATAGTCACGCCACCCCGGCTGGGGCGACACTCACATCATTACCATCTGCGATTGATCGCGCACTTTGTGTGACGTTGCCGCTCCGTCCGAGCTGCCGTCCTGTTGTGATCATGCGCATGGCAATCTCAGGGCCGGCTTTGACGTGAAACGGCCAGCTCCGTGACACCTGCTTCGTGTACCCACTCCGTGAGGCAAGGGGGGCAGTCGGTCTCGCTCATAACAGGAATCGGCGTTGCGTCGACAATCCTTGAGTCGAAGTGTCTAAAGTGGCGGCGACTTCCTTCCACGTGATTCGACTTTTATCGTCATGCCCGATTGGAAACTCGAAGGTAGGGCCAGAACCATGAAACCGACCATCTGCCTCTGCATGATCGTAAAGAATGAATCGGCCGTGATTGAGCGGTGTATCGCTTCGGTACGCGACATCGTCGACACCTGGATCATCTCTGACACAGGCTCGACGGATGGCACCCAGGATCTGATTCGAAAAGCCTTCGATGGCGTCCCCGGTGAGCTGCACGACGACCCCTGGGTTGACTTCGGAGTCAATCGAACGCTCAACATCGAACGCGCCCGCGGGAAGGCCGACTACCTGCTTCTTATGGACGCCGACATGACCATCCGGCAAGAAGGGCCATTGCCTTCGCTGTCCTGTGCGTCCTATATGATCCCGCACGCCGGAAGTCTCTCCTACCGGATCAAGCGTCTCGTCCGCGGCGATTTGCACTGGCGCTACGAAGGCGTGACGCACGAGTACCTCACTGCCGACGAGGAGCACGAACAGGAGAACCTCGACGCCCTCGTGATCGAGCACTTCGCTGACGGCGGCTCCCGGCACGACAAGTTCGAACGGGACATGGCCCTCCTGAGCTCGGAGCTCGAGCGCGATCCTACAAACGCGCGCAGCACGTTCTACCTGGCCCAGACCATGCGTGACATGGGTCGCACAGAAGAGGCGATCGCCCTTTACGAACGCCGTGCGGAGATGGGGGGCTGGGGAGAGGAGATCTATTACGCGCTCCTGCAGGCAGGAATCCTCAAGGATGAGTCCGGTGACTGGCCGGGAGCAATGGATACCCTCTCGCGGGCATGGGAACAGCGGCCGCAGCGCCTTGAAGCATGCTTCGAATTGGTCTCACGGCTGCGCAAGCGTGGAAACTATCGTGCTGGGCATGCCTTCGCGTGTGCGGGGATCAATCGCGTGGAGCCCGACGATATCCTCTTCACTCACCCATGGGTCTACACGTGGGGGCTGCTCTTCGAATATTCCATCGTTTCTTACTGGGCAGGGGATATTCAGGGTTCCCTCGAAGCATGTGACCGCCTCCTGGCGATTCCTGATCTGCCGGAAGCATATCGTCTGCAGACACTGCGGAATCGTGATTTTGCCGTCGCCCGGCAAGCCGAGACATCGAGCAGTGCCGAGGGGGGAACGTCGCGGACCTCCGGGGCCGAAATGTAGACGCGGCCACGTGCGTCAGGCGTTCTCGATCGTTCTCGGCGACTCGGCCAATGGTAGTACTTACTGCTGCTGCCCGACCCAGTAGGCGAAACGGGTCTCCGTGATGTGTGCGTCCGGCCCGGGAACAAGTCGTGGTTTCCAGCTGTGCGGCTCGTTGCTCTGGTGTGGGGAGACCGGAGGGGATCGAGGCCGTCCTGGCTGCGGAGTTCCAGGTGTTGTTGCCGCATCTCGACGAGCGGCAGCGTCGGCTGGCCATAGGGGCGGAAGCGCTGTCGTCGGGGCATGGTGGGATCAGGCTCGTCGCTGCCGCGGCTGGGGTTCGGGAGGGCACGGTCTCGCGCGGAGCGGATGAACTGGAGTGTGGTCAGGCTCTGTTGGGGTGGGTCCGTCGTCCTGGTGGGGGCCGGAAGAAGGCTGTGGACCTTCCTGACTGCGAGTACCTTGCGCAGAAGCTCGTCGAGCTGGAACAGGCCGGGGCCGGCGATCTCCACCACGCGTTGACCGGGGTGCCGACCGCGGTGCGCCCGACGGCCACGGCCACGTCGTCCGAGTGGCTGGGCTGGAACTTGACGGGGGCCAGACGCACGGTGTCGCCCTCGGTGGACATGTCCGCGATCGCTTCGACGAACTCGAAGGGGCGATGCGCGACAGGACGGCGTCCGGGCGCTCGTCGGGCTGCTCGACCAAAAGGGTGGCGAAGGCCGCCACCGAGCCGGCCAGTGCCTCGCGCTGGGCGCCGGTGACCTGGTTGGTCCGGTTGAACAGGTGCCGCAGCAGTTCGGGACACTCCTCGAACTTCCGCCGGTAGAACAGCTCCGTGATCGTGTTCAGATGAATTGATATCGCCCGAGAGGGGGCAGGGGGTGTCGCCCTCGCATGCGACTGCTTCCCGGTCGCCCTCCGGTGTCCTGACCAGATCCCCCACGCGAGTGCTCCGGCCCGCATCGGTGAGCGTCAGCCCGCCGTTGCGTCCGCGCCGTGTCTCGATCACCGCCAGGTGGTGCAACTGGGCGATGGCCTTCGCCGTGTGCGTATAGGGGACGGGTTGCATGTGAGACGCGTATTTGGGAGGGGCCGGCACCAGAACGCCGAGGGCGCGCACACCGAGCGGGCGGTCAGGCCCAACTCCGTGTGCGCGCCTCGGGTTCAGCTGTCCGGCGCGATCGGTACATCTGGCCTAGCGGCCCAGGACGATGCCCTTCGTCGTGACGCCGGTGCGGTTGTCGTAGACGACCGCTCCCGTCGACTTCTTCCAGATCTTGATGCGGTACGTGTCCGGCCCGTCCGTCACCGTGATGCGGAACGCGTAACCGGTGGCGCCGTTGACCGTGCCGGAGCCCTGGTACACGGCCTTGGAGCCCGTGACCACCAGCCAGTCGGAGGACGTGGCGCGGAACTTCACGACCGGTCCCGCCGGCTTGCCGGCCTTCTCCGGCTTGAAGTCGAAGGTCGCCGTGCCCGTCGGGACCGTCGCGTTCTTCTTGTAGAGGGCGGCGAAGGAGAAGGCCGCCTTGCCGGACAGGGCGAGGTCCGCCGGGTAGGCGCCCGGCCGGGACGCGATCACGCCGGCGCCCGCTGCGGAGCCCTTGGGGTCGTAGACAATCAGCTCGGGGAGCTGGGCGGTGTCCGAGGCCCCGTCGTCGTCGGTCACCGTGATCACCGGGCTGTGGATGCCCGCCGACAGATAGGCGTGGGTGGCCTCGCAGATGCCGCCCGTGACCTTGCCGGACGTCGGTGCCGTGCCGTCCTTCCAGTCGATCTTGCAGGTGTACGTGTCGGACCGGCCCGGGTCGGTGAACGTGACCTTGATCCGGGCGGGGGTGCCCTTGCCGGCCGGTACCGGGGTCTTCGGGCCCTCGGCCGAGACGATGGCCGGCGGCGCGTTCGTGACCGTCACCGTCAGCGTGTCGGTGCTGCGGCCTCCGGTCAGTGTGACCTCGTACGTGCCGTTGTCGGTGCAGGTGATCGACGTCGGGACGGTGGTCCTGCTTGCGACCGTGCAGGGGGTCGTGGCTCCCACGCTCCACACCGGGGTGGCTGCCCCCGAGACGGTGCCCGTGAGCGGGATCGCGCTGCCCTCCTGGCCCGTGGTGTCCGGGCCCGCGTGGACGATCGTCACCGGGTCGATGCTCGACAGGGTCGGGACGACCTTCTTGATCAGGCCGGCGGCGTCGAACTCCAGCTTGTCGATGGTCGTTTCGCGGTGCATGCCGTCGCCGCCGGGGATCGCGAAGCGGTGGTAGGCGATGTACCAGTCGTCGGTGTTCGGGACGTGGACCACCGAGTGGTGGCCGGGGCCCTTGATGCCCAGGGAGAGGTCCTTCTCCAGGATCAGACCGCGCTTGGTCCAGGGACCCGTGGGCGAGGAACCGGTCGCGTAGGCCACCTGGTAGTTCTCGTCGCGGGTGTCGTTCTCCGACCACATGAAGTAGTAGGTGCCGCCGCGCTTGATGACGAACGTGCCCTCGTTGTAGTTGGGCGGCGTGATGTTGGTGACCTTCGACGCGTCGAAGGAGACCATGTCGTCGTTGAGCGGGACCACGTAGGCGCGGCCGTTGCCCCAGTACAGGTACGACTGGCCGTCGTCGTCGGTGAAGAGCGCCGGGTCGATCATCTGGCCCGTGTAGGCACCCGCCTTCAGCAGCGGCTTGCCCAGCGGATCCTTGAAGGGACCGGTCGGCGAGTCCGACACCGCCACGCCGATGTTCGCGTCGGCGGAGAAGTAGAAGTAGTACTTGCCGTTCTTCTCGCCCATCGTCGGCGCCCAGGCGCGGCTGTCGGCCCAGCTGACGTCGGGACCCAGGTCAAGGATGACCCCGTGGTCCTTCCAGTGGACCAGGTCGGTGGAGGAGTACGCCTTGAACTGCGTACCGCTCCAGCCCTCGAAGCCATCGGTGGTCGGGTAGATGTAGAAGGTGTCGCCGAAGCGCACGATGTTCGGGTCCGCGTTCAGGCCCGGCAGCACCGGGCTCTTCATCTCCACGGCCGTCACCGTCCAGGTGCGCTTCTTGCCGTCCGAGCCGGTGACCTCGTACGTGACCGGCTTGGTGAAGTCGCGGACCGTGCCCGACGCCGGGCTGATCGCCGCACCGTGGGCCAGCGTGAACTCCGGTGCCAGGGCGGTCAGTTCGGTGCCGGGGGTGACCGGCAGCGTGATCTTGCTGCCCGCGTCGTCGAGGATCGCGCCGACCTTCAGCGCGGGGTGGGTCGCCGCGGCGATCCCGGTCGTGTTGCCGGAGATCTCCAGGACCTCGGCCGGGGAGAGCGCCCGGTTGTAGATGCGGAAGTCGTCGACCTCGCCGCCGAAGTACGGGTCGGGCGAGTACATCGACTTGCCGATGTAGCCGGAGTAGCCCTTCGAGGCGTCGTACAGGTCGGACGGCTTGATGACGACGTCGGTGACCCGGGCCGTCTCGGCGCCGTCCACGTAGAGGATCGCCGTGCCGGTGGCCCCGTTGAGGGTGACCGTCACGTGCTTCCACTGACCGGCGGTGAGCTGCGCGCCCCCGATCATCTGCTTCTCACCGGACCAGGTCGCCTTGGTGATCGCGGAGAAGAGCTTCCCGGCGCCGTTGGACGGCGTGGCGAACAGGTACTTGTTGTTGTCCGGGCCGAGGCCGAACAACCACTGGAAGTTGTCCCCGCCCTTCCACTTCACATACGTGGAGACGGTGACGCTGCTGGTGTCCTTGAGGACGCCGTTCGGGATGCTGACGTACGGCGACGTGGACGAGCTGTTGCCGCCGGCCATCTTGAAGGAGCCGCCCTCGACTCCCGTACCGAAGTCGGGAGTTCGGACGTACGTGCCGTGGTAGCCGTGGCCGCTGGAGTCACGGGCGATGTTGCCGCCCGTCTCGTCGAAGTCGTAGTGCAGGACCAGGTCGGCCGGGACGTCCGGGCCTTCGGCCGAGACCGTGACGGTGGCGCGGACCGGGAGGGCCTCGCCGTTCGGGAGGGCGCCGAGCACCGTGAAGGTGCCGGGCTGGGCGTACGCCGACGCCGGGACGGTGTCCCAGGTGACGGAGACGGGGCGCTTGACGCCGTCCGCGTAGGTGGCGATGACCGTGCCCGGGAGGACCGGGGCCTCACCGGTGCGCGTCTTGACCGTGATGTCCTCGACGGATGCGACGAGTTGGTCCGGCTGGTAGGCGTTCAGCAGCCGGTCGTACTCGGCCTGGGTGACCGGGAGTACCGTGCCGTGGCGGGGCTCCGCGGGGAGGTCGTAGTCCGTGGAGGGGGTCCACACGCCCGACGCGAGGTCCGTCGTCTCGAAGGGGATGTAGCCGCGACCGCCGAACTCGTCGAGGAACGCGTACCACTTCTCCTCGGTGTTCGACTTGAACACCAGGGGACCCTCGGCCGCGCTCATCGCGCCCTTGCCGATGCCCTCGGCGACGGCGGTGTAGGACGGGTTGAGGATCGAGTCGCTCTTCTCCTCGAAGATGAACTTGCTGTTCGGCGTCGAGGAGGAGTTGTTCCGCTCGTCCTTGGACAAGCGGTAGTAGGTGTCCTTGTCCTTGATCATCGTGGAGTCGATGACCGAGTAGCCGCGGTCGATCCACACCTTGGGCTCGCTGAAGGTGCGGAAGTCACGGGTCGTCGCGTACATCATGCGGTTGTACGTGTCGCCGGAGTGGTCGGCGTTGTCGTACAGCTTCGAGGCCCAGAAGACGACGTAGGAGCCGAGGTTCGTGTCGTAATAGGCCTCGGGCGCCCAGGTGTTGCCGGCCGCGTCGGGGGAGACCTTCACCAGCCGCTGGTCGGTCCAGTGGACCAGGTCGGTGGACTCCCACACCATGATGGACTTGCTGCCCGTGCGCTGCGAGGCGTCCCAGTCGCCGTTGCCGTAGATCCGCAGGTCCGTGGCGATCTGGTAGAACTTGTCGCCCTCGGGGGAGCGGATGATGAACGGGTCGCGCAGGCCCTTCTCGCCGAGCGTGGACGTCAGGACGGGCTTGCCGTCGTTCAACTCCCGCCACTTCAGCGGGTCGTTGCCCTTGCTGAGGGCCGCGTAGAGCTGTTCGCCGTCCGAGGTGCCCTCGCCGGTGAAGTAGCTGAACATGTAGCCCTTGAGGGCTTCCTTCACGGGGAGTTCGGGGACCTTGGCCGTCAGGACGCGGGTCGCCGTGGCGCTGCCCTTGGTGACGGTCGCGGTCAGTTCGACCGTCGTGGCGCCGGCTCCGTGCGCGGGGCGGTGCACCACACCGTCGGTGGCGATGACGGCGGGGTTCGCCGAGGACCAGGCAACAGCCGTACCGAAGGCGCCCGTTGACGGAAGAGTGAGGTTCCCTCGTACGTCATCGATGTCCGGGACGGTCAGCGCCTCGGCGGCCTGCCGGGTGGCCGTGGCGTCGTCGAAGGTGGCCGGGACCGTGACGTCGAAGGTCTTGGTGTCGCTCACCGGGCCCTTCTTCAGGGTCGCCGTGAGCGTGGCGCGGCCGTCCGGCTGCCCGGCGGCGGGGCGGGTGACGGCGCCGGAGGACGACACCACGGACGCGTTGTCGCTCGCCCAGGTGATGGCGGAGCCGCCCGCCGGGCCCGCGCTCGGCAGGGTCAGGTCGGCGATCACCGCGCTGGTGTCGCCCAGCGTCAGGGCCGACTTGTCGGCGGCGACGCCCTGCGTGGCGACGGGGAGGGAGAGTTCCTCGACCTCCGTGCCGGCCAACGCCCGGTTGTAGACGCGGAAGTCGCGGATGTTGCCCTTGAAGAGGTTGTCGCCGGGGTAGACCGACTTGCCTATGTAGTTGGCGGTCGTCGTGCCCGAGCCGATGGAACCGGGTGTGAGGGTGACCGCCGTGTTGCGGCCCACCTCCACGCCGTCCTCGTAGAGCACGCCCGTGGTGCCGGTCTGGGTGTAGGTGATCTGCTTCCAGACGGCGCGCTGGAGGTTCGTGCCCGGGGACCGGGTCGTCTGTTCCGTCGACCAGTTGCCGCTGGCGATGGAGGTCCGGTAGGAGTTGCCCGTGGTGAACAGGTAGCCGTTGCCGGCCGTGCCGCTGGTGTTGCCGAAGCCGTAGATGAAGTACGGGTTGGACTGGGTGGAGTCGATCTTCACGTCCATCGAGACGGTGATCGAGTTCAGGCCGCTCATGATGTTGTCCGGCACCTTGATGTAGGTGTCGGAACCGTTGAAGCCCAGTCCCTCGCCGGAGTTCGACCAGCCGGCGGTGCCGTTGACCGTGCCGGTACGGCCGTTGCCCGAGGCGTCCGCGACGGCGGTGCCGGAGGCGGCGTCGAGCTTGTACCAGAGGGCGAGCCCGTCGGTGATGTCGGCCGCGGCGGCCTGGGCGGAGGAGGACATCGCCAACGGCCCGGCGAGCCCGAGGAGAAGCGATGCGGCGGTCAGTCCGGCGAGCCGTTCCGACCAGGATCTCGTACGGCCGCGCGATCTCGCGAGTTGCATCGTGTGGGCTTCCTCTGTTCAGGCACGGGGGAGGTAACGGGAGGGATCAGATTTCGTCTGTGTGACCTCGCGTTGCGAGAGTGTCAATCGCTGCGACCGGGAGCGTCAAGGGTTTTCGAACAACGTTCGGCAGGTCGGACAACTTGTTTTAACGCGACGGACGTCAACCGGAACCGAACCTGTCACAAACGTTGACGTGTGCACCTCGCGTACCTATGTTCTGGTCGAAGTTACGTACATTGTCCGGGATTTCGAACAATGTGAATGAGATGTGAATGAGAAGGGACCCGTTGTGTTCCGTACCCGTCACTGGTTGACCCTCTTGGCGGCGCTGCTGGCGCTGCTCGTGCCCGTCGCCATCCAACCCGCCGTCGCGGCCGAGGGGCGCCCGTACACGAACCCGGTCAAGTCCCAGAAGGGCGCCGACCCCTGGCTGGAGTACTACAACGGCAACTACTACCTGGTCACCACGTCCTTCACCGGCGTCCTGACCATGCGCAAGTCGCCGACCCTGGCCGGCCTGTCGACGGCGGCCAGCGTGCAGGTCTGGAGTGACACCACCTCGACCCGCAACAACAACTTCTGGGCGCCCGAGCTGCACTTCCTCGACGGCCGCTGGTATCTGTACTACTCCGGCGCGCCGAGCGGGGCCGCGTGCTGCGACGAGCAGCGGACGTACGTCGTGGAGAGCGCCGGCACCGACCCGATGGGTCCGTACACCTTCAAGGGCCAGCTCACCGGGTCCAATCTGACGCCCGGCGGCTGGCTCATCGACGCCACCGTGCTGAAGTACAACAACAAGCTCTACCTGGTCGGCAGCGGCGCCATCGGCGGCAGCAAGCAGAGCCTGGTCATCGCGCCGATGACCAACCCGTACACGGTCAGCGGTTCCACCTTCAGCCTCATCTCCCAGCCGACGCTGGCCTGGGAGACCTCCGGGGCGCCCGTCAACGAGGGCCCCGAGCCGCTCTACCACGACGGCCGGACCTTCCTCACCTTCTCCGCGAGCTACTGCGTGACAGCCGACTACAAGCTCGGTCAGCTCGAACTCACCGGCACCGACCCGCTGCTGGCGTCGTCCTGGACGAAGAAGCAGACGCCCGTCTTCCAGCGCAACGACGCGGCCGGGGTCTACGGGCCGGGCCACAACGGGTTCTTCACCTCGCCCGACGGCACCGAGAACTGGCTCGTCTACCACGCCAACGACTCGGCCTCCGGCGGCTGCGGCAACGGCCGCACGACCCGCGCCCAGAAGTTCACCTGGAACGCGGACGGCACCCCGAACTTCGGCACCCCGGTCGCGCTCGGCACCACCCTGCCCGGCCCGTCCGGCGAGACCGCGGTGACCCCGACCGCGTACACGCTGGTGAACCGCCAGAGCGGCAAGTGCCTTGACGTGGAAGGCGGGAACACCGCCGACGGCACCAACATCTTCCAGTGGACCTGCAACGGCGGAAACAACCAGAAGTGGCGCATCGAGGACCAGGCGAGCGACACCAGCCGACTGGTCAACGTCGCCACCGGCAAGGTGATGGACACCGCGGCGTGCGCCACGGCCGACGGGACCGATCTGCGCCAGTGGTCCTGGCTGAACAACAACTGCCAGAAGTTCAGGCTCGTCCACACCGCCACCGGTGACTACGTGCGCATCGTGAACGAGTCCACCGGCAAGGTCGCCGACGTCGCCGACTGCTCCACCGCGAACGGCGCCGACGTACGGCAGTGGTCCTGGCTGAACAACAACTGCCAGCAGTGGCAGCTCAAGCCCACCACCTGAACCGCTGGTCAGTGACGTGAGTGTGGCCCAACCGGAACTCCGGTTGGGCCACACTCACGTGACGTGCAGTCAATTCAGCTGACCTGACGGTCAGTTCGCGGGCTCGGTCACCTTCGTGGCCGGCTTGCCGTCGACCGCGGCCGTCAGCTGCGGGACGAGCCGCTCCAGCATGTACGGCAGGCTCAGCACCGACACGAACGACACCGAGTTGCCGTAGTCGCTGCTCTCCTTGACGAAGACCTCGCGGTCCTCCTTCGCCACCTTCAGGTCCGCGTAGAGGGCGTTCTTGTTCAGCGCGGCCTCGTCCTTGGCGATGTCGGAGACGATCCACACGATCGCGTCCGTGTTCAGGAGGTCGGTGCGCTCCTTGCTGATGTTGGCACCGAACTCGTCACCGATGACCTTGTCCAGGTCGACGGGCAGCTTGAAGCCGAGGTTCGTGAGGACACGCGAGCGCGGGTCCTGGCTGCCGAAGACGAAGGTGCCCTCGTACGGGGTCGCCATCACGGCGGTGGCACCGGCGAACTCGGGGTGCTCGGCAGCGGCCTTCTTGAAGTCGGACTCGACCCCGGTGACCAGTTCCTTGGCCTTGGCCTCCTGGCCGAGCGCCTTGCCGATGATCTCGGTCTGGTTCTGCCACGGCACGCCGTAGTCGTTGTACTCCTTGGGCTGGGCCACCACCGGGGCGAACTTCGACAGTGTGTCGTACTGCGCCTTCGTCAGACCGCTGTAGACCGCGAGGATCAGGTCCGGCCGCAGGGCGGCGATCTTCTCCGTCTGCGGGCCCGTGCCGGTGTCCGTGAGGACGGTCGGCGCCGCCGCACTGCCCAGCTTGTCCGCGGCCCACGGGCCGATGGCGCCCTTGTAGCCGCCCAGCCACTCGGTCGTACCGACCGGCACCTTGCCCAGCGCGAGCACGGCGTCCTGGTCGGTCAGGCCGACCGTGACGATCCGCTTCGGCTCGGACTTGATCGTGGTGCTGCCGTACTTGTGCGAAAGGGTCACCGGGAAGGCGGAGTTGGCCGACGCGGTGGCCTCGGAGCCCGCCGTGTCGGAGGAGTCGTCGTCGGAACCGCAGGCGGTGGCGGTACCGAAGAGGAGTAGTGCAGAGGTGAGCGCCGCGGCGAGCCGAGTGCCTCTGGGAGAGCCGAGCATCAGTGTTCCTTTTTGGTGGTGGTTGTGTCGGTGCCGGTACGGGGCGTGGGGGGCTTCTCGGCTGTAGTACGGGTGCCGGACCAGGCCTGCCACAGGGAGGCGTAGGTTCCGGCTGCCGCGCACAGCTCGTCATGGGTGCCGCTCTCCACGATCCGGCCGCCGTCCATGACGACGATCCGGTCCGCGTCCGCGGCCTGGGTGAGACGGTGGGCGACCACGAGGGCGGTACGGTTCTCGATCGCCCGGTCGGCGGCCTTCTCCAGCAGCCGCGCGCCGGTGCTGCCGGCCTCGGCCGTCGCCTCGTCGAGTACGGCGACCGGCGGATCGGCCAGCACCAGCCGGGCCAGCGCCAGTTGCTGCACCTGGGCGGCGGTGAGCCGGTGCCCGCCCTCGCCGACGACGGTGGCCAGACCCTCGGGCAGGCCCAGCACCCAGTCCAGCGCGGCCACTTCGGTGAGGGCCGAGTGCAGGGCCTCGTCCGTCGCGTCGGCGCGCGCGAGACGCAGGTCGTCGGCGAGCGGACCGGCGAAGACGTGCGTCTCCTGGGTGACCAGGGCAACCGGCAGGCTGCCGGCGGACGTCGACGCGCCGGTCAGGTGAACCGTGCCGGAGGTCGGCTCGTGCACACCCGCGATCAGCTTGGCGAGCGTCGTCTTGCCCGCACCGCTCGGTCCGACCAGGGCGACCCGCTCCCCGGCCGCGAGTGTGAGATGCACGTCCCGCAGGACGGGACGCCCGGGCACGTACTCGTGGTGGACGCCGGTCACGGTGACCGTGCCGGGCTCCCGGTGCTGTGCCGTGGGCGCGGGGGGAGCCGTCTCGGGAGCCGGTACGTCCGCGACGCCGACCAGCCGGGCCAGGGCCGCCGTCGCCGCCTGGGCGTCGTCGAGCAGCGCGAGGGCCTGGTTGACCGGGCCGAAGAGGCTGTGGAAGTAGAGGGCGGCGGCCGTGGCGGTACCGATGGACACGGAGTCGGCGCGCACCAGCAGGAACCCGGTGACCAGGACCGCGGCGAGGCCGGTGTACTCGGCGATGTGCAGCCGGTTGTAGAAGTTCAGCACCAGCCGCACGCCCCGCATCGTCAACGCGACGGCGGCGGACGAACGTTGGGTGACGGACTCGGTGTGCGGCTCCTCCAGGCGGAACGCCCGCACGGTGCCGGCGCCCGCGATGCTGTCCAGAAGCTGCTGCTGCTGGGCCCCCGTGGCGATGCGCTGCTTGGCGTACAGCGGCACGGCGTTGCGCACGTACCAGCGCGCGGTCCCCGCCTGGACGGGCACCGCGAGCAGTGCGGCCAGCAGGAAGCGCCAGTCCAGCGCGGCCATCGCGACGAAGGTCAGCACGATGGCGAGCAGGGAGCGGACCAGCTCCGGCAACGCGTTGCGCACCGCCTCGCCGACCACCGAGACGTCCCTGGTCACCCGGGCGTTGAGGTCGCCGGACCCGGCCTTCTCCACCTGCTCCAGCGGCAGTTGCAGCGCCCGTTCGACGAACCGCTCACGCAACTGCGCCAGCACGGTCTCCCCGAGCCGGGACACCAGGGACAGCCCGAGCGCGGTGGAGCCGCCCTGGGCGACGGCCACCAGGACCAGGAAGACGACGGGAAGGGTGAGGTCGTCGGGCGGGCGCTGCTCGGCGACCAGGTCGACCATGCGGCCCAGCAGCGGCTGGACGAGCAGCCCGACAGCGGTCGCCGCGACCATCACGGCGAAGGCCCCGAGGGCCAGCCCGCGGTGCGGGCGGACCAGTTCGCCCACCGCGGCACGGGTGCGCGCGGTGGTCGCCGTGGGCAGCAACTCCCGGGTTGCGCCGGGGAGTTCGTCATCGGTCATGCCAACACCGCCGCTCGGTAGGTCTCGTGACGGTCGATCAGGTCCGCGTGCAGGGCGGTGTCGGTGACCCGCCCGTCCTCCAGCAGCACCACCCGGTCGGTGACCGACAGCAGGGCGGGGCTGTTGGTCACCAGGACCGTCGTACGGCCCTTGCGGATCTCGCGGATGCCGGTGGCGATGCCCGCCTCGGTCACCGTGTCGACGGCGGTGGTCGGATCGTGGACCACCAGGACGGGCCGCTCCGCCGCCAGCGCCCTTGCCAGCGCGACCCGTTGACGCTGCCCGCCGGAGAGTGAGCGGCCCCGCTCGCTGACCGCGGTGTCCTCGCCGTCCGGGAGGGTCTGGGCGACCTGCGTCACGCCGGCCGCCGCCATCGCCGGTTCCGGGTCGGTGCCGTCGGGGGCGGCCGCCGTGACGTTGGAGCGGACGGTGCCCTCGAAGAGGTCGGCGTCGTGCTCGGCCACCAGCAGCGCGGTGCGCAGTTCGGCCGGGTCCAGGTCCCGCAGAAGGACGCCGTCCAGCTCGACGGTGCCCGTCTCCGGGTCGCACCGGCGGGCCAGGCAGCGCAGGAGGTCGGTCGCGTGCACGGGATCGGTCGCGACCACGCCGAGCAGCTCACCTGGTGCGATGTCGAGGTCGAGGCCCCGGAGTCCGCCGAGGGTGACGCCGGTCAGCCGGACCGCGCCGCGCACCGGCTGGTCCAGGGTGCGCTCACCCGCGGTGACGGTGGGCGGTGCGGCCAGCACCTCGGCGACGCGGGTCGCCGAGGCCCGGCCCTGGGCGAGCTCGGCGTTGACCCACGCGAGAGTCTCCAGGGGGCCGAGCAGGAAGAGCGCGAGCCCGACCGCCGACACCAACTGGCCCAGACTGATGTCCCCCTGGGCGGCGAGCCGGCCGCCGACCAGGGCGACGGCGGCGATCAGACAGCCGGTGAGCGAGAGCACCATGCCGTTCTGGAAGGCCTGCGCGCGGGCGGCCCTCAGGGTGGCCCGGAGGGAGTCGCGGCTGGTGGTGCGGTAGCGGGCCAGGGCGGTGGACTCACCGCCGATGCCCTTGAGGATGCGCAGGCCGGCGACCAGGTCGGCGGCGACGGCCGAGGCGTGCGCGGCCTGCTCCTGCTCGGCCTCGCTGCGCGTCTCCAGCGGCTTGCTCAGCAGATGGCCCAGCCACAGCAGCACGGGTGTGCCGAGCAGCACGACCAGGCCGAGCGTGATGGACGTACGCAGCAGGATGACCGCGCCGGCGAGGATGCCGACGATGGCCGAGATCCCGTACATGACCGCCATGTTGACGGCGCCGACGCGCTTGGCGTCCTCGGTGGCGATGTTGGCGAGGGCGCCGGGCAGCCGGCCCTCCTCGGCGCCGCCCCCGGGTGCCAGGACCCGGCGTACGAGGGAGATGCGGAGGGTGTGTTCGGCCTGGGCGGCGGCCCGGTCGCCGGACCAGGCGCCGAAGCGGAAGCTGAGGGCGAGACCGACGTAGACGACGGCGAGGACGACGAGCCAGCGCAGCAGGGCGCCGGTGTCGGAGCCGGTGACGGCGCGGTCGATGACGAGGCCGATGAGGACGGGCACCATGGCCTCGCCCAGTTGATGACCGGAACTGAGGAGTGCGCCGAGGGCGACGTCACGCCGCTGCCCTCTGACTGTCTGTCGCAGGACGTCTCGCCCCGACAGCTGTGAAGGACTACTCACCCGCACCCCTCCGGGGATCGGACTTCGGTTGGGGCCAGTAAGGCCTGCCTAAGTGCGTGTGCGTGCACTTCGGCAGGCCCGAAAACTTAGGTGAGGCTACTCTAAGTTGGTGACGGTTGCCCAGCGCTGGCGCTCGCATCGCTCGTGCGGTGGATGAGCAGGGAGTCGAGGATCTCGCCGGAGCGTACGGCTGTCGTCGACAGCAGGGTCGAGGTGAGACCGTGCGTGTGCTCGGTCGCCCCCTGCAGATAGATCCCGGCCGTGACTTCGGGCGCGGCCTCGACCCGGTGGTCGCGGCCGACCCGTACGGCGTCGTTGTCGTCCCGCAGGCAGAGCTTCGCGGCCCTGCCGATCACGGTTTCGAGTTCCCGGGGGCGGTACCCGGTGGCGTGCACGAGCACGTCGCAGGAGAGCACCTCCCGTTCTCCGGTGGGGAGGTACTCGACGGTCACGTCCAGCCGGTCGTCCAGCTGCTCGACGTCCCGGATGCGGGACACGTTGCGCATCCGCAGCCGCTCGTTGCCCTGGACCTTCTCGCGGTACATGGTGGCGTACAGCGTCTCGATCAGGTCCATGTCGACCACCGAGTAGTTGGTGCTGCGGTGGTAGTCGTACAGGGACTGCTTCACCTCCGGCCTGGACCGGAAGTAGATGTCCACCGCCTCGGGGTCGAAGATCCGGTTGGCGAACGGGCTGTCGTCGGCGGGCGTGTAGCCGTACTTGGCGAAGACCGCGCAGACCTCGGTATCGGGGAAGGAACGGTGCAGGTAGTCGACCGCCTCGGCGCCGCTCTGACCGGCCCCGAGGACGACGATCCGGCCCACGGAGGCGCCCGAACCGCTCAGTTCACGGGTACGCGGCACCAGCTCGCTGTTGTGCCAGATGCGGTCCGACAGCGCGGTGTCCGGCGGTACGTGAGGTTCGAGACCGACGGCCACCGAGATGTTGCGGGCCCGGCGGACCACCGTCCGCCGTGGATCGCTCGGCACGCGGCTGACCACGTCGAACCAGCGGATCTCGCCGTTCTCGGCCAGTACGGGCTCCACGGAGACGACCTCGGAGTCGTACGTGACCTGGTCGGCGACGCGGGCCGCCGCCCACTCGAAGTACTGGTGGAACTCGATCCGCAGCGGGAAGAGGGTCTTCGCGTTGAGGAAGTCCACCAGCCGGCCGCGGTCCCGCAGGAAGCACAGGAAGCTGAAATCGCTGGTGGGGTTGCGCATGGTGACCAGGTCCTTGAGAAAGGACACCTGCATGGTCGCGTCGTCGATGAGCATGCCGCGGTGCCAGCCGAACTGTGGCTGGCGCTCCAGAAACTCGGCGTGGATCCGCTCCTCGGGCGCCGCTTGTGCGTTGTGTTCGGCGATGGCTATGGCCAGTGCCAGATTTGACGGGCCGAATCCAATACCGAGCACGTCATGGACGGCGTCCGGTTCGTCGTGCAGTGCGTTCACCGCAACTTTCCTTCCCCTAGGCGCCACTGATGTTAAATAAGGTTAGCCTTACCTTGCAATGGTGTGTCCTACGGAAGGATCGGCTATGCGGGTCGTCATGTTCGGCTATCAGACCTGGGGGCATCGCACGCTCCAGGCTCTGCTGGACTCCGATCACGAGGTGGTCATGGCGGTCACCCACCCCAAGAGCGACCACGTATACGAGAAGATCTGGGACGACTCGGTGGCCGACCTCGCCGAGAAGCACGGCATCCCGGTGCTGCTGCGCAATCGCCCGGACGATCCCGAACTCCTGGCTGCCCTAAGGGAGTTGGCGCCGGACCTGATCGTCGCGAACAACTGGCGAACGGTGCTGCCGCCGGAGATCTTCGACCTCCCGGCGCACGGCACGCTCAACATCCACGACTCGCTGCTCCCGGCGTACGCGGGCTTCTCCCCGCTGATCTGGGCGCTCATCAACGGCGAGCGGGAGGTCGGTGTCACCGCCCACCGTATGAACGCGGAGCTGGATGCCGGTGACGTGCTGCTTCAGCGCGCGGTGCCGGTCGGAGCGCGTGACACGGTGACCGACCTCTTCCATCGCACTGTGGACTTGATCACACCGGTCGTCCACGAGTCTCTGGATCTCATCGCCTCCGGCCGTGCGGACTGGATTCCCCAGGACCGCAGCCGCGCGAGCTTCTTCCACAAGCGTTCTCTGGAGGACAGCCGCATCGACTGGACCTGGCCGGCCGAGGCCCTGGAACGCCTGGTCCGCGCCCAGTCGGACCCGTACCCCAACGCTTTCACCCATCACAAGGGCCAGCGGATACGCATCGTCGAGGCCGAGGTCTCCGAGGGCTGCTACGGCGGCACCCCGGGCCGGATCTTCATCCGCGAGGGCGACGGAATCGTCGTCGTCGCGGGCACGGAGGCCCGGAACGGACGCCTGCGGGGGCTCCTGGTGAAGAGGGTCCGGACGGAGGACGGCACGGAGATCGCGGCGACGGAGTACTTCCGGACGATGGGCGGGTATCTGACGGCCAGGCCCTGAGGGCGGGGCGCGGGCAGGTGGATATGTGATCGACGCCGGTTCGTGATCACGACAGGATGGCTCCCATGCCAGACCTGCGAACCGAACGTCTCCTCCTGCGCGCTTGGCGCGCGTCCGACCTCGTCCCCTGGGCGGCCATGAACGCCGACCCGGAGGTCCGCGAGCACCTCGGGGACGTCCTCACCCGCGAGCAGAGCGATGCCTCCGCCGCCCACTTCCAGACCGGCCTCGACGAACGGGGCTGGGGCTGGTGGGCGGTGGAGGTCGTGGGCACCGGTGAGTTCATCGGGTTCGCCGGGCTGGACCCCGTGGAGGACGACATGGCGTTCGGCGGGGTCGAGGCGGGGTGGCGGCTCGCCCGGTCCGCGTGGGGGCACGGTTATGCGACCGAGGCCGCCCGGGCGGTGGTTGCCCATGCCTTCGACGAGAAGGGCCTCGGCCTCGAAGAGGTCCTGGCCATCACGACGGCCACCAACCTCCGTTCACAGGCGGTGATGCGCCGACTCGGTATGAGCCACGACCCGGACAAGGACTTCGACGACCCGGCCGTCCCGGAGGGGCCGCTGCGCCGCAACGTGGTGTTCGGGATCCGGGCCGGCGCCTGGCGCTGACCGGTACCCCGAGGTCAGACGTGCCGCATCCAGACGTTGGGCTCCTGGTACACGCCCTCGTCGGCGGCGCGGTCGACGTGGAGCAGGCTCAGGCCGTCCGGGATGACGTAGTCGCCCGATTCGGGGAGGGCGAGGCCGGTCCACTCCTCCCAGTCGGCGACCGTGCCGGTCATCGTCTGGGAGCGCGGGGCCGCAGCCAGGATCTCGGCGCCCAGGCGCTCGTGGGCGCGGATCCACGGGTCGAGGGCTGTTCCGTCGGCGCGCCGCCAGCACATGAATTTTTCGATCGGTGTCAGGGGATAGCGTGCCTTGGTCGTCGGGCGGACCGGTGCGATCACTCGGGTCAGGCCGGATTCCAGGGCGGTGCGGCGCAGGGCGGACAGGGTCTCGCCCGCCAGGCCGCGCCCCTTCAGGGAAGGGGTCACGACCGCGCCGCAGATCACCAACGTGTCCGGTGTCACACCCTGTTGGTGGCCCTCGACCGCCCGCACCAGGGAGTCCGTGTACCCGGACGGGAGCCCCTCGGCCGACCCGTCCCAGTGGACCGGCACGCCCCAGCCCGCCGCCACCGGCACCTCGTGCTCGTCCACGAGCGTGAGGTCCCAGGCGGGGAACAACTCCCGGACCCGGCCTATGTACTCCGACACCAGCCGGTCGGCCGTGATGAACAGGGGGAAGCTCTCGCTGAAGAGTTCCTTCAGCGGCTCAACAGGCCAGGTGCGGGCGTCGGTTCGGCTGGACTTCAGGGTCATGAGGTCGTCTTAGCACGTACGTCCTGGTGGTGTCGGCCCATGGGGATGACCATCGGGGTGTCGCTGACGGGGTCCAGGGTGATGCGGCACGTCAGGTCGAAGACGTCCTCCACCGTCTCCTCCGTGATGACCTCCGCCGGCGGGCCCTGCGCGGCGATCCGGCCGGCCTTCATGGCGACGACGTGATCGGCGTACCGGCAGGCCTGGTTGAGGTCGTGCAGGACCATCACGACGGTCCGGTTCTCTCGCCGGTTGAGGTCGGTGATCAGATCCAGTACGTCGATCTGGTGGGCCAGGTCGAGATACGTCGTCGGCTCGTCGAGGAGGAGTACGGGGGTGCCCTGGGCGACCGCCATCGCGATCCACGCCCGCTGCCGCTGACCGCCGGACAGCTCGTCCACCGGGCGGTCCGCGAGGTCGGTCATGTTGGTCGCGGCGAGCGCTTCGTGCACGGCCTGTTCGTCGGCCTTCGACCACTGCCGCCACCACGTCTGGTGCGGTGAACGGCCCCGGTTGACGAGGTCGATCACCGTCAACCCCTCGGGTGCCACCGGGCTTTGGGGCAGGATGCCCAGGCGCTGCGCCAACTCCCTGGAGGGGATGGAGTGCAGAGCCTTGCCGTCCAGGTGGACCGCGCCCTCGCTGGGGGTGAGCAGCCGTGCCAGGGCGCGCAACAGCGTCGACTTCCCACAGGCGTTGGCGCCGACGATGGCCGTGATCCGGCCGGGCGGCACGGCCAGGTCGAGGCCGTCCACCACCACCCGGCTGTCGTACGCCAGCCGCAGTCCCGTCGCTCTCAGGTCCGGGTCCGCGGGCGGCTCCGGGGTGGTGGGCAGGGGATCGGCCGGCATGGCGTCCTCGGTGGTCGTGGTCGTGGCCTTGGCCGTCGACAGGGCGTCAGTCGGCATCGTGGGGTCCGTCGACATGGGATCAGCCTCCTGAACCCGCGCGGTTGGCGCGGACGAGCAGCCAGAGCAGGATCGGCGCGCCGAGCACGCCGGTGACGATTCCGACCGGCAGTTCCGTGCCGGAGATGAGCGTACGGGCGATGAGGTCGCTGCCCAGGACCATCAGCGCCCCGGTCAGTCCCGAGGCGAGCGTGGGCGGCCAGGCGGTGCGCGCGAGGCGCAGGGCGATCTGCGGGGCGGCGAGCGCCACGAAGGCCACCGGTCCGGCGGCGGCGGTCGCGAAGGCGATCAGCCCGACGCCGGTGAGCAGGATGCCGAGGCGTACGGGCTGTACGCGGGTACCGAGGCCGGTGGCGACGTCGTCGCCCAGCTGGAGCGTGCGCAGCAGCCTGCCGAGCAGCAGCGCCGTCGGCACGAGGACGGCCAGGGCGAGCGCGAGCGGGCCGACCTGCGACCACGTACGGCCGTTGAGGTTGCCGACCAGCCAGCCCAGCGCGGCCTGCGCCTGGAACCGGCCGCCCCTGGCGACGAGGTAGTCGGTGGCGCTCGTACAGATCCAGGCGACGCCGATGCCGACCAGGATGATCCGGTAGCCGGTGGTGCCGCGCCGCCAGGCCAGCGTGTACACGACGAGAGCGGTGGTCAGCGCGCCGAGCAGCCCGAGCGCCTGGGTGCCGAGGCCGCCGTCCCAGCCCAGGACGATGCCCACGACCACGAACGTGCCCGCGCCCTGGGTGAGGCCGATCATGTCGGGGCTGGCCAGCGGATTGCGGGTCATGGTCTGGAACAGCCCGCCGGACATCCCGAACGCGATCCCGGCCAGCAGCCCCACCAGGGCACGCGGCAGCCGCAGTTCCTGGACGACGAGCACCGTGCCGGGGTCGCCGGAGCCGACCAGGGCGCGTACGACGTCGGTGAAGGCGATCGGGTAGTCGCCGGTCGTCAGACTCCAGCAGAAGACGAGGAACGTGCCCACGGCGAGGAGCGCGGTGACGGCCACCAGGCGGGGACGGAGAATCCCGGAGACCGGAGGCACAGCCAGCCGGTAGGTGCGTTGGCCGCGGCCGGAAGGGAGAGCGGCCGCCGGAGTCGTTGTCGTCGCGGAGCCGGCGGTCTTGGGACTCGTCATGCTCACACCTCCGCCAGGTTCCGGCGCCGGACCAGCGCGATGAAGAAGGGCCCGCCGATGAAGGCGACGATCACCCCGGCCTGGACCTCGACGGGCCGGGCCACCAGACGCCCGATGATGTCCGCGGTGAGCAGCAGGCTCGGCGCGAGCACGGCGGACAGCGGCAGCAGCCAGCGCTGGTCGGGGCCGATGCCCGCCATCTGGGCCAGCACGCGGGCGACATGGGGCACCACGAGACCGATGAAGACGACCGGTCCGATGACCGCGACCGCAGCTCCGGTGAGCAATGTCACTGCGGTCACCCCCTGGAGCCGCACCAGACCCAGCCGCCGGCCGAGCGAGGCGGCCACGTCGTCGCCCAGGGCCATGCTGTTGAGGGCGGGCGCGGACGCGAAGGCCAGCAGCGCGCCCACCGCGAGGAAGGGCAGGATCCGCAGGACGGTCTCGCCGTCCTGGTCGGCCATCGAACCGGCCGACCAGAAGCGGTAGCGGTCGAGCGCGTCGGCGTCGGTCAGCGCGATCGCACTGGTCAGGGAGGAGAGCAGGGAGGTCACCGCGATGCCGGAGAGCGCCAGTTTGACCGGCGTGAGCCCGGAACGCCCGAGCCGGCCCAGCAGATAGACGAGGATGCTGGCAGCCATCGCACCCGCGAACGCGAACCACACGTATCCGTAGAACGACCCGATTCCGAGGACCCCCACGGCCACCACGATCGCAAACGAGGCACCGGCGCTCACCCCGAGGATTCCGGGGTCGGCAAGCGGATTACGGGTCAGTGCCTGCATGAGTGCCCCCGACAGTCCGAGCGCCGCCCCCGCCGCCAGTCCGAGCGCGGTACGAGGTACCCGAGCCGACCAGATGACGTTGTCCACGAACCGGCTGGGCGCGTCGCCGAACAGCGCCCGCACCACCTGATCGGGCGGAATGCTGGCCGCGCCCAGAGCGAGGGACAGCAGGCACAGCCCGAGCAGTACGGCACCGAGCACTGCCACGAGAAGAAGGGGGCGAACTCTTCTGCCCCGCGTCACCGTGCGGTCTCCAACGGGCAACTCCCTTAGGTTAGGCAGGCCTTAATCGTAGTGGTGAGAAGCAGGTCCGCCGAGAGTGGGGTCTTTTGGTTAGGTAATGCTTACCTTAGTATGGCCTGCGGTCCTCCGGCTGAGCCGGTCCGTACACCCTGGAGGCACGGTCGCCTGTGTCCGGTTTCGAAGCACGTGTGCCCGGTATCGACGACGGCGCGGAAGGTGCGGTCCCCGCCTTCTGGCGGCGGCGCCTGGCACCGCTCCCGCAGGAGACAGCTCTCCCGGTCGATTTTCCGTACCCCCTGCACCCCACCGGCGAACGGCGGACACTGAGCCGCCCGTTGATGACGGCGACGGTCGGTGAGCCGGCCCTCTTGGCCGCGTACGCAGCCCTGCTGCACCGCTACAGCGGCGGTCAGGACATCACCATCGGGTACGACGGTCTGCCGCTCCGGCTCGCTGTCGACGACGGCACGTCCTTCGCGGACCTCGTACGGCGGGTGACCGAGGCGCGCGACGACGCCCGCGCCCACCGGGTCGAACACGCCACGCTGGTCACCTGGTTGCGCCCGGAGCCCACCCGGGGCGGCGGCCTGCTGTTCAACACGGCCTTCGGCGCGGCGGACGGCGGCGACCGGCTCGACCTCGCCTTCGAGGTCCGCGACGGCGACCTGTACGTGACCTACCGGCAGGACCTCTTCGAGGCCGCGACCGCCGAGCGCATGGCCGACCACTACACGACCCTGCTCGCCGACGCCCTCGCCCGTCCGCTCGCCCCCGTCGGCGAACTGGACCTGCTCGGCGCCGAGGAGCGTCACCGCGTCCTGCGCGAGTGGAACGACACCGACCACGCCGTCCCGCTGCGCACCTGGCCGGAGATGTTCGCCGACCAGGTACGCCAGCGCCCGGACGACATCGCGCTGGTCTTCGAGGACACCGAGCTCACCTACGCCGAACTGGACGAGCGTGCGGGCCGGTTGGCGGCCGCTCTGATCGCACGGGGGGCCGGACCCGAGCGCGTGGTCGCCCTCGCGGTGCCCCGGTCGGCAGAGCTGATCGTCGCCGAGGTCGCGGTGCTGAAGTCCGGCGCCGCCTACCTCCCCGTGGACACCGACTACCCGGCCGACCGCATCTCCTACATGCTGGCCGACGCCCACCCCGTCTGCCTGGTCACCACCGCCGAGGTCGCCGCGGACATCCCGGCGAACGACGGCACGGACGTCCTGGTCCTCGACGCGCCGGACACCGTGAGGGAGTTGGAGGGGCATCAGCCGGCAGGAGCCGACTCGGTCGCGCTGACCATCACCAACGCTGCCTACGTCATCTACACCTCCGGCTCCACCGGCCGCCCCAAGGGCGTCGTCCTCACCCACGCCGGTGTCGCCAAGCTGGTCGCCACGCAGACCGAGCGGTTCGGGATCGGCCCGCACAGCCGGGTGCTCCAGTTCGCCTCGCCCAGCTTCGACGTGGCGTTCTGGGACCTGTGCCTCGGTCTGCTCTCCGGTGGTCGGCTCGTCGTCGTCCCGTCCGAACGCCGGGTGCCAGGACCGGCGCTGGCCGACTACGCCCACGCGCACGGCATCACGTTCATGATCCTGCCGCCCGCCCTGCTCGCGGCGATGCCCGAGGGCGTCGAACTGCCGCCCGCCACCCTGCTCGCGGGCACCGAACGCGTCTCGCCCGAGCTGGTCGGACGGTACGCGCGCGGCAGGATGATGTTCAACGCGTACGGCCCCACCGAGGCGACCACCAACTCCACCCTCGGCCTGTGCGACCCCGACATCCCGGCCGGCTCCATCGTCCCCATCGGCCTCCCGGACCCCGGCACGCGCGCCTACGTCCTCGATGCCCGCCTGCAGCCCGTCCCGGCCGGTGTTCCGGGCGAGCTGTACCTCGGCGGCGCAGGCCTCGCCCGCGGCTACCTCGGGCGGCCCGACCTGACCGCCGAGCGGTTCGTCGCCGACCCGTTCGGCGCACCGGGCGAACGCCTCTACCGCACCGGCGACCTCGTGCGCTGGCAGGCCGACGGCCGCCTGGTGTTCCTCGGCCGCGCCGACTCCCAGGTCAAGATCCGCGGCTTCCGCATCGAGCCGGGCGAGATCGAGTCCGTACTGCGCGCCCACCCGGCCGTGGACCAGGCCGCGGTCGTCGTGCGCGAGGACCGGCCCGGTGACCGGCGCCTCGCCGCGTACGTCGTACCCGCACTGGACGGCGACACCGCCGGCCACGACACCGCCGACCAGGTGCAGGAGTGGAAGGACCTCCACGAACTGCTCTACTCCGCCGCCGGATCGGAAGGCGGAACCGATGGCGGGGCGGGCCTCCGTGAGAACTTCGCGGGCTGGAACAGCATGTACGACGGGCTGCCCATCCCCGTCGAGGAGATGCGTGAGTGGCGGGCGGCGACCGTCGCCCGCATCACGGACCTGGCACCCCGCCGGGTGCTGGAGATCGGCGTCGGCAGCGGCCTGATCCTCTCCCGCCTCGCGCCCGACTGCGACGAGTACTGGGGCACCGACCTCTCCGAGGAGGCCGTACGCGCCCTGCGCACCCAGGTCGAGGCGGTACCGGAACTCGCCGACCGGGTACGGCTGAGCGCCCGACCCGCGCATGACACCACGGGGTTGCCGGCCGCCCACTTCGACACCGTCGTCATCAACTCCGTCGCCCAGTACTTCCCGAGCGCCGACTATCTGACCGATGTCGTCCGCGCGGTCGGCACGCTCCTCGCCCCCGGCGGCCGGCTGTTCGTCGGCGACGTGCGCAACGCCCGGCTGCTGCGCTGCCTGTGCGCCGCCGTCGAGAGCCGCCGCACCGGTGACGCCGAGGACAAGCACGCCTTGCGGACCGCCGTCGAGCGGTCGGTCGCCTGGGAGGGCGAACTCCTCCTGGACCCCGACTACTTCGCGGCCCTCGACGGCTTCGACGCCGAGATCCACGTCAAGCGCGGCGCCCACCACAACGAACTGACGCGGTACCGGTACGACGTGGTGCTCAGCAAGCAGACCCCGGCTGCGGAGCCGGTTTCCGGTACGGAGATCGTCTGGAGCGGGCCGGGGGCACTCGAAGCCCAGCTGGCCGAAGGCCCCGCACTCCTCCGCGTCACCGGCGTGCCCAATGCCCGTCTCGCCGAGGACCTGGCCGCACTGTCCGCCCTGGACGACAGCAGCCGTACGGCCGACGCCCCGGACCCCGAGGTCTTCCACGCACTCGGCGCCCGCTACGGCCACCGGACCGCCGTCACCTGGAACGGCACCGCCGACGACGGCAGCCTCGACCTCGTGTTCGCCCTCGGCGACACACCGCTCACCGGCCTCTACCGCCCCTCCGGCACCGCCCCGCACGCCAACCGCCCCGCCCCCTTCCGGGACGTCAACGCCCTGATGAGAGCGCTGCGTTCGTACGCGGCCGAGCACCTCCCCGAGTACATGGTCCCCGCGGCCGTCGTCCCCCTCGACCGTCTCCCGGTCACCCCCAGCGGCAAGCTCGACTCCGCCGCGCTCCCGACGCCCGACTACGGCGCCCTCAGCGCGGGCCGGCCGCCCCGCGACGCCCGCGAGGAACTCCTGTGCGCGGCCTACGCCGACGTCCTCGGTCTGCGCTCCGCCACCATCGACGACGACTTCTTCGCCCTCGGCGGCGACAGCATCACCGCCATCCAGCTCCTCGTCCACGCCCGCCGGGCAGGCCTGCGCCTCAGCTCCCGGGACGTCTTCAAGCACCGCACGGTCGCCGCGCTGGCGACAGCGGCCGGCGAACTCGTCCCCGTCCGGGAGGACGCGGAGCCGGACGCCCCGCTGGTCAGCCTCACCGACGCCGAACTCGCCGAGATCCAGGGCGAGTTCCCCGTCACCGTCGAGGAGTCACTGCCGCTGAGCCCCCTCCAGGAGGGCTTCTACTTCCACTCCCTCGTCGACGGCACGGACCTCGACGCGTACGTCGTCCAGCAGGCACTCGACCTGACCGGACCGGTCGACGGCGAAGCCCTGCGCCGGGCCGCCCAGCGCGTCCTGGACCGGCACGCCCCGCTGCGCGCCTGCTTCCGCCGCCGCCCGGACGGGCAGCCCGTGCAGATCATCGCCGCAGGACTTGACCTGCCCTGGCGCGAAGTCGACCTGACCGTCCACGACGGGCCCGCCCGCGTGCCGCTGGCCGACGCGGTCGCCGCCGCCGAGCGTGCCCGCCGCTTCGACCTCGCCCACCCGCCCCTGGTGCGCTGCGCGCTGATCCGCCTCGACGACCACCGCAGCCGCCTGCTCCTGACGTTCCATCACATCGTCGCCGACGGCTGGTCGTTGCCCGTCCTGCACCGCGAACTGATGGCCGCCTACGGGGACACCCCGGCCGCGCTGCCGCAACCCGCGCCCTACAGCTCCTACCTGCGCCGCCTGGCCACCGCCGACCGCCAGGCGGCACGTGACGCCTGGCGTACGGCCCTCGCGGGCGTCGAGGAGCCCACCAGGCTCGTCGAGACACCGGCCGACGGTACGCCCGTCGAGCCCGCGCAGATCCGCCTCGAACTGTCCGAGCAGGTGACCGCCAGGCTGGCGGCGCGGGCGCGCGAGCACGGCGTGACCCTGGGAACAGTCGTCCAGGGCGCCTGGGGGCTGCTCATCGGGCGGCTGATGGCACGTCAGGACGTCGTGTTCGGTACGACGGTCTCGGGGCGTGACGCCGAGGTCGAGGGCATCGAGTCGATGATCGGCCTGTTCATCAACACCCTCCCGACGCGCTTCCGTTGGGAACCCTCCGACACCCTCGCCGGTCTCCTCGGCCGCCTCCAGGACGAGCAGTCCCAGCTCCTCGACCACCAGCACCTCGGCCTCGCCGAACTCCAGCGCGTCGCGGGCCTCGCGGGCGCCGGTGAACTCTTCGACACCCTCGTCGTGTTCGAGAACTACCCGGGCGCGACCGGCCTCGCCGACCCGACCGGCACGCTCCGGCTGACGGGCCACGAGTTCCACGACGCCGTCCACTATCCGCTCGCCCTCATCGTCAAGCCCGGCAAACGGCTCGACCTGCGGCTCAAGCACCACGCCCAGCGGCTCGACGCCGAGGCCGTACGCCGGATCGCGGACCGTCTCTCCCGCATCCTGCACGCTCTGGCCGCCGACCCGGGCCAGTCCGTCGCCGACGTGGACCTGCTGTCCGCCGAGGAACTCCTCGGCGCCCACCCGACCGGCGAACACCGTGACATCCCCGGCACGACCCTCGCGGCGGCCTTCGAGGCACAGGTGGCCCGCAGCCCGCAGGCCACGGCGGTCGTGTACGAGGGCGAGACGCTCACCTACTCCGAACTCGACGCCCGAGCAGGGGAGCTGGCCCGGCGTCTCACCGCCCGGGGCGCGGGCCCCGGCACGGTCGTCGCCGTCGCCGTACCGCGCTCGGCGGAGCTGATGGTCGCGCTGCTCGGCGTTCTGAAGGCCGGCGCCGCCTATCTGCCGGTCGACGTGGACTATCCCGCCGACCGCGTCGCCCACATGCTCGCCGACTCCGGCGCCGCCACCGTGGTCACCACCTCGGCGACCGCCCCTCAACTCCCGTCAGGGCACGCCCTCCTGCTGCTCGACGCCCCGTCGTCCGAGGAAGGCCCCGCACCCCTCACCGCCCACCCCGACGACCCGGCCTACCTGATCTACACCTCCGGCTCCACCGGCCGTCCCAAGGGTGTCGTCGTCACCCACCGGGCGATCCTCAACCGGCTGGCGTGGATGCAGGGCGAGTACCGACTGACGGCAGCCGACCGGGTGCTGCAGAAGACCCCGGCCAGCTTCGACGTCAGCGTCTGGGAGTTCTTCTGGGCGCTGTGCGAGGGCGCCGCCGTGGTCCTCGCCCGCCCGGACGGGCACCGCGACCCGGCCTATCTGGCCGAACTGATCCGCGAACAGGGCATCACCGCGATGCACTTCGTCCCGTCGATGCTGGAGGCTTTCCTCCAGTCCGACGAGATCACCGCCGACCCGATCTGGGCCGCCTCCCTGCGCAACGTCTTCAGCAGCGGCGAGGCGCTGCCCGGCGCCGCCGCCGCCCGCTGGCGCGAGCTGACCGGCGTACCGCTGCACAACCTGTACGGCCCCACCGAGGCCGCCGTCGACGTGACGTACCACCCGTACGACGGCACGCCCGGCACCACCGTGCCCATCGGGCGTCCGGTGTGGAACACGGGTCTGCGCGTGCTGGACTCCTGCCTGCGCCCGGCGCCCGAAGGGGTCCCCGGCGAGCTGTACCTGACGGGTGTCCAGCTGGCGCGCGGCTATCACGCCCGGCCGGAACTGACCGCCGAGCGCTTCGTCGCCGATCCGTACGGCGAGCCCGGTGCGCGCATGTACCGCACCGGTGACCTGGTACGGCGCCGCGCCGACGGTGTGATCGAGTACCTCGGCCGCACCGACCGCCAGGTGAAGATCCGGGGCAACCGCATCGAACTCGGCGAGATCGAGGCCGCGTTGACCCGTCAGCCGACGGTTGCCCAGTCCGCGGTCACCGTGACCGGTGGCCAACTGGTCGCGTACGTTGTCCCGGCCCGCGACGCCGACGTCCCGCCGCCCGCCGACCTCCAGGCCGCACTGGCCCAGGAACTGCCCGCCGCCGTCATCCCGGCCGCCTACGTCGTCCTCGACGCCCTCCCGCTCACCCCGAGCGGCAAGCTCGACCGGGCCGCGCTGCCCGCCCCGCAGGCGGTACGGGCCGAGACGCGCGCCCCGCGCAACGAACGGGAACACGCCCTCACGGGGATCTTCGCCGCCGTACTGAAGCTCGAAGAGGTCGGTATCGACGACGACTTCTTCATGCTTGGCGGCGACAGCATCACCTCCATCGGCGTCTCCAGCCGCGCCCGCCGGGCCGGCCTGGACCTCAACCCGCGTGACGTCTTCGAACACCGCACCCCCGCCGCCCTCGCGGCAGCGGCGGCGCCCGTGGCCGAAGTGGCCGCCCTGCGCTCCTCGTTCACCCTCACGGCCGAGGAGACCGAGCGCGTCCACCGGCTCAGCCCCGCCCCCGTCGAGGACATCTGGCCGCTGGCCCCCCTCCAGGAAGGCCTGTTCTTCCACTCCACGTACGACGACAGCGCCCTGGACGTCTACACCGTCCACGAGTCCTTCGACCTCGCCGTACCCCTCGACACTGACCGACTGCGCACCGCCGTACGGGTGTTGCTCGACCGCAACCCCAGCCTGCGCGCCGGGTTCACCAGTGAAGGCCTGCGCCAGCCGGTGCAGTTCATCGTGCGCGACCCCGAGATCCCGCTCGAAGAGGTCGACCTGTCCGGGCTGCCGAAGGCCGAACAGGACGTACGGCTGCGGGAGTTGACCGACGCCGAGCGCTCCCGCCGCTTCGACCTCACCCGGCCGCTGCTCTTCCGCATGCTCCTCGTCCGCCTCGGCGCGGACCGAGGCGACCGGCTCATCGTCGGACGCCATCTGCTCCTCTGGGACGGCTGGTCCGCCTGGATCTTCCTCGACCAGCTCTTCGCCCTGTACGAGAACGGCGGCGACGCGAGCACCCTGCCCGCCCCCGGCAACTACCGTGACTACCTGACCTGGCTGGAGGTCCAGGACACGGCCGTCGCCACCGGCGCCTGGCGCCGCGCCCTCGCCGGACTCGACGAGCCCACGCTGCTCGCCGCCGCCGACCAGGGCCTGGAACCGGACATCCCGGCCAGCCTCGACGTCCTCGTCCCGGACGCGGTGGGCGACCGGTTGCGTGCCATCGGACGGCTCCACGGGCTGACCCTCAACACCGTGCTCAACGCCGCCTGGGGGCTCACCCTGGCGAGCGCGACCGGACGTACCGACGTCGTCTTCGGCACGACCGTCGCCGGCCGGCCGAGCGAGGTGCCGGACATCGAGAACGTCATCGGCATGTTCCTCAACACCGTCCCCGCCCGTATCGCCTACGACCCGGCCGAGCCGGTGCTCGGCCTGCTGCGCCGCGTCCAGGACGAGCGGCTCGCGGTGATGCCGTACGAGTACCTGGGCCTTGGTGTCCTCCAGGCGGAGACCGGGCACCGGCGGCTGTTCGACACGCTGTTCGTGCTGCGCAACAGCGACACCGAGGAGCGGCTCGCCGAACTGAGCGACCGGCACGGCGCCGCCGCCGTCGCCAACGTCGACGCCACCCACTACCCGGTCAACCTCGTCGTCACCCCGGGCCGCTCCATCCAGGTCACCCTCACCCACCGGGCCGATGTCATCGCCCGCCCACAGGCCCAGGACCTCCTCGACCGTTTCACCCTCCTCCTGGACCGCCTCACCCACGACCTCGACGCCCCGGTGGGCCGCCTCGACCCGCTACTGCCCGCCGAGCACACCGAGTTGGAGCACGAGCGGGCCGCCGGACGGGTCCCCGACCCCACGGACACGATCGCGGACCTGCTGGCCGCCCAGGCCGCCGCCACTCCGGACGACACGGCACTGGTCTTCGGCGCACAGACCCTCACCTACGCCGAACTCGACGTCCGTATCAACCAGATGGCCCGTCTGCTGATCGCGCGGGGCGCCGCTCCCGAGCGGGTCGTCGCCCTGGGCCTGCCCCGCTCCCTGGACATGGTCGTCGCCCTGTTCGCCGTACTGCGCACGGGGGCCGCCTACCTCCCGCTGGAGCTGGACTACCCGGACGACCGGCTCGCCGCGATGCTCGACGACGCCCGCCCGGCGATGCTGCTGTCCACGGCCGCCGTGTCGGCGCGCCTGGTGGGCGAGACACCCCGTGTGCTGCTCGACGACCCGGTGATCGCCGCCGAACTGGCCGCGCTCCCGGGGGACTTGGTCTCCGTCTCCTTCAGTCTGGAGCACCCGGCGTACGTCATCTACACCTCCGGTTCCACCGGCCGCCCCAAGGGCGTAGTGACGCCGTACCGGGGTCTGACCAACATGCAGCTCAACCACCAGAAGGAGATCTTCGAACCGGCGATCGCGTCGGCGGGCGGACGCAGGCTGCGCATCGCGCACACTGTGTCCTTCGCCTTCGACATGTCGTGGGAGGAGCTGTTGTGGCTGGTCGAGGGGCATGAAGTCCACATCTGCGACGAGGAGTTGAGGCGCGACGCCGAGGCTCTGGTCGCCTACTGCGAGCGTCATCGCGTCGATGTCGTCAACGTGACCCCGACCTACGCCCATCTCCTCATCGAGGAGGGCCTGTTGGAGGGTCACCGCCCGCCGCTGGTGCTGCTCGGCGGCGAGGCCGTGTCGGAGACGGTGTGGAACCGGCTGCGCGACACCGAGGGCACGTACGGCTACAACCTCTACGGGCCGACCGAGTACACCATCAACACCCTGGGCGGCGGCACCCTCGACAGCGCCACGCCGACCGTCGGCCGTCCGATCCGCGGCACCCGCGCCCACATCCTGGACGCCTGGCTGCGACCGGTGCCCGAGGGCGTGCCGGGTGAGCTGTACATCGCCGGTATCGGCCTGGCCCGCGGCTACCTGGACCGGCCGTCGCTCACCGCCGAAAGGTTCGTCGCCGACCCCTTCGGCGAACCCGGCGAGCGCATGTACCGCACCGGAGACCTGGTCCGCCGCAACCCCGACGGCAACCTCGACTTCCTCGGCCGCACCGACGACCAGGTGAAGATCCGCGGCTACCGCGTCGAACTGGGCGAGATCGAGACCGCCCTCGCCCAGCACGAGCGGGTCGCCCACGCCGCCGTGATCGTCCGCGACGAGCGCCTCGTCGGATACGTCGTCCCCGCCCAACTCGCGGGCACCGAGCGGTCCGTGGCGGAACGCGACCAGGTCGGCGAATGGCAGGAGATCTACTCCGACGAGTACGAGGAGATCAGCACCGCCGTCTTCACCGAGGAGTACGCCGGCTGGGACTCCTCGTACGACGGACAGCCCATCCCCTTCGACCACATGCGGGAGTGGCGCGAGGCCACCGTGGAGCGCATCCGCTCCCTGGGACCCCGCAGGATCCTTGAGATCGGCGTCGGCTCCGGCCTGCTGCTGTCCAAGCTCGCCCCGGACGCGGAGGAGTACTGGGCCACCGACTTCGCCGCCCCCGTCATCCGCAAGATCGGCCAGGAGCTGCTCCAGGACCCGGAGCTGGCGGCCAGGATCACTCTCCGCGCGCAGCCCGCCGACGACCTCACCGGCCTGCCCGGCCACGGCTACTTCGACACCATCGTCATCAACTCCGTCATCCAGTACTTCCCCAGCATCGACTACCTGACCTCGGTGATCCGGGGCGCGATGGAGCTGCTGGCCCCCGGCGGCGCGCTGTTCGTCGGCGACGTCCGCAACCTGCGGCTCGCCCGCGCCTTCCAGACCGAGATCCAGGAGGCGAAGGGCGTCAGTGGCGACGCGCTGGGCCGGGCCGTCGAACGCGGCCTGCGTCTGGAGAAGGAACTCCTCGTCGACCCGGACTACTTCACCACCCTCGGCTACGGCGTCGACCTGCGCACCAAGCAGGCCCGCCACCACAACGAACTCACCCGTTACCGTTACGACGCCGTGCTCTACGCCGACGAGCCGGGCCTGCGGTTGGCGGATGTGCCGGCCGTTCCTTACGAGGCCCATCAAGCCGCTGTCGACAGCGGCGAGTTGGCCGACCTGTTGACCACGGCCCCGGTACGCCTCACCGGCATCCCCGACGCCCGTATCGGTACCCCCGGGGGAGTCGACCCGGAGATGCTGCGCGACCTCGCCGCCGAACTCGGGCACCGTGTCCTGACCACCTGGTCCGGCCAACACGGCACGTACGATGCCGTGTTCGTCACCGGTGAGGTACCTCAGCTGACCGCCGGGCTCTACCTTCCCGGCGGTGGAGAGGCCCCGTACGCCAACTCCCCGACGGCTGCCCGCGATGCCAACAGCCTGATCCGGCAGCTCCGCGACGACCTCAAGCAGCGGCTGCCCGAGTACATGGTCCCGGCCGCGTTCGTCACCCTCGACCGGCTGCCCATGAACGACAACGGCAAGCTGGACATACGCGCCCTGCCCGACGCCGAACCGGCCGTCGCCCTCGGCACCGGCCGGGGACCGCGCACCCCGCAGGAAGAGGTGCTCTGCCGGCTCTTCGCCGAGGTGCTCGGCCTGCCCGAAGTCGGCGCCGAGGACGGCTTCTTCGACCTCGGCGGGCACTCCCTGCTCGCCACCCGTCTCATCAGCCGGGCCCGCACCGAGCTGGGCGCCGAACTGGCCATCCGGGACCTCTTCGAGGCGCCCACGCCCGAGCAGTTGGCGGCCCGCGCCGACAGCTCAGGCCCGGCCCGCCCGGCCGTCGCCCCCGTCGCCCGGCCCGAGCGCATCCCGCTCTCGGCCGCCCAGCGTCGTCTGTGGCTGGTCGAACGCATCACCGGCAGCGGTGTCGCCTACAACTTCCCGCTGGTCTTCCGACTCCGCGGCGACCTGGACCTCGACGCACTCCGGTCGGCCCTACGGGATGTGGCGGCACGCCATGAGGCGCTGAGGACCCTGTTTTCCGAGCAGGACGGGGAGCCGTACCAGCAGATCGTCCCGGCGGCCGAGGCCGACCCCGAGTTCACCGTGACGGACTGCGGGGAGGAGGAGCTGGCGGGCCGGATCGAGTCGGCCCAGCGCCGCCCCTTCGACCTCACCAGCGAACTCCCGTTGCACTGCGAGGTGTTGAGGATCGGACCGGCCGACCATGTCGTGGCCGTCGTCCTCCACCACATCACCACCGACGAGTGGTCCGACCGCCCGTTCCTGGCCGACCTCACCACCGCCTACCGGACCCGGCGTGCGGGCCGCGCCCCCGAGTGGGCGCCGCTGCCGGTCCAGTACGCCGACTACACCCTCTGGCAGGACGAGCTGCTCGGCCAGGTCGGCGAGGCCCAACTCGCCCACTGGGCCGAGACCCTGCGCGGCCTCCCGGAGGAACTGCACCTGCCCCTGGACCGGCCCCGCCCCGCCGAGCCCACCGGGCGCGGCGGCAAGGTCCGGCTGGAGCTGCCCGCCGACACGGGTCTGGCCCTGCGCGACCTGTCGGGCGCCACCGGCACCAGCATGTTCATGCTGTTCCAGGCCGCCACGGCCGCGCTGCTGCACCGTCTCGGCGCCGGGGACGACATCCCCCTCGGCGCCCCCATCGCGGGCCGCACGGACGATGCCCTGGACGACCTCGTCGGCTTCTTCGTCAACACCCTCGTGCTGCGCACGGATGTGTCGGGCGACGACCTGACCTTCCGCCAACTGGTCGCACGGGTGAGGGAATCGTCCCTGGCCGCGTTCGAGCACCAGGACCTGCCCTTCGACCAGGTCGTCGAGGCCGTCAACCCGGCCCGTGTGGCCGGTCGCAACCCGCTCTTCCAGGTGATGCTCGGCTACCACTACCGCCCCGACGGCGACCCGGACGTGCTCGGCATGCCGACCGAGTGGTCCGACATGGACACCGGCATGGCCAAGTTCGACCTCCACTTCACCTTCGTGGACGAGTCGGACCGCCTGGCGCTTCTCCTGGAGTACGCGACCGACCTCTGCGACGAGACGACGGCCAAGCGAACGGCCGACCGGCTGGTGCGGCTGCTGGCGCAGGTCGCGGGCGAACCCGACGTGCTGGTACGGGACGTGGAGGTGCTGGAAGACGCCGAACGCCGATCGGTTCTGGGTGACTGGAACGACACCGCGCACGAGGTGGCGGAGACCAGCCTTCCTGCGCTCTTCCGGGCGCAGGTGTCCCGCACGCCGGACGCGCCGGCTCTGATCTTCGGCGAACAGCAGCTCACCTACGCCGAGTTGGACGAGCGCGTCGAGAGCACGGCGCGTGTGCTGGCCGGCATGGGAGTCGGGCCGGAGCGAACGGTTGCCGTCGCGCTGCCCCGCTCGGTGGATCTGGTGGTGGCGCTGCTGGCGGTGCACCGTGCGGGCGGGGCCTACCTGCCCCTCGATGCCGACTATCCGGAGGAGCGGCTGGCGTTCATGCTGGCGGACGCCCGTCCGGTGGCCGTGATCCGGGATGCGCTGCCGGACGGACCCGCGACCGGTGAACTGCCTGATTCCTACGACCCGTTGAGCCCGGCGTACGTCATCTACACCTCCGGTTCGACCGGGCGTCCCAAGGGCGTTGTGGTGCCGCACGAGGGCATCGTCAACCGTCTGCTGTGGATGCAGGGCGAGTACGGGCTGGATGCCGACGACCGCGTCCTGCAGAAGACGCCGTCCAGCTTCGACGTCTCGGTGTGGGAGTTCTTCTGGCCGCTGATCACCGGCGCCGCGCTGGTGGTCGCCAGGCCCGAGGGGCACAAGGACCCCGTGTACCTGGCCGGGCTGATCCGGGAGCAGGGCATCACGACCGTGCACTTCGTACCGTCGATGCTCCAGATGTTCCTGGAGGAACCCGCGGCGGAGAGCTGCCTGGGTCTGCGGCGGGTGTTGTGCAGTGGGGAGGCGCTGTCCGACGAACTGGCCCAGCGGTTCCGTGCCCTGCTGCCGGCCGAGCTGCACAACCTGTACGGGCCGACGGAGGCGTCGGTCGACGTCACCGCGACCCAGGTGACGGAGACGACGGAGCGGGTGTCGATCGGCCGCCCGGTGTGGAACACGCGTACGTATGTCCTCGACGGCGCTCTGCGGCCGGTGCCGCCGGGTGTGGCGGGAGAGCTCTACCTGGCCGGTGTTCAGCTGGCCCGTGGCTACCTGGGGCGCGCGAGTCTCACGGCCGAGCGGTTCACAGCGGACCCGTTTGGTGAACTCGGTTCACGCATGTACCGCACGGGTGACCTGGCACGCTGGACAACCGAGGGAACGCTCGAATACCTGGGCCGGACCGACGACCAGGTCAAGATCCGCGGCTTCCGTGTCGAGCTGGGTGAGATCGAGACCGTCCTCGTACGGCACGACACCGTCGCCCACACCGTCGTCGTCGCGAACGACCAGCGGCTGGTGGCGTACGTGGTCCCCGCCACCCCCTCCGGTATCGACAGCGCCGCACTCCGCCGCCACACCGCGGCCGAGCTGCCCGAGCACATGGTCCCCGCGGCCTTCGTCGTCCTCGACGCGCTGCCGCTGACCCCCAACGGCAAGCTCGACCGCCGTGCCCTGCCCGCCCCCGACTTCACGCCGGCGGCCGGGACCGGGACCGGCGAGGGGCTGCCGCGTACCCCGCGTGAGGAGATCCTCTGCGGCCTGTTCGCGGACGTCCTGGGCCTCGAACGCGTCGGCGTCGACGACGACTTCTTCGCCCTCGGCGGGCACTCCCTCGTCGCGATGCGACTGGCTGCCCGCATCCGGGCCGTGCTCGCCGTCGAGGTCTCGCTGCGTACGGTGTTCGAGGCGTCCACGGTCGCCCGGCTCGCCGAGCGCCTCAGGGAAGGCGGCGAGGAGACCGGCGCCGGCCTGCCCGTCCTCGCACCGGCCGAGCGGCCGGAGCGGATGCCGCTCTCCTTCGCCCAGCAGCGCCTGTGGGTGCTGTACCGGGTGGAAGGGCCCAGCCCCACGTACAACATCCCGCTCGCCTGGCGCCTCACCGGACGGCTCGACGCCGACGCGCTGCGACTGGCCGTCGACGACCTGGTCGCCCGGCACGAGCCGCTGCGCACGGTCTTCCCCGAGGAGGACGGGCGGGCGTACCAGCTGGTCCTGGAGCCGCGACAGGCCTGTGTCGAGGTGACGACCGAGGCTGTCCGCAGCGAGGAGGAACTCGCCGAGCGGCTCGCCGAGGCCGCCTCGTACGGATTCGAGCTGGACCGGGAAGCACCGCTCCGCGTGCACCTCTTCCGCACCGCCGAGGACGAGCACGTCCTGCTGCTCCTGCTCCACCACATCGCGGGCGACGAGTGGTCCGACGCGCCGCTCACCCGCGACCTGACCGCCGCCTACGAGTCGCGCGCGGCGGGCCGGGCGCCCCAGCGGGCGCCGCTGCCGGTGCAGTACGCCGACTACAGCCTGTGGCAGCGGGCGCTGCTCGGTGACGAGAAGGACCAGGAGAGCCTGGCCTTCCGTCAACTCGCCTTCTGGAAGCGGACCTTGGACGGGCTCCCCGAGGAGCTCGCCCTGCCCGTCGACCGGCCGCGCCCGCTGGAGGCCACCTACCGCGGTGGCACGGCCGACATCGCCCTGGACGCGGAACTGACAGCAGGGCTGCGCGAGTTGGCCCGGTCGAGCAACGTCAGTATGTTCATGGTCGTCCAGGCGGCGGTGGCGGCACTGCTGACCCGGCTGGGCGCCGGCACGGACATCCCCCTCGGCAGCCCGATCGCCGGACGCACCGAAGAGGTGTTGGAGGATCTGGTCGGGTTCTTCCTCAACACCTTGGTGCTGCGCACCGACACCTCCGGCGACCCGGCGTTCCGCGAACTGCTCGCCCGGGTGCGGGAGACCGACCTGGCCGCCTTCGACCACCAGGAGGTGCCGTTCGAGCGGGTCGTGGACATGCTCAGCCCCGCCCGTTCGCTGTCCCGGCATCCGCTCTTCCAGGTCATGGTCGTGTACCTGGCCGCAGGCGTCGACGGGGGTGGCTTCGCGGGGCTGGAGTCGCGACGGGAGGACATCGGCGCGGCCGGCGCCAAGTTCGACCTCTCCTTCGACTTCGTGGAACGTGCCGGCGGAGACGGCGTCGACGGAGTGCTGGAGTACAGCACCGACCTGTTCGACCCCGCGACCGCCGAGGCGATCGGCGAGCGACTGGTCCGGCTGCTGCGGGCCGTGGTCGTCGCCCCCGACGCCCCGATCGGCCGGATCGACATCCTCGGCACCGCCGAACGCCGCCGCATCCTGACCGAGTGGAACGCCCGGCCGCTGCTCTCCGAGCCGACCACCGTGCCGGCCCTCTTCGAGCGGCAGGCCGAGCTCTCGCCGGACGCACCCGCTGTCGCCTCCGAGGGCATCAAGCTGACGTTCGCCCAGCTCAACGCCAAGGCCAACCGCCTCGCCCGGCTGCTGGTCGCGCAGGGCGCCGGACCCGAGCGGCTCGTGGCGCTCGCCCTGCCCCGCACCGCCCGTACGCTGCTGGCCATCCTGGCGGTCCAGAAGGCCGGCGCCGCCTATCTGCCGCTCGACCCGGACGCACCGGCCGACCACCTCCGCGACACGCTCGCCGACGCCCGCCCGGTGCTGACGCTCACCACGACGGGCATCGCGGAGCGACTCCCCGCGGACGGCCCGCCGATGCTGGAGCTGGACGCCCCGGCGACCGCCGAACTGCTCGCCGCCCAGGACGCGACCGACCTCCTCGACGGCGACCGCCTCGCGCCCCTCACCCCGCGCCACCCGGCGTACGTCATCTACACCTCCGGCTCCACCGGCCGCCCGAAGGGCGTGGTCATCACCCACGAGACCGTCGGCAACCTCTTCCACAGCCACCGCGAGACCCTGTACGCACCGGCGAAGGCCACCACCGGCCGCCGTCATCTGCGAGCCGGACACGCCTGGGCGTTCTCCTTCGACGCCTCCTGGCAGCCGCAACTGTGGCTGCTCGACGGGCACTGCGTGCACGTCGTGTCGGACGAGACCCGGCGTGACCCGGAGCTGCTCGCGGCAGCTGTCGTCGAGCACGGCTTCGACTTCCTGGAGGTCACGCCGTCGTTCTTCGCACAGATGGCCGAGACCGGCCTCGTCCGGGACGACGGGAGCTGCCCCCTCGCCGTCGTCGGCGTCGGCGGCGAGGCCGTACCCATGGCGCTGTGGGAGCGGCTCGGGCGGCTGACCGGCACCGAGGCGTTCAACCTGTACGGACCCACCGAGTCCACCGTCGACGCCCTGGTCGCACGGGTGCGCGATAGCGACCGGCCGCTCGTCGGCCGCCCCGTGGCGGGCACCCGGGCGTACGTCCTCGACGACCGGCTGCAACCCCTGCCGCCCGGCGTGACCGGCGAGCTGTACCTGGCCGGCGGCGGCCTCGCCCGTGGCTATCTGG
Source organism: Streptomyces sp. NPDC020898 (assembly GCF_044333925.1). Classification (NCBI taxonomy): domain Bacteria; kingdom Bacillati; phylum Actinomycetota; class Actinomycetes; order Kitasatosporales; family Streptomycetaceae; genus Streptomyces; species Streptomyces sp. NPDC020898. The sequence goes on from NZ_JBIRRV010000006.1 coordinate 156,933, forward strand.
ACCGCCCCGCGCTGACCGCCGAGCGCTTCGTCGCCGACCCGTTCGGCGAACCGGGCTCCCGGCTCTACCGCACCGGCGACCTGGCCCGCTGGACCGCCGACGGATACCTGGACTACCTCGGCCGGGCCGACGACCAGGTCAAGATCCGCGGGTTCCGTATCGAACCCGGCGAGATCGAGTCCGTGCTCGCGGCCGAACCGGACGTCGCCCAGGTCGTGGTGACGGTGCGTCAGGAAGGCACGCGGAAGCTGCTGGTGGCGTACGTGGTCCCCGTACCGGGGCAACTCCCCGACCCGGGGCGGCTGCGCGCCCATGTCGGCAGGCATCTGCCCGACCACATGGTGCCGGCGGCCGTCGTCCTCCTGGACCGGCTGCCCGAACTCGCCAACGGCAAGCTGGACCGATCGGCCCTGCCCGCCCCGGACTTCGCCGCCCTCTCCACGGGCCGGGCACCCGGCTCCGCGGTGGAGAAGGCCCTGTGCGGTGTCTTCACCGACGTGCTCGGGCTGGACGAGATCGGCGTCGACGACGACTTCTTCGCGCTCGGCGGCGACAGCATCATGGCTATGCAACTGGTCAGCAGGGCACGGGCGGCGGGCGTGCGGATCACTCCGCGTCTCGTGCTGCGCCACCGTACGGTGGCCGCTCTCGCCGAGGTGGCGACGACCACCGGCTCCGCCGCCGCCCGTCCCGTGGACGAGGGGATCGGCACCGTACCGCTCACGCCGGTCATGCACTGGCTGCGCGAACTGGGCGGCCCGTTCAAGAGCTATCACCAGTCGGCCCTCGTCCAGACGCCCGCCGCCCTGGACCGGCACAAGCTCGCCGCCGTGCTCCTGGCGCTCGCAGACCGGCACGCCATGCTGCGCAGCACCCTCGTCCGTACGGAAACCGGTGACTGGAGCCTCGAAGTGCCGGCGGCCGGATCGGTGGACACCGGGACGTGGATCGAGCGGGTCGACGTCGCCGGAATGGACGCGGACGAGCTGCGGGCGGTCGTCGGGGAGCGTGCTCACGCCACCCGCGCGACCCTGGACCCGGACACGGGCGCCATGGTGCGGGCCGTGTGGTTCGACGCGGGCACGGAGCCCGGCAGGCTCCTCCTGATGGCCCACCACCTCGTCACCGACGGTGTGTCCTGGCGCGTCCTGCTGCCCGACCTGGCCGCCGCCTGGACCGACGTCGAGGCAGGCAGGCCGACGACGCTCGCGCCCGTCGACACCTCGTTCCGCACCTGGTCCCGCAGGCTCGAAGAGCTGGCCCAGGATCCGGCCCGCGAGGCGGAACTGCCGTTCTGGACCGGCGTACTCGAAGGAGCCACGCCCCTCCCGCTCGACAGGCCGCTCGACCCGGCCCGCGACACGGCCGGCACGGTACGGCGACTGGAACTGCGGCTGCCCGCCGAGCACACCGGCCCGCTGCTGTCCGCGGTGCCCGCCGCCTTCACCGCGAACGTCAACGACGTGCTCCTCACCGGCCTCGGCCTCGCCGTCTCCGACTGGCGGCGGCGCCACGGAGACGGCGAACAGGGCCCGGTCCTCGTCGACCTCGAAAGCCACGGCCGCGACGAGGAGTTGGCGGGGGACGCCGACCTGTCCCGTACGGTCGGCTGGTTCACCAGCGTCTTCCCGGTCCTCCTCGATCCCGGTCCTGTCGACCTGGACGCGGCTCTGGCGGGCGGGCCGGAGATCGAGGAGTCACTCGCCCGGGTGCGCGCCCACCTCGGCTCGCTGCCCGCGAACGGCGCCGGCTACGGCATGCTCCGCCACCTCAACCCCCGTACGGCCCCTGTCCTGGCGGGCTTCGCGGCACCGGCGATCGAGTTCAACTACCTCGGCCGCTTCGGAATCCCCGAGGCGACGGACTGGTCGTACGCTCCGGAAGAGGACGTCTCGGACATCGGCGCCGAGCCGGAGATGCGGGAGGGCCACGCCCTGGAACTCAACGTCGTGACCGAGGACCGCGCCGACGGCCCGGTCCTGGCCGCGCACTTGTCGTGGCCCGCGGCCGTCCTGTCCGAGGAGGCGGTCCGGGACCTGGCGGAGACCTGGTTCCGGGCGCTCAGGGCGCTGGTCGCCCGCGCCGAAACCCTTGACCAGCACTGACCCCACTCATCCACCCCGACCTAGGAGAACGCGCATGAGCGCCGGCAGCACCAACCCCTTCGAGAACCCCGACGGCGTCTACTCCGTGCTCGTCAACGAGGAGGGCCAGCACAGCCTGTGGCCCGACTTCGTCGACGTGCCGGCCGGCTGGACCGTCGTCCACGGCCCGGCGCCCCGCCAGGAGTGCCTGGACCACATCGAGACCAACTGGACGGACATGCGGCCCAAGAGCCTGGCGGAACGCATGGAGCGGACCGGCTGAGAACCGGACCAGGACCAGCACCAGGCCCCGGCCCCGGCCCCGGAACGAGGAACCGCCCATGCTCAGCACGCGCTTGACCAACGCCCGCGTCCTCACCATGGACCCCGACCACCCCGTCGCCCACGACGTGGGCATCTGGCGGGGCCGGATCGTGGGCCTGGACGAGGCGGTGACCGGGCTGCCCGCCGAGCGGGTGATCGATCTCCAGGGAGCGACCGTGCTGCCCGGGTTCATCGACAGCCATGTGCATCTGGCCTGGACGGGGTTCAAGGCGGCCACGCCCACAGTCGCGCCGTGCGTTCGCGTCGAGGACGTGCTCGCCGTCGTCGCCGAGGCCGCCGCGCAGGTGCCGCCGGGCGGCTGGGTGGACGTCGCGGGCTACGACCAGCGGGGGCTCGGTCGTCATCTGACCCTCCCCGAGCTGGACAAGGCCGCCGACGGGCGCAAAGTGCTCCTGATGCACGACTCCGGACACGGCTGCGCGGTCAGCAGCCCGGTGCTGGAACTGCTGCCCGGCGTGGTCCCGCACGAGGGCGCCTTCCTCGCCGAGGGGGCCATGGGCGCGGCACGGGCGCTTCGACTCCCGCACTCCCAGGAGGAGTTGGCGGAGGCGATCGGACGGGCCGCCCGGGCCTGTCTGGCCGAGGGGATCACGGCGTGCGCCGAGGCGGGCATCGGCGGCGCCCTGCTCGGCAACAGTCCGGTCGAACTGGGCGCCTATCAACTCGCCCGTGAACGCGGCCTGTTGCCGTTGCGGGTGCAGCTGATGGTGGCCGCCGACCGGCTGCACTCCATCTCCGCCCACGAGGCCGACGGCATCCCGCGCGCCCTCGACCTCGGACTGCGCACCGGCTTCGGCGACGACTGGCTGTCCGTCGGCGCGCTGAAGGTCTACACCGACGGCGGCATGATGGCCCGTACCGCCGCGCTCAGCAGCCCCTACCAAGGGCTCGACACCGCAGGGCAGTTGCAGGAGGACCCCGAACTCCTCAGACAGACCATCGTGGACGGGCACCTCGCGGGCTGGCAGCTCGCCGTGCACGCCATCGGCGACCGCGCGGCAGACGTCGCGATCGACGCGTTGGAGGAGGCGCAGCGACTGCGGCCCCGGCCGGGCGCCCGGCACCGCATCGAGCACGCCGGGCTGATCCGGCCCGATCAGCTGCCCCGGCTGGCCCGGCTCGGCGCATCGGCCGTCGTACAGCCCAACTTCCTGCGGTACTTCGGCGACGACTACGCGTCGATCATGGGGGAGGAGCGGGCGCCCTGGCTGTACCGGGGGCGGGGGTTCCTGGAGCACGGCATCCGGCTGGTGGGGAGTTCCGACCGGCCGGTGGCGGACGGGTCGCCGCTGCGGGCCGTTCAGTTCATGGTCGAACGGGCCTCTGTGTCAGGGCAGTTGATCGGCCCGGACGAGGGGATCACCGTCGACGAGGCGCTGCGCGCGTACACCGTCGACGGCGCCTGGGCCTGTCACTGGGAGGACAGCGCGGGCAGCGTCACGCCCGGCAAGCGGGCCGATCTGGTCGTGCTGGGAGACGACCCCCGAAGCGTCGACAGTTCGCGCATCGGGGACATCGAGGTCGTGGCGACACTCGTCGACGGCCGGGAGAACGAGGAGGGAACGCTGTGAGCGCTCCGACGACGGACTTCATCGGCGAGTACACCCAGCTGTGGCAGGACTCGTCCCACGCACCCCGCTGGGTGCTCTGGGACACCGCCGGGGACGTTCTGGTCTTCGACCGGGACGTCAACTGCCCCCTCTACATCGACGACGAGGCGATCCGGGGCGAGGTGCTGCGCCGGATGCGCGCGGCGGGCGTACCGGAGAGCGCGGAGTACCCGGGGCGCCCCTGCTCCCAATAGCCGTGCGGGGAACGGATGTTGACGGGCCGTCAAAATCCTTGTGCGGCGGCCTTTCCGTGCAGCAGTTCCCGCAGCAGGTGGTCGGTCGTGCAGACGACACCTGTGCGTGCCACCCACTTGAGGGCCATCGCGTGGTCCTCCGCGGAGAAGTCGGCCACCGCGTCGGCCACGATGAACGGCTGGATGTCGTGCATGAAGGCGTCCGCCGCCGTCAGCAGTATGCCGAGGTGGGCGCGGACCCCGCACAGGATGAGCTGGTCGCGTCCCGCCTCCCGCAGCAGCCGTCCGAGATGGCTGCGCAGGAAGGCGTTGTGGCGCACGTTCAGCAGCAGATGCTCGCCCACGCGCGGAGCGAGCCGCGGGACGATCGAGGCCGCGTTGGTCTCGGTACTGAAGACGACGGGCATGCCGAGTGTGCCGGCGAGTTCGCGCAGGGTGGCGATGTTCTCGACCAGTTCCACGACGGGCGAGCAGTCCTTCGGGAACGCCTGGACGAAGGGATTCTGCATGTCGTGGACAAGCAGGGCGGCGCGTGCCGGATCGATGGCCCAAGGGCGGGCCGAGCCCGGTACGGCGGAGCTGTCGGGCATCGGATAGGAGTCGACGACTGTGGTGCCCATGGCGTGGTACCTCCCCCTGACGGCGTGCGTGCACGAGCCGCTTCCCGTGAAGTTAGCTTAGCCTAAGCTAACTTTCCGTGTCGGTGTTAAGGGGTATCCAGTGCCGAACAGAAGCCGTACCTACCGCGATGCCTGGGGCATCCCGCACCTCCGCGCCGCCGGTCCCCACCAACTCGCCCACGCACAGGGCCAAAACGCTGCCCACGACCGCGCCTGGCAGATCGAGGTCGAACGCCACCGCTCCCAGGGCACCGCCGCCGCCTTCCTCGGTGCCCCGGCCCTCTCCTGGGACCTCCTCGCCCGCCGGGCACGCCTCGACGACACCGCCCGACGCTGCTTCGACGCCCTCGACCCCGCGACCGCCGCCTGGGTCACGGCGTACGTCGACGGCGTCAACGCAGGCCTGGAGCAAGGGGCCGCCGCCGCACCGGAGTTCGCGGCGACCGGACTCACGCCGACACCCTGGCGGCCGTGGACGCCCCTCGGCGTCTGGCTCGCCCACCACATCCTCTTCGCGGGCTTCCCGACCAAGCTGTGGCGCGAGGAGGTCGCCCGCCGCCTCGGCGACCCCGCCCTCGAACTCTTCGCCACGGACGGCCCGGGCACCTCCGGCTCCAACGGCTGGCTCGTTCCCGGACACCGCACCGCGCACGGCGCCCCGATCATCGCGGGCGACCCCCACCGGCCCCTCCAGAACCCCGGCTTCTATCAGCAACTCCACCTCTCCTGCCCGGAGTTCGACGTCGTCGGCTTCGCCGTCCCGGGCGTCCCCGGCATCGCCCACTTCGGCCACACCGGCACGGTCGCCTGGGCCATCACCAACGCCATGGCCGACTACCACGACCTGTACGAGGAGACGCTGCGCGGCGCGGACGACGGCACGACCGGCGGCCGGGTCGAAGCGCTGGGCCCCGACGGCTGGCGACCCGTGCTCCACCGGCACCGGGAGACGGTCGAGGTCGCGGGGGGCGACCCTGTCGACGTCGACGTGATCGAGACGGAACGCGGCCCGGTGATCATCGGCGACACCGGCAGCCTCGCGGGCGCGAGCCGCGCCGAAGCGACCGTCATCAGCCTCCGCTATCCGCCCCGCGTCACCGCCGACCTCGGCTTCGCCGCGATCCCGCAACTCCTGCACGCCCGTACCGTCGCCGACATCGACCGGGCGTTCGACCGCTGGATCGAGCCCGTGAACGTCGTCCACGCCGCCGACACTCAGGGCGGGCTGCTGCACCGGGTCGCCGGGTACGTCCCCGTCCGCCACCCCGACAACACGCTCCGCGTCGTCCCGGCACGGCAGCCGGGGCACGAGTGGCGGGGCTGCCACGACACCCCGCGCGCCGAGGTCGACGACCTCGCCGTCATGGCCAACGCGCGGGGAATCGCCACCCCGTTGGGCGCGGAGTTCGCCCCGCCGCACCGCGCCGACCGCATCACCGAACTGCTCCGCCGGTCCCACGCGTGGACGGCCCCGGAGATGGCGGCCGTCCACATGGACACCCGACTCCCCGCCACCGCACCCCTGTTGGACGGGCTGGCACGGCTCGACGGCCTCACTCCCGCCGCCGCACGCCTGCGCGACCGGCTCCTCTCCTGGGACCGACGCATGGACGCCGAAAGCGGCGCCGCCGCCGACTACGCGCGCCTGCGCTCGGCCGTCGTACGCCGGATCGCCGCCGCCCCGCAGCTGAAGAGCCTCGCCGGACCGCTGCCCTACCCGGCGGTGTTCGAGCCCTGGCTGAACCTCACCGGCAAGGTCGCGTTCGCCTTGGACAACCTCCTGGTCACCGACCTGCTCCCCGGCCTCGACCGCCCGGCCATCCTCACCGGCGCACTGGAGGAGACCGCCGACGCGGACCCCGTGACGTGGGGCGAGCTGCACCGCCTCGCCCCACTGCGGGCCCTGCCCGGTAGCGGCGCCGACGAGCAGTGGCCCGGCCTCGGCGGCGACCACGACTGCGTCCTCGCCACCTCCAGCGTCCCCGGTATCACCGACCTCAGCTCACGAGGCCCCTCCGCCCGGTACGTCTGGGACCTCGCCGACCGTGACCACAGCCTCTGGATCGTCCCCCTGGGCGCGAACGGCATCCCCGGGAACGCCCACCACCGCGACCAGCTGCCCCTGTGGGCGGCTGGCCAACTCGCCCCAGTCGTCACCGACTTCGCCCAACTCACCGAAGAGACCGAAGACGACCGGGGTGGGGGCGATCAGGGCCGCATCAGCAGCTGGAAGTCGAAGGCGTAACGCGACGCCCGGTAGATGTGCGTGCCGAACTCCACGGCCCGCCCGGTGTCGTCGTACGCCGTGCGCTGCATCGTGAGCAGGGCGGCGCCCTCGCGCTCCGCCAGGCGTTTCGCCTCCGCCGCGGTGGCCGAACGGGCGCCGACCGTCTGACGGGCACTGTGCAGCGTGATGCTCGCGGTGCGCATCATCCGGTACAGACCCGTCGACTCCAGCCGGGCGGCGTCGAGTTCGAGGAGTCCCGACGGCAGATGGTTGACGAGGAACGCCACCGGCTCGCCGTGCGCACAGCGCAGCCGCTCCAGGACGACGACCTCGCTGCCCTCCTTCACCCCGAGAGCGGCGGCGACCTCGGCGGACGCCGGCTCCGCCTCGTTGCGCAGGACCTGGGTGGTGGGCCCCTGTCCGGCGGCCTCCAGGTCGTCGTACAGGCTGCTCAGTTCGAGCGGGCGCTTGACCTGGCTGTGCACCACCTGCGTACCGACGCCTCTGCGGCGTACCAGCAGGCCCTTGTCCACCAGGGACTGGATCGCCTGGCGGACGGTGGGTCTGGACAGGCCCAGGCGGACCGAGAGGTCGATCTCGTTGCCCAGGAGATTGCCCGGCGCCAGGACCCCGTGCTCGATCGCCGCCTCCAGCTGCTGGGCCAGCTGGTAGTAGAGCGGGACCGGGCTGGAGCGGTCCAGCGCGAAGTCCAGCGTGTCGAGCGGGGAGCCGGACGCCGCACGGGCACGATCACCGGTCGTCGCCACCGGGGCACCTCCCTTCAGGTTGTGACGGTTCGTCAGGAATGGCTGGGGAAACCGAGGTTGATACCGCCGTCGGACGGATCGGGCCAGCGCGTGGTGATGACCTTCCCCTGGGTGTAGAAGGTGATGCCGTCGCTGCCGTAGATGTGCAGATCGCCGAAGAGGGAGTCCTTCCAGCCGCCGAAGGAGTGGTAGCCGACCGGCACCGGGATCGGCACGTTCACACCGACCATGCCCGCCTTCACCTCCAGCTGGAAGCGGCGGGCGGCGCCGCCGTCCCGGGTGAAGATCGCCGTACCGTTGCCCCAACGCGAGCCGTTGATCAGCGCGATGGCCTCGTCGTACGTCTCCGTGCGCACCACGCACAGCACCGGGCCGAAGATCTCGTCCCGGTACGCGTCAGCCGTCACCGGCACCCTGTCCAGCAGCGACACGCCGAGGAAGAAGCCGTCCTCGTGCCCCGGGACCGTGAATCCGGTGCCGTCGACGACGACCTCCGCACCCTGCGCCGCCGCGCTCGCCACGTACGAGGCCACCTTGTCGCGGTGCTCGCGCGTGATCAGCGGCCCCATCTCCGACTCGGGGTCGGTGCCGGGGCCGATGCGCAGGCCCTTCGCCCGCTCGGCGATCCTCCCGACCAGCTCGTCACCGGTGTCACCGACCGCGACCACGACGGACACCGCCATGCAGCGTTCGCCCGCCGAGCCGTAGGCGGCGTTGATCGCCTGGTCGGCCGCGTAGTCCAGGTCGGCGTCGGGCAGGACCAGCATGTGGTTCTTGGCGCCGCCGAGAGCCTGGACGCGCTTTCCGTGCGTAACCGCCTGGATCTGTATGTACTTCGCGATGGGCGTCGAGCCGACGAACGACACCGCCTCGATGTCCGGGTGCTCCAGGATGCGGTCCACGGCGACCTTGTCGCCCTGCACGATGTTCAGCACCCCGTCCGGAAGGCCCGCCTCGGAGGCCAGTTCGGCCAGCCGGTACGACGCCGACGGGTCCTTCTCGCTCGGCTTCAGCACGAACGTGTTGCCGCAGGCGATGGCCAGCGGGAACATCCACATCGGCACCATGGCCGGGAAGTTGAACGGCGTGATGCCGGCGACGACACCCAGCGGCTGCCGGATCGACGAGACGTCGACCCGGGTCGCCACCTCCGTCGACAGCTCGCCCTTCAGCTGCACGCTGATCCCGCAGGCCAGCTCGACGATCTCCATCCCCCGGGCCACCTCGCCGAGCGCGTCGCTGTGCACCTTGCCGTGCTCGGCGGTGATCAGCTCCGCGATCTCGTCGCGATGCGCGTCCAGCAGCTCCCGGTACTTGAACAGCACCGATGTCCGCTTGGCGAGGGAGGCCGCACCCCAGCTCTCGTACGCGGCCTTCGCGGAGGCGACGGCCGCGTCCACCTCGTCCACCGAGGCGAAGCCGACCTGCTTCTCCTGGGCGCCGGTGGCCGGGTTGTAGACGGCGCCGAAGCGGCCGGACGTGCTCTCGACGGGCTTGCCGTCGATCCAGTGGGTGATGGTCTTCATGGTGCGGGCCTTTCAAGGGGGGTGCGGCCTCCTAGGGGGGAGGGGCCGGGTGAGTCAGAGGTGCCGGCGCCGGTCGGCCACCTGGCGGTCGTAGTCCTCACGGGCCTGTACGGCGGACTCGCGGGTGGCGGTCTCGGCGACCGGTACGTCCCACCAGGCCTCCGCCGGGGGAGAGGTCGGCGCCGGGTCCGTCTCGACGTAGACGCAGGTCGGCCGGTCCGAGGCGCGAGCCGTGGCCAGGGCCGTGCGCAGCTCGCCCAGGGTCTTGGCGCGCAGGACGTCCATGCCGAGGCTGGCCGCGTTGGCCGCGAGGTCGACCGGCAGCGGGTCGCCGGTGAAGGTGCCGTCGGCGGCCCGGAAGCGGTAGGGCGTGCCGAAGCGCTCGCCGCCGACCGCCTCGGAGAGGCCGCCGATGGAGGCGTATCCGTGGTTCTGGATGAGGAGCAGGTTGACCGGGAGACCCTCCTGGACGGCGGTGACGATCTCGGTCGGCATCATCAGATAGGTGCCGTCACCGACCAGCGACCAGACCGGCGTGTCCGGCGCGGCCTGCTGGACGCCGATGCTGGCCGGGATCTCGTAGCCCATGCAGGAGAAGCCGTACTCCAGGTGGTACTGGCGCGGACTGCGGGCCCGCCACAGCTTGTGCAGGTCGCCGGGGAGCGAGCCCGCCGCGTTGATGATCACGTCGTCGTCGCCGACGACCGCGTCCAGCGCGCCCAGCACCTGCGTCTGGGTGGGCACGGCGTCGTCGTCGCCCTGGTAGGCGGCCTCGACGACCGCGTCCCAGCGCTCCCGGCCCGCCCGGTACTCGTCCTCGTACGCCTGCCCGACCCGGTGTCCGGCCAGCGCCTCGGTGAGCGCGGTGAGGCCCGTGCGGGCGTCGCAGACGAGGGTCCGTGCCGCGAGCTTGTGGGCGTCGAAGGCGGTGATGTTGAGGTTGACGAACCGTACGGCGGGGTTCTGGAAGAGGGTGTTCGAGGCGGTCGTGAAGTCGGTGTAGCGCGTGCCGACGCCGATGATCAGGTCGGCGGTGCGGGCCAGGTCGTCGCTGACGGCCGTGCCGGTGTGGCCGATGCCGCCCAGGTCGGCGGGGTGGTCATAGCGCAGGGAGCCCTTGCCGGCCTGCGTGGAGGCCACGGGGATGCCGGTGGCGTCCACCAGGGCCTTCAGCGCCTCCTCGGCCTGGCTGTGGTGGATCCCGCCGCCGGCGACGATCAGCGGCCGCTCGGCGGCCCGGACGGCCTCGACGGCCGCGCTGAGCTCGTAGGGGTCGGGCGCGGGACGCCGGACGTGCCAGACGCGCTCGGCGAAGAACTCCTCCGGCCAGTCGTACGCCTCCGCCTGCACGTCCTGCGGCAGGCAGAGGGTGACGGCACCGGTCTCCACCGGGTCCGTGAGGACGCGTACGGCGTTCAGCGCGGACGGGATCAGCGCCTCCGGGCGCGTCACCCGGTCGAAGTAACGCGAGACCGGGCGCAGGGTGTCGTTGACGGACAGGTCGGCCTCGACCGGGTGCTCCAGCTGCTGGAGCAGCGGATCGGCGGTGCGCGTCGCGAAGTAGTCGCCGGGGAGCAGGAGCACCGGGAGGCGGTTGATCGTCGCGAGGGCGGCGCCGGTGACGAGGTTGGTGGCGCCCGGGCCGATGGACGTGGTGACGGCCTGCGTGGAGAGCCGGTTCAGCTGACGGGCGTAGCCGACCGCCGCGTGGACCATCGCCTGCTCGTTGCGGCCCTGGTGGAACGGCATCGTGTCCTCACCTGCCTCCAGGAGCGCCTGCCCGAGGCCCGCCACATTGCCGTGGCCGAAGATGCCCCACGTGCCGGAGATCAGCCGGTGGCGGACGCCGTCGCGCTCGGTGTACTGGACGGACAGGAACGTGACCAGCGCCTGGGCGACGGTGAGACGGCGGGTAGGGGTGGTGCTCATCAGGACTTCTCCGGGGCCGTGTAGAGGGGCAGGCGGGGGTCGACGGGCTGTTCGGGCCAGGTGTCGCGGACCCAGGCGTGATCGGGGTGGTCGCAGATCAGCCAGGCGCGGTCGGCCTCGGGGCCCGCCATGACGTTCAGGTAGTACATGTGGTGGCCGGGCACGGCCATCGACGGCCCGTGCCAGCCGTCGGGGATGAGCACGACGTCCCCGCCGCGCACCTCGGCCAGCACGTCCGTGTTCCGGCCTTGTCCGGACGGGGAAACCCGCTGGTAGCCGAGGCCGGGCGTGCCCTCGTGGTCGGCGAACTCGAAGTAGTAGACCTCTTCGAGGACGGACTCCTCACCGGGCCGGTGCTCGTCGTGCTTGTGCGGCGGGAAGGACGACCAGTTCCCGCCGGGCGTGATCACCTCGACGGCGATCAGCTTGTCGCACTCGAAGACGCCCGCCGCGCCGAAGTTGTTGACCTGCCGGGAGGAGTTCCCCGTGCCGCGCAGCTCGACGGGGACCTCGGAGGCGGGCCCGTAGCGGGCGGGCAGCCGCCGGGTGCAGCGCGCGCCGGTGAGCGCGAAGCGCCCGCCCGCGTGGGACGTGAGGGTCGCACGGGCGTCACGTGGCACGTACACGAAGTCGCTGACGCCGCTGAACACGCTGTCACGGCCGTGCAGCTCGAAGGTGGAGTGACCGAAGTCGTCCGTCGCGTCGACCGTGCAGCCACCGCTCAGGGACAGCACGATCCACTCGCTGTCGCCGGTGGAGAAGCTGTGCGAGCCGCCCGGCGGCAGCTCCAGCACCCGGAGGCTGGAGTAGCCCCAGCCGGCCTTCTCGGGGTTCACGTCGACGACGTAGGGGCCGCCGAGGGCCTTGCCTGCCGGGAGGTGGTAGGCGGTGGTCATGATCTGTCACTCCTGTTCACAGCAACCCCACGGCCGTGTCCACGGCCGTCTCCACAGTGCCCGAGGACGGGTAGAGCAGCGACCTGCCCACGACCAGACCCTGGACGGTCGGCAGCCGCAGCGCCTTGCGCCAGCGCTCGTACGCGCCCTCCTGGTCGTCGCCGACCTCGCCGCCGAGCAGCACGGCGGGCAGCGTCGACGTGTCCAGCACCTCGGCCATGTCGTCCGGGTCGTCGGTGACGGGGAGCTTCAGCCAGGTGTAGGCGGAGGTGCCGCCCAGGCCCGACGCGATGGCGATCGAGCGGGTGACCGCCTCGGCGGACAGGTCGTTGCGCACCCGTCCGTCGACCCGGCGCGAGATGAACGGCTCGACGAACAGCGGGAGTTGAAGCGCGGCCATGTCGTCGACGGCGCGGGCTGTGGACTCCAGGGTGGTGAGTGAGCCCGGGTCGTCGTAGTCGATCCGCACCAGCAGTTTGCCCGCGTCGAAGCGCAGCCGGGCGATGTCCTGGGCGCGGTGGCCGGTGAAGCGGTCGTCCATCTCGAAGACCGCGCCGGCCAGCCCGCCGCGGTTCATCGACCCCATGACGACCTTGTCGTCGAGCACGCCGAGCAGCAGCAGGTCGTCCAGGATGTCGGCGGTGGCCAGCACCCCGTCCACACCGGGCCGCGACAGCGCCACGCACAGGCGTTCCAGCAGGTCGGCGCGGTTGGCCATGGCGAGCCGACGGTCGCCGACGGCCAGGGCGCCGCGCGCCGGATGGTCGGCGGCCACGATCATGAGCCGCCCGCTGTCGCCGATCAGCGGACGCCGGACCCGGCGGGCGGCGGCCTCCGCGACGGCCTCCGGGTGCCGGGCTCTGACCCTGGCGAGGTCGGGGATGCCGATGGTCAAGACAAGCTCCGTTCAGGGGTTCGGGGCGGCCGATCGGCCGCCCCCGGAATCGTCGCGGTCGTGTCCGCGCTCATCGGTGCGATCCGCTCGCGAGGAGGTCGTCGACCTCGGACCGGGTCGGCATCGCGGACGAGCAGGCGAGACGGGAGGCGACGAGGGCGCCGGCCGCGTTGGCGTACCGCATGGTCCGCTCCAGCTCCCAGCCGGACAGTAGGCCGTGGCACAGGGAACCGCCGAAGGCGTCGCCGGCGCCCAGACCGTTGACCACCTCGACGGGCACGGGCGGGACCTCGGTGGTGGTGCCGTCGCGGTGGACCGCCAGCACGCCCTTCGGGCCCTGCTTGACGACGGCCAGCTCGACCCCGGCCGCCAGCAGCGCCTCGGCGCAGGCACGCGGCTCGCGTACGCCGGTGGCGATCTCGCACTCGTCCAGGTTGCCCACCGCCACGGTCGCGTGGCGCAGGGCCTCGGCGTAGTACGGGCGGGCCTCCGCCGGGTTTTTCCAAAACATGGGCCGCCAGTCCAAGTCGAACACGGTGATGCCCGACCGGTCGCGGGCCTTGAGGGCGGCGAGGGTGGCCGAGCGGCTCGGTTCCTCGCTCAGACCGGTGCCGGTGATCCAGAAGACGCGGGCGGCGCGGATGCCGAAGAAATCCAGCTCGTCGGTGCGTATCTGCAGGTCAGGGGCTGTCGGCTGGCGGTAGAAGTACAGCGGGAAATCGTCCGGCGGGAAGAGCTCGCAGAACGTGACCGGGGTGGGCAGACCCTCGACCGGCGTCACCCAGCGGTCGTCGACGCCGAACTCCTCGAGCGCCTGGTGGAGATAGTCGCCGAAGGGGTCCGCGCCGGTACGGGTGACCACGGCCGAGGAACGGCCCAAACGGGCTGCCGCGACCGCGACGTTGGCAGCCGACCCACCGAGAAATTTTCCGAACGTCTGCACTAGGGTCAGCGATACACCGGACTGCAGCGGATAGAGATCAACTCCGATGCGGCCCATGGTGACCAGGTCGAAGGGCGGGGCTGACTCGGTCATGCGATGCTCCTTCGAGCTGCGGAGGATGCGGGTCCCGAGGGGCCTGTCGTCTCCCAGGTGTAGGACTCGAAGGGTGACGCTGTCAAGAGTATGTTCTTACATTCTGACCTGCTAGTGAAATAATGTCTTAACAAAGTATTGACAGCGGACTGTCCAAGGATTTGGATTCGGTCCCAGCACGATCGCCGTGTTCGCGGCACACGGCCCGGACCTCCGGGACCCGGGCCCGGGATCGCTACGATCCCCACCCTCTCCCCGGTCGCACAGTGAGGTGCAGGAAAAGATGGACCGCTCTTCTCGCTCCCGCAGAATCGCCCCCGTCGTCGCCGCTGCCGCGGCAGCGGCCTTGGTCCTCGCGGGCTGCTCCAGCAGTTCCGGTGGCAAAGACTCCGAAGAGGGCGGCACCGACGCCTCGGCGGGCAAGGCCACCACTCCTCGTATGAAGGTCGCCCTGGTCACCCACCAGGCTCCGGGCGACACCTTCTGGGACATCGTCCGCAAGGGCGCCCAGGCCGCCGCCGACAAGGACAACATCGAGCTCATCTACTCGGCCGACCCGAACGCGGGCAACCAGGCCAACCTCGTCCAGACCGCGATCAACCAGAAGGTCGACGGCATCGCGATCACCCTCGCCAAGCCGGACGCCATGAAGGACGTCGTGGCCAAGGCCACGGCGGCCGGCATACCGGTGGTCGGCCTCAACTCCGGTCTGAGCGACTGGAAGACCCTCGGTCTCCAGCAGTTCTTCGGCCAGGACGAGTCCGTCGCGGGCGAGGCGTTCGGCAAGAAGCTGAACGAGCTCGGCTCCAAGAAGGCCGTCTGTGTCGTCCAGGAGCAGGGCAACGTCGGCCTCACCCAGCGCTGTGACGGTGTGAAGAAGACGTTCACCGGCACGCTGGAGACCCTCAACGTCAACGGCACCGACATGCCGTCCGTGAAGTCGACGATCACCGCGAAGCTCAACCAGGACAAGGCCATTGACTACGTGGTCGCGCTCGGCGCCAGCTACGCGCTGACCGCGGTGCAGTCGGTGGGCGACGCCAACAGCAAGGCGAAGGTCGCCACCTTCGACCTCAACAAGGAGATGACCGACGCCATCACGAAGGGCGACATCCAGTTCGCGGTCGACCAGCAGCCCTACCTCCAGGGCTACTTGGCCGTCGACTCGATGTGGCTCTTCAAGAACAACGGCAACTACAGCGGTGGCGGTGAGCAGCCCGTGCTGACCGGCCCGGCGTTCGTCGACAAGTCCAACGTCGAGAAGATCGCCGAGTTCGCCGCGAAGGGCACTCGGTGATGTCGATGAGTCAGACAACGGCACCGGCGGCGAGTTCCTCGCCGCCGGCTCCGCCGGTCGCTCAGAAAGACGGCCGCACCAACCAGCGGTCCCTGGGGCGCAGGCTGCTGGCCCGCCCCGAGGTCGGCGCCCTCATCGCCGCGATCGGCGTGTACCTGTTCTTCTTCGCGGCGGCTCCCGCCTTCCGCGAGACCAGCGCGATGTCCACCGTCCTCTACCAGGCGTCCGTCATGGGCATCATGGCGCTGCCGGTGGCTCTGCTGATGATCGGCGGCGAGTTCGACCTGTCCGCCGGTGTCGCGGTCACCACCTCCGCGCTCACGGCGGCGATCCTCAGCTTCCAGCTGTCGATGAACGTGTGGACCGGCGTCATCGTCGCCCTGTTCGTCTCCCTCGCTGTGGGTGCGTTCAACGGCTGGCTGCTCATCAAGACCGGGCTGCCCAGCTTCCTGGTCACCCTCGGCTCGTTCCTGATCCTGCAGGGCGCCAACCTCGCCGTCACGAAGATCTTCACCGGGAACGTCGCCTCCGACTCGATCGCCGACATGGACGGCTTCGACCAGGCCAAGAGCGTCTTCGCGTCCGAGTTCACCATCGGTGACGTCGACTTCAAGATCACGATCGTGTACTGGCTGGTGTTCGCCGCGATCGCGACCTGGCTGCTGCTGCGCACCAAGTTCGGCAACTGGATCTTCGCCGTCGGCGGCAGCGAGGCCAGCGCCCGCGCGGTCGGCGTCCCGGTCAAGTTCACGAAGATCGCCCTGTTCATGGGCGTCGGCGCGTGTGCCTGGTTCGTGGGCATGCACCTGCTGTTCTCGTTCAACACCGTGCAGTCCGGCGAGGGTGTGGGCAGCGAGTTCCTGTACATCATCGCCGCGGTGATCGGCGGCTGCCTGCTGACCGGCGGCTACGGCTCCGCGATCGGTTCGGTCATCGGTGCCTTCATCTTCGGCATGGTCTCCCAGGGCATCGTCTACGCCAACTGGAACCCGGACTGGTTCAAGGCGTTCCTCGGCGTGATGCTCCTGGTCGCCGCCCTCGTCAATCTGTGGGTCCGCCGCCAGGCGACCCGGAGGTGAACTGATGACAACCAACGAAACCACCTCCCCCAACGGCACCCTCACCCAAGAGAGTCCGCCTGCGGACGCCGCGCCGATCGTCGAACTGCGCAACACGGGCAAGGCATACGGCAACGTCCGTGCCCTGCACGGGGTGAACCTCACCGTCCGCTCCGGCCAGGTCACCTGCGTCCTGGGCGACAACGGCGCCGGCAAGTCCACCCTGATCAAAATCATCTCCGGGCTGCACCAGCACACCGAGGGCGAACTCCTCATCGACGGCAACCCCGTCCACTTCGCCACCCCCCGTGAGGCGCTGGACGCCGGGATCGCCACCGTCTACCAGGATCTGGCGACGGTCCCGCTGATGCCGGTGTGGCGCAACTTCTTCCTCGGCTCCGAGATGACCAAGGGCCCCTGGCCCGTCCGCCGCCTCGACATCGAGAAGATGAAGCAGACCGCGGACGCGGAACTGCGCAACATGGGCATCGTCCTGGACGACCTCGACCAGCCCATCGGCACCCTCTCCGGCGGCCAGCGCCAGTCCGTGGCCATCGCCCGCGCCGTCTACTTCGGCGCCCGGGTTCTGATCCTGGACGAGCCGACCGCCGCGCTGGGTGTCAAGCAGTCGGGTGTGGTGCTGAAGTACATCGCCGCCGCGCGGGACAAGGGCCTCGGGGTCATCTTCATCACCCACAACCCGCACCACGCCTACATGGTCGGCGACCACTTCAGCGTCCTGCGCCTGGGCACCATGGAACTGAGCGCCGCCCGCAGCGAGGTCAGCCTCGAAGAGCTCACCAACCACATGGCCGGCGGCGCCGAACTCGCCGCCCTCAAGCACGAGTTGGCCCAGGTCAGCGGCGTCGACGTCGAGAAACTCCCCGAAGCCGAAGACCTCCAGGCACCCGTCGCTTCCTCCCCGGAAGGGAAGACGGCATCATGACGACGCCGCTCGACCGCATCCGGGTCGGCTCGGCGCCGGACTCCTGGGGTGTCTGGTTCCCCGACGACCCGGTACAGGTGCCGTGGGAACGCTTCCTGGACGAGGTCTCCGAAGCCGGCTACCGCTGGATCGAGCTGGGCCCGTACGGCTATCTGCCGACCGACCCGGCCCGTCTGACGGACGAGATCGTCAAGCGTGACCTGAAGGTGTCGGCCGGTACCGTCTTCACCGGCCTGCACCGGGGTCCGTCCGAGTGGGAGTCGACCTGGGAGCACGTCAGCCAGGTCGCCGCGCTCACCCAGGCGATGGACGCGAAGCACCTGGTCGTCATCCCCTCGTTCTGGCGGGACGACAAGACCGCCGAGATCCTGGAGCCGCCGGAGCTGACCGCCGAGCAGTGGGGCCACCTGGCCCGGGGCATGGAACGGCTCGGGCGCGAGGTGAAGGAGACGTACGGCCTCGACATCGTCGTCCATCCGCACGCGGACACCCACATCGACACCGAGACGCACGTGGAGCGGTTCCTCGACGCCACGGACTCCGATGTGGTCAACCTGTGCCTCGACACTGGGCATTACGCCTATTGCGGGGGCGACAGCGTCAAGCTGATCGAGACGTACGGTGAGCGGATCGGGTATCTCCACCTCAAGCAGGTGGATCCGGCGATCCTGGCCGACGTGGTGAAGAACGAGGTGCCCTTCGGGCCGGCCGTTCAGCGGGGGGTCATGTGTGAACCTCCGTCCGGGGTACCGGAGTTGGGGCCTGTGCTTACTGCTGCGCAGGGCCTTGGCGTGGATCTGTTCGCGATTGTCGAGCAGGACATGTATCCGTGTGAGCCGGACAAGCCGATGCCTATTGCTGTGCGGACTCGGCAGTTTCTTAAATCCTGCGGGGCATAGGAGCGGGCGGTCTGCGGGTGGTTCGTCGGGTGCGGGTTGTGTGTGGCTTGTCGCGCAGTTCCCCGCGCCCCTAGGTTGGACCGCCCGCCCCAAGTCGTTAAGGGGCACCGTTTCTCTGTGATGAACCATGATGTGCTCGGCGTTGTCGTGATCGGTACCGGACGGATGGGTGCCGATCACGTTCGTCGTCTTGAGGAAGTCACCAGTGGCGCCCGGGTGGTCGCTGTCGTGGACATCGACGCCGAGCGTGCCGAGCTGGTCGCTTCCGGCATCGACGGCTGTGCGGCGTACAGCGACCCTGTCGCCGCCATGGCATCCACCGGTGTCGACGCCGTGCTCATCGCCTCGCCCGGGGCCGCTCACGAGGCGGCCCTGCTCGCCGCCTTCGAGTACGGCCTGCCGGTGTTGTGCGAGAAGCCGCTCACGCCCGACGCCGCTTCCGCGCTGCGGGTACTGGAGGCCGAGCAGCGGCTCGGACGGCGCCTGGTCCAGGTCGGGTTCATGCGGCGATACGACGCCGAGTACCTGGAGCTCAAGTCGCTGCTCGGGACAGGGCAGTTGGGCCGGCCGCTCATGCTGCACAACCGGCATCGCAATGCGGCCTCCCCGCCCTGGTGGACCAGCGCGATGCACATCAACGACTCCGTGGTGCACGAGATGGACGTGACCCGGTGGCTCCTGGATCAGGAGATCACCGCGGTCACCGTGCTGTGTCCGAGGCCGTCCCGGAACGCGCCGGAGGGGCTTCAGGACCCGCAGTTCGTCGTGATGGAGACCGACGGCGGCGCGATCGTCGACGTCGAGATCAACGTCAACTGCGGCTTCGGGTACCAGGTGCAGGCCGAGGTGGTCTGCGAGGGCGGAACCGCCCGGATCGGCGACGGTCACGGCATGGTCGTCAACTCGGCCGGCCGCTGGGGCGGCGCCATCGCCCAGGACTACATCGAGCGGTTCGAGGACGCGTACGACCGCGAGGTCCAGGCGTGGGTCGACGCCACGCGGCGCGGCGAGGTCACCGGGCCCAGTGTCTGGGACGGTTACGCGGTGGCCGCGGTCTGCGAGGCGGGCGTACGCGCGCGGACCGAGGGCCGGCGCGTCGAGGTGGAACTCGTCGAACGGCCCGCGCTGTACCGGTGACAGCGGTACGACGCGGGCCGTTCAGGCGTTCGAGCGGACGTGCTCAGACCGTGCGTACGTCCTCGATGCGCACCGGACGGTGCTCCTGGAGCGACAGGGTGCAGGCGTCCGCGATCCAGCCCGCCTCCAGCGCCTCGGCGACCGTGCACGGGGACGTGCGGGTGCCCGCGACGACCTCCGTGAACGCCGTCAGTTCGGCGCGGTAGGCGGGGATGAAGCGGTCCATGAAGAAGTCGTGCGGGACGCCCGCCGGGAAGGTCACGCCCGGCTCCACGGAACGCAGCGGCAGCTTGTCCTCCAGGCCCACGGCGATGCTGTCCTGGAAGCCGTGGATCTCCATGCGGACGTCGTAACCACGGGCGTTGTGGCGGGAGTTGGAGACCACGGCGATCGTGCCGTCGTCCAGGGTGAGGATCGCGCCGGTGGTGTCGGCGTCACCCGCCTCCTTGATGTAGTCGGCACCCTTGTTGGCACCCACGGCGTACACCTCGGTGACCTCACGGCCCGTCACCCAGCGGATGATGTCGAAGTCGTGCACCGAGCAGTCCCGGAAGATGCCACCGGAGGCGGCGATGTACGCGGCCGGCGGCGGCGCCGGGTCCAGCGTGGTCGACCGGACGGTGTGCAGCGGGCCCAGCTCACCGCTCTGCACGGCGGCCCGTGCGGCGACGAAGCCTGCGTCGAAGCGCCGGTTGTAGCCGATCTGGATCTCGACGCCGCTGTCCTTGACCGCGTTCAGCACCGCGACGCCCTCGGCCATCGTGCGGGCCACGGGCTTCTCGCAGAACACCGGCACACCCGCCTCGACGGCGGCGAGGATCAGGGCCGGGTGGGCGTCGGTCGCGGCGGCGATCACGATGCCGTCGACACCGGCGGCCAGGAGGGCCTCGGGGGAGTCGGCCACCTGGGCGCCGAAGCGCTCGGCGGCGGCCTTGGCGGCGTCCGCGAACGGGTCGCTGACGACGAGGGAGTCGACGGCGTCGAGACCGGAGAGGGTCTCGGCGTGGAATGCGCCGATGCGGCCGAGGCCGAGGATTCCGATACGCATGGGCTGTGGTGCTCCTTGGTGTGGTGCGGGTGCGGTGCGAGTGTCTTGCAGGGGAGAAGCAGGGGACAAACAGGTGGGGACTGTGGTCAGTCCAGGCCGCCCAGGACGTTCTGGTCCCAGTCGATCACCGAACCGGTGACCACGCCCGACCGGTCCGACAGCAGGAGGACGACGAAGTCGGCGATCTCGTCCGGCTGGCCGAGCTTGCCCATGGGCAGCCGTTCGGCGGCCTGGTCGAGCCAGTCGTCGCCCGCTCCGTGGAAGGCCCGCTGGGTGGCGTCCTCGCCCTCGGTCGCGGTCCAGCCGATGTTCAGGCCGTTGATCCGGACCCGGTCCCAGCGGTGCGCGTGCGCCGCGTTGCGGGTCAGGCCGATGAGACCGGCCTTCGCGGCGACGTACGGGGCCAGGAAGGACTGGCCGCCGTGTGCCGAGGACGTGATGATGTTGACGACCGTGCCGGGCGCCTTGCGCGCCACCATGTCCGCGACCGCCGCCTGCATGGCGAAGAACGGGCCCTTGAGGTTGATCGCGATGTGCGCGTCGAACAGCTCGGGCGTGGTGTCGAGCAGCGTGCCGCGCGTGGTCAGGCCCGCCGAGTTGACCAGGCAGTCGATCCGGCCGTGGGCCCCGACCACCTCGGCCACGGACGACTTCGCCTGCTCGGCGTCGGAGAGGTCCGCGCGGACGTACATGGCCTTGCCGCCCGCCGCCGTCAGCTCCGCGACCAGCGCCTCGCCCGGTTCCGGGCGCCGCCCGGTGACCGCGACGACGGCACCCTCGCGGACGGCCGCCCGGGCGATGGCCGCCCCGACGCCCTGACTGCCGCCGTTGACGAGGACGACCTTGTCCTGGAGAAGTCCCATGTGTTTCTGTTCCTCAGCTCTCACGTCGTTCGGCGCCGGCCCGCAGTGCCTCGCGGAGCGCCTCGGAGGTCCACTCCTCGCGCAGCGCCTGCCGTACGAGGTCCGCCTGCGAGGGCGGGGCCAGACCGTCGACCGGCGGGTCCCGGTCGAGGTTGGTGGGAAAGGGGTAGCCCTCGGCCGAGGCCGCGACGACCGCCTCCAGCCAGGCATCGCCCGCGCCTTCGGCCTTGCGCGCGAGGAGCACCGGGTAGAGCGCGTTCACCATCGCCTCCCGGTCCACGCTCTCCATGGCCCGGCCGAAGGCGGAGGACACCTGGAGGAGGTTCGCCATCCGGCGGATGTCCGCGGAGCGGTTCGTGCCGGCCGCGTGGAAGAGCGCCGGGTTGAAGAACGCCGCGTCGCCCTTGGCCAGCGGCAGCTGCACGTGGTGGGCGTCGAAGTACGCCCGGAACTCCGGGAGCCGCCAGGCCAGATAGCCCGGCTCGTACGACTGCGAGTACGGCAGGTACAGCGTCGGTCCGGACTCGACGGGCATGTCGCAGTGGGCGACGGCGCCCTGGAGCGTCAGCGCGGGGGACAGCCGGTGGACGTGCGCCGGATAGGCGGCGGCCGTCTCGTTGGACAGGAAGCCGAGGTGGTAGTCGCGGTGCGGGCTCTGCGCGGCGCCGCCGGGGTGGACCACGTTGAGCTGCGAGGTGACCTGGTAGCCGGGGCCGAGCCACGCGGTCGCGACGAGGGCGACGATGTCGTTGGCGTAGTAGTCGGCGAACGCCTCCGGCGCGCGCAGGGCCGTCTTCTCCAGGGCGTTCCACACCCGGTCGTTGGCACCCGGCTTGGCGAAGTGGTCGCCCGCGACGGTCCCGGACGCACGCTGGTCGGCGATGAGCGCCTCGAAGGCGGCGGTGGCCCGGTCCACGACCGACAGGTCGGCGAAGGCCCGCTGGAGAACCACGATGCCGGGTCCGTCGGTGAACGCCCGGACCAGCTCCGCCAGGACCTCCCGGCGCCCGTCGGGCGTGGTGACGGCGGTGCGCAGCCGCTCACTGTCGTAGACGAGCACGTTCTGCCGGACACCGGTCGCGTACGGGTAGTCGGCGGCGTCGGTCGTCCGCTCGACCTCTGCGCGGAACGCGTCGAGATCGCAGTCCTGCTCGGACAGCCACGCGCGGCGTTGTGCGGCGGTGAGGGACATCGTCGTCCTTCTCTCGGTTATCAACGGCTACCTGCTGCTGTCATTGTTGTCATGACAAACTCGTCAAACAACCAGCAGACGACCATCAAAAACCCCTCAACCGGAAGCCGAGGAACCCTCCCATGGGCCACCCCTATCCGATCCGGGAGATCGCACGTCAGGCGGGCCTCAGCGAGGCCACCGTCGACCGCGTCCTGAACGGCCGGGGCGGTGTGCGCGAGAGCACCCAGCGGGAGGTACGGCAGGCCATCGCGGACCTGGACCGGCAGCGCACCCAGGTCCGGCTGGTCGGCCGTACGTTCATGATCGACGTGGTGGCTCAGGCGCCCGAGCGCTTCACCGTCGCCGTCCGGGCCGCCCTGGAGGCCGAGCTGCCCGCCCTGCATCCTGCTGTCGTGCGCTCGCGCTTTCACTTCCGCGAGACCGGCCCGGTGGTGGAACTGGCGGCGACCCTCGACCGCATCGCGCGGCGCGGCTCGCAGGGCGTCATCCTCAAGGCACCGGACGTGCCCGAGATCACCGCCGCCGTCGCCCGGCTGGTGGCCGTCGGCATCCCGGTCGTCACTCTGGTGACCGACCTGCCCTCCAGCGCCCGCCTCGCCTACGTCGGCATCGACGACCGGGCCGCCGGCGCCACCGCCGCGTATCTCATGGGCCAGTGGCTCGGCGAGCGCCCCGGCAACGTTCTCACCAGCCTCAGCAGCGGCTTCTTCCGCAACGAGGAGGAGCGTGAGATGGGTTTCCGGGGCGTGATGCGGGCCCGGCACCCCGAGCGAGCCCTCGTCGAGATCACCGAGGGGCAGGGGCTGGACGCCACCCAGTACGACCTGGTCCGGGACGCCCTGAAGCGCGACCCCGACATCCGGGCGGTCTATTCGATCGGCGGCGGCAACAACGCGACGCTGCGGGCTTTCGAGGACCTGGGCCGGGAGTGCGCGGTGTTCGTCGCCCACGACCTCGACCACGACAACACCCGGCTGCTGCGTGAGCACCGCCTGTCGTGCGTGCTCCACCAAGACTTCCGCCAGGACATGCACGAGGCCTGCCGCACGGTGATGCGCGCCCACGGCGCCCTTCCGCCGGCGGGGCCGATGCTGCCGTCGGCGATCCAGGTACTGACGCCGTACAACATGGCGCCGCGGTGAACTGTGTTTTCGCCCCCGCCGCCCTTACCCGTTCCCATCCTCGGGGGCTCCGCCCCCGAACCCCCGTTCGCGCTGAACGCGCTCGTCCTCAAACGCCGGACGGGCTGGGTATGTCAGCCCGTCCGGCGTTTGAGGACAAGGCCCGTTCAGGGCCGACAGTGGGGGTCTGGGGGCGCAGCCCCCAGGGATGGGACGGGTAGGGGCGGCGGGGGCGAAGAAGACGCTGCCCCCCCGACGCGTCACACCTTCACCCACGCCCCCGACTCCACAGACCGGCTCATCGCATCCAGCGCGGCAGCGCTCCGCACCGCGTCCGTCAATGTGGCCCCGTACGGGGTCCCTTCAGCCACCGAGCGCACAAAACGGTGGGCCTCGATGACCTTCAGGTCGTCGTAGCCCATGGCGTTCGCCGCCCCCGGCTGGAACGCGCCGAACTCGCCGTCGCCCGGCCCGACGTACACCGTGCTGACGGCCTGGTCCTGGTACGAGGACCCGGTGGACACGCCCAGCTCGTTCATGCGGCGGAAGTCCCAGAAGACGGCGCCCTTCGTGCCGTGCACCTCGAAGCCGTAGTTGTTCTGCTCGCCGACCGAGACCCGGCACGCCTCCAGGACACCCCGGGCGCCGGAGGCGAAACGCAGCAGGCAGGACACGTAGTCCTCGTTCTCCACCGGGCCCAGCTCGCCGCCCGACGCACGCGTGTGGCCGGCCGTCGCGCCGGTCGGGCGAGCCCGCTCGGGGACGAAGACCGCCGTGTCGGCGGTGAGCGCGGCGATGTCGCCCAGCAGGAAACGCGCCAGGTCCACGCCGTGCGAGGCGAGGTCGCCCAGCACTCCGCTGCCGCCGCGCTCCCGCTCGTACCGCCAGGTCAGCGCGCCGTCCGGATGGGCCGCGTAGTCGCTGAAGAGGCGGACGCGGACATGCGTGACCGTGCCGATGTCGCCGGACGCGATGAGCTGCCGGGCCCGCTCCACGGCGGGCGCGTTGCGGTAGTTGAAGCCGACCGTGCCCTGGACACCGGCCTGGGCGACCGCGTCGGCGACCGCGCCCGCGTCGGCCGTCGACAGGCCCACCGGCTTCTCGATCCAGATGTGCTTGCCCGCCTCGGCCATCGCGACGCCGATCTCGCGGTGCAGGAAGTTCGGCGCGGTGATGCTCACCGCCTGCACTCGCGGATCCTTGGCGATGTCACGCCAGTCACGGGTCGTCGAGGCGAACCCGAACTGCTCGGCGGCCTCCTCGGCCCGGCCCGGCACCTCCTCGGCGACCATGACCAGTTCGGGCCGCAGCCCCAGCTGGGGGAAGTGGTGCGGCAGGCGGACGTACGCCTGGGTGTGCACCCGTCCCATCCAGCCGAACCCCACGACGGCGACACCGAGCGTACTTACCATGACAGCCCCTCTTTGGACCGGTCCAGAACAGTTTCCCTCTCACTCTCGGTGTCCGCTGCCTGTGCTGTCAAGCCATTCCCTCCTTTGACAGGGGACGCTGGGCTGTGGAACGGTCCAATACATGAGACCACCGACCATCCGTGACGTCGCCGAGCGAGCCGGTGTGTCGAAGTCCCTGGTCTCGCTCGTGCTGCGCGGCTCCGAGCAGGTGCGGCCCGAGAAACGGGAGGCCGTCCTGCTGGCCGTACGAGAGCTCGGCTACCGGCCGAACGCCGCCGCGCGCAGCCTCAGCGAACAGCGCACCCGGACCGTCGGCGTCCTCCTCAACGACTTGCGCAACCCCTGGTTCGTCGACCTGCTCGACGGGCTCAACTCCCTCCTCCACGACAACGGCCTGCACATGCTGCTCGCCGACGCCCGCCTCAACCGCCGCAGCGGCCAGGACCTCACCGGCCCCTTCCGCGACCTGGGCGTCGACGGCCTGGTCGTGGTCGGCACCCTGCCCGACCCGACGGTCCTCGGCACCCTCGCCGAGCGCATCCCGGTCGTCGTCGCGGGCGCCCGCGAGCCCGCGCTGCCCGGCGTCGACGTGGTCGCCAACGACGACGAGCACGGCGCCAGGATCGCCACCGAGTACCTCATCGGGCTCGGCCACCGCCGGATCGCCCACATCGCCGGGTACGGCGCCGTCGGTGAACTGCGCCGGCGCGGCTTCGAGGCGACCATGCGCACGCACGGTCTCGCGCAGGGCGCGCTCGTCGAGGCCGGCGACATGACGGAGGAGGGCGGCTACCGCAGTACGGTCCGGCTGCTCGGCGGCCCCGTCGACCGGCCCACCGCCGTCTTCGCCGTCAACGACATGGCCTGTGTCGGCGTCCTCTCCGCCGCCGAGGAGCTGGGACTGAGCGTCCCCCGTGATCTGTCCGTCGTCGGCTACGACAACACGAACATCTCCCGGCTGCGCCACGTCTGGCTGACCACCGTGGACAACGCCAGCCACGAGGTCGGCCGCCGCGCCGCCCGCTGCCTCCTCGACCGACTCGACCCGCCCCGGGCGCCAGGCAGTGTGCACCTCGCCGCCCCCACGCTGGAGATCCGGGGAACGACGGCCGAGCCGCCGCGAACCGACTCCTGAAGCGGCGGCCTCAGGCGCGGTACTCCCGCAGCTTCCGGTACAGCGTCGCGCGGGCGATGCCCAGCGCCGCCGCCGTACGGGCCTTGTTGCCGCCGTTGCTGCGCAGCGCCTCCAGGATCGCGGTGCGCTCGGCATGCTCCATCGGGCTGAGCGGCCGTGCGGCGGGCTCCTCCCTTACCGGGTCCGGGAGTTCGGCCCGCCGGACCGGCCCCGCCGCCCGCCGGTTCTCCGCCAACGTCCGCACCAGATGGGCGAGTTCGGTGAGGTTGCCGGGCCACGGATACTGCTCCAGCGCCCGCAGCGCGTCCAGCGTCCAGGTGAGCGGCGGTCTGCCGCCGGCCGGCCTCGGCGTCAGGGCCGGGAGCAACTCCCGGATGTCCTCGGGGCGTTCACGCAGTGCGGGCAGGGTGACCGAGCGGGCGGCCAGGGTGTCCAGGAGCCGCTGAAGACAGGGGCCCGGGGGAGTGCCGGGTGTGTACGTGGCCAGCAGGCGGACGTCCGGACGCTCGTCGAGGAGGCCGTTCAGCGCGGCGACATCCGACTGGGCGAGCCGCTCGGCGTGCCGGAGGAGGAGCGGGCGCCCGCTCATCAACTCGTCGATTCCCGGGCCGAGTTCGGGTGCCTCGGCGGCGTCCAGGACCAACGGATCGGCGCCGCCCAGCAGTTCGCGGGCCAGCGCTGTCTTGCCGGACCCGCGCTCCCCGGTCAGCAGCAGCGGTTCGCCGCCGCACGCCAACTCGACCGCCCGGCCCACCGTATGCCGCCACGGCACCGAACTCCCGGCCAGCCGCCCCGCCGCCGGCCGCGGCACCGACCGTACCGCCGCACCCTCCGCGACGGGCTCCAGCACGGCGACGATCCCGAGCACCCGACCACCGCCCTGCTCCCGCACCGGACGGAACTCGGCGGTACACCCGGCACCTTCGGGCAGCGCGATGCCGTACGACTCGACCGCCGCCGAACCCGCCGAACCCGCCGAACCCGCCGAACCCGCCGAACCCGCCGAACCCGCCGAACCCGCCGAACCCGCCGAACCCGCCGAACCCGCCCG